>NZ_NHON01000099.1 GCF_002195995.1 Inquilinus limosus
CAGCCCCGCCATCGCCGCCTTCTCCACACGACGTCCGCAGCCGGCGCAACAGGCCGCCGCCGGGGTGGCGCCGGCTGCGCCGGGCGCGGCCCGGCCGGCGCCGCGCGGCGCCGGCCTGTTCCGCCGGCTGCGGACGTCGTGAGGAGAAGGCGGCGATGGCGGGGCTGATCAACGGCGTCGGCGTCAGGACAGGCGGGGAGGCGGAGCTCGCCGCGGCGGAGCTGCGCACCACCGACGCCTACCAGCGCACGAAGTTCGCGATCTTCAACCTGGTGCTGGAGCAGCTCGAGGCGCTTGGCATCAACGCGGAATCGGCCAGCCAGTCGATGATCCGCGACGGCATCGAGCAGGCGATCACCCGCTTCGCCGCCAAGGAAGGGCTGGCGCTGAATGCCGCCGAGCGCGCCCTGCTGGCCTCCGAGGTGCAGAACGAGGTGATCGGCCTCGGCCCGCTGGAGCCGCTCTTGAAGGACCCGTCGATCGACGACGTGATCGTCAACGGCCCGTACCGGATCTATGTCGAGCGCGGCGGCCAGATGGCGGCGGTGCCGGTGCGGTTCCGCGATACCGCCCATCTGATGAACATCATCCAGCGCATCGTCAGCCCGATCGGCCGCCGGGTGGACGAGGCGACGCCCTATGTCGACGCGCGCCTGCCCGACGGGTCGCGCGTCAATGTCGTGATCCCGCCGATCGCGCTGGACGGGCCGATGGTGTCGATCCGTAAGTTCCGGGTCCAGGCCATGGGCGCGCAGGACTATGTGCGCCTCGGCTCGATGAGCCAGGAGATGATGAGCTTCCTGGCGGCGGCGGTGCGCTCGCGCCTCAACATCCTGATCTGCGGCGGCACCGGCTCGGGCAAGACCACGCTGCTCAACATGCTCAGCGGCTACATCGACGAGAAGGAGCGGCTGATCACCATCGAGGACGCCGCCGAGCTGCAGTTGCGCCAGAGCCATGTGGTGCGGCTGGAGACGCGGCCGCCCAACCTCGACGGCAGCCGCGAGGTGACCGCCCGTGATCTGGTGCGCAACGCCCTGCGGATGCGGCCGGACCGCATCATCCTGGGCGAGGTGCGCGGCGCCGAGGCGGTTGAGATGCTGCAGGCGATGAGCACCGGCCATGACGGGTCGATGGCCACGATGCACGCCAACTCCAGCCGCGACGCCTTCGGGCGGCTGGAGATGCTGCTCGGCTTCGGCGGCCTGGGCGGCGATCCGAAGACAGTGCGCCGCTACATCGCCAACAGCGTCCACATCGTCGTGCAGGTCAACCGGCTGGCGAACGGCAAGCGGCGCGTGACCTCGGTGTCGGAGCTGACCGGGATGGAGGGCGACAACTTCACCCTTAACCCGCTGTTCAGCTTCGAGGAGCAGCCGCCGCTGAGCGGGCTCGGCGAGTTCCGCACCCTGTCGGCGCGCCCCTTCTACGCCCATCGCCTGGTCGGGGCGCCGGACCTGCGGCTGGCCGCGGCGCGGGGAGGGGCGGCATGACCGGCTTCGCCTTCCTGCTGCTGGGCGTGCTGGCGCTGTTCGTGATGGCTGGCATCAGCCTGGTCGCCGGCCGCCGGCAGCGCCGCCAGCAGCAGCAGGTGCAGGCCAGGCTGGAACTGCTGCGCAGTGCCGTGCCGGACGGCGTGGTGGAGACGGCGGGCGGCCGTCCCGCCGGCGCCCGGCCGGTGCCCGCCGGGCAAGGCGGGCCGCGCTTCCTGCGGCTGTGGCTGAACCGCGCCGACATCGTGCTGCGGCCGGACCGGCTGGTGCTGGCCGCGATCCTGGTGATCGCCGCCACCGTCGCCGTGGCCTGGCTGGTCAGCCCGATCGCCGCCGCCGCCGTCCCGGTCCTGGCCGTCGGCGCCGCGGTCTATGCCCTGCACGCGCTGGCCACCCGGCGGATCAACGCCTTCCTGCTGGGCCTGCCCTTCTTCCTGGACGCACTGCGCCAGCTCCTCATGGTCGGCAACTCGATGCAGCAGGGCCTGCTGAAGGCGGCGGAGAACACGTCGCCGGCCATGCAGCGCTATCTGCAGCCGATGATCCGGCGCATCAACAACGGCGCCCCGATCCCGGAGGCCGTGTCCTGGCTCGCCGGGCGGCTGGAGGTGCCGGAGCTGTTCATGCTGGCGACCGCGACCGAGGTCAATTTCCGCTATGGCGGCCGGATGTCGGCGGTTCTGGCCAACCTGGTGCAGATCCTACGGGAGCGCACCCGGGTGGAGCGCGAGCTGAAGGCGGCGACGGCGGAGATCCGGTTCAGCGCCATCGTTCTCGGCCTGATGCCGTCGGTGGTGCTGGTGATGATCTCGGTGATCAAGCCGGCCTACATCATGTTCTTCATCCATGCGGAGCAGGGGCCGCGCCTGGCCCTGATCGCCGTCGGGCTGCAGCTGTTTGGCGTGCTGGTCATGCGTCGCATCATGCGGCTGGAGTTCTGACGCCATGCCGGCCTTCAGCCTCGAGCTCGCCTTCATCGTCATCACCGCCGGCTCCAGCCTGCTGCTGCTGGGGCTGGGGTTGCGCGGCACGGTGGGCGAGGCGCGGCTGAAGCGACGGCTGACCCGGCTGTCCGACCAGGCGCCGGACGGCACCGCCGCCCAGCTCGGCTGGCTGCGGCCCTTCGCGCCGGTGCTGGTCGGCGGCGCCAAGGACCGCGAGGAGATCCTGCAGCACCTGCGGTCGGCCGGGTATTACGACCCGCAGGCGCTGATGGTGTTCGCCGGGTTGCGCTTCGCCGCGGCGCTCTTGGCCATTCTCGGCACCGGGCTGGTGCTGTGGCTCTTGGGGATGTGGTCCGGCGTCGCCCGTTTCTACCCGCTGGCGGCCGGCGGCCTGGTCTATATCGCCGCCAAGTTCGTGCTGCGCTCGCTGGCCTCGGTCCGGCTGCGGCGGGTCAGCGCCGAGTTGCCCTTCGTCCTCGACGTGCTGCTGCTGATGCTGGAAAGCGGCGTCAGCCTGGACCAGTGCTTCCGCACCGTGGCGCAGGGCGAGGGCAACGCCATGCCGCATGTCCGCCAGTCGATGCGGGTGCTGGTCGAGGACTTGCAGCGCGGCATGGCCTATGACCAGGCGCTGGACCGCTGGGCCGACCGGCTGGGCGTCGGCGGCATCCGCGAGGTGGCGGCCCTGTTCAAGCAGACCCTGATGTATGGCACCGAGCTGGGGCCGGCGCTGCGTGAGTTCGTGCGCGAATTCGCCGACCGGCGCGTGTCCTCGGCCAAGGAAAGCATCGGCCGCAAGACCACGCAGATGACCATAGTGATGATCGTCTTCATGATGCCGGCGCTGTTCATCGTGCTGGTGGCCCCGGCCGTCGTCACCATCCTCGCCACCCTGACGGGACTGGGCCGATGATGCGAAACCCCTCCCGCCTGGCCGCCCTGCTGCTGCCCTGGCTCTCCGCCTGCGGCCTGTTCGGCGGCAGCCAGACCGTGCATCGGGAGCCGTCGCCGGCGGACACGCTGCCGCAGGCTGCGCCGCTCGACGCAGAGAATTCGCGCGACCTGTATCTCGGCATCGTCGACAAGCTGCGCCAGGGCGGCAAGTCGCGCGCCGCCCTGGCCTATCTCGACGATTACGACAACCGCCACCCGGGCGACGCGCGGGCGCAGGTGCTGCGCGGGGACGCTTTCCTCGACATTCAGGACTATGCGCGCGCCGAGGCGATCTACCGGGATCTGCTGGAGGGTGACCAGGCCCCCGCGGCCTATGACGGCCTCGGCCGTGTCGCGGCCGGCCGCAGCGATTGGGCCAAGGCGCGGGCCTATTTCCACGAGGCCGTGCGGCGCGAGCCGATCAACGTCAAATACCTGAACGACCTCGGTTTCGCCGAGATGCGGATCGCCTCCTACGATGAGGCGCTGTTCACCCTGCGCCAGGCGACCGAGCTGGCGCCGGAGAATGCCCAGGTCCGCAACAACCTGATTCTATGCCTCGACATCGCCGGCCAGGGCGATGCCGCCAAGGCGATGCTCCGCCGGATCACCAACGCCCAGGAGCGGCGCGCGGTCGAGCAGATGCTGAAGACCGCCCGTGGCCAGATGCGCGGTCCGACCAGCGCCGGCACGGGCACGGCGGCGCCGCGGCGCCTGGCGCAAGCTTCGGAGAACCAGCCATGATGCGAGCATGCCTTGCGGCGTTGGGCGCATGCGCCCTGTTCCTGCCGGCCGCGGCGCTGGCCCAGCAGCAGCTGGTGCAGCCGAAGGCGCCCGACTGGTTCGAGAGCAACCGCGCCCTGCAGGTGATCCAGGCGCAGCAGCGCCCGCATCCGGGCCCTGGCGCGCCGGCCGGCCTGTCGGGGGCGGAGGCCGGTCAGGTCTATTCCAACTTCATCCAGGACATCGGCAAGCCGCTTCAACCGCTTTCGGGCAACAGCTCCTACGGGCCGCCATCCGGCTTTGGGGGCGGCATGGGGTCGTCATCGGGGGGGCTGCCATGATCGGGAGATTGATACGTCGCGGATCGGGTGACGGGGGCGCGATCGCGCCCTTCGCGGCACTGATGCTGGTGCCGCTGATCGGGACGGCGGCGCTGGCCACCGATGTCGGCCTCTGGTACGCGCAGCAGCGCCACCTGCAGGTGGCGACGGATGTCTCGGCCCTGTCGGCCGCGCTGAAGATCTCCGACGCCACGACGATCGCCGGCAATCTGCTCGAGGCCAATGGCTTCGAAACCAGCAGCCTGACCTCGGCCCTGCCGGGCGTGTACTGCCCCGAGGGGGCGAAGCCGGCGGATCGCTTCAAGCTCGGCCTCACGGCCTGCGAGGCCGGTGATCCCGCGCCGGACGAGTACAGCGCGGTGCAGGTCACGGCCCACACCACGGTGCCCGGCGTGCTGTCGCGGTCGCTGCTGCAGACCGGCGACGGCCAGATGGGCCAGGGCGGCAGCCCGAACAAGGAAGGCATCTACCCGATCAGCACCCGGTCGACGGCGGCGCGGATCGATGAGGCCGGACTGCAGGCCGGCACCGGCCTGCTGACGCTCGACACGACGCAGAGCCCTCTGCTGAACGCGGTGCTGGGCGGGGTGCTGGGCACCAAGATCAGCCTGACCGCCGTGCACTATAATGGGCTGGTCAACACCGATATCGACGCGCTGACCTTCCTCGACGCCCTGGCGACACATGTCGGCGCCTCGGTCGGCACCTATGACAGCCTGCTCGACAGCAACGTCAAGGTCGGCCAGATCCTGCAGGCGGCGATCGATGTGCTGCACAAGCAGGGCAACATCGCCGGCCTCGACCTCGACGCGCTGAATGCCCTGCTGGCGCTGCAGTCGCAGATCGCCGGCAACCCGGACCTGGCCCTGGGCAAGCTGCTGGACCTGGGCCTCTGGAAGACGCAGGAGGTCGGCAGCTCGACCAAGCCGAGCGCGCTGCAGGCGGGGTTGAACCTGTACCAGCTGGTCACGCTCAGCGCCCAGGTGGCGAACGGCCAGAACTTCATCTCGATCCCGTCGCTGACCGTCGGCCTGCCCGGCGTGGCATCGGTCCAGGTCGCCGCCACGGTGATCGAGAAGCCGCAGACTCCGCCCTTCGCCTTCGGGCCGCGGGGCATCTCAGTCCACACGGCGCAGGTGCGGACGCAGATCAAGCTGCAGCTGCTGGACCTGTTCGGCCTGCTCGGCCAGGGCATCCAGCTGCCGGTCTATATCGAGGCCGCGCCCGGTAACGCCACGCTGACCTCGATCACCTGCGATCCGGACGTCCAGGTGAAGGTCGATGCCGATATCGATGCGGCCGCCGCCTATATCGGCACGCTGCCGATGAACCTGATGACCAATTTCAGCCACAAGATCGACTACCAGACCGACATCCAGCCGGCGTCGCTGGTCGATGTCAGCGTGCTCGGTTTGCTTGGGCTCGTCCGGATCAACGGGCGGGCCGAGCTCAAGGGATTGTTCGCCAACAAGGCGGAGATGACCTTCGATCGCGCCGATATCGACGGCCGGATTCCGCAATCCCTCTATGGCAGCCCGAAGATCGAGAACCTGCTGGGCAGCCTCGGCATCGATCCGGTCACCGGCAAGCCGAATCTCGACCTCAAGGCCTGCATCCTCGGCCTGGGCCAGCTCTGCCTGCTGCCGGTCGACCTGAAGGTGGTCAGCACCACGGTCACGGCCCTCAACCAGCTTCTGGCCCCTGTGATCAAGGGCCTCCTCGATCCTCTCGTCGACAATCTGCTCGCCGCCCTCGGCGTGCGCATCGGCGTGATGGATGTCACCGTCACCGGCGTCCGCTGCGGCGTGCCGGTGCTGATCAGGTAATCGGAACACCGCCGGCGGCACCGGGACGCGGGCGGGCAGCAGGATCCCGGAATTTCAGGAGGTTTATCATGATGTTGCGGAAATTCTTCAAGAAGGCGCGCCAAGTCGTTCGTGACGACCAGGGCATTACGGCCGTTGAATACGCGATCCTCGGATGCCTGCTCGCCCTGGGCATCACCGCCGCCGCCACGGCGCTCGCCGGAAGCATCACCGACGCGTTCGCCCGGATCGGCGCCGCGTTCGGCGCCGGCTGATCCCGGCGGTCCGGTCAGCCTCACTCCAACGAGTTCATGGGAACAGCCATGACTACTCCTGCACCACGTGCACCTCGGACGGCGGGCGCTGGGGCGCCTGCCGCCCTCTCCGACGAGTCGGGGCTGGCCGCGGTCGAATTCGCCCTGATCGCGCCGGTCTTCCTCGTCCTCCTGTTCGGCATGGTCATCTACGGCCTGCATTTCGGCGCCTGGCTCGCGGTCAACCAGGCGGCGGCGGAGGGGGCTCGCGCCTCCATCGCCGGGATGAATCTCGATGAGCGCAAGGATCTGGCGCAGAAGGCGGCGATCGCCGTGCTCTCCGCCTATGGCCCGATCCTCGGCAGCATCGAGAGCTGCGGCGCGGGCAAGCCCTGCACCATCGTCGCCGATGCCTCGACCAGCGACGCCAACCTGTTCCAGGTCACGGTGACCTACGACCAGGCTGCCCGCAACACCGCGAACGATCTGAACGGCGATGACGGCAAGACCCCCTTCCTGCCCATGCCGCTGTCCAATCCCTCCGCCACCGTGACCATCGCCAACGGCGGATATTGATGGCCGGCCTCGACTTCATCGCCCTCGGCCTTCTGATCCTGCTCTTGCTGCCGATCGTGTTGATCGATCTGCGCGAGAGCAGGATCCCGAACATCTGCAACCTGGCGCTGGGCGTCTGCGGCCTGGCCCTGGCGCTGGTCCGTGACCCGACGCTGCGGACGCTCGGCTTCTCCCTCGGGGCGGCCGCCGTCACCTTCCTGCTGCTGGCCGGCACCGCCTGGCTGATGCAGAAGATCGACCGTCACGCCCGGATCGGCTGGGGGGATCTCAAATTCCTCACCGCCGCCAGCCTCTGGGTCGGGGTGCAGGGCAGCCTGATCGTCCTGATTCTGGCCAGCCTCGCGGCGCTGGTCATGACCCTGGTGCTGGCCCCTTGGCGCGGGGTGAAGTGGCGCGAGATGCGGCCCTTCGGCCCGGCGCTGGCCCTGGGGCTGCTCGCCGTGACGGTCACGGGCTTTATCCGGGGGATGTGACGCCGGCGCCTGGATGAATTTTCCACGCATAAGATCTGTTAATTCAGTCGAACCCCTTCATCATGCGCGACAATGGTGCTTAGCTCCCGTCATCCGCAGATGGGAGCCCGTCATGAGCACCGATGTGAATCGCCGGATCCTGCTGGCCGCGCGGCCGGTCGGCGAGCCGAAGGACACCGATTTCCGCCTGGTCGAGGGGCCGGTGCCGACGCCCGGGCCCGGCCAGTTGCTGATCCGCACGCTGTGGCTGTCGCTCGACCCCTATATGCGCAGCCGGATGAGCGACGCGAAATCCTACGCGGCGCCGGTCGAGATCGGCCAGGTCATGGTCGGCGGCGCGGTCGGCCGCGTCATCGCCTCGAATCATCCCGGATTCGCCGCTGGCGACATCGTCGAGGGCCGCACCGGCTGGCAGGACTACGCGTTGTCCGACGGCACCGGGCTGCGCAAGGTCGACCCGTCGCTGGCGCCGGTCTCGACCGCGGTCGGCGTGCTCGGCATGCCCGGGATGACCGCCTATACCGGGCTCCTGACCATCGGCCAGCCCAGGCCGGGCGAGACCGTCGTGGTCTCCGCCGCCTCCGGGGCCGTCGGGTCGGTGGTCGGGCAGATCGCCAGGATCAAGGGCGCGCGCGTCGTCGGCATCGCCGGTGGGGCCGAGAAGGGGGCCTACCTGACCGGCGAGCTCGGCTTCGACGCCGCGGTCGACCACTGCGCGCCGGATTTCGCCGACCGTCTGCGCGCGGCGGTGCCGGACGGCATCGACGTCTATTTCGAGAATGTCGGCGGCGCGGTGTGGGAGGCGGTGTGGCCGCTGCTGAACCCCTTCGCCCGGGTCCCGGTCTGCGGCCTGATCGCCCAGTACAACTCTGTCGGCGCGTCAGAGGGGCCGAACCGGATGCCGCAGCTGATGCGCGAGGTGCTGTCGAAGCGGCTGACCCTGCGCGGCTTCATCGTCGGCGACTTCGCCGACCAGCACGCCGCCTTCCTGCGCGATGTCTCTGGCTGGATCCGCGACGGCCGGATCCGCTACCGCGAGGATGTCGCCGAAGGGCTGGAGAACGCGCCCCGGACCTTCCTGCGGCTGTTCCGGGGCGAGAATTTCGGCAAGCTCCTGGTCAAGGTCGTTACAGCAGGGTCCGACCGGCCACGGCCATGAGGCCGATGCGGGTGAGCGCGGCGTCGAACTCCGCATCCATCTGCAGGCCGAGGTCGCGGCGGGCGGAATCGCTCAGCGTCTCCAGCCGCAGCCGGTTCGGCCGCCTGGCGAAACGCGCCGATCCACCGGAGAGATGGCGCCAGATCCGTCCCAGCAGGCCGACGGGGCGCTGGCGCAGCGGCAGGCGCAGGACATGGGTGCTCATGACGATCTCCTCGAAGAAGCCATCGCGATCGGGCAGGCGGCCGCTTTCGGCGCCGGCGGTGGCACCGTGTCGATGCCGTAGCCGCCGGTGATCACCGGGCCGGTGGCGTCGGACACCGTGACCACGGTCTTGGCCGGGGCGCCGGGCCGCGCCCGGTACATCACCACCTCCGTCAGCACGGCCATCCGATCCTCCATCGCCGGCCCCGGCGGCCCGGGGCGATGATGGGAGACTACGCCACCCCTCCTGACATCATCCTGTCAGGAGAGTTGCCTGTCAGGTGAGCTGCCCGCGGCCGGTGCATCGGGCGCTGATGGGGCGGAGGATGCTGCTGAACGTGGATGTGCGCCATTCGACAAGTTCGAAGAGGACCTGTACGTTTCCGTTCAGCAAGCGAGGCGGGGCCGGGCGCGATGGACTGGGATGATCTGCGCGTGATCCATGCGGTGGTCGGGACCGGCAGCCTGTCGGCGGCGGCGCGGAGCCTCGGCCTCAGCCAGCCCACCATCGGCCGGCGGGTCCAGGCGCTGGAGGAGCGGCTGGGCCTGATCCTGTTTGAGCGCGGCGCCGACGGCTACCGCCCGACCCCGGCCTTGGAGGCGCTGCTGCCGCATCTCCGCGCGATGGCGGAGGCCGCGGCGGCGCTGGAGCGTGAGGCCCGGGTCCAGGCCGATCCCGGCACCGGGCTGGTTCGGGTGGCCGCCGATGGCTGGGCCAGCCGCTTCCTGGCCGAAAGGCTGCCGCAGCTGCGGGAGGCGCTGCCGGGCATCAACCTGGCGATCGATTTCGAGCGCATCGTGCCGGATCTCGGCGGCGATTCGGTGCATCTCGGCATCTACACCGCGGTGCCGGACCTGCCGGGCCTGCGCTCGCGCCTGGTCGCGCGCTCGGCCTATGCCGTCTATGGCCTGCGCAGCTATGTCGACCGCCATCCCGAGGCCTGGACCACGGATCGCTTCGACCGCTGCGACTGGGTGATCTACGACCGCGAGCGGGTGGGCGGCACCAGCCCGATCACCGCGGCCGACCCGGTGCGCGCCCGGCTGGCGGCGGCGCCGCGCGTCCTGCGCCTGACCACCACCGACCTGATTCTGTCGGCGCTGCTGTCCGGGGCGGGGCTGGCGCTGATCCCGTGCTTCATCGGCGACGCGGATCCGGAGCTGGTGCGGGTGTCGCCGATCGTGCCGGAGCTGGAGCACCGCTACCGCCTGGTCGTGCACCAGGATGTTGGCCGGTCGCCCCGAATTGCCCGCGCCAAGGAGGCGATCGCCGCCCTGTTCGCGGCCGAGCGCCGGCTGATGGAAGGCGAGGCGGCGCCGGCGGAACCGGTCGGCGCGCCGCTCACGGCCTAGCCGCGGCTGGCGATCAGCGCGGCGGACCCCGCCATCATCGCGGCGGCGGAGCGGTTGACCAGGCGGAGCCGGCGCGGCGAGCGGAAGAAGCTGCGGGCCCGGGCGGCGCCGACCACATAGGCGGCCTGCACCGTCAGGTCGATGCCGAGCTGCACCGCGAACACCGCGGCGATGCCGGCGGCGTCCAGCGTCGTCAGGTCGACCACCTGCGGCAGCACCGCGCCGTAGAACACGACCGCTTTCGGGTTGCCCAGCGTCAGCGCCGCCCCGCCGAGAATCCCGCCGGTCCGCCGCGGCGGCGCCTCCGGCTCGGCGGCCGGGGCCCGCCACAGCGTCCAGGCGAGGATCGCGAGATAGGCGATGCCGGCCCATTTCACCGCGACGAAGACCGGCTCATAGGCCAGCGCCAGCGCCGACAGGCCGAACACCGCCGCGGCCAGCCACAGCGCGTTGCCGGCGACCATGCCGAGCACGAAAGGCAGGGATTCGCCGGCGCCGCGCGACAGCACCCGCGCCACCAGCGCGGTCTGGGCCGGGCCCGGGATCATGGCGGCGATGGCGACGGGCATGGCGAACAGGGCGAGGGCGGTGATCATGCTGGCGTCCTGCCGGTGATGATGGGCCAGCGTAGCCCGTCCCCGACCGCCGGGGGAGCCGCATGGCAGGCCGGCGTCCGGCCCCCTGATATCCGCCGCGCCGGGCTGCTAGGGTGCCGCTCCAAGGGGAGGAGGGGCGCCGTGACATACCAGGTTCCGATCCGGCCGGGCGAAAGCTGGATGCGCGCCCGGGTCCGGCGACATGTCCATGAGCTGACGCGCCTGGCCCTGCCGGTGATCGTCGCCCGCGCCGGGCTGATCCTGATGGCGCTGGTCGACACCCTGTTCGTCGGCCGCTACGGCAGCACCGACCTGGCCCATCTCTCCATCGCCAACGCCCCGATCGGCAGCATGATCGGCACCTCCACCGGCCTCGTCATCGGCACGCTGGTGACGACCGCCAATGCCCTCGGCCGCGGCCGGCCCGACGAATGCGGCGCGGTCTGGCACCGGGCGCTGATCTATGGCGGCGTGATCGGCCTGGTGCTCGCCGTGCTGTGCCATTTCATCGAGCCGCTCTTGGTCCTGACCGGCCAGACGCCGGAACTGTCCAAGGCCGGGGCCGACATCGCCATCGTGCTCGGCTGGGGCATGCCGGCGGCGGTGATCTACACCGTCACCGCCTTCTTCCTCGAAGGGTTGAAGCGGCCGGTGCCGGGCATGATCGCGATGATCGTGGCCAATCTCCTGAACGCCCTGGTGAATTGGCTGCTGGTGTTCGGCGTCGCCGGGCTGCCGGAGCTCGGGGCGCTCGGCGCCGCCTGGGCCAGCACCGCCTCCCGCATGTTCCTGGCGGTCAGCCTGGTCGCCTATGTCTGGTGGATGCGCGACCGCGACAACTACGGCATCCGCCGCTGGCGCGGCTGGCGCTGGCGCGACTGGTCGAGGCAGCGCCAGCTCGGCTATGGCGGCGGCCTCAGCATCTTCATCGAATCGGGTGCCTTCACCGCCCTGACCCTCTTCGCCGGGTTGCTGGGCGACCTGCCGCTGGCCGCCTATTCGATCGGCCTCAACCTGATCGCGCTGATCTTCATGGTGGCGCTCGGCCTCGGCTCCGCCACCGCGGTCCGGGTCGGCATCGCCCATGGCCGGCGCGACCTGAAGGACATGGTGCTGGCCGGCTGGGTCGGGCTCGGCGTCAACAGCGTCGTCATGGTCGGGTTCGGGGCGTCGCTGTGGCTGTTCGCCCGGCCGATCGCCGCCGCCTACACCAGCGACCCGGACCTGATCCCGCTGGTGGTGCCGGTGGTCCTGGTTTCGACCTTCATCCTGATCGTCGATGGCGGCCAGGTGGTGATGGCCAACGCGCTGCGCGGCCGCGGCGACATCATCGTGCCGACGCTGCTGCACACCATCTCCTACATCGTGGTGATGACGCCGCTGGGCTGGGTTCTGGGCGTCCATCTGAAGCGCGGTGCCGCCGGTCTGTTCGAGGCGATTCTGATCGCCAGCGTGGTCTCGGTCGCCCTGCTGGCGTTCCGATTCCACCTGCTGGCGCGCGGCGACGCGCGCGCCGCGGCGGGGGCGGGCGCGACCGCCTGAGAACGGTCCGCCGTGCCCCCCGAAGCGGCCCCGTAACGAATTGTTCGCAGGTGCGGAAACGTGCTAGCGTCGCCCCGCCCGGCAGGCTGTCCGGGCGCGTCCTTTTAGCAGCCCGGACAGTGCTTTGACCGAACGCTCGCCCACGCCGCCCCACTTCGACATCACCCCGGTGACGATCGAGGAGGAGATGCGGCGCTCCTACCTCGATTACGCCATGAGCGTGATCGTCTCCCGCGCCCTGCCGGATGTGCGCGACGGCCTCAAGCCGGTGCATCGCCGCATCCTGTTCGCGATGAAGGAGGGCGGCTACGATTCGACCAAGCCGTTCAAGAAGTCGGCCCGCGTCGTCGGCGACGTCATGGGTAAGTACCACCCCCATGGCGACACCGCGATCTACGACGCCATGGTGCGCATGGCGCAGGACTTCTCGATGCGGCTGCCGCTGATCCAGGGGCAGGGCAATTTCGGCTCGATGGACGGCGACCCCCCGGCGGCGATGCGCTACACCGAGGCGCGCTTGGCCAAGGCCGCCGAGGCGATGCTGGATGACATCGACAAGGACACGGTCGAGTTCCAGCCGAACTATGACGAGACCCAGTCCGAGCCGACGGTGCTGCCGTCGCGCTTCCCGAACCTGCTGGTCAACGGCGCCGGCGGCATCGCCGTCGGCATGGCCACCAACATCCCGCCGCACAATCTGGGCGAGGTGATCGACGCCTGCCTGGCCACGATCGAGAGCCCCGCGATCACGATCGAGGAGCTGAACCAGATCGTGCAGGGGCCGGACTTCCCGACCGGCGCCCTGATCCTCGGCCGTTCCGGCATCCGCTCCGCCGTCAGCACCGGCCGCGGCAGCGTGGTGATGCGGGCCCGGTCGTCGATCGAGGAGATCCGCAAGGACCGCGAAGCGATCATCTTCACCGAGATCCCGTATCAGGTGAACAAGTCGCGGCTGATGGAGCGCATCGCCGAGGTCGTCAACGACAAGACGGTCGAGGGCATCTCCGAGCTGCGCGACGAGAGCGACCGCGACGGCGTGCGCATCGTGGTCGAGCTGAAGCGCGACGCCAGCGCCGATGTGGTGCTGAACCAGCTGTACCGCTCGACCCCGCTGCAGACCTCCTTCGGCGTCAACATGCTGGCGCTGCACGGCGGCCGGCCCGAGCTGCTGAACCTGAAGCAGATCATCGACGCCTTCATCGCCTTCCGCGAGGAGGTGATCACCCGGCGCACCCGCTACCTGCTGGCCCGGGCCCGCGAACGCGCCCATGTCCTGGTCGGTCTGGCCACCGCCGTGGTCAACATCGATGCGGTGATCGAGCTGATCCGCCGCGCGCCCGACCCGCAGACGGCGCGCGAGGAGCTGATGGCCACGGCCTGGCCGGCCGGTGACATCGCGCCGCTGATCGCGCTGGTCGACGAACCCGGCCATCCGCTGGCCGAGGACGGCACCTATCGCCTGTCCGAGGTCCAGGCCCGCGCCATCCTCGACCTGCGCCTGCATCGCCTGACCGGGCTGGAACGCGACAAGATCGGCGACGACCTGCGCGCCATCGTCGCCGAGATCCAGGAATACCTCACGATCCTGGCCAGCCGCGAGAAGCTGCTGGAGATCATGCGCGGCGAGCTGGTCGAGATGAAGGACCAGTTCGCCACCCCGCGCAAGACCGAGATCCTCGACCTCGAATTCGAGGCCGATATCGAGGATCTGATCCAGCGCGAGGACATGGTCGTCACCGTCTCCAACGGCGGCTACATCAAGCGCGTGCCGCTGTCGACCTACCGGGCGCAGCGCCGCGGCGGCAAGGGCCGCAGCGGCATGGCGACGAAGGACGAGGATTTCGTCTCCGACCTGTTCGTCGCCAACACCCACACGCCGATGCTGTTCTTCTCCAGCCGCGGCATCGTCTACAAGCTCAAGGTCTACCGCCTGCCGGTCGGCACGCCGCAGTCGCGCGGCAAGGCGATGGTCAACATGCTGCCGCTGCAGCAGGGCGAGACCATCTCCACCGTCATGCCGCTGCCGGAGGATGAGAGCACCTGGGACCAGCTCTACGTCATGTTCGGCACGGCTTCGGGCGGCGTCCGCCGCAACAGCCTGGCCGACTTCACCAGCATCAATCGCAACGGCAAGATCGCGATGAAGCTGGACGAGGGCGACAGCCTGATCGGCGTCAAGGTGTGCAGCGACGACCAGGACGTGCTGCTGGCCACCCATGCCGGCATGTGCATCCGCTTCCCGGTCACCGATGTGCGCGTGTTCAAGGGCCGCGATTCGACCGGCGTGCGCGGCATCCGGCTCGGCGACGGCGACACCGTGATCTCGATCTCGATCCTGCACCATCTCGACGCCACGGCGGATGAGCGGGCGAACTACCTGCGCATGGCCAATGCGGCGCGCCGGGCCGAGGGCGAGGAGACCGACGGCGAGGACAGCGAGACGGTGGTGGAGCACGACCTCGACCCCGCCCGCTTCGCCGCGATGGAGGCGGGGGAGGAGTTCATCCTCACGGTCAGCGAGGAGGGCTTCGGCAAGCTCAGCTCGGCCTATGGCTACCGGCTCACGGGGCGCGGTGGCAAGGGCATCTGGGCCATGGAGATGGGTGAGAAGAACACCGCCGTGGCCGCCAGCTTCCCGATCTCGCCGAACCAGGAGATCATCCTGGTGACCGATGGTGGCCAGCTGATCCGCTGCCCGGTTTCCGACGTGCGCATCGCCGCCCGCAAGACCATGGGCGTGCGGCTGTTCAACGTCGCCGGGGGCGAGCGCGTGGTCTCCGTCGCCTCGGTGCCGGAGGAGAATGGCGACGGCGAGGATGCGGTCGAGGACGGTGGTTCGTCCGATGAGGCCGCTGAGGGGCAACAGGACGGCGCCGCAACCAGCGGCGACGGCGCATAAGGAAAGCCGCACGGATGTCCAAGGCGCGCACCGGGGTCTATCCCGGCACCTTCGATCCCATCACCAAGGGGCATATGGACATCATCCAGCGGGCGACGCGGATCGTCGACCATCTGGTCGTCGCCGTGGCCCGCAACGACGGCAAGGGCCCGCTGTTCTCGACCGACGAGCGGGTGGAGCTGGTGCGGGCCGACGTCGCGCCCCTGGTGGCCCAGGGGATCTCGATCGAGGTCCGCTCCTTCGACATGCTGCTGATGAACTTCGCGGCCTCGGTCGGCGCCACCACGGTGGTGCGCGGCCTGCGCGCCGTCTCGGATTTCGAGTACGAGTTCCAGATGGCCGGCATGAACGCCAAGATCAATCCGGTGATCGAGACGGTGTTCCTGATGGCGTCGGACCGCTACCAGTTCATCTCCTCGCGCTTCGTCAAGGAGATCGGCCGGCTGGGCGGCGACATCGCGCCCTTCGTCAGCCCGCTGGTGGCCAAGCGCCTGACCGAGCAGTTCGCCCGCAAGGGGATCGTCGGGGAATAACGGCGCGGGGGTGTTGACCGTCGGACAGTGCCTCCCTAATGTGCGCCGCGCCCGCCCGGGCACGTCCCGGGCCGGCCGTGTGAGCCGGTAGCTCAGTCGGTAGAGCAGAGGCCTTTTAAGCCCCTGGTCGTGGGTTCGAGCCCCACCCGGCTCACCAAAATCTTTCAAGACGTTAGCATGTGGTGGCGTTGTCCATTCCGACACGCCCGCCTCTGATCATTCCGACACATCGGCTGGCTTCGTTCTCGTTACGCGCCGTCGTAGGATTGTTCGAGCGTTCGCTTGATTGCCGAAGTGCCACCTTGGAACCGCTCGTCAGGTGCATTTTTGATAAATTTGGATATATTCCGAGTGTCAGTTCGAGGATGTTACGTTTAACGCGAATTTAACTTATGATGCGTTACTTAATATTAGATTTTTGAAGTGTAATCGGTTCGAACATCTGTCTATCCGGGGCATCTGTCTGTCTCGGCGGCTTCAGCCGGCCGACGATCGAACGAGGGGCGATTCACGATGCATCGCAGAGACCTGATGATCTCCGGGCTTGCCCTGCTCACGCTGGCAGCGACAGCGCCCGGCGCCGGCGCTGCCGACTGGTGGGGGACGAAACTGCCCGGCCAGCCGCAGAACTTCATCTTCGGCTACGGATCGCTGATCAACACCGCGTCCCGCAACTCCACCGCCAGCAAGCCGATCGACGCGATCCCGGTGCGGGTCTCTGCCTCCTTCGGCTATATCAGGGCCTGGGTCGATCGCGCCAAGTCTGGCTTCACCGCCCTCGGGCTGCGCAAGCCCGGCACCGGCGAGCAGGCGACGACGATCAACGGCGTGCTCTACCCGGTCGAGGGCAACGACATGAGCGCCTTCGATGCGCGCGAAGCCGGCTACAAGCGCATGGAAGTGCCGCGCGAGGCGATCGAGGGTGTCTCCTGGGAGCAGGTGCCGACCGAGGGCAAGATCTGGGTCTATGTCTCGGTCGGCAAAGACGGCGTGCCGGGCGAGGGGCTGCAGCCGCCGTCGGCCGACTATCCGCTGCTGCAATCCTATGTCGACGTCGTCGTCGACGGGGCGCTGGAATACGGCCCCGATTACGCCCGGGAGCTGATCGAGACGACGGCGGATTGGAGCCCCTATTGGCTGAACGACCGCGAGCTGCCGCGCCGGCCTTGGGTCTATGACAAGAACTATGCGGCCGTGGACAAGCTGCTGGAGGAAACGGCCCCGGCCGCAGCCCATTTCAAGGATCGCCTGTTCCCCGAGGTCTACGCCATCCGCAATCTGGCGCCTGCCGCGCAATAGGTCATCGGAGCGGGGTGGCGTTCGAATGGCCGTCTTCCCGCCGGAGCTTGCCCGCGTCTCAAGCGACCTGCTGCGCCGGGGCCACCTTGCGCAACCGGGCGCGGAGATGCGGGCAGGTGCCGCATTCGGCGATCTCCGGCAGGCGGTAGCGCAGGCAGCACAGCCGGCGCCAGCGCTTGGCCTCGCCATCCTCCTCGACCGTCTGGATCGGCTCGAACAGCGGGTTCGGCGTGCCGTCCGGCCGTTCGCGATCGGACAGCAGGCGTCCGGCTTCGGCCGCGAGGCCGGCATCGGCCAGCGGATGGGCCGCGATCTCGCCCAGGATCCAGTCCAGATAGACCGCGGCGTTGTTCCAGTAGAGCCGCGGCGCCACCTGGGTATGCGCCGCCCAGGCGGCGATGAAGGGCTCGATATGGCCGGCCACCAGCCGGTCGAAGCGGCGGAAGGCGTCGGGCTCGTCCTCAGGCGTGCCGTCATGCGCCATGCGGAAGGCGATCGGGTGGCCCTCCGGCGCGCGGATCACGCCGATCTCCGTCAGCGCGATCGGGAAGCGGCGGCCGAGCAGCAGGCTGGCCGCCAGCACCGGCGGCAGCAGCCGGGCGAAGTACCATTGCGACCAGAAGGAGGCGACGGCCCGCCGGTCGGCGCCGGGATATTGGCCGGCATAGTCGTCCAGCACCCGGTCGATCGCAGCCGGGTCCAGCAGGCTGCGGCCGGGCAGGGCAGGGCGTTCGTCGTCCGGCAGCACCACGGCCTCGCCGCAATGCGCCAGGTCGCCGGTGAAGACCGGCCGCAGGATCTCGATCATCGCCGCTGACCAGGAATGCGTGTCATTCGCAACTGGCTATCGCAATCGGGCGGCAATCGCAATCCCGCGATTCCGGGGAGGGGCGCTCAGCGGCGCCGCAGGTCGCGCCCGTCCAGCGTCACATTGGCGTCGGGGTCCAGCCGCCGCTCCTCGATCCGCAGCTCCGCCGCGCGCTCGATGCCGGCGCGGTGATGGTGGTAGATCTCGACCGCCTCCGCCGGCGTCGGCCGGTGCCCGAGCAGCGAGCGCAGTGCCGCCGAGGGCAGGAACACGCGGCCGGCATAGTCACCGACCTCGACCCCGAACTCGACCGCCTGGCGCGCCTCGTTCCAGGCGGCGTCGTCGGGGAAGGTGAAGATCGGGCGGGCCATGGCGCCTTCTACCAGCCCGCCGCCCGGCGCCGCAACGCCGGGCGGACAAGGGCCGGAGGGCTTACTTCTCGGTCAGGAACTTGACGACCGCGGCGTTGAACTCCTTCGGGTTCTGCAGCATGCCGAAATGGCTGACATTCGGCAGGATGTGCAGCTCGGCGCCCGGGATGGTGCGGGCCAGATACTCCGTGTGCTCGCGCTTGATGCCCTCGTCATGCTCGCCATCGGCGATGGCGAAGCGGACCTTGATGCCGCGCAGCTGGTCGGCGCTGAAGTCGGGCTGGGTCGCCCACATCTGCGAGATCTGCTGCAGGAAGGCGTCGTACTGGTCCGGCGTCTTCGACAGCGCCTTGTATTCGGTGCCGGCGCGCTCGATGAAGGCGGCGAAGGTCGGGTTCTTGTCGAAATCCGGCTTCAGCCCGGTCAGGTCGGAATTCGCGCCGTAGGCGTAGACGCGGTTCAGCCGCTCCGGATGGTGGATGGCGATGTCGAGGCCGATGATGCCGCCATCGCTCCAGCCCACCAGGTCGGCCTTCGGGATCTTGAGGTGGTCCAGCAGCGCCAGCACGTCCGACGACATCAGGTCGTAGCTGTAGGGCTGGGCCGAGCGGGTGCTGCGGCCATGGCCGCGGCTGTCGGCGACGATCACCTGGAAGTTATGCGCCACCAGGTCGGGGATCAGATAGTTCCAGTAGTCGGAGTTCGACAGCCCGCCATGCAGCAGGATCACCGGCTGACCCTTGCCGTAGACGGCATAGTACATCTGGATGTCGTTGACCGGCGCCATGCCGCTGCTGTCGGCCTTGGGCGCCGGGCCCAGGGCCGGCAGGGTCTGCCACACCTCGGCGGCCAGCACCCGGGTGGTGGCCGCCGGGACCAGAAGGCCGGGAACCGCCAGCCCGAGGCCGATGGCGACCGCCGCGCACCGCAGAACGCTTCCCACAGATCGGCGCATGTCCATTCCTCTCACGCAGATGTGAATTCGCGGGATATCACAGCGAGAGGATGATGCTAGCACCGGACCGCGGCGCAGCGCGACGTCCGCAAGGTTGCCGTTGCAACCTTGACGGTACCGTCAGCCGGCCTTCGGCACCAGGCTGCGGACGGCCTCGATCCCGCTCTCCAGGAACCGGTCCGACAGGGCCTCATCGGCGGCGCCGCGGGCCAGGATCAGCGCGCCGACCATGGTCGCGACCGCCTGGGGCGCCCTGGCCGGGTCGCCGCCATCGGCGGCGATCGCCGCCTCGGCTGTCTCCACCAGGCCGCGCAGCCCTTGGGTGAATTCCGCGCGCGTCTCGGCCGGGTGGCGGGCGATCTCCGGCCCGATCGCGGCGGCGATGCAGCCATGGCCCGGATGGTCGCGATGGGCCGCCGACAGGTAGGATTCGGCCATCGCCGCCAGCCGCTCGCCCGGCGGACGCTGCTCGATGGTCTTGCGCATCCGGCGCCGGCTCTCGCCGAAGCCCTCGGCGCAGGCCGCGGCCACCAGCGCTTCCTTCGATGGGAAATGGGCGTAGAAGCCGCCATGGGTCAGCCCGGCATCCGCCATCAGCGCGGCCACGCCGGTCGCCTCCACCCCGTCCTCACGGAAGCGCTTGGCGGCGGTGCGGACGATCCGCTCGCGGGTCTCCTGCTTGTGGTCCTTGCCGTAGCGCATGCGACCCTCCCATCTGCCGCGCGACGATGGCGGCGATTGCCTTTTTAGATGACGGTTATAATATTGTGTTTATCATATAACGTTCCAAGGGGACATCGATGTCCGCCGAAGATCCCGTCGTCATCGTCGGGTCCGCCCGCACCCCGCTCGGCCGCTTCCGCGGCGCCCTGGCGCCGCTGGCCGCGCCGCAGCTGGGGGCCGCCGCGATCGGCGCCGCCCTGGCCCGGGCCGGCGAGATCAAGCAGCCGAAGCGGCGCGAATCCC
>NZ_NHON01000100.1 GCF_002195995.1 Inquilinus limosus
CGGTGGCGGTGCCGCCGGTGCAGGCGACGACCGAGCCGCCCTTGGCCCCGGCCGAGGGGCGGGCGGACACGACGCCGGTGGCGCCCGTCGCCGCGCCGGCGGCGCAGTCCGGCGCCGCGACCCTGATCGATGTCGCGCCGAACGACGCGAAGCCCGTGGTCGTGGCCTCTCTCGGGCCGACGGCCGGACTGCTGGCCGACACCGCGCCGGCGTCGCCCTCCTCGATCGCGCCCGTGGCGGCCGTGCTGCCGGCGACCGCCGACACCGTGCCGTCGCAGCCGGCCCTGGCCACGCCATCCGGGACAGGCGCGGTGGTGGCCGACACCATGCCCGCCTTCGTCCAGCCCGCCGGCCCCGGCGCCGCGCCGGTCTGGGCCCGGCCGCGCTCCTCCCTGCTGCGGGTCGACCGGCCCGCGCCGGAGGTGAGCGAGCGGCTGGACATCGCCCTGGCCCGCGCGGTGTCGCTGGTCGAGCCCGCCGGCGCCCCCTGGCTGCGCAGCACCGAGGCCGACGGCGCCGGCCGCCGCCTGACCGGCTGCGGCCCGGGCGACCTGGCCTGCTCCGTCTTCGTCTCCGGCCGCGGCATCTCGGTCGACCAGCCCTCGCCGCTGCTGCGCCGGATCGGGACCGGCCCGATGAGCATCGGCGGCGTGCCCCTGCCGGCCGACCCGGCCAAGGCGGAGCGGTCGCTGCGCTGCCTCGCCTTCACCGCCTACACCGAGGCCGGCAACCAGGGCACGCGCGGCATGGCGGCGGTGGTCTGGGTGGTCATGAACCGCATCGCGGTGGCCGATGATTTCGGCGACACGCCCTGCGAGGTCCTGGCCGACCCGGGCCAGTTCGAGCCGCTGCAGCGCCCGCGCTTCCGCGCCTTCGCCAAGGCGGTGCGGGGCGGCGCGATGCCGCAGTTCCCGGCGCCGCTCAGCGCGCAGGACGAGATCCTGCAGCGCACCGCGCGTCTGGTGGTCTGGCAGATGCTGGACGGCTATTTCGCCGACGACCCGACCGACGGCGCCCAGTATTTCTTCGCCCCGGCGGCGATGCGGGCGCTGGGCCGCGGCATGCCGGCCTGGACCAACCGCTTCCGCCGCACCGCCTCGATCGGCGACCACGTCTTCTACCGGCCGAAGCGCGGCGGCTGAATCGAGGCGATGGGGCTGGCCGGCTGACCGCCCCGCACCACTTTATCTGCAGGCGGAGACCAGGGGGCCGCTTGCCCTGAAAACGTCACGAATCTTCCCTGGCCCCGGCCCTTCGCCCGACCTAGAACGGACGTGAATGGCCGCCACCGATTCCGCCCCTCCGCCACCCTCCCTCGGCTCGGTCCTCCTGGCCGTGGCGCCGCTGCTGCTCAGCGCCGCGATCATGATCATGGGCAACGGGCTGTTCGGCACGCTGGTGGCAGTACGGATGGATCTCGACGGCTTCGGCGTCGGCACCATCGGCCTGGTGCTGGCCTTCTATTCCGGCGGCTTCGCGCTGGGCACGCTGATCTGCCCGCGCATCGTGCTGCTGGTCGGCCATATCCGCACCTTCGCCGCCTTCGCCGCGATCGCGTCGGCTGCGGCGCTGTTCCACGCGCTGTGGGTCGACCCGGTCGTCTGGGCCGTGCTGCGCCTGATCACCGGCATCAGCATGGCGGTGCTGTTCACCATCATCGAGAGCTGGCTGAACGCCCGCGCCTCGAACGCCGTGCGTGGCCGGGTGATGTCCTCCTACATGGCGGTGAACTACACCGCCTTCGGCCTGTCCCAGCCCTGGCTGACGGTGATGGACCCGGCCAGCTTCGCCCTGTTCTCGGTGGTGGCGATGCTGGTGTCGCTGTCGCTGGTGCCGCTGTCGCTGACCCCGGTCGAGACGCCGCCGGTGATCAAGGTCAAGCGCTTCGGCCTGCGCGCCCTGATCGCGATCTCGCCGCTCGGCGTCGCCGGCTGCTTCTCGGTCGGGCTGATCAGCGCCGCCTTCTCCGGCATGGGGCCGGTCTATGCCCGCACCATCGACCCGTCGCCGGACTGGATCGCCAGCTTCATGATGACGGCGATCTTCGCCGGATTCCTGCTGCAGTATCCGGTCGGCCGGCTGTCCGACCGCTTCGACCGGCGCCAGGTGTTCCTCGGCATCACCATCGCGCTGGCCCTGATCAGCGGCGCCCTGGCGCTGTTCGGCGGCAGCTCGATGACGCTGATGCTGGTGCTGCTCGCCGCCTTCGGCGGGCTGTCCTACACCATCTATCCGCTCAGCCTCAGCCACGCGAACGACTTCATGGAGCCGGAGCAGCTGGTGCCCGCCGCCGCCGGGCTGCTGCTGTGCTACGGCACCGGCGCGGTGTTCGGGCCGATCATGGCGTCGCGGGTGATGCAGCTGCTGGGCCCGTCCGGCCTGTTCGCCTGGACCGGCACGGTGGCGGCGCTGCTGGCGCTGTTCACCGTCTATCGCATGACTCGCCGCGCGGCGAAGCCGAACGAGGAGCAGGGCAGCTTCGTCTCGGTCGCGCCGACCACCACGCCGGCCGCGGCCGAGCTCGACCCGCGCGCGCCGGACGAGCCGCCGCCGACCCTGCGCGACGTCGCCTGAGGGGGATTGCCATGCTGACCCGCCGCCGCCTGCTGACCACCGTGCTTCCGGCCGCGGGGATGGCCGCGGCGGGGCTCGGCGCGGTGGGATTGGGGGGCATGCGATCGGCGCGGGCGCAGTCGCAGGACCCGGTGTTCTTCCGCATCGGCACCGGCACCACCGGCGGCACCTATTTCCCGATCGGCGGCATCATCGCCGGCGCCATCTCCGGCCCGCCCGGCCTGCCGCCCTGCGGCAGCGCCGGCGGCAGCTGCGGCGTCTCCGGCCTGATCGCGGTGGCCCAGGCCAGCGCCGGGTCGATCGACAACATCCGGCGGATCCGCGACGGCGAGTTCGATTCCGGCCTGTCCCAGGCCGATGTCGCCTTCGCCGCCTATACCGGCGAGGGGCCGTTCGCCGGCGAGCCGCCGGTGACCAGCCTGCGCGCCATCGCCCATCTCTTCTCCGAATTCGTCCATGTCGTGGTGCCGGCGGACAGCCCGGCGCAGTCGGTGGCCGACCTCAAGGGCAAGCGCGTCTCGGTCGGCGCCGAAGGCTCCGGCACCATCTACGACATCCGCCAGATCCTCGGCGCCTACGGCCTCAAGCAGACCGACGTGACCGAGGTCTATGAGCGGCCGGAGCCCTCGGCCGACCTGCTGGCCGAGGGCGGGCTCGACGCCATGGTGATGACCGGCGGCCCGCCGCTGGGGGTGATCGCCGACCTGGCGCGGCGCCGGCCGATCCGGCTGCTGCCGATCGCGGGGCCGGAGGCCGAGGCGCTGGTCGCCAAGGTGCCGTTCTTCGCCCAGGAGCCGATCCCCGCCGGCCTCTATGACGGCGTCGCCGCCGAGGTGCCGGGCCTGTCGGTCGGGGCGATCTGGCTGGTGGCGGAGAAGGTGGCCGAGGCCACGGTCTACGAGATCACCCGCGCCCTGTGGCAGAAATCGACGCTGGAGCTGCTGGCGGCCGGCCATCCGCGCGGCAAGGAGATCTCGCTCGACGGCGCCGCGCGCGGCCTGGGCGTGCCGCTGCACCCCGGCGCCGCCCGCTACTATGCCGAGAATGCGATGCTCAGCCTGCCGGCCAAGGCCACGCCCTAGAGACCATTTGGCAATGCTACTGGTGCGGCCGTCTGACGGCGGCTTCTGCGCTTCCGGTGCTCACGGACTTTAACGTCCGCTGCGCTCCGGTTCTCGAAGCCACCGCCAGCCGACTCACGCCAGCGCATTTCCGAATGATCTCTGAGGCGAGGCCCGGCGGAGCGGATGTCATCGCGCATTCATCCAGTTGAAATGTCCCCGCGGACCCCGTAGAACTGGTCGCACATCAGGAGTTGGGCACTGCCCGACGCCAACCTGCTTCCCGAGCAAGGTGGCGCCCCCGAGAGGGGGGATGTGGTCGAACCGACAACCAAACGGGTCCATCACAGATTCGGTCCTGCCCGCGACGCGTGGAACCAGACCGAACTATGCCGATCAAGATTCCGAACGATCTGCCCGCCCGTTCCGTCCTGGAAGCGGAAGGGGTCATGGTGATGCTCGAGGCGCAGGCGGTGCGCCAGGACATCCGCCCCATGCGGATCGGCCTGCTGAACCTGATGCCGAACAAGGTCAAGACCGAGACCCAGTTCGCCCGGCTGCTCGGCGCGTCGCCGCTGCAGGTTGAGCTGACGCTGGTCAAGATGACCAACCACGTGCCGCGCAACACGCCGGCCGACCACATCCTGTCCTTCTACCGGGACTGGGAGGACGTGCAGGCCGAGAAGTTCGACGGCTTCATCGTTACCGGCGCGCCGGTGGAGACGATGGCGTTCGACCAGGTGACCTATTGGGACGAGTTGCGCCGCGTCTTCGACTGGACGCAGACCAACGTCCATGGCTGCTTCAACATCTGCTGGGGCGCCCAGGCGGCGGTGCACCATTTCCACGGCGTGCCCAAGCACGGGCTGCCGCAGAAGAAGTTCGGCGTGTACCGCCACCGCATCGTCGAGCCGGCCTCGCCCTATCTGCGCGGCTTCTCCGACGACTTCACCATCCCGGTGTCGCGCTGGACCGAGAACCGGCGCGAGGATCTTCCGGCGGCCAGCGGCATGAAGGTGCTGATGGAATCGGACGATGCCGGGCTGTGCCTCCTGGAGGATGCCGGCCACCGGTCGCTGCACATGTTCAACCATGTCGAGTACGACACCGACACGCTGGGCGACGAGTATTTCCGCGACGTCGCCGCCGGCAAGGCGATCGCCCTGCCGTATGACTACTTCCCCGGCAACGACCCCGAGCGCCGCCCGCAGAACCGCTGGCGCAGCCACGCCCATCTGCTGTTCGGCAACTGGATCAACCAGCTGTACCAGACCACGCCCTACGACCTCGGCGACATCGGCAAGGGCTGAGATTCGCCTGCCGATATCCGTCTTTCTTCGTCATTTCGAGGAGGCGAAGCCGACGAAGCAATCCATCGTCCCGCAAGGGCTGCTGCATGGATTGCTTCGCTGCGCTCGCAATGACGGGGAAGGGCAGCGGGTCAGAACGTCAGCACCCAGGGCTCGGCCATGCCGGCTTCGACCCAGCGGCGCATCGCCGGCAGGGCCAGCACCGCGTCGGCATAGGCCCGGCACGCCGGGTCCAGCGGCACCCGGTAGCGGTCGAGGCGAAGCACCACCGGCGCATACATGCAGTCGGCCGCGCCGAAGCCGCCGAACAGGAACGGGCCTTCGGCGCCGGCCGCCTCGCGGCACTGCCGCCAGATCGCGGTGACGCGGTCGATGTTGGCCTCGGCCGCGTCGCTGCGGGTCTTGCCCGGATCGGTCGGCGCCAGGTCCATCGGCAGCTCATTGCGCAGGGCCGCGAAGCCGCTGTGCATCTCGGCCGAGACCGACCGGGCGAGAGCCCGCCGCGCCGGGTCGCGCGGCCACAGGCCCAGCTCCGGGAACCGCTCGGCCAGGGTTTCCAGGATCGCCAGGCTGTCCCACACCGTGGTGCCGCCGTCGATCAGCGCCGGCACCTTGCCGCTGGGCGAGTGGCGCAGGATCGCTTCCTTCGACCCGTCGCGGTACAGCGGGATCAGGATCTCCTCGAAGGCGAGGCCGTGATGCGCCAGGGCCAGCCAGGGCCGCAGCGACCAGGAGGAGTAGCGCTTGTTGCCGATGAGGAGCTGCATGGCGGTCCGGTCCGGCTGGGGGTTGGCAAGGCAAACGGGCTGGAGCATGGTGTGCCGCCCCGAGTTTCCGAACGCAAGAAGGCCCACGCCGTGCTGCCGAATCTGGTCGATGCCGCCGAGGGAGAGGTCGTCTCTCTGATCCCGCTCAGCAAGGCTGCGCTGGAGGGCTGGCGGGCCGCCGCCACGCCGGCGCAACGGGCCTGGGCCGAGGCCAATGGCTTCGCCGCGGAATCGGGCCGCACCCTGGCGCTGCCGGGCGAGGGCGGCCGGGTCGACGCGATCCTGGTCGGCATCGATTCCGCCTCCGACCCCTGGGCCTTCGCCGGCCTGCCGACCGGGCTGCCCGTGGGCACCTACCGGCTGGATGATTCGGCCGAGGCCGCGACCGCCACCGCCGCCGCCTTCGGCTGGGCCCTCGGCGGCTATCACTACGGCCGCTACAAGGGGCCGGAGCGGGCGTCCGCCAAGCTGGTCTGGCCGCAGGGCGCCGACCGCGCCGCGGTGGAACGCGCGGCCAGTGCCACGACGCTGGTGCGCGACCTGGTCAACACCCCGGCCAACGACCTCGGCCCGGCCGAGCTGGCCGCGGCGGCCGAGGCGCTGGCCAAGGAGTTCGGCGCCCGCTTCAGCGTCGTCACCGGCGATGAGCTGCTGACCCGCAACTATCCGATGATCCACGCCGTCGGCCGCGCCTCCAGCCGGGCGCCGCGGCTGATCGACATCGAATGGGGCGACCCGTCGGCGCCGAAGGTGACGCTGGTCGGCAAGGGCGTCGTCTTCGATTCGGGCGGCCTCGACCTCAAGGATTCCGGCAACATGCTGCTGATGAAGAAGGACATGGGCGGCGCCGCCCATGCCCTCGGCGTCGCCCGCATGGTGATGATGGCGCGGCTGCCGGTGCGGCTGCGCGTGCTGGTGCCGGCGGTGGAGAACGCCGTGTCCGGCGACGCCTTCCGGCCGATGGACGTGTATCGCAGCCGCAAGGGGCTGACGGTCGAGATCGGCAACACCGACGCCGAGGGGCGGCTGGTGCTGTGCGACGCGCTGGAGGAGGCATCGTCCGAAAAGCCCGAGATCATCGTCGACTTCGCCACCCTGACCGGCGCCGCCCGGGTGGCGCTGGGCACCGATTTGCCGGCGATGTTCTCGAACGACGACGCCACCGCCGACGCGCTGGCCGCGGCGTCGCGCCGGGTCGAGGACCCGCTGTGGCGCCTGCCGTTGTGGCAGCCCTACAACCGGTTGCTGAAATCCGGCATCGCCGACATCAACAACGCCCCCGATACGCGCTTCGGCGGGGCCATCACCGCGGCCCTGTTCCTCGAGCGCTTCGTCGCCCCGGGCGTGCCCTGGGTGCATATCGACCTCTATGCCTGGAACGGCGCCGACCGGCCGGGCCGGCCGAAGGGCGGCGAGGCGATGACGATGCGGGCCGTCTACGCCCTGCTGGAGGAGCGGTTTGGAGGCGGGCGCTGATCCGATCGATCGTATCGTCGTCGCCGGGGATGCGTGCGGCATGACCGTCGCTTTGACCTCGATCCAGGCGCTGGAGCTGTGGCGCCACGCCCTGACCGCGGCGGTAAGGCGCGAGGCGCCGGACCTGTCGTCGCGGCAGATCGCCCTGCTGCTCACCATCTACCTGACCCCGGCGCCGCACACGGTGCGCGGCCTGTCCTCGACCCTGCAGATCTCCAAGCCGGCGGTGACCCGGGCGCTGGACCGGCTGGGCGAGCTCGGCCTGACCCGCCGCACCGTCGACCCGGCGGACCGGCGCAACGTGCTGATTGAGCGGACGGCGGAAGGCCAGGCCTATCTCGACGGGTTCGCCGATCTGGTGCGCCAGGCCGCCAGCATGATCGGGGCCGCGGCGTGACCACCGCACCCGACATCGACCGCAACCTGGTGCCCTGGCGCCCGGACCTGGCGGCCGAAAGCCTGCGCGGCGTGCATGCGGCGGAGCGCTATGCCGCCGGCACGCTGCACCAGGCGGTGCGCGGCATCGTGCCGATGCGCTCGGCGCCGGACGCGGCGCGCGGCCAGGCCACTGAGATGCTGCATGGCGAGACCATCACGGTCTACGAGATCAAGGACGGCTGGGCCTGGGGCCAGCTCACGGCGGACGGCTATGTCGGCTATGTCGAGGCGGCGGCGCTGAGCGACCGGATCGCCGCGCCGACCCACCGGGTGCGGGCCTTCCGCGCCTTCCTCTACCCGGCGCCGGACTTCAAGCGCCCGCCGGTCCGCGCCCTGAGCTTCCGCAGCCCGGTCGAGGTGGTGGAGACGGAGAAGGGCTATGCCCGGATCCGCGAGGCCGGCGAGCCCGGCGGCTGGCTGCCGGAGGTGGCGCTGGGCCCGCTCGACGCGATCGAGCCCGATGCGGTGGCGACGGCGCAGCGCTTCCTCGGCGTGCCCTATCTCTGGGGCGGCCGCTCCAGCCTCGGCATCGACTGCTCCGGCCTGGCGCAGCTGGCCTGCGCCGCCGCCGGCCACGCCATCGAGCGCGACACCTACCGCCAGGTGCACACGGCCGCGACGCTGGTCGGGACGGATGAGGGCGCCGGGCTGCAACGCGGCGACCTGGTCTATTTCCCCGGCCATGTCGGGCTGATGGTCGATGGCGAGACCCTGATCCACGCCAATGTCCGCGCCGCCGGCGTCTCGCTCGACCCGGTGCGCGAGGTCGCCGCCCGGACCCTGGCCGCCGAGGGCAAGGGCATCACCGCGGTGCGGCGCTTCGGGTAGAGCGGAATGAGTTTAGGTCCGGTCAGGACCTGACTGGATGTCGAGCGTCTTCTCGCGTTGCCTCTCCCGCAAGCGGGAGAGGCAACAACTCGCCGCCTTCGCGATCGCTCTAGCCGGCCGGCTCGCCACTCCGCTCCGCCGTCTCCACGATCGTCGCCTTGACCAGCTGGCGCAGCCAGCGGTGGCCGGCATCCTTGTCGAAGCGCGGATGCCAGGTCTGGATGACGGTGATCGTCGGCACCGTCACCGGCAGGTCGAAGGATTGCACCGCCAGGCCCAGCCCGGCCGCGCGGGCGACGACGGCGAGCGGCAGCGCCGCGACGATGTCCGACGCGGCGGCGGTGAGCAGCGCCGCATAGAAGCTCGGCATCACCAGCGCCACCCGGCGCGACAGGCCCAGCCGGTCCAGTGCGGCGTCGATCGGCCCGCGGGTGCGGCCCCGCCGGGAGGCGCCGACATGGGTCGCGGCGGCGAAGCGCTTCGCCGTCATGTCGCCCTGCAGCAGCGGATGACCCTGCCGCACCACGCCAACGAAGCGATCCTGCAGCAGGGCCTGGACCCGGATCTCCGGCCCGGTGTCGGCCGGCACGCCGATGTCGAGGTCGATGCGGCCCTCGCGCAGCGCGTTGACGTCCTCCTGGCCCTGGTCGGCGAAGCGCAGGGTGACGCCCGGCGCCTGCCGCGCCGCGGCGGCGGCCAGCCCGGCGCCGAACACGCCGGCGGCGTAGTCGCTGGCCCGGATGGTGAAGGTGCGCTCCAGCACCGTCAGGTCGGCGGCGCCCTCCGGCCGCAGCAGCGCCTGCGCATCCTCCACCACCGCGCGGACGCGGTCCCGCAGCTCGATCGCCCGCGGCGTCGGCACCAGGCGGCGACCGGCGCGCACCAGCACCGGGTCGCCGACGGCGTCGCGGATCCGGGCCAGCGTCCGGCTCATCGCCGGCGCGCTCAGATTCATCCGGCGGGCGGCGCCGGCGACGCTGCCTTCGGCCAGCAGCGCGTCGAGCGCGACCAGCAGGTTCAAGTCCATGGAGTGCATTGGACGCAATTATAAAGTCAGAAACCTGCACTGGAAAGCATGTCCCGGCCGGGCCAGCTTCGGGCTGACCCGTGAACCGAGAGATCCGTCATGTCCTCCATCGTTTCCTCCGACGCGGCCGCGGCCCCGTCCGGCGCGGCCCTGCTGCTGCCCTTCGCCCTGATCGTCTTCCTCGGCTACGCCACCATCGGCCTGCCGCTGGCGGCGCTGCCGGTCCATGTCCATGAGGCGCTGGGCCAGGGCCCGCTGGCCGTGGCCCTGGCCGTGGCGCTGCAGCCGGCGGTCACGCTGCTGACCCGGCCCTGGGCCGGCGGGCTGTGCGACCGGCTCGGCGGCAAGACGGCAGTCCTGGTCGGCGTGGCCGGCGCCGTCCTGTCCGGGCTGCTCTATGCCGGCGTCGGGCTGCCCGCCGACCCGCGGCTCGGCTTCGCCCTGCTGCTGCTCGGCCGCGCCGCGGCCGGGCTTGGCGAGGGGCTGATGATGACCGGCGGCCTGGCCTGGAGCATCGCCGCCGTCGGCGGGGCGCGCGCCGGCCGGGCCATGGTCTGGGTCGGCATCGCCATGTACGGCGCTGTCGCCGCGGGCGGCCCGGCCGGCCTGGCGCTGCGCGGCTGGGGCGGCTTCGGCGCGGTGGCCGGCGCCGTGATCGTGGCGGCGGTGCTGGCCGGGCTGGTGGCGCTGCCGCTGCCGGCGGTGCGCGGGGCGGGCGGCGCGCGGCTGCCCTTCCTGCGGGTGGTCGGCATGGTCTGGCCGCAGGGCGCCGGGCTGGCCCTCGCCTCGGTCGGCTTCGGCGCGATCTCCGCCTTCATCGCGCTGGACTTCCAGGCCGAGGGGTGGGGCGGCGCCGGCTTCGCCCTCAGCGCCTTCGGCGGCGCCTATATCCTGGCGCGGCTGCTGTTCGGGCATTTTCCCGACCGCTTCGGCGGCGCCAAGGTGGCGGCCGGGTCGCTGGCCGTGCAGGCGCTGGGCCTGCTGCTGCTGTGGGCGGCGGCGGTGCCGCAGGTGGCGCTGGCCGGCGCCTTCCTGACCGGGGCCGGCTTCTCGCTGGTCTTCCCCTCCTTCGGGGTCGAGGCGGTGAAGCGCGTGCCGGCGGCCAGCCGCGGCGCCGCGCTGGGCGCCTATGTCGCCTTCTTCGACATCGGCCTGGCCGCCACCGGCCCGGTGATCGGGCTGGTGGTGGCGCGGTTCGGCACCTCCGCCGCCTTCGCCGCCGGCGCCCTTTGCGCCGCCCTGGCCCTGCTGTCGACCCTGCGCCGGGCGACGGCGTGACCGCCGCTGGCCTTCACAGGCGACGGGGCCATCTCTGCGCTCCATGCACGAGGCGTAAAATGACCACTTTCTCAGGCTCGATCCGGTAGGCAATTACAAAGGGCGTGCCGACGACCACCAGTTCGCGCGTGCCCTTGTGCCGGCCCGGCCTGCCGACGTGCGGATGCTCAGTCAGGCGCTGTACGGCCGTTTCGATGATTTCGCCCATGTCGATTGCGGCCCAGGGATTTCTCTCGGCGATATAGGCCAATTGGCTGCGCCGATTCATCAACGCCATGGGCAGCCATTCGAGCTTCACTCGGTCCGCTCACCGGCGCGCTTCACCAGCTCGGCCCGTTGCCGGCGCCATTCGGCGGAGGCGTCCTCCTGCGAAATGCGCTTCACGCTGGGATCGTCGGCCTCCCGCATGGCCTGCTCGACCTCGGCGCGAAACCATTCGTCATGCTCCCGTGCCGCCCGCTGCTGCCGGACGAAGTCGCGCATGAATTCACGGATGATCTGAGATGCCGGCCGATCCGCGGCCGCAGCTTCGGCCATGAACTGCTCGCGCAGTTCCGGCTCCAGCTTGAGTGTGAACATCGCTTCCTTCGGCATCGAGATCTCCTGGGTACCAATACAGTATATACTATGTTGGTACTGCTTGGGTGATATCGGCGTCCTTAGTACCCCCGCGACCGGTCGACCACGTCCTCCATCGGCTCGCCGCGCTCGAAGCGGGCGATCTGCTCGGCCAGGCGCTGGGTCGCGTATTTGGCGTTGTTGCTGGCGGCGATGTGCGGCGTCAGCACCAGCTTCGGATGGGCCCAGAACGGATGGCCGGCCGGCAGCGGCTCGGTCCGGAACACGTCCAGCACCGCGCCGGCCAGATGGCCGGAATCCAGCGCCGCGATCAGGTCGGCGTCGACCAGGTGATGGCCGCGCCCGGCATTGACCACCCAGGCGCCGCGCGGCAGGGCGGCGAACAGGCGGCGGTCGAGGATGTCCTCGGTCTCCGCCGTCAGCGGCAGCAGGCAGACCAGGATCTCCGACCGCGCCAGGAAGGCGCCCAGCTGCTCGGCGCCGGCGAAGCCCTCGACGCCCGTCACCGCCTTGGGCGTGCGGCTCCAGCCCGCGACCCGGAAGTTCAGCGCCGTCAGCGCCCGCGCAGCGGCCGCGCCCAGCGTGCCGAGGCCGAGGATGCCGACGGTCGTGTCGCGGGCCAGCCGCTGGTCGTGCTGCAGCCATTCCCCCGCCGCCTGCTGGGCGCGGTAGGTCCGGGCCTGGCGGTGGATCGCCAGCACCTGCTCGGCCACGTACTCGACCATGCCCTCGCTCAGGCTGAGGTCGACCATGCGCACCAGCGGCACGTCGGCCGGCAGGGTCGGGTCGCGCAGCATGGCGTCGATGCCGGCGCCGAGCGAGTAGATCACCTTCAGCTTCGGCAGCGCCGCCAGCATCCCGGCCGGCGGCTTCCAGACGATGGCGTAGTCGATCCCGGCCGGGTCGCCGATCTCGGGCCAGACCCGCACCTCCAGCGCCGGCATCGCCTCGCGCAGCGCCGGCAGCCACTGGGCGGGATCATCGGTGGCCGAGGCGAAGACGGCGACGGGCATGGGGCGATTCTCCAGGGATCAGCGGTCCAGCCGACGGTACGAAATCCCGGCCCGTCATGGCGAGCCCCGAAGGGAGGCGGCCGAGGTTCCGGAAACCGTGAGACCGGCCTTCTCCCGGAGAAAACAGCAATCTGAATTTGCTGAAATAAAAATATCAACAAAACAAGAAGCGTATACCAAAGAATTTATCTGCGCTGATGACAAGCGGCCGGGGAAGGCCTATTTCCTCTCCATGGTCATTGTGCCGGGCGGGCCTCCCCGCCGCCCGGCCCGGCAAAGGGGAATGAGGCCATGCCCGACACCGCCCTCGCGCGGAAGGCTGACGCCGCCGACTCGTTCGCGTTCGACCGGAACGCGGAGGTGTTCGCGCTGATGCGCGATTCCGCCGCCATCCTGGCGCGGCAGGAGGCGATCCTGGCGCCCGTGGTCGAACGCATCGTGCTCGGCGCCGCCGATTTCAGCGATGCGCTCGCCCGCCTGCTGGCGACCAAGCTGGAATGCGATACGGCGTGCCATGACCGGCTGCTGGCGCTGGCGGCGGAGGCGATGCGCGCCGATCCGACGATCGCCGGCCATGCGGTGCTGGACCTCGACGCCATCAAGGACCGTGACCCGGCGGCGCGCGACCACCTGACGCCGTTCCTGTTCTTCAAGGGCTTCCACGCGCTGCAGTGGCACCGGGTCGGCCACTGGCTGCACGGCCATGGCCGCACCGCGCTGGCCCATTTCCTGCAGAGCCGGGTGTCCGAGAGCCTCGCGGTCGACATCCACCCCGCCGCCCGGATCGGCTGGGGCCTGCTGATCGACCACGGCACCGGCGTGGTGATCGGCGAGACCGCGGTGGTCGGCAACGATGTCTCGATCCTGCACGGCGTCACCCTCGGCGGCACCGGCAAGGTCGGCGGCGACCGCCACCCGAAGGTGCGCGACGGCGTGCTGATCGGCGCCGGCGCCAAGATCCTCGGCAATATCGAGATCGGCGAGGGCGCCAAGATCGGCGCCGGCAGCGTGGTCCTGGCCGATGTGCCGCCGCACCGGACGGCGGTGGGCGTCCCCGCCCGCATCGTCGGCTCGTGTTCGGAGCCGCTGCCCGCCCTCACCATGGACCACTCGATCCCGGTTCCCCCGGGCATCGACTTCGTGATCTGAGGCCGCCCGGGAATTCTACTGGCGCGGCCGTCTGACGGCGGCTTCTCCGCTTCCGGTGCTCACGCACCAAATGTGCGCTGCGCTCCGGTTCTCGAAGCCACCGCCAGCCGACTCGCGCCAGCGAATTCCCGGACGACCTCACGCCGCATCGGGTTAGGCTCCCCTCCGCAGCCAGCGGAGGGGGGCCGCCATGACCGACAGCTTCGATCTCGACGCCTATCTCCACCGCATCGGCCATGACGGGCCGGTGGCGCCGGACCTGGCGACGCTGCAGGCGCTGGTGTTCCGCCACGCCTGCGCCATTCCCTTCGAGAATCTCGACCCGCTGCTCGGCCGGGCGCCCCTGCTCGACCCCGGCTCGCTGCAGCGCAAGCTGGTGGCCGGCGGCCGCGGCGGCTACTGCTTCGAGCAGAACCTGCTGCTGCGCCTGACGCTGCTGGCCATCGGCTTCCGGGTGACCGCCCACACCGCCCGGGTGCTGTGGGGCCAGCCCGAGGATCACATCAGCGCGCGCAGCCACATGCTGCTGCGGGTCGATCTCGATGACGGGCCGCGGATCGTCGATGTCGGCTTCGGCGGCCAGACCCTGACCGGGGTGCTGCGGCTGGAACCCGGGATCGAGCAGCCGACGCCGCACGAGCCGTTCCGGCTGCTGCCGGTCGGCGGCGACCTCAAGCTGCAGGCGAAGACGGGAGACCAATGGCGGTCGATGTACCGCTTCGACCTGCAGGAGCAGTGGCCGGTCGATTACGAGGCATCGAACTGGTATCTCGCCACCCATCCCGGCTCGCATTTCGTCACCGGGCTGACCGTGGCCCGGCCGCAGCCGGACGCCCGCCATGCCCTGGGAAATGCCGACTATGCCGTGCACCGGCTGGGGGGCGGCACCGAGCGGCGGACCCTGGCCGATGTCGGCGAGATGAAGGCTTTGCTGGTGGAGGTGTTCGGCCTGGCCCTGCCGGAGGGCCCGGAGCTGGACCAGGCCCTGGCGCGAGCGGTCGCGGCGTCGGCTAAGCCCCACTGACCCAGTCGAACAGCAGCTTGACGTTCAGCACGATGATCACCGCCGACACCAGCCAAGCGGTCCATTTCAGCCAGGCCGGGTTGGCGAAGGCGCCCATCTTGGCCTTGTCGCTGGTGAAGGCCACCAGCGGCACCACGGCGAAGGGCAACTGCAGGCTCAGCACCACCTGGCTCAGCACCAGCAGCTGGGCGGTGCCGCTCTCGCCGTACATCGCGGTGACGATCACCGTCGGCACGATGGCGATGCCGCGGGTGATCAGCCGCCGCAGCCAGGGCTTCAGCCGGATCGACAGGAAGCCTTCCATCACGATCTGCCCGGCCAGGGTGGCGGTCAGGGTCGAGTTCTGGCCCGAGGCCAGCAGCGCCACCGCGAACAGGGTGCTGGCGATGCCGACGCCCAGCATCGGCGTCAGCAGCTGGTAGGCGTCCTGGATCTCGGCCACGTCGGTGCGGCCGGCGGTGTGGAAGGTGGCGGCGGCCAGGATCAGGATCGCGGCGTTGATGAACAGCGCAAACATCAGCGCCACGGTCGAATCGATGGTGGCGAAGCGGATCGCCTCGCGCCTGCCCGGCTCGGTCCGCTCGAAGGCCCGGGTCTGCACGATCGAGGAGTGCAGGTAGAGGTTATGCGGCATCACCGTCGCGCCGATGATGCCGATGGCGATGTACAGCATCGCCGGGTTGGTCACGATCTCGGGCGAGGGGATGAAGCCGCGGGCGATCTCGGCGATCGCCGGCTGGGCCAGGATCAGCTCGACCAGGAAGCAGCCGCCGATGATCAGCATCAGCCCGATGATGAACGCCTCCAGGTGCCGGAAGCCGCGGTGCTGCAGGTACAGCACCACCATGACATCCAGCGCGGTCAGCACCACGCCCCACAACAGCGGGATGCCGAACAAGAGCTGCAGCGCGATGGCGGTGCCGATCACCTCGGCCAGGTCGCAGGCGACGATCGCCACCTCGCACAGGAACCACAGGCTGACGGCGACCGGCTTCGGGTAGTGGTCGCGGCAGGCCTGGGCCAGGTCGCGCCCGGTGACGATGCCCAGCTTGGCCGACAGCGCCTGCAGCAGGATCGCCATCACGTTCGACAGCAGGATGACCGACAGCAGCGTGTAGCCGAAGGCCGAGCCGCCGGCCAGGTCGGTCGCCCAGTTGCCCGGGTCCATGTAGCCGACGGCGACGAGATAGCCCGGGCCGACGAAGGCGAACAGCTTGCGCAGCCAGCCGGTGCCGCCCGGCACGGCGATGCTGCGGTGCACCTCGGGCAGGCTCGGGGCTGTCGGCTCCATCCGCCAGCCGGAGCCGGCGGCGCTGCCCTGCTGGGCAATCTCCTGGGCAGCGATGTCGCTTCTCATCATGCGCGCTCGTTCATTCCCGCTGCCGCGCAGCGGCTGAGGTGTTTGCCGATTCGACTCTCCCCGTCCTGTATAATGTAGCCATGGCTACATTCTTGGCAAGCGTCATCACCTTGTCATTTTCCGATCTGCCGGTATGATGCGCCGCAACCGCGCCGGCCTTATGGGACCGCAGAACGGCGGTCCCGACTCATCAATGGCGCCGGACGGTTTCCGGCTCCGAAGGACAGACGAGATGACCGAACAGGATCGCCCGAGCGACACCGGGCTGCAGGCCGCGGGGTTCAGCCGGGTGCGCCAGGCCCGCCAGTCCGAGACGGCCGAAGACTATGTCGAGATGATCGCCGAGCTGATCGACAGCCAGGGCGAGGCCCGGATCGTCGAGCTGGCGGAGCGATTCGGCGTGGCCCATGCCACGGTCAACAAGACCATCGCCCGGCTGCAGCGCGAGGGGCTGGTCAGCGCCCGGCCCTACCGTTCGATCTTCCTGACCGATGCCGGGCGCGAGATGGCCGATGCCTGCCGCCGGCGCCACCGCATCGTGGTCGAGTTCCTGAAGTCGATCGGGGTCAGCGCCGAGGTGGCGGAGATCGACGCCGAGGGCATCGAGCACCATGTCAGCGCCGAGACCCTGGCCGCCTTCGAGCGGCTGGTGACGATGAAGGCCTGATCGCGCCGGACCGCGCATCCTGCGCCTGACCGGCGCTTCCCGCCTCCTCCGTTCGGATGACGCACCGCCCTGCCGGATGTGATGGCATGCGTCCGCCCGCCACCCATGGGTCGGGCCGGACACAGGGATCACGGAGGGCGGACATGGCGACGCAGATCTTCGCGGGGAACACGGTCAGCTCCGGTATCCCGGCCAATCTCGGCAGCACGGACGACGTCTTCGTCTCCGACGGCGCGACGCTCGGATCGACCGATGCCTACGCGATCTACGGCACGGGCTCGCACCGGGCCATCATCCGCGGCACCGTCTTCGGCGATCGCGCCGGCATCGAGCTGAGCAGCGGCAGCGTCAGCCTCACCGCGGATGCCTATGTCGGCGGCGGCTACGGCATATCGCTGGGCGACCGGTCCTCGGTCGTCAATCACGGCACGATCTGGGGCGACCTGGTCGGCGTGCAGATCGGCGGCGCTCCGTTCAGCCCCGATCCGACCGTGGACGGATGGTCGATCGAGAACACCGGCCTGATCGAGTGTTCCGGCCTCGGGGCCATTCGCCGTATCGACAACTCGACCCTTACGATCAAGGTGCAGAACAGCGGCGTGATCTCCGGCCTCAACGCCTATCAGGGGGATACGGGCGACGGCATCGACATCATCGTCAACAGCGGAACCATGGAAGGCGGTGTCGTGCTCGGGGCCGGCAACGACTATTACGACGGGCGGTCGGGACGGCTCGATGGCGCGGTGTCCGGCGATGCCGGTGACGACACCCTGCTCTGCGGTGCCGGCGACAACGTCCTCGACGGCGGCGCGGGGGGCGATGTCATGCAGGGCGGAGCCGGCAACGATACCTACGGCGTCGACAGCGCCCTGGACATGGTCGACGAGGGCGTCGCCGGATCCGGCGGCATCGACACGGTGATCTCCTATATCAGCTACAGCCTGGTCGCCTCCGCCCATCTGCGCGGCTCGATCGAGAACCTCCAGCTCGGGACAGGAAACCTCAACGGCACCGGCAACGCGCTCGCCAACCAACTGGTCGGCAATGTCGGGAACAACGTGCTGGATGGCGGCGCGGGCGCGGACACCATGATCGGCTTCAAGGGCAACGACACCTATGTCGTCGACAACACAGGGGACGTGGTCGACGAAAGCTTCACGGGCTCGGACGGCGTCGACACGGTGCGGTCCTCGATCAGCTTCAGCCTGGCGAACACCACGGCCGTGCACGGCGCCGTGGAGGCGCTGACGCTGCTCGGCGCCGCCAATCTCAGCGGCACCGGCAACGCCCTGGCCAACCAGCTGCTCGGCAACAGCGGTGCCAACGCACTGAGCGGACTGGCCGGGAACGACGTGCTCCAGGGCGGCGCCGGAGCCGACCGGCTGGACGGCGGCGACGGCAACGACGTGCTTCGCGGCAATGCCGGCGCCGATGCGCTGGTCGGCGGGGCCGGCACCGACACCGCCAGCTATTACGACAGCGCGGTCGGGGTCTCGGTCAGCCTCGTCGCCGGCACCGGCAGCGGCGGCGACGCCCAGGGCGACACGCTGAGCGGGATCGAGAACCTTTCCGGCAGCCAGGGCAACGACAGCCTGGTCGGCGACAGCGGCGCCAATGTCCTGTTGGGCGGCCGCGGCAACGATGTCCTGGTCGGGGCGGGCGGTGCCGACACGCTGACCGGCGAGGCCGGGGCCGACCGCTTCGTCTATGGCAGCGCGGCGCAGAGCCCGACCGGGACCGGCGGCGACCGGATCACCGATTTCAGCCATGCCCAGGGCGACCGCATCGATCTGTCGGCGATCGACGCCAACGTCACGGTCGCCGGCGACCAGGCCTTCACCTTCATCGGCACCGGCCTCTACACCGGCGTCGCCGGGCAGCTGCGCTACGCCGTCAGCGGCGGGGTCACCACCATCGCCGGCGACCTCAACGGCGACCGGACCTCCGACTTCGCCATCACGCTGACCGGCGCGATCGGCCTGCAGGCCGGGGATTTCGTGCTGTAGCGGCGATCAGGCGGCCTTGCGCGCCTCGATATAGTCGACCGACTGCATCTCCATCAGCCGGCTCTCGGTGCGGGCGAATTCCAGCGCCTGGCTGTCGCCGGCATAGAGCTGGGTGACCGGCACCTCGGCCGCGATCACCACCCGGCGGCGGGCCTCGTACAGGCTGTCGATCAGCACGATGAAGCGCTTCATCTCGTGGCGCTTGGCCTCGGTGAAGCGCGGCACGCCCTCGATGATCACGGTGTGGAAGGCGTCGGCCAGCGTCAGATAGTCGGCGGCGCCCAGCGGTCGGGCGCACAGTGCGTCGAAATCGCACCAGGCCACGCCCTTGGCGGCGCGCGGCACCTCCAGCGTGCGGTTGCCGGGGACGGGCAGGGTGACCGGCGCGCCGCCGGCGCCGTCGGTCAGGTCGGCGAACAGGTCGGCCAGCGCCTTGTGCGCCATCCCGCCCAGAGGCGAATGGTACACCGGCCGGCCGCGCAGCCGGTCCAGGCGATAGTCCCGGCCGCCGTCCAGCTCCGCCACCTCCAGCTTCTTCTTGATCATGGCGATGAAGGGCAGGAAGCGGTCGCGCTGCAGCCCGTCCTTGTACAGGTCGTCCGGCGGCCAGTTCGAGGTCGCGACCACGATCACGCCGAGGCCGAACAGCGCCTGGAACAGCCGGCCCAGGATCATGGCGTCGGCGATGTCGACGACATGGAATTCGTCGAAGCACAACAGCCAGGCCTCGGCCGCGATGCGGCGGGCCAAGGGCGGAATCGGATCGGCGGTCTCGCCTTCGGCCGCGGCGCCGGACTGGCGCCATTCGTGGATGCGCTGATGCACCTCCAGCATGAAGGCGTTGAAATGCACCCGGCGCTTGCGCGGCACCGGCGTGGTGTCGAAGAACAAATCCATCAGCATGGACTTGCCGCGGCCGACGCCGCCCCAGAAGTAGAGGCCGCGCGGCGGGTCGATCGCCGGCGCCTTCTTCTTGCCGAAGCCAAGGCGGGCCAGCAGGCCGTTGCCGTTGGGCTCGGGTTCGGGCGGGGTGTAGCTGCGCAGCTGCCGGTGCAGCCGCTGCAGCTTCTCGACCGCGGCGGCCTGGGCCGGGTCGGCGCGCAGCGCGCCCTCGGCGATCCGGCGGCGGTAGAGGGCAAGCGGCTCGTCGTCTTGCGCTGCAACATCGGGCATGGCGAGGGTGCTTACCGCAAGCCCCGGCGAAATGCCAGACAAGGCGGCGCATCCCTGGGGTGAAGCGTGGGCGCGTCAGACCAGTCGAGCGGCGTGGCGCAGCGCCTGCATGACGTCCTCGCGGTCCAAGTCGGGATAGTCGGCGAGAACCTCATCGATGCTGTGTCCCGCACCGATCTGGCCGACGATCATGCCGACAGTGACCCGCATCCCGCGAATGCAGGCCCTGCCGCCCATCACCTCAGGCTGTTGGGTAATACGGTCCAGCAATTCCATAGGGCTATCCATCGCGCGCAGGCCAAAGCTAGAGCGTTAGCCGCTAAGGCTGATTCGAGAGGAGTTCCCATTTTGGGTGAACTGTGATTCAAGCTTTGTGCTGGATCGGAGGCCGGCATGAATGGCAGGACCCTTGTCGCAGGATCTTCGGCTGCGTGTTGTTCGGGCGGTTGAAG
>NZ_NHON01000101.1 GCF_002195995.1 Inquilinus limosus
CCCCCTCCCGCGAGGGGAGGGGGGACTCGGTTGATGACTGCCCTGCCACGCCCATAGAAACTACCCCGCCAGTGCCTGCCGCACCGCGTCGGCCAGGCCGGCCTGCGGATGGGTGGATTGCTCCCCGGAGGACAGGTTCTTCAGCACCGCCGTCCCCGAGGCGATCTCGGTCTCGCCCGCGATCACGGCGAGCCGGAAGCCCTTCTTGTCGGCGTATTTCAGCTGGTCGCCGACCTTCTTGCCCTCGGTGAACAGCTCGGTCGCGATGCCGGCGGCGCGCAGGGTGGTGGCCAGGCCGAGATAATAGGGCAGCTGCGCCCGGTCCATCACCGTCACCAGCACCGAAGCGGGAGTGGCGGCGCCGGGTTTCAGCAGGCCGACGTCGAACAGGCGCGACAGCAGGCGGGTGACGCCGATCGAGATGCCGACTCCCGGCAGCTTCTGTCGGGTGTAGTTGCTGGCCAGGTCCTCGTAGCGGCCGCCGGAGCAGATGCTGCCGACCTCGGGGTTCGCCACCAGCTGGGTCTCGTAGACCGTGCCGGTGTAGTAGTCGAGGCCGCGGACGATGGCGAGGTCGATGCGCCAGCGATGCGCCGGCACCTGGAAGGCGGCGAGGCCGTCGGCCACCTGGCCGAGCTCGTCCAGCCCCGCGCGGTACAGCTCGCCGCCCTCGATCGCGCGCAGGTCGGCGATGGTCACCGGCCGGGTCACCAGGTCGACGATCCGCGCCGCCGTCGCGGCGTCGATGCCGGCCTGGGCCGACAGGTCGGCCAAGGTGCGCTCGCGGCTGACCTTCTCGATCGCGTCGATCACCTTCAGCGCCGCGCCGACGCCCTCGGCCGTCAGCCCCTGGTCGAGCAGATAACCCTGCAGCAGCTTGCGGTTGTTGATGCGGATGACGAATTCGCCGATGCCGATGCGGGCGAAGATGGCGTTGATGACACAGGGGATCTCGGCATCGTTCAGGAGGCCCAGCGAGCCGTTGCCGATGACGTCGATATCCGCCTGGTAGAACTCGCGGAACCGGCCGGCCTGGGGCCGCTCGCCGCGCCACACCTTCTGGATCTGGTAGCGCCGGAACGGGAAGGTCAGCCGCGCCGAATTCTGCGCCACGTAGCGCGCCGTCGGCACGGTCAGGTCGAAATGCAGCGCCATGTCGGTCGAGGGATCCTCCCCCTCCCCCGCCGCCAGGCGGGACAGGGCGTAGATCTCCTTCTCGACGATGCCCTTGGCGGTCAGGATCTCGCGCCGTTCCACCGCCGCCGTCTCGATCGGGGTGAAGCCGTAGCGCTCATACTCCTCGCGGATGATGCGCAGGATGTGGTCCTCGACCAGCTTCTCCTCCGGCAGCCATTCGGGGAAGCCGCTGATCGGCTGGGGCTTGATGATTCGGGTCTCGGACATCGGACGCATCTTCCAAGGGGGTGTGGCGGTTTAGCCGAAAGCACCGCCGCCGTCACCCGCGCGGAATCGGAACCGGACCTGCGCCCCGGACGTTTCGCAGGGCGACCGAGACATACGGAGAGCCCCGGATGCGTTCCACCCCCAACTTGGCCACCCTTGCCCTGGCCTGCCTGGCCGCCACCGCCGGCCTGGCAGGCGCCGCCTTCGCCGCCGACATCGAGGGCGGCACTTATGTGGCCGGCGGCGACGCGCCGATCCGCCTGCTGGTGCAGCCGGCGCAGGACGGCAATGTCGCCTTCCTGCTGCACCGCTCCAGCCGCGGCGGCATCTGCCTGATGTCCGGCCTGGCCAAGCCGGTGGGCGACACGCTCACCTGGACCAGCAACAGCGGCGCTGCCCTGGCGATCCGCTTCGACGGCCGCGGCGCGTCGATCGACACGGCCAACGCCCTGCCGAAGAACTGCGACGGCGCGCCCCGCATCGCCGGCGCCTATGTCTATGACAGCCCGACGGTCGAGTTCGACCGGGCCGAGATCGGCGCGGTGCAGTCCGCGCTGAACGGCGCCGGCTACCAGCTCGGCCGGGTCGACGGCGTGCTGGGCCAGCGCAGCCTGGCGGCCGTGCGCGACTACCAGCAGAGGAACAGCATCGCCTCGGCCGATGGCGGGCTGACGGTGGAGACCGTGGCCCATCTGGCCAGCGGCGGCCGGACCGCGACCACCACGCCGACCCCGACGGCGCCCTCGACGCCGCCGGCCACGGGTGCCGCCCCGCCGGTCGCCCCGGGCGACACCGCCGCGGCGACGCCGCCGAGCGCGCCCACCCCGTCCAGCCCGCCGCCGCCGCTGCGCTGGCTGGACCCGATCCCCGACCGGCTGGTGCCGCTGCTGGAGGCGCGCTACGCACCGATGGTGGCCCCGGCGGTGATCGACTGGCGCAACGCGCCGTTCCAGGTGGCGGAGATGGAGCTGGACGAGAAGCCCGGCCAGTTGAGCCCGGACGTGATCGTGTTCTGGAACGACGCCAAGCATTGCGACGCCAGCGGCTGCCCCTGGGAGATCCTGTCCGAGGGCTCGCAGTCGCTGACCCCGGTCGCCGACGGCAAGGCGCATGAGCTGGGCCTGGCGCCGAGCTACAGCGCCGGCAAGCGCGACCTGCTGGTCGATGGCGGCCGCCTGTTCCGCTGGACCGGCAAGGGCTGGGCGCCGGAGTACTACAAGCCCGAGAAGGTACGGTAAGAGCGCTGTCCCATAGGATGGGCCGGAGCCACCCCCTCACCCGAAATCGCTGACGCGATTTCGACCTCTCCCCAAGGAGAGGTGAAGGGGCGCGGCTCCGGTTCCCCTCTCCTCGGGGAGAGGGAGGGGCCCTCCGCTTGCGGCGGGAGGGTGAGGGGGAGCCGACGTCGCCGCCAAGCGGATGTCAGGTTCGCTGCGGGCTTCCGCTCAAGCGCCACTCCAGCTGGTCCAGCCGGTCGGCGCCCCAGAAGCCCTCGCCGTCAAGCAGGAAGAAGGGTGAGCCGAACACGCCCTTCCCTGCTGCCGCCTCAGTCTCGGCCCGCAGCCGGTCCTTGACCTCGGGCCGCTGGATCGCCTCCGCGACCTCCACCGCGTCGAGGCCCAGCCCTACGGCGATGCGGACCACCGCCTCGGAGGCGGCGATGTCCTCGCCGCGGCCCCAATGCGCGTCGTAGAGCGCCACGGCGAGGTCGTGCGCCAGGGCCGGCCGGTCGTCGGCCAGCCACCACACCGCACGGGACGGCGCCAGCGCCGCGATCGGCCATTGCGCCGGCAGGGCGAAGGGGACGCCGAGGAAGGCCGCGAAGCGCGCCGCATCCTGCTCCAGATACGGCCCGCGCACCGGCAGGTCGCGGATCGGCTTCGTGCCGATCTGCTTCATGATCGGGCCCAGCAGCACCGGCTTCCACCGCACCTCGCGGCCGTGACGCGCCGCCAGCGCGTCGATCCGCATGGCGCCGAGATAACCGTAAGGGCTGGCGAAGTCGAAATAGAACTCGATCGGCGACGGCATGCTGCTCTCCTCCCGGCCGGGCAGCCTCGCCCAGCCAAGCCGCGCTGTCGATATCTCATACCAGCGGTCTTCAAGATCGACTCTTCGGTCCCTTCCCGTCATGGCGAGGAGGCGAAGCCGACGTGGCCATCCAGGGGCCGGTGCGAGCCGCCCTGGATGGCCACGCCCCTTCGGGGCTCGCCATGACGGATTGATGTTTCGGGCCGTCGGTCTCTAGGCGGCCATGCCCATCAGCGCCCGGTGCGCACATACACCCGCCATCACGCCCGAGGCCGAGGCCAGGGTGGCGTTGTGCATCGGGGTCGCCGCGTCGCCGGCGGCGAAGACGCCGGGCACCGTCGTCTGCTTGAAGTCGTCGACGCGCAGGCGGGGCCCGAGCGGCCCGTCGTCGAGGGCGCAGCCGAGTTGCTCCGCCAGCGGGCTGGCCATGCGGATCCGCGCCGCGGTGAACAGCGCGGCGACCGGCACCACCCGGCCGTCGGCCAGCCGCACGGCCTCCAGGTCCGGCGCGGCACCGAGCAGTTCCACCACCGGGCTGCGCTCGATCGTGACGCCGCGGCCGGCCAGATACGCCGCCTGTTCGGCATCGGGCTCGAACGCGCCCTGGGAAAAATAGGTGGTCGGCCCCCAGTCGGGCAGCATCCCGCCCTGATGGGCGGAGAGCGGGTGGTTGGCCAGCGCGCCGAGAGGCCGGCCGGCGACCTCGAAGCCATGGCAATAGGGGCAGTGCAGCACCGTCCTGCCCCAGCGCTCCTGCAGCCCCGGGACCGGCGGCAGCTCGTCGGCCACGCCGATCGCCAGGATCAGGTATGGCGCCGTCTCCTCGCGGCCATCGGCCAGAGCCACCGCGAAGCCCCTGTCGGTCTTGCGGGCCGACACCGCCTCGCCCTCGATGAGCGCCACCGTCGGATAGGCGAGCAGCTGGCGCAGGCCCTCCTCCCGGATCGCCAGCGGGGCCTTGCCGTCCTGGCCGAGGAAGCCGTGCGACGCGACGGCGAAGCGGTTGCGCGGCCGGCCGGCATCGATCACCAGCACCCGGCGACGGGCACGGGCCAGCTGCATCGCCGCGGACAGGCCGGCGAAGCTGCCGCCGACCACGATGACGTCATGAACCATGATGGGACTCTCCGTAAGGCAGGCCGCGGCCGCCGTTCAGCCGCCGGGCATCCGCGGCCAGATCGGCCAGGGTCAGGGTGGCGAGGCGCCGGTCCAGCGCGCGTTCGGCCTCCTGCATCGCCTCGTCCAGCGCGGCGGTGACCGCCCGCAGGATCAGGCAGGTCGGCTGGCCCACCTCGAAGGCGGTGAGCGAGACCACCCGCTCGCCCAGGGCGTGCTGGATCTCGGCCAGGGTGATCGCCTCCGGCGGCCGCGCCAGGCGCCAGCCGCCGCCATGGCCCTTGACCGAGGTGACGATGCCGGCCTCGCGCAGCCCGGCGAAGCCGCGCCGGATCACCACGGGGTTGGTGCCGACGAAGGCCGCCATCTCGGCCGAGGTCAGGGCCGCGTCGGGCCGCTCGGCCATGTGCACCAGCACGTGGAGGGCGGCGGAAAGGCGTTCGCTGGATTTCATGTAACTCTGAAAGTTACATGATTCGGTCCGGGAGGCAAGTGCGACGGGATGCCGGCGCCGGCCGTGTATTAGGATGGGAGACTGACGATGCGAGTCCGGCCATGTCGATGACACCGCCCCGGGGGGACCACAGCGCGCGCGGCGACCTGGCCACGCTGGCCCGGGTCATGCCCTATCTGTGGCGCGGCGAAAGCTGGGGCGTGCGGCTGCGCATCCTGGCCTGCGTCGCCCTGGTGTTCCTGTCCTCCTTCGCCGTGGCGCTGGTGCCGCTCCTGTTCTCGCTGGCGATCGACGCCTATGCCGGCCGCGCCAATGCCTGGGCGGTCGGGGCGATGGGCGTGATCACCGCCTATGCCGTCGCCTCCTGGGTCGGGCGCATCCTGGGCGAGCTGCAATACGCCGCCTACGGCCCGATCGAGCACCGGCTGGTGCGGCGGCTGAGCCGCACCTTCTTCACCCATCTGCACGGGCTGTCGCTGCGCTTCCATCTCGGCCGGCGCACCGGCGCGGTCAGCGAGGATCTGGGCCGCGGCCTGTCCGGCATCCGCGAGCTGATCTACGACGTCGCCTTCCGCATCCTGCCGCTGCTGATCGAGATCGCCGCCACCTGCGCCATCCTGCTGGCGCATCTGCCGCCCTTCTACGCCCTGGTCACCGCCGCCACCCTGGCCGCCTTCGCCTGGGCGATGACGCTGGGCGCCGACAGCCTGCGCAGCACCATCCGCACCATGAACCGGGAGAGCAGCAGCGCCCATGCCGTCGCCATCGACAGCCTGATCAACTACGAGACGGTGAAGTATTTCGGCGCCGAGGGCGCGATCGGCCGCCGCTACGACGAGCGGCTGGAGGAGGTGGAGCGGCTGGCCGCGCGCGGCCTGGCGCTGCGCAGCCTGAACGGCATCGCCCAGATGACGGTGCTGAGCCTGGGCCTCGCCATCCTGCTGATCCTCGGCGGCCAGGCGGTGCAGGCCGGCACCATGTCGGTCGGCGACCTGGTGCTGCTGAACACCTATTTCGTCCGCCTGGCCCGGCCGCTGGAGCAGCTGAGCCGGCTGTACCGGGTGATCCGCAACTCGCTGGGGTCGGTCGAGCAGATGTTCGCGCTGCTGGACGAGACGCCGGAGGTGACGGACGCGCCGGGCGCGGCGCCGCTGCCGCCCGGCCATGGCGATCTCGTCTTCGAGCACGTCTCCTTCGCCTATGACCCGCGCCGGCCGATCCTGCGCGACGTCTCCTTCACCCTGCCGGCCGGGCGGATTGTGGCAGTGGTCGGGGCGTCCGGCGCCGGCAAGTCGACCATCGCCCGCCTCTTGTTCCGCTTCTACGACCCGTCGGCCGGCCGGATCCTGATGGACGGCCAGGATCTGCGCGGCATCACCCAGGCCTCGCTGCGCGCCGCCATCGCCGTGGTGCCGCAGGACACGGTGCTGCTGAACGAGACGCTGCGTGACAACCTCGCCTTCGGCCGGCCGGACGCCACCGATTCGGAGATCGAGGCGGCGGCGCGGATCGCCCAGCTGGACCGCTTCGTCGCCGGGCTGCCGGACGGCTGGGACACCCTGGTTGGCGAGCGCGGGCTGAAGCTGTCGGGCGGCGAGAAGCAGCGCGTCGCCATCGCCCGCGCCGTGCTGAAGCAGCCGCGGCTGTTCATCTTCGACGAGGCCACGTCATCGCTGGACAGCGCCACCGAGCAGGCGATCCAGGAGCGGCTGGCCGAGGCCTCGCGCGGCACCTCGACGCTGATCATCGCCCACCGCCTGTCGACCGTGGTCCATGCCGACGAGATCCTGGTGCTGGACCGCGGCCAGGTGGCCGAGCGCGGCAGCCACGCCGCGCTGCTGGCCCGCGACGGGCTCTATGCCGCCCTCTGGCAGCGCCAGCATAGGGTGGCCGAGCCGGCGGCGGAGTGAGACCATTTGTAAATGCTACTGGCGCGGCCGTCTGACGGCGGCCTCTCCGCTTCCGGTGCTCACGGACTACACGTCCGCTGCGCTCCGGTTCTCGAAGCCACCGCCAGCCGACTCACGCCAGCGCATTTCCAAACGGTCTCTCGCGCCTCATTCCGCCTTCAGCCCGGCCGCCTCCGCCGCATCGAGGGCGATCGCGCTCCAGTCGAGGTCGCCGCGGCCCCGGGCGATCGAGCCGATGAAGCGCTCGCGCAGCACCGCGGCGAAGGGCAGCGGCACCCCGGCCTTCTCGCCCGCCGCCATCGCCAGCCCGACATCCTTGAGGCCGAGCGGCATGCGGAAGCCGGGCGGCGAGAACGCCCGGTCGACGATGGCGCCGCCATAGAGCTTGTAGACCGGGGCGGCGAAGATCGAGCTGGAATACAGCTCATGCGCCTGGCGGGCGGAGACGCCGTGCTTCTCCAAGAGGGTGAAGGTCTCGGCCATCGCCTCGATCGCCGCCGCGATCATGAAGTTGCCGCCGATCTTGACCACGTTCGCCGCCTCCGGCGCCTCGCCGAAATCATGCGCCTGGCCGAGCGTCTCCAGCACCGGCCGGACCCTGTCCTTGGCCGCGGCCGGGCCGGAGACCGCGATCCGGAGCTGGCCCGAGCCCGCGACCGGCGGCCGGCCGAAGACCGGCGACCCGAGATAGGCCACCCCCGCCGCCTGGTGCGCCGCGGCGAGGTCGGCGGCGATCGCCGGGCTGACCGTGCTCATCGACACATGGACGCCGCCCTGCGGCAGGCCGGACAGGATGCCGGCATCGCCCGTGGTCACGCTCTTCAGCGCCGCATCGTCGGCCACCATGGACAGGACGATGCCGTTCGCCGCGGCCTCGGCCGGCGTCGCCGCCCGGACCGCGCCCTTGGCCAGCAGCGGCTCCTCCGCCGCCGGGCTGCGGTTCCACACCGCGACCGGCCAGCCCTGGTCGAGCAGGCGCCCGGCCATCGCCGCGCCCATGCTGCCGAGGCCGACCACCCCGATCCGCGTCTTCTCCGCCATCGTCCCGTCCTCTCGTTCCGGCGGGCCCGCCGTCAGGCTGCCACCCGCTCCACCGCCACCGCCGTGGCCTCGCCGCCGCCGATGCACAGCGCCGCGACGCCGCGCTTGAGGCCATGGGTCTCCAACGCATTCAACAGGGTGACGATGATCCGCGCTCCCGACGCGCCGACCGGATGGCCGAGGGCGCAGGCGCCGCCATGGACATTGACCTTGTCATGCGGCAGGTCGAGGTCGCGCATCGCCGCCATGGTCACGACCGCGAAGGCCTCGTTGATCTCGAACAGGTCGACATCCCTGGCCGACCAGCCGGTGCGCTGGAACAGCGTCTCCATCGCCCCGATCGGCGCGGTGGTGAACCAGGCCGGCGCCCTGGCGTGGCTGGCATGGCCGACGATCTTCGCGAGGATGGGCAGGCCGCGCCTCTCCGCGTCCGACCGGCGCAGCAGCACCAGCGCCGCGCCGCCGTCGGAGATCGAGCTGGAATTCGCCGCCGTCACCGTGCCGTCCGGGCGGAAGGCGGGCTTCAGCGTCGGGATCTTCTCCGGCCTGGCGTTGCGCGGCTGCTCGTCGGTCGCGATGCTGACCTCGCCGCCGCGGCCCTTCACCGTCACCGCCGCGATCTCGCGGGCGAAGGTGCCGTCCTCCGACGCCTTGCGCGCCCGGTCCAGGCTGGCCAAAGCGAACTGGTCCTGCTGCTCGCGGGTGAACTGGTAGTGCTGCGCCGTGTCCTCGGCATAGGTGCCCATCAGCCGGCCGGGCTCATAGGCATCCTCCAGCCCGTCCAGGAACATGTGGTCCAGCACCCTGCCGTGGCCCATGCGGTAGCCGCCTCGGGCGCGGTCCAGCAGGTAGGGGGCGTTGGTCATGCTCTCCAGCCCGCCGGCGACGCCGATGCCGACCGACCCGGCGGCGATGGCGTCGTGGATCTGCATCACCGCCTTCATGCCGGAGCCGCACATCTTATTGACCGTGGTGCACGGCACCGCGTCGGGCAGGCCGGCGCCGCGGGCGGCCTGGCGCGCCGGGGCCTGGCCGAGCCCGGCCGGCAGCACGCAGCCCATCACCACCTCCTCCACCGCATCGGCGGCGAGGCCGGCGCGCTGGAGCGCCGCGGCGATGGCGACGGCGCCGAGCTGCGGCGCGCGCACATCCTTCAGCTCGCCCTGGAAGCCGCCCATCGGGGTGCGGGCCGCGCCCGCGATGACGACGGGATCATTCGCGCTCATGACATCCTCCAGTCCTTGAGGGGCGGTGTCTCGTTGGGGCCGATGCTAGCACGATGGAACCGCCGCTGGGCGAGGACGGATCGACCCGGTACAGTGCGCGCCACCGTTCCCTGGGCAACAGCGCGGCCTCCATGACCGATCCCCTGCTCGGCGGCCTGTCCGCCGCCGATTTCCTGGCCCGCCACTGGCAGAAGACGCCGCTCCTGATCCGCCAGGCGATCCCGGGCTGGACCAGCCCGGTCACGCCGGACGAGCTGGCCGGGCTGGCCTGCGAGGACGGGGTGGAGAGCCGCCTGGTCACCCGCCGCCGCGGCAAATGGGCGGTGCGGCACGGCCCGTTCGACGAGGCCGATTTCGCCAAGCTGCCGGCCAGGGACTGGACCCTGCTGGTGCAGGGCGTCGACCTGTGGGAGCCGGCGGTGGCGGCCCTGCGCGAGCGCTTCCGCTTCGTGCCCGACTGGCGGCTGGACGACGTCATGGTCAGCTACGCCCCGCCCGGCGGCGGCGTCGGCGCCCATGTCGACCAGTACGACGTGTTCCTGCTGCAGGGCCTCGGCCGCCGGCGCTGGCGGATCGGCGGCGCGGCCGAGGTGCGGCCCGCCTGGGTGCCCGACCAGCCGCTGAAGCTGCTGGCCGATTTCCAGCCGGCCGAGGAATGGGTGCTGGAGCCGGGCGACATGCTGTACCTGCCGCCGGGCTGGGCCCATGACGGCGTCGCCGAGGATGACTGCCTGACCTTCTCGATCGGCTTCCGCGCCCCGAGCGTGGCCGAGCTGGCCGGCCGCTTCGCCGCCGCCGTGGCCGATGCCGAGGACGAGGAGCGGCGCTATGCCGACCCCGACCTGGCGCCGCCGGCGCATCCCGGCGAGATCCCCGACGCCGCGATCGAGCGGGTACGCGCCTACCTGGCGGAGAAGCTGGACGACCGCCGCTTCCTGGCCAGCTGGCTGGGCGGCCTGCTGACCGAGCCGAAGGAGGAGCGCGAGGCGCCGCCACCGCGCAAGCGCCGCCCCACCGGCGCGCTGTGCCGGGCGATCGGCAGTCGGCTGGCCTTTGTCCGCGACGGCGATGGCGTCACCCTGTTCGCCGATGGCGAGACGCTTGCCGCCCCGGCCGGGGCGGCGGCCGGGGCGGCGCTGCACCTGTGCGGCGACGGGCGGCTGACGGCGGAGCAGGCCAAGGCGGCCTGGGCCGATCCGGCGGCCGCGGCGCTGCTGGATGCGCTGCTGGCGTCCGGCGCCATCGAGCCGGCCGGCAAGGGTCGTTGATCGGAAGAGGGTTTCAACAGCGCGGCGAAGCGGAACCGCTTCTATCGGCAGGGCGGCTCGGGTAATGCTGTCTGACCAACAACGAACGCGAACAGGTCGATCATGCCGATTGCAAGCCGTCGTGCGCTCCTGGCCCTGCTTCCCGTCCTCGCCATCGCCGCCTGCGCCCCCAAGGCCGGCGGCCCCTACGACATCTTCTTCAAGGACGAGAGCGCCACGCTGACGCCGGACGCGCGGGCGCTGGTCGCCAAGGCGGCGTCGGAGGCGAAGAGCTGGAACGCGAAGTCGATCAGCGTCGACGGTTTCGCCGGCAAGGACGGCGCGCGCGATGCGCATGAGGCGCTGTCGGCCAAGCGGGCCGAGGCCGTCGCCGCGGAGCTGGTGGCGAACGGCGTCTCGCCGAGCCTGATCCACCGCGTCGAGGGCCATGGCGACGCCGGGGCCATCGCGGGCGTCACCGTCGGCGAGCGCCGGGTCGAGATCCGGATCGCCTACTGACCGTTCCCTCCCCTGTCATGCCCGGGCTTGACCCGGGCATCCAGAGGCTGTCGACGCCCACTGGATTGCCGGGTCAAGCCCGGCAATGACAGGCAGGAGGGCCGTATAGATCAGTTCCGCGACTTGAGCGCGTCGCGGATCTCCTCCAACAGCACCTCGCTGCGCGACGGCCCGGCCGGGGCGGCTTCGGGCTTCTTCATGAAGCGGTTGACCTGCTTGACCAGCAGGAACACGGCGAAGGCGATGATCAGGAAGTTGATGATCGCGTTGATGAAGACGCCGTAGTTGATCGTCGCGGCGCCGGCCGCCTTGGCCGCGGCCAGGCTGTCATAATGGGTCGACGACAGGTTGATGAAGTAGTTCGAGAAGTCGACACCGCCCAGCAGCACGCCGATCGGCGGCATGATAACGTCGTTGACCAGGGAATTCACGATCGTGGTGAAGGCCACGCCCATGATGATACCGACCGCCAAGTCGATCACATTGCCACGGGCAATGAAGGCCTTGAACTCCTGAAACATCCGCTGCCCCCAAGTCTCTGTAGGTGGCCGATGCCGGCCGCGACATAAATGTATATATCCGATTTGCGCCATATCACAGAAAAACCTACAAACACGCTGACAAAGCAGGGAAATGGCCGAATTTGCGGCTTCAAGAAATTCATTGGAATCGACTTGACTTTCGATGCGGCAGGATCAAATTGCGCCGCCCATGTCACCATGAAGACGGGCGGCCGGCGCCGTGCCGGCCGTCCGGGCCGGGAAGGGAAACGACCGATGCGCCTGTTCTTTTTCGGCACGCTGCAGGATCCCGACCTGTTCGCGCTGGTGATCGGCCGTCCGATGGCGGCGCTGGCGACGCGGCCTGCGACCCTGCTGGGACGGCAGCGCCGCAAGGTGAAGGGCGAGAGCTATCCGATCCTGGTGCCGCATCCGGACGGGCGGGTCGACGGCCTGCTGGTCGACGGCTTCACCGATGTCGAGATGGAGCGCATGCAGTTCTTCGAGAGCGACGACTACGCGCTGCAGCCGGTGACCGTGACGCTGGCCGATGGCGAGCCCGTCGAGGCGCAGATCTACGCCTCGACCGGGGCGTTGGAGGATGCCGGCGAGCCCTGGCATCTCGAGGCCTGGCAGGCCACGGAGAAGCCGCGCACGCTGCTGCACCACGAGGCCTACATGTCGCTGTACGGCAAGATGAGCAGCGCCGAGGCGGCGCTGCGCTGGCCGGAGGTCAAGGCCCAGGCCGACCGCCGCTATGCCGAGGCCCGCGCCGAGCGCCATTTCGCCGAACGGCGGCGGCCCCGGTAAGGTCAGGCCGTCCCCTTCCCTTCCGCCGCGTCGAGACGCTGCAGCAGCAGCTCGACCGCGCGGGTCAGGCGCACCACCTCCTGCTCCCGCAGCAGGTCGATCTTCTGGTGCAGCTGCTCGATCTCCAGCTCCGCCTTGATGTTGATCTTGTAGTCGTTCTCCGCCTTGTAGCGGTCGATCTCGGCCTGGCGGTTCTGGCTCATCATCAGGATCGGCGCGGTGTAGGCCGCCTGGAACGACAGCGCCAGGTTCAGCAGGATGAAAGGATACGGGTCCCAGGCCTGGATCCAGCCGACGACGTTCAGCACGATCCACAGAGACAGCAGCGCGCTCTGCACGATGATGAAGCGCCACGAGCCGACGGTCGCCGCCACGCCGTCGGCCAGGCGCTGGCCGAAGGTGAGCGCGGCGCGATGCTTGGCGCGATGGCTCCGCCGCTGGTGGCGCAGCTCGTGCAGCAGCTGCTCGTCCTCGGGCGTCAGGCTGGGGGCATGGGTCATCGACTCTCTCCTGGCGCAAGGCGGCGGCCGGCCGGGCGCCTGAACATTACACCGGCAACCATTTCGCCTGATTCCGCCACCGCCCGGTAGCCGCCGGTTGCAAGCCTCACCCTCATCGAAGCCGCGGTTCGCTGCGTTGAGCGAGGGTGAGTGTGATGAGACCGGATTGGCCGATCGCCGTGGACCGGGCCGAGCCGCCGATCGAGGCCGGGATCCTCGAGGCCAGGATCTACCCCTTCGTTCCGCCCGCCACCCTGCCGGCGCCTGTCCCCGGCCTCCTGCCTCGCGCCTTGGCGTGGGTCGGGCGGGCGATCATCGACGGCTTCGCCCATTGCGCCCGCGGCATGCATCCGGAGCTGTTCTGCCGCGAGGACGAGCCGGTCCGCCCCGACCCGGACGCGCTGGCCGACGACGCGCCGCGCAGCTGGCGGTCCGACATCGATGTCGAGCTGCAGCGGATCGTGTCGCTGCACCGGTTCCGAGGATAGCTGGCCAGATCGGCCCGGACCGGCCAAGCTGCGGCCATGCGCCTCTATGCCATCAGCGACCTCCACCTCGCCTCCGACGCCAGCTTCGAGCGGCTGGCGGCCCTGCCGGACCATCCCGAGGACTGGCTGATCCTGGCCGGCGACATCGCCGAGACGGCGGACACGCTGGGCCGCGCCTTCGCCATGCTGTCGGCGAAGTTCGCCCGGCTGATCTGGGTGCCGGGCAACCACGAGCTGTGGACCCGGGCGCGCAATCCGGCCGCGCCGCGTGGGGTCGAACGCTACCAATCGCTGGTCGCCCTGGCCCGGCAGCATGGCGTGGTGACGCCGGAGGATCCGTATCCGGTCTGGACCGGCCCGGGCGGCGAGCATGTCATCGCACCCCTGTTCCTGCTGTACGACTACAGCTTCCGCCCGGCCGACCTGCCGGTCGAGGAGGTGGTGGCCTGGGCTGCGGAGGAGAGCGCCGTCTGCGCCGACGAGCTGCTGCTGTATCCCGATCCCTATCCGACCCGGCAGGAGTGGTGCCGGGCCCGGGTCGAGGACACCGCCCGGCGCCTGGCGGCGCTGCCGGCCGGGCTGCCGACCATCCTGGTCAACCATTATCCGCTGCGCCGCGACCTGGTGCGGATCCCGCGCATCCCGCGCTTCAGCCCGTGGTGCGGCACGGTGCTGACCGAGGACTGGCACCGGCGCTTCCGCGCCGCGGTGGCGGTCAGCGGCCACCTGCATGTCCGCCACACCGACTGGCGCGACGCCACCCGGTTCGAGGAGGTGTCGCTGGGCTACCCCTATCAGTGGGAGCAGGCCTACGGCGTCGGCGCCTATCTGCGCGAGATCCTGCCCGGCCCGCCCGAGCCGGCGCCGTCGGTCAGGGCGTCAGGGCAACGTGCCGGACCGCGATGACCGGCTCGCCCTGCGGCCGGTGCAGCGCCAGCCCCAGCAGGTGCCGCGGCGACGGCCGCCATTGCCGGAAATGCCAGGCGGCGCCGTCGACCGCGGGGTCGAGGAAGCGCACCGACGGCCGTTCCGACAGCGTCTCCACCACGAAGCTGTCCAGCGCGATGGTCAGGCCGCCGCCCAGCGCCTTCACATAGGCTTCCTTGACCGTCCAGATCTGCAGGAAAGCCTCGCGCCGCCGGTCCGCCGGCACCGCCCGCACCGCCGCCGCCTCCGCCGCGGCGAAGCGGCGGTCGGCGATGCGCGGCTCGACCACCCGGCCGAGCCATTCGAGATCGACGCCGATGACGCTGCCCGGCGCCGCGGCGCAGGCGATCATGCCCTCGGCATGGGAGATGTTGATGCCGATCGACCGCCCCTGCTCCGGCCGGCAGACCAGCGGCTTGCCGTGGTCGCCGATGGCGAAGTCCCATTCGCCGGCCGGCACGCCGGCGATCTGCTGCAGCAGCCGGCGCATCACCGACCGGGCGGCGGCGAAGCGGCGCCGGTCGCCCGGCATGACGAAGCGCGCGGCCCGCGCCCGCTCCGCCGCGGTCAGGAACGGCAGGCAGGCCTGGTAGAGGGCCTCGTCCTCCGGCACCTCGGCCGTCCAGACATGAGCGTCGGCGGGGGCACCGCTCATGCCTTTGCTCCCGTCACTTCGGGGAGACGCCGCCGAGCTTGCAGATATGCGTCCATTCCGCGTCGCTGACCGGGCTGACCGACAGCCGGCCCTGGCGGATCAGCGCGAGGCCGGACAGCGCCGGGTCGGCCTTCATCTGCTTCAGCGTGACGAAGGTCTTCAATGGGCGCGAGGCCTGCACATCGACCATGCCGAAGCGGCCGCTCTCGTCGCTCGGGTCCGGATAGTATTCGCGCACGATCGTGACGATGCCGACGATCTCCAGCCCCTCGTTGGAGTGGTAGAAGAACGCCTCGTCGCCGATCTTCATCGCCTTCAGGTTGTTCGAGGCCTGGTAGTTCCGGACGCCGTCCCAATGGGTGCGCTTGGCCTTGACCATATGGTCCCAGCTCCATTTGAACGGTTCGGACTTCACCAGCCAATGGTTCACGATACGGCCTCTCGGATCGACGGCGCCGCGCGCCTCTGGGCGGGACGCTAGCGGAAAGAGTCGGCTGTTTCCAGGTCAGGCCTCGCGTTTCGCCGGGCGCAGCAGCAGGCCGGCGATGGCGGTGTCGACCGCGGCGCCGCGGTTCAGCACGGCGTCGACCGCCGCGGTCACCGGCGCCTCGATCCCCGCCTGCGCCGCCAGCCGGGCCGCCGCCGCCGCGGTCCACACGCCTTCGGTGACCGAGCGGCGCTCGCCCAGGATCTCCGCCAACGACCGCCCCTGCCCCAGGGCGATGCCCAGCGAGGTGTTGCGGCTGGTGGCGCTGCAGGCGGTCAGCAGCAGGTCGCCCAGGCCGGACAGGCCCATCAGCGTCTCCGGCCGCGCCCCGAGCCCGGCGCCGAGCCGCGCCAGCTCGGCCAGGCCGCGGGTGACCAGGGCGGCGCGGGCGTTCTCGCCCAGGCCGCGCCCCGTGACGATGCCGGCGGCGATCGCCAGCACGTTCTTCAGCGCCCCGCCGATGGCGACGCCGCGCAGATCCTCGCTCCAGTACAGGCGCAGCGCCTTGTGGCCGAGGCTGCGGGCCAGGGCGGCGCCGGTGTCGGCATCGGCGCAGGCCAGGGTCAGGGCGGTGGGCAGGCCGCGCGCCACCTCGGCGGCGAAGCTGGGGCCGGACAGCAGCGCCGGCGCCGCCTCCGGCCGCGCCTCGGCCGCCACCTCATGCATGAAGCGGCCGGTCGCGGTCTCGACGCCCTTGGCGGTGATCACCAGCGGCCCCGGCCTTGGCGCCATCTGCTCCAGGATCGTCCGCAGATGCTGCGCCGGCACGGCGAGGACGCGCAGCCCCTCGGCCCCGGCAAGGTCGGCGGTCACCGCAATCCCCGGATGCAGCGCGATGCCGGGCAGGTAGGCGGCGTTCTCGCGGGTCTCCTGGATCGCCGCGGCACGGTCCGTGTCCCGAGCCCACAGCACCACCTTGTGCCCGGCCCCGGCGAAGCTCTGCGCCAGCGCCGTGCCCCAGGCACCGGCGCCGATCACGGCGATGCGTGCTTTAGCCATGCCGGCTCACGCCTTCACCCCGGCGCCGATCGCAGCGGTGGCGGTGGGATCGAGCGGCCAGCGCGGCCGCGGCGCGCAGTCGAGCCCGTCGACCAGGCCGAGGCGCAGCCGCTCCAGCCCCGCCCAGGCGATCATGGCGCCGTTGTCGGTGCACAGCTTCAGCGGCGGCGCGACGAAGGGCAGCCCCGCCGCCCCCGACACCTCGGAGAGGCGGGCGCGCAGCCGCTGGTTGGCGGCGACGCCGCCGGCCACGACGAAGGCGCCGCCCGTCGGATGCTCCGCCCGGAACCGGGTGATGGCGCGCTTCGCCCGGTCGGCCAGCGAGGCCGCGACCGACTCCTGGAAGGCGGCGCAGAGATCGGCAATGTCCTGCTCCGCCAGCGGCTGCGGCAGCCCGGCCACGGCGCGGCGCACCGCGGTCTTGAGGCCGGAGAAGGAGAAGTCGCAATCCGGCCGCCCGATCATCGGCCGCGGCAGGACGAAGCGCTTCGGGTCGCCGCGCTTCGCCGCCGCCTCGACCAGCGGGCCGCCGGGATGGCCGAGTCGGAGCATCTTGGCGACCTTGTCGAAGGCCTCGCCGACCGCGTCGTCGATGGTGGTGCCCCAGCGCCGGTACTGCCCCACGCCCTCGACGCAGAGCAGCTGGCAATGGCCGCCGGAGACCAGCAGCAGCAGATAGGGGAAGTCGACCCCGTCGGTCAGCCGCGCCGTCAGGGCGTGGCCTTCGAGATGGTTGACGCCGAGGAAGGGCAGCCCGCGCGCGGCGGCGATGCCTTTGGCGGTCATCACCCCTACGGCGACGCCGCCGATCAGCCCCGGCCCGGCGGTGGCGGCGATGCCGTCGACGGCGTCGAGGCCGATCCCGGCCTCAGCCAGCGCCCGGCGGACGACGCCGTCGAGATAGGCCAGGTGAGCGCGCGCCGCCACCTCGGGCACCACGCCGCCATAGGGGGCGTGCTCCTCGATCTGGCTGAGCACGACATTGGCCAGGATGCGGCGCTGGTCGTCGACCAGCGCCGCCGCCGTCTCGTCGCAGGAGGTCTCGATGCCGAGCACGATCATGATCGGCCCGATATAGGCGGTCCGGCGGCGCGGCGAAAGGAGTGCCGGGCCTTCACTTCCGATCGCGGTGCTCCGTCGCCCTGCGGATCCGATCGCGCAGAGACTCGAAATAGGCCGCATCGATCGGAGGGGTCAGCGGAGACCTGGCCCCCGCGAGCAGCGCCTCACGAAGCATCTCGCGATCCTTCCTGGCAGGATCGTCACCCATTTCAGGCGGGGGACCGCTCATCTTGCTCATGCCCGACGTTACCCGCCCTACCGCGCTTTGACGACCTCGATCGGGGTCGCCGCCCGGGAAACGCGACATACCAGCCGGCCACGTCGCCGCAACCGCCGCGCATGGCTTGCCCGCCGGCCCCCGGCCTTCTAGAAGTCGGGCCATGGACACCGTTCTCCGCATCGGCACGCGCGGCAGCGCCCTTGCCCTCGCCCAGGCCGAGGAGACGCGGCGGCGTCTGATCGCGGCACATCCGGCCCTGGCCGCCCCCGGCGCGGTCGAGATCCAGGCCGTCCGCACCACCGGCGACCGGGTGCAGGACCGCCCGCTGTCCGAGATCGGCGGCAAGGGGCTGTTCACCAAGGAGATCGAGGACGGCCTGCTGGACGGCAGCCTGGACATCGCCGTCCATTCGATGAAGGACATGCCGACCCGGCTGCCCGACGGGCTGATCATCGGCGCCCTGCTACCGCGCGAGGACCCGCGCGACGCCCTGTTCGCCCGCGGCGAGGCCCTGACCGGCCCGGCCAGCCTGGCGGCGCTGAGGCCGGGCGCGGTGGTCGGCACCTCCGGCCTGCGGCGGCAGGCGCAGCTGCTGGCGCTGCGGCCCGACCTGCGCGTCGTGCCGTTCCGCGGCAATGTCGACACCCGCCTGGCCAAGCTGGATGCCGGCACGGTCGACGCCACGCTGCTCGCCCTCGCCGGGTTGAAGCGCCTGGGCAAGGCCGACCGGGTCTCCGCCGTGCTCGACCCGCAGGAGATGCTGCCGGCCGTCGCCCAGGGCGCCATCGGCATCGAATGCCGCGCCGGCGACGGGCGGGTGCTGGCCCTGCTGTCCGCCATCCATGACCACGACACCGGCGACCGGGTGGCGGCCGAGCGCGCCCTGCTGGCGGCGCTGGACGGCAGCTGCCGCACCCCGATCGCGGCGCTGGCCGAGCTGGGGCCCGGCGGCACGCTGACCCTGGTCTCCCGCGTCGCCCTGCCCGACGGCACGGAGATGCATGAGGACCGCCGCCAGGGCCACCGCTCCGAGGCGGAGCGGCTGGGCAGCGAGGCCGGCGCGGCCCTGCGCCGGCGCATCGGCCCGCGCTTCCTGGCCGGCTGATGACGCGCTGGCTGGTCACCCGGCCGCGGGAGGAGGCCGAGCGATTCGCCGACGCGATGCGCGACCGCGGCCTGGATCCGGTGATCGCCCCGGTGCTGGAGATCGAGCCGGCCGACCCCGGCCCGATCGACCTGTCCGACGTGCAGGCGGTGCTGGCCACCAGCCGCAACGGCATCGACGCCTTCGCCAGAAGGGTGAAAGGGCGCGACCTGCCGGTGCTGGCGGTCGGCGACGCCACCGCCGACCTGGCCCGGTCGCTCGGCTTCCGCGATGTGGCCAGCGCCGCCGGCGACGGCGCCGACCTGGCCGAACTGGCCCACGCGACGCTGGATCCCGCGGCCGGCGTGCTGCTGCACCCCTCCGGCGAGGAGGTCGCCCGCGACCTGCCCGCCCTGCTCGCCCCCGCCGGCTTCACCGTGCGGCGGATCGTGCTGTACCGCGCCCGGCCGGCCGCGGCGCTGCCCTCCGCGGCGGCGGCGGCCCTGGCCGACCCGGGGCTGGCCGGGGTGGTGTTTTTCTCTCCCCGCACGGCGAAGGTCTTTGCTACCCTCGCGGCCCGGGTCGAACTGACCCATCGCCTCGCCGGGCTGACGGCGGTCTGCCTGAGCCCGGCCGTCGCCCAGGCGCTGGATCCGTCGCCCTGGCGGGCGGTGCGAATCGCGGACAGGCCGGATTCGCCGTCGCTGCTGGCACGGCTTTCCGATTTTCCTGCTGAGCAAGAGACGAGGACGGCGAACGGTATGGACCCGACCCCCGACAAGCCAGGCGAAGCAGCGGCCCAGGGCCCTGAGTCCCAGCAGCCGGACGACGCGTCGGCCACCGCTGCGGACCAGCCGGGCCAGGCTCAGCCGGGCACCCCCGGAGCGGCGGCTGGCGACCCCGCCGCGCCGCACACCGAGGAGATCCTCGGCATGCCGACCGAGGGGCCGCTGACCCCGACCGAGCGGGTGATCGAGGCGTTCGGCGGCATCCGGCCGATGGCGGCGAAGCTGACCGTGCCGGTGACCACCGTGCAGGGCTGGAAGCGGCGCAACGCCATTCCGGAGCAGCGCCACGCCGACATCCTGGCCGCGGCCAAGACCCATGGCATCGCGCTGGACCCGGCCGAGCTGGCCCGCACCCGCCCGGCGACGCCGGAGGAAGGCGCGCCCGAGCCGGCCGAGCTGGCCGAGCCGGAGACCCCGCCCGGCCCGCCGCGCGTCGGCC
>NZ_NHON01000102.1 GCF_002195995.1 Inquilinus limosus
CAGCAGACCGCCGCAGCAGACCGCCGCCGCCCCCGCGACGACCGCTCCGCCCGCGGAGCCGGCGGCTCCGGCAGCCCCCGCGCCGGCCCAGCCGGCCGGTGACGCGCAGGTCCGCGAGATCCAGCAGCTGCTGACGATGATGAACTTCAACGCCGGCCCGGCGGACGGCAAGCTGAGCCGCCAGACCCGCAACGCCATCGCCTCGTTCCAGCGGCAGCAGAAGCTGCGGGTTACCAGCCGGCCCTCGCCGGCGCTGCTGGACGCGCTGCGCAAGGCGGCCGGGGCCGACACGCCGGACTGGACGCCGGGGCATTTCTGACCACAATCGCGGCCCGGGGCGCGGTCGCGCGCCCCGGGTCTATGTCATGAGGGCGGCCGGGCGATCCGGCCCGCCGCGCAACGCGGGAAGGGATGGCGATGGGTCAGGACGCGGTCTGCATCTGGGCGGCCGGAACGACGCTGGGCGAGGGGGCGCTGTGGCTGGCCGAGGAGCAGGCGCTCTACTGGGTCGACATCCTGCAGCCGCGCATCCTGCGCTACGACCCGGCGACCGGGGCGAAGGCGGAATGGCCGATGCCGGAGCCGATCGGCTTCATCGCGCCGCGCCGGCGCGGCGGGCTGGTGGCCGGGCTGCGCAGCGGCTTCCACCTGGTCGACCTGCCGGACGGCAAGGTCACGCCGATCGGCAACCCGGAGCCGGACCGGCCGGGCAACCGCTTCAACGACGGCAAGGTCGACCCGATGGGCCGGCTGTGGGCCGGGACCGTGGAGTTCGGATGCTCCGAGCCGACCGGCGCCTTCTACCGGTTGGACCCCGACCATCGCTGGCACCGCGTCGATGACGGCTACATCGTCACCAACGGCCCCGCCTTCTCGCCCGACGGCAGCATCCTGTACGAGGCGGATTCGGAGCGGCGGGTGGTCTACGCCTACGACCTCGACCTGGCCGGCGGCGCGATCTCCAACCGCCGGCCCTTCGTGATCTTCGCCGAGGATGACGGCGTGCCGGACGGCATGACGGTCGACCGCGACGGCCATCTCTGGGTGGCGCATTGGGGCGGGTCGCGGGTCAGCCGCTTCCGCCCCGACGGCACGCTGGACCGCGCCGTGGCCATCCCGGCGCCGCATGTCACCAGCTGCGCCTTCGGCGGCCCCGGCCTGACCACGCTCTACGTCACCACCGCGCGCAGCGGCATGTCGGAGGGGGCGCTGCAGCAGCACCCGCTGGCCGGCGGCCTGTTCGCGGTCAAGGACGCCGGCCGCGGCCTGCCGGGCAGCCACTTCGCCGGATAGCGGCAGGCCCGGCCGATCGCGTTCAGGGCCCCGGCGGCGGCTCCACCGGCGAGTCCGGGGCCGGAGCGGGCGGAGGCGCCGGTTCGGCCGGCTTCGCCGCGGCGCGCGCGGCCGCCCAATCCTCCAGCGCCTTGGTCTCCAGCCGCCGCACCGGGGCTGAGGGCGTGCCGTCGAAGCGCAGCCCCACCGCCGGCACGTCGGGATGGGCGCGGAAGGTGACGTCGACGCCGAGGTCCAGGCGCCAGCGCGGCAGGTCGAGGGTGAAGCCCCCCGCCCCCACCGCCGCATCCGTGGCCAGGCGCAGATCGGTCGATGACGCCGCGCCGTCGGCGATGGCGAAGGTGGCGTTGATCGCCGGGACCGTGGTGCTGCCGCCGGCGAAGGCGGCGCGCAGCCCTTCCAGGAAGGCGCCCGGCAGCCCCGGCGCGGCCAAGAGCCGCTCCGCCGCGGCGAGGTCGATGCCGGTCAGCGTGGCGTCGCGCACCGCCACCAGCCCCTTGCCGCCCAGCCCGTAGACCAGGCCGGCGACGCTGTTGCCCGTGGAGGTCGCGTCGAGGCCGAGGTCGAGCCGGCCGGCCAGGCCCTGCGGCCCGGCCGACAGCGTCAGGATCTGGGCGAGGTCGGCATCGACCAGGTCGGCATGGCCGGACCAGCGCGGCGTCGGCACATCGCCCTGGGGCCAGTCGATCCGGCCGTTCAGGCCGATCCGGCCGCCGGCGACGGCGGCCGAGAGGCGGTCGAGCGTCAGCCCGGCGGGGTCGAGCCGGGCGTGCAACTCCGGCTGGTCGAGCGTCCAACCGGCGAGCGAGATCGCCGCCGCGTTGAGGTCGAGATTGCCGTCGATCCGGGCCAGGCCGCTGAGATCGAAAGGCCGGGCCGGCCACTGGCCGGTGGCGTCGCCCGGCGGCGTCAGCCCGGCCAAGAGCCGGTCCAGCGGCAGCGCCGTGGTACGCAGCGCCACGGTCAGGCGCGGGCGGGCCGCGCCGGCGTCGAGCTCGGCCGTTCCCCCCAGCGACACCGGGCCGACCGTGCCCTGCAGGTTGTCGAGGCGCAGCCGGCCGGCGGCCCAGTCGGCATCGGCATAGAGGTCGATGCCGCCGAGATCCGGCGCCGCCAGGCCGCCTTCGCCGACCTGCCGCAGCAGCCCCGGCAGGTCCGGATGGGTCAGGCGTAGGCCGAGCGCGGCATGCGGCGCCGTCATCGCGTCGGAGAGGCTGCCGCCCAGCGCCAGCGAGCCACCGAGCGCATCGATCGAGCCATCGATCGACAGCGTCGCCGGGTCGCCGCGCAGCCGCAGCGAGGCCTTGACCGGCCCCGCCGCCGGCGCCGGCACCGTGCCGCGGAGGCGCAGCGCCCGCAGCAGCGCCGGCGGGTCCTGGGCGTCGAGCGTGGCCTGCAGGTCGATGTCGCCGAGAGTGGCGAGTTGGCCGATGGCGCCGTTGAAGCTGAGGCCGCTGCCGCCCGGCCCCTCGACCCGGCCGTTGTGGATGGTGAGCGCATCCTGGGCCAGCGTCGCCTCGAGCCGCAGCCCGGTGAAGGCGGCGCCGTCGATCGCGACGGCGTCGACCGTGGCGTCGAGATTGACATCGGCCCCGGCCAGCGCCGCCAGGATGCGGCCGCGCAGCGCGGGGTCCGATTGCAGCAGGTCGCGCAGCGGCGGCGCGCCGGCGGGGCGATAGGCGTCGATGTCGAGCCGGCTGAGCCGCAGCCGGGCGCCGAGGCCGGGCCGGGCGCCGCCGACATAGGTCAGGGCGCCGGTCAGCCGGTTGCCGTCGAGATCGGCGTCGAGGCCGGAGACCCGTAGATCGGTGATGTCGCCCGAGAGGATGCCGGCGACCTTGCCGCGGCGCAGCGCGGTGGCCGGGACCGGCCCCGGATCGATGCCGGCCCAGTCGAGCGCGCCGCGCAGGTCGTCGGCGGCGAGCTGCACCGACAGCTGGTCGGCCGCCGGCCGGTCGCCGTCGAGGCGGATCGCGCCGGAGGCCGCGGCCGAGCCGCCGCCCGGCAGGCCGAAGGCGAGGCGGGTGACACCGATCCGCGCCGGGTCCAGCGCCGCCTGCAGCCGCAGGTCGCGCACCAGACCGTCGCGCACCGCCAGGGCCGCGACCGACAGGTCCAGCGTGCCGGTCACCGGCAGCACGGCCTTGCGCGACAGCGCCGCGGCCAGGCGCGCGGCCAGCGCAGCCGGGCCGGCATCGTCGCCGGCCCAGTCGGCCAGGGCCAGGCGGTTGAAGCCCAGCGTCGCCTCGACCCGCGGCACCGCCGCCAGGGTGATGGTGATGCCGCCGGCGGCGCGCATGTCGCCGAGATCGGCGGTCATGTCGGCCAGCTCGATCCGCTCGACCCCGGTGCCGTCCATCCCGGCCTGCACCGTGCCGCGCAGCGCGAAGACGCCGGGCCGGGACGAGGAGGCGGGCAGCTTGATGCCGATCCGGGCCAGGCTGGCGTCGAGGTCCTTGCCGACCACCGACAGGTCGCCCTGCAGCCCGCCATCGGGCCGCAGCAGGCCGCCGAGCCGCGCCTCGGTGGCGTCGAGCCCGATGGTGGCGTTCACCGGCAGGGCGCCGAGCGGCGAGCGCGGCTGCAGCGACAGGTCGAGGGTCATCGGCACGCCGGCGACGACGCCGGTGCCGCTGATCGAGACCGGCCCGCCCCCGCCCGGCGCGGTCAGCCGGACATCCGCCGTCTCGACCTCGAGCTGGCGGCCGCTGCGGCGGTCGAGCCACAGGATCGAGCCCTGGCGGATGGCGGCGCGGACGGAGTCGAGCCGGTGGCCAACGCCATCGCCCAGCCCGTCCCAGGAGCGGCGGCCGTCCGGCAGCGTCTCCAGCGCCACGCTGGGCTGGTCGAAGGTGACGCCCACCACCTCGATCCGGCCGAGCAGCAGCGGCAGCAGCGACACCCGCAGGTCGACGCTGCTGGCGGCCAGCAGGTCCGGAACCGTCGCGCCCGGCACGCTGGCGACGCGGATGTCGCCGGCGACGAGGCGCGGCATCGGCAGCATCTCGAAGGAGACCGGCCCGTCGATGGTGACGGCGCGGCCGGTCAGCCCGCCGATCTCCTGCGCGATGCGGGCGCGGTAGGGGGTCCAGTCGATCTGCCCCGGCACCACGAGCACCGCGGCAACCAGCAGGACCAGGAGGAGGATGAGACCGAAGGCGAGTTTCTTCACGGCGCTGCGGGCGTCGTCCGGGGTTGCGACGGAGGTACGACTCCGGCGCATGATCGGAAATTGCCTGCGGGAATCACAATACAAATCACAATTGAGACAAGAACCCGCGTCGCCGCGGCGCTGCGGCCTTATCCGCCGCCGCCGTTTCGGCTAGTCTCGACGGCACGGAGGGATGCGGAAAATGGGCGATGTGATCAATCTGCGGCAGGCGCGCAAGGCCAGGGCCCGCGCCGAGAAGGAGGCGCAGGCGCAGGAGAACCGCGCCCGCTTTGGCCGCACCGGGGCGGAGAAGCAGCGCGACGCCGACGCGGCCGACCGCGAGACCCGCCGGCATGAGGGCCACCGCGTCGACCCTTCCCCCGGCGATGACGACAAGGACCCGGACGGGGGCGCCGCCTAGATGCGCTCCACGATCCGCGCCGCAGCCCTGGCCGCTCTGCTCGGGCTGATCCTGGCCGGCTGCGCCGGCCCTGCCCGTTCGCCCAAGGGCGGCGGCACCGGCGGCGTCGCCACCGATTTCCAGCACCTGCCGGGCTGGCGGGACGACGATGTCGCCGCCGCCCTGCCGGCCGTTTGGAACACCTGCAGCGTCTACGCCGCCAAGTCGCCGGGCACGCGGCTGAACTACAACGGCATCGACGGGCCGGTCTCCGACTGGGTGCCGATCTGCGACGCCGCCCACCGCCTGACCGGCCGCGACGAGGCCCAGGCCCGGCAGTTCTTCGAGACCTGGTTCACCCCGGTCGCCCTGGCCGGCTTCGACGGCGGCGGGTACGGCCGCTTCACCGGCTATTTCGCGCCGGAGCTGAACGGCAGCCGGGTGCGGCGCGGCGCGTACCAGACGCCGCTGTACCGCACCCCGGACAATGTCCGCGACCGCCGCCGCAGCCGGGCCGAGATCGCCCGCGGTGCGCTGGACGGGCGCGGCTACGAGATCGCCTGGGTCGACGACCCGATCGACGCCTTCTTCCTGGAGATCCAGGGCTCCGGCAAGGTCCGGCTGGACGACGGCACCGTCATCGGCCTGAAGTTCCACGGCCAGAACGGCCAGCGCTACCGGGCGGTCGGCCGGGTGCTGGTGGATGCCGGCATCGCCACGCTGGACGAGATGTCGATGGGCTATATCCGCAACTGGATGATCGCCAACCCCGACCGGGCGCAGTGGCTGATGAACCAGAACCCGAGCTACGTCTATTTCCGCGAGAAGGCGGCGGAGGATGTGATCGGCGCCCATGACGTGCCGCTGACGGCCGGGCGCAGCCTGGCGGTGGACAAGGACTACATCTCGCTGGGCACGCCGGTCTGGCTGGACATCGAGGACGACCCGACGGTGCCGGGCCGCACCCTGCGGCGGCTGGTGCTGGCCCAGGACATCGGCGGCGCCATCCGCGGCCCGATCCGCGGCGACCTGTACTGGGGCGAGGGCCACGCCGCCGGCGGCATGGCCAGCGCCATGAACGCCGAGGGCCGCGCCTACATGCTGGTGCCCCGCGCCACGCTCGGATTGAGCACACCGGGCCGCTGAGGCCGCCTCTCCTCGTCATTGCCAGGAGGCGAAGCCGACGAAGCAATCCAGGGGCCGGTGCGCACCGGCCCTCTCTCCCGCCGGCGGAGCAACAACGGCAAAAATTAGGCAGCCAGTCCTGCACGAATTGAAGGCAGGCGATGCGCTGCGCGCAATGGCGCCGCCGATTCGCCGGTCGTAGAGTGTGGATCGCGGCCTCGAGGCCGCTCTACGCCGGCCGCCGCCCCCATGACCGTCACGCTCGCCGCCCCGCCCCGCGCCTCCGTCGCCGCGGGCATCGGTTTCGCCTGCCTCGGCTTCGCCCTCTACACCTGCATGGACACCGCGGTGAAATGGGTGTCGGCGGGCTTCCCGCTGTACCAGGTGATCTTCTTCAACTCCGCCTTCGGCCTGCTGCCGATGCTGGCCTATGCCCAGATGACCGGCGGCGTCGGCCAGCTGCGCACCAAGCGGCTGTGGCTGCACGCCACAAGGTCGGCGATGGGCCTGGCGGGGTCCTTCACCTGCTTCCACGCCTATGCGGAGATGCCGATCGCCGACGTCTACGCCGTGCTGTTCTGCGCGCCGCTGCTGATCACGGCGCTGTCAGTGCCTATCCTGGGCGAATCCGTCGGCTGGCGGCGCTGGACCGCGGTGGGCGTCGGCTTCATCGGCGTCATGGTGATGCTGCGGCCGGGCGCCGGCATGGCCAACCCGGCGGTGCTGGGCGCGCTGTTCTCCGCCGTCGTCAACGCGCTGGGGTTCCTCTTGCTGCGCCGCTTCATCGCCAGCGAGAACCGCATCTCCTTCGGCTTCTACGCCAACTCGACCACCGCGATCGTCACCGGGCTGATGATGCTGGCCTTCGGCGGGGTGATGCCGGAACTGCGCGACCTGCTGGCGATCGCCATCGGCGGCATCCTCGGGGGCACCGCCTATCTGTTCGTCACCAACGCCTACCGCCAGGCGCCTGCCGCGGTGGTGGCGCCGTTCCAGTACAGCCAGATGATCTGGGGCGTGGTCTCCGGCTACCTGTTGTGGCGCGACGTGCCGGACCCGACCATGCTGGCCGGGTGCGGCATCGTCATCGCCAGCGGCCTCTACATCCTGCACCGCGAGACGGTGCGGCAGGCGCCGGTGGCGCAGAACGCGACCCCGGCCGCCACCGTCGCTTCGGTGCCGTCGCCGATCAGGACGTCGCCGGACCAGGCCCCCGGCTGAGCCGTTCGCGCACCTCCGGCGTCGCCAGGCAGGTGGCCACGGCCTCGTAGCCCGGCGCGCCGGGGACCGGGGCGACAGTGCTCGGCGGGCTGTGATTGGCCGGGCACAGCAGGACCGCCTCGTCCAGCCCGACCGCCGCCAGGTCCAGGATGGCGCTGGACCGGGTCATCAGGAACAAGGGGCGGCTATCGGGCCCGCGGCGGCGCAGATGGGCGATCAGCGCCTCCTGCGTCGCGTGATCCAGCCCCTGCTCGACCATATCGACCACCAGCGCCGCCGGCCCCTCGGCCTCCAGCCCGGCCAGCAGGGCGGTGAGCGCATCGGAGACCGTGGCGCCGTCCTCGACCAGCCATTCCAGGGTCCGGCCGACCCAGGTGCGGAGATCCGGATCGGCATGCAGCCGGGCGCGAACCGCGGCCATCGCCTCGTCCGACAGGGCCCGGTCCGGCAGCGGCCGGACGCGGAGCCAGGCCCCGGCTTCGGCACCGCCCAGCGCCATACGGTCGAGGCCGAGGAAGGCGGCGCCGGGCAGCGCCTCGGCCAAACGCAGCGCCAGCCGGGTCTTGCCGCTGCCGAGCGGGCCGATGATGTAGGTCAGCGGCCGCACGGGCCCGAGCTCGAAGCGCTCGCCGCCCCAGGGCCAGGGCAGGTCGAAGGCGATGCCCGCGTCCGGCCCCAGGAGCCGCATCAGCTCTCCCACCGCCGGCACCTGGCCGCAGGCGAGGCCGTCGCGCAGGCCGCGGACCTGCTCGATCGTGCCAGCGATCTGGCGCAGCCGGCCTTCCAGCGCCGCCTGATGCGCCGCCAGCGCCGGCTCCAGCCCTTGCGGGTCGCCCTGCAGCACCCGCGCCACCTGGGCCAGGCTGAAGCCGAGGGCGCGCAGCGCGGCGATCTCGCCGGCGCGGTGCATCTCGCCGGGGCCGTAGGCGCGCCATCCGGCGGCGCTGCGCACCGGCACCAGCAGGCCGCGCTGCTCGTACAGCCTGAGGGCCTTGGCGGAGACGCCGAGCCGCCGCGCGGCTTCGGAGGCGTTGAGGAAGGGGGCGGAGGACGTCACGACTCACCTCATTGCGGGTTGACCGCCCCTCTTATCGGAGCGGTCCCAGGGGCCGGGTCAACAGGGATTGGCGCCGCCGCCGGAATCCGTCATGCTGCCCGCCATGATGATCACGCGCGCAGCCTCGGGACGACTTACGGCCTTCTGAGCCGGCCGGACCCTTGCGTCCGGATTTCGTCCTCCTGCGCTGCGATCCGTCCCATGCCCCACCGCCCGAAGGCCGCGCCGCGGCCCATTCCCGGCCATCCCTTGCGGCCCGGCCGCCGACTTCCCGGCGGCCGTCGGCGGGAGGTCCGCCGGCGGCCGTAGCTCCCCCAATTCCACGGGAAGGAGGCACGGATGGCCTATGATCCGCAGGCGATCGAGCCGAAATGGCAGGCTTACTGGGACGAACACCGCAGCTTCCGGGCGGAGATCGACCCAACCAAACCCAAATTCTACGCGCTGGACATGTTCCCCTACCCCTCCGGCGCCGGGCTGCATGTCGGCCATCCGGAGGGCTACACCGCCACCGACATCATCTGCCGCTACAAGCGGATGGCCGGATGGAACGTGCTGCACCCGATGGGCTGGGACGCCTACGGCCTGCCGGCCGAGCGCTATGCCATGCGCACCGGCATCCACCCGGCGGTCACCACCAAGCGCAACATCGAAACCTTCCGGCGGCAGGTGAAGCGCCTGGGCTTCTCCTATGACTGGGAGCGCGAGCTGGCGACCACCGATCCCGGATTCGTGCGCTGGACGCAGTGGATCTTCCTGCGGCTGGTCGAGCGCGGCCTGGCCTATCAGGCCGAGGTGGCGGTGAACTGGTGCCCGGCCCAGAACACGGTGCTGGCGAATGAGGAGGTGAAGGACGGCCGCTATATCGAGACCGGCGACCCGGTGGTGCAGCGGCCGATGCGGCAATGGATGCTGCGTATCACCGCCTATGCCGACCGGCTGCTGGCCGACCTGGACGGGCTGGACTGGCCGGAGGGCATCAAGGCGCTGCAGCGCAACTGGATCGGCCGCACCGAGACGGTGGCTGCGGACGGCACCCGACAGGTGACGTACCGCCTGCGCGACTGGCTGTTCTCGCGCCAGCGCTACTGGGGCGAGCCGATCCCGATGCTGCACCTGGCCGACGGGTCGGTGGTGCCGCTGCCCGAGGACAGCCTGCCGCTGCTGCCGCCAGCGCTGGACGACTATGCCCCGGCGCCGGGCGGCGAGCCGCCGCTGGCCCGCGCGACCGCGTGGGTCGAGACCACCGTGCCCGGCACGGAGATCCCGGCCCGGCGCGAGACCAACACCATGCCGCAATGGGCCGGCAGCTGCTGGTACTACCTGCGCTTCCTGGACCCGGACAACGACCGCGCGATTGTCAGCCGCGAGGCCGAGCGCTACTGGCTGCCGGTCGACCTGTATGTCGGCGGGTCGGAGCATGGCGTGCTGCACCTGCTGTACGCCCGGTTCTGGCACAAGGTGCTGTACGACATCGGCGTGGTGTCGACCCCGGAGCCGTTCCGGAAGCTGGTCAACCAGGGGATGATCCTGGCCCCGTCCTACCGCGACGCCGCCGGCCGCTACTACGAGGCGGCGGAGGTGGAGGAGCGGGACGGCCGCTTCTATGCCGGCACGGAGCCGCTGACCCGGCAGGCCGAGAAGATGTCGAAGTCGCGCTTCAACGTGGTCAACCCGGATGCGGTGGTGGCCGAGCATGGCGCCGACGTGCTGCGGCTGTATGAGATGGCCATGGGCCCGCTGGAGGCGGCCAAGCCCTGGCAGACCGATGGCGTGACCGGCATCCGCCGCTTCCTGGACCGGGCCTGGCGCATCGTCTGCGCCGAGGACGACGGGCCGAGCCCGGCGGTGCGGGAGGTGGAGCCGCCGCCCGCGCTGCTGCGGCTGCGCCACGCCACGGTCGCGGCCGTCACTGCCGACATCGAGGCGCTGCGCTGCAACACCGCCATCGCCCGGCTGATGCGGCTGGCCAGGGCGCTGGCGGCGGCAAACCCGCGCCCAAGGGCGGTGGTGGAGGATTTCGTGCTGCTGCTGGCCCCCTTCACCCCGCACATCGCCGAGGAGCTGTGGGCGAAGCTGGGCCATCCGGACAGCCTGGCCCACGCCCCCTGGCCCGGCTTCGACCCCGATCTGGCCGCGGAGGAGAGCCGCGACTACGCGGTGCAGCTGAACGGCAAGGTCCGGCACCACATCCGCGGCCCGGCCGGCCTGGACGGCCCGGCGCTGATCGCCATGGCCCGTGCGGATCCCAAGGTGGTGGCGCTGCTGGACGGCCGCGAGGTGATGCGGGAGATCGCGGTGTCCGGGCGGCTGGTGAATTTCGTCACGCGGCCGGCGGGCTGATCTTGGTTCGTAGGTTGGATTCGCGGCATGCGAACCAACTATCATGCCAGCAGCGGAGCGGTGGGATGTTGGGTTCGCCTATGGCGAACCCAACCTACTCACTGAACGACGGGAACAATCAACGCAACCAATAAATCATAGGAACCTCCATCAGCAGCTTCTAGTGCTGCGTAGTAATCGGCACCCTTATTCATCATAGACATATCGGCTTTTCCGAACAAATCAAGGCATTGTTGCATAAGCAGAGCGCGAGCAACGCGTCCATTTCCATCAAAAAAAGGATGCAACGCCAGAAAATTAGTATGAAAGGTCGCGATAGCCTCCAGACTGGCGGCACGGGTCCGGAGGCTGCCAAATTGTTGTTGCCATGCGTCACACAACTCTGTCAGGAGCGCCTCAACCCGATCTGGAGGTGGGGGTTGAACGTGTTCCGCAATCCGGCCCTCCAAATTTCCAAGCCAGACTCTATCTGTTCGAAGCTGACCAACGGCCCGGCTGGGCAAATCAAAACATATCAGACGATGAATTAATAGAACTAACTCCGGGCTTAAAACGCTAGAAATTGGCGTATAGCCATCGCTCCTTTCAAAATAAGAAACCGATATTAGATCAGGCGCACTAGCAGTAACTACCTCTGAAAGCCCAAGTGTCTTAATTATATGTGATTGACCGACACTCATTCGGTCCAATGACGCCCTTAAAGCTAGCAGCTCGCGCGTGTTCGCCGCCAGCGCCTTGGCTGTTTGGCTATCAGAATCCACAGCCCACGCAAGTTGCTCTTCGATATTCATTCCAATCGAGAGGTATTGAATGCGAACCCCGTAACCAGGAGCCGAATCCAATAGATTCTGCAGTTGCTGAAGATGAAGAATGTCAGCCTCCTTGCCCCTGCTCTTGGCAAGCGACAGCAAGATAGAGCGTTGGGCCGGAGTTAAATTCTGATTCGTGACAAACACAAAACCCGGCACCCGGCGGGGCATGCCATCAATATCGGATTGATATTTTTTCTTTATTGCAGCAAAGCGCGTCGGCCCGGTCGGAAAATAAACTGCACCAACCCAAACGATTCCGCCCTTTTGGCACAGAATGTCCTTCTTCCCATCAGGTCCTCCCAATGGGCTTTGCGGATCAATTTCCTCGTAACCAGACAACCGCAAGGCCGCTGCAGCAAGACGCTCCGCTTTAGTTGAACCATCTCGCCAAAACGACAATCTAAGTTCTGTATCGTGAATCAAATCATCCCCCAACGAACTTCTATAACTATTACGGGGAGCTCCGGAGATCACAACTCTCGCATTGAGGCCAACAGCCCCACGATTCGAAGCGCAGTATATGGAATATTATACAATACCTCTCTAAGTTACTCACCCCTCCTCCTCCACCGGCGGCAATGCGCCCAGCAGCCAGGACCGGAAGGCGCCGGCGGCGGGAGAGAGGCGGCGGCCCTCGGGCATCGCCAGCCAGTACCAGTTGCGCGGCACCGTGACGTCGAACAGCCGCACCAGCCGGCCGGCGGCGATGTCGCGGGCGCACAGCACGTCGTCGCCCATGGCCACGCCCTGCCCGGCCGCGGCGGCGTCCAGCGCCAGCGCCACGTCGTGGAAGCGCGGGCCGCGGGTGGCGTCGATGCCCTCCACCCCCGCCGCCGCCAGCCACAGCGCCCAGGTCCGGGCGCTTTCGTCATGCAGCAGGGTCTGGCCGCGCAGATCGGCCGGCTGCCGCAGCGCCGGCGCCAGGGCCGGGGCGCAGACCGGGTAGTCCATCACCCGCACCAGCCGCTCGGCCTCCACGCCGGACCAGCCGCCGGTGCCGTAGCGGATGGCGAGGTCGGTCTGCTCCGCCCGCAGGTCGACCAGCCGCTGGGTCGGGTCGAGCTCGATGTCGATGCCGGGATGGCTCAGCCGGAAGTCGCCCAGCCGCGGCACCAGCCAGCGCCCGGCGAAGGCGGGCTCGACCGACAGGCGCAGCCGGCCGCGCCCGGCCTCGGCCGCGATCGCCACCATGCCCTGGGACAGCCGGTCGAAGGCGTCGGCGACCACGGCGGCGAAGGCCCGGCCGGCCTCGGTCGGCGCCAGGCCGCGCCCCTCGCGCAGCAGCAGCGGCACGCCCAGTCGCGCCTCCAGCCCCCGGACATGGCGGCTGATCGCGGCATGGCTGACGCCGAGCTCGGCCGCGGCGGCGGTGAAGCTGCCGCGGCGGGCGGCGGCCTCGAAGGCGCGGACGGCGTTGAGCGGCGGCAGCGGGCGCATCGCTCATCTGTAACTTTTCCTTACAGATGCTGCAAGGGAACGGCGTTTGTGCACGGGCGGGCGAAGCGGCAAGATTCCCCCAAGCCCCACAGGATTTCCGGCGGAAATCCTGCAGCCCTTAAGTCCGCAGATTTGCCGCGAGGCAAATCTGCCGGGAGGCACCCATGTTCCACCATCTGCTCGACGCCTATCTCACCGTCTTCGCTCCCGCCCCGCGCCGTGTCCCGGTCCTGCCGAAAAAGGATCGCGCGGAGGCCCTGCCGCCGCTGCCGATCGGCCGGCGGCGCAGCCGCCCGTCGCGGCGGCCGATGGTGATCGGCCGGCCGTGAGCGGGGGTAAGCCTCGCTTCCCCCTGGAGGGCGGCTGCCTGTGCGGCGCCGTGCGCTACCGCCTCGACGGGCCGGTCGCGTCGGTCGACCACTGCCACTGCCGGATGTGCCAGAAGGCCAGCGGCAGCCCGGCGGTGGCCTGGGCGACCGGCCCCTTCGCCGGGGTGCGCTGGATCAAGGGCCAGCCGCGCGGCTACCGCTCCTCGCCGATCGGCCGGCGCTGGTTCTGCGCCGATTGCGGCTCGCCCCTGGCCTTCGAGGGCTTCGAGCCCGAGGGCAAGACCATGGGCATCAGCCTGGCGACGCTGGACGACCCGACGGCGCTGCGGCCGCGCCAGCACGCCTGGATGGGCACTCGCATCCCCTGGCACGTGATCGACGAGACTCTCCCCCAGTACGAGGATGAGGGCCCGGATAGCGGGATCTGACCGTCAGGCGCTCGCAGCGGCCGCGCCGTTGCGGCGCCAGGGCAGCCGGGCGAAGACCAGGACGTTGCCGAGCAGCACCAGCGCCACCCCGGCCACCGCCGTCGCGGTCCAGACATAGCCTTCCAGCACCGCCGATATGTTCAGCGCCACCAGCGGGAACAGCACGCTGGAATAGGCCGCCTTGTCGGCGCCGATGCGGCCGACCAGGGTCAGATAGGCCAGGAAGGCGACCACCGAGCCCGGGATGGCGAGGTAGAGCAGCGCCCCGACATAGGCCGGCGACGGGTCGAAGCGCCAGGGCAGGCCCTGGATCAACACCACGGCCAAGAGGATCAGCGCGCCGTAGACCATGCCCCAGGCGGTGGTGGTCCAGGGCGTCAGGCCGCGGCGCCGGTGCACCACCGCCAGGACGCTGCCGGCGCCGAAGCCCATGGTGCCGGCCAGCGCCAGGCCGAGGCCGTACAGCATCTGCAGGTCGAGCCGCGCCGGATCGATGCCGAACAGCAGCCACAGCCCGGCCAGCCCGACGGCGCCGCCGGCGAGGACGCGCGGCTTCAAGGGCTGGCCCAGCGCGATCCGGCTGAACAGCGCGGTCCAGACGCTGCCGGTGGAGAAGGCGACGGCGACCAGGCCGCTCGGGACATAGGCCGAGGCGTGGTAGACCAGGAGGAAGTTGCAACTGAACAGCGCCAGCCCCTGGCCCAGGCAGACCAGATGGTCGCGGGGGCGCAGCGCCTCACGCCGGCGGGTCACCAGCAGCAGCAGGCCCATCACCAGCGCGGCGAGCGCGAAGCGGTAGAGGATCGACAGCTCCACCGGCACCGGGCCGATCTGGTAGTGGATGGCGATCCAGGTGGTGCCCCAGATCAGGACGACGAGCAGGTACAGGGCGGCGGTCATGGCGGCACACGGGTTCCGGGAACTCGGCCCCACCCTGCGCCGGCCGGCGGCGCCGCGATTGCACATCCTTGCGCAGTTTCGCCCGCACGGATGGTGCCGGGCACGGCGGAAGGCTAATCTGCCGGGACGATGGACCGGCACGGACCCAGGGTTGAGATCGGCCTGCTGCAGCGGCTGGCGGCGCGTTACGGCGTGGTCGCGGCGCTGGCGTCGTCGCGCGCGGTGCTGGAGCATGCGGTCGAGATCGGCGACGGCTTCACCCTGGCGCAGTGGCGCAATGCCCATGACACCACCGGCTACCGCAGCCCCGGCCACCACACGCTGAGCCTCTACCTGGAGGGCGGCGAGGGCACCCGGCGGATCGGCTTCCCCGACCGGATCGGCGGCCCCGGCCGGTTCTGCCTGCTGCCGGCGGAGCACGAGTCGCACTGGACGCTGCTGACCCCGATGCGGTTCCTGCATTTCTACTTCGACACCGGCAGCCTGGCCGCCGCCGGCGCCGCCGCGCATGACGCCGACATCCGCGAGGCGGCGCTGCCCGACGACACCTTCTTCGACGACCCGCAGGCCGCGCGGCTGATGGGCGGCTTCGTCCGGCTGGGCTGGGACCGGGGCGACGCGCCGCTGGCGGCCACCCAGATCGGGCACGAGCTGCTGGCGCACCTGGCCGGCAGCCGGCTGCGCCGCCGCCCCTCCCCCGCCCTGGACGGCGGCCTGGCGCCGCATGTTCGCCGCCGGGTGCTGGAGCTGATCGAGGCGGCGCTGGACGAGCCGCTGACGCTGGGCCGGCTGGCCGAGGCGGCCGGGCAGTCGGAGTTCCACTTCGCCCGGATGTTCCGCGCCTCGATCGGGCTGCCGCCGCACGCCTATGTGCTGGCCCGGCGGCTGGACCGCGCCCGAAGGCTGCTGGCGGAAGGCGACCGGCCGCTGGCCGAGATCGCCGCCGCCTGCGGCTTCACCCATCCGAGCCACCTGACCCGGCATTTCCGCGCCGCCTTCGGCGGCCCGCCGGGCGCCTGGCGGGCGGCGGTGCGCGGCTGAGCGCCGGCCGATTCCGCCTTAATCCGGCCCCCGCCGCCTGCCATGATGGCGGAAACGGGGGAGAACACACGATGCGGTGGAGTCTGTGCCTGGCCCTGGGCCTCGGGGCGCTGGCGTGCGCAGCCGGTCCCGCTTCCGCCCAGGCCACGGCGGAGGGGGCGGCGACGCTGCAGGCCGCGCTGGAAGCCTGGCAGCCTTCTGTCGGAAAGCTGACCGCAGACGAGCTCGACGCAGTGACCGCGAGGGTTTCCGTACCCTTCTCCGTCAGCGACTGGCGGGTGACCCCCGACGGGGACGGCTATCGTGTCGAAGCCCCCGGCTTCCGCTGGATGTTAAGCCAGGCCATGGACCCCGCCCAGGAGCCCTATGCCGTCTCCTGTGACGCCGAAACGCTGCGTGCCATGCCGGCGGCGGAGGGGCGCTTCACTCTCAGTTCCGACCGGCTCCTGTCGTGCAGCCTCGGCAATGTCGGACGGATCGCCGCCAAGTCTCGGCACGTCAGCGGCACGGTCGATCCCGCAGCCGGGGCGAATACGCAGATCGCCGTCACCCTCGACCAGATCACGATCGAGGGCGGAGGGACACGCGCACCGACCATCGACCGGCTGGTCCTGACCCGCACCGGCCGGCCCGCTGCCGACGGCCGCTTCGATATAGATGTCGAGATCGCGACCACCGGCCTGTCCCTGGCCATCCCGCACGATACCGGCATGCTGACGATCGATCGGATGGTGTTCGACTGCAGCATGCCGGGATCCGATTCGCGCGGCCAGATTCAGGCCGCGATTGCCCTGGTGGCTGACGCCGGGAACGTAGGCGCGGATACGGCCGCCCTGAGGGACCGCCTCGTTGGCGCCATGGGCAAGGCCGGTACCGCCACGCTGACGGCGGAAGGGCTACAAGCCAAACGCCATGGCATAGGAATCAGGCTCGCATCCCTGGCCTTTGGTGCCGGCTATCGGAACCTGACTCGTGAAGGCGGGGACATTACCTTCCGCCTCGATGCCGAGGGCATCGCAACCGATCCGAAATGGGCCTACGACGCCTGGACGCCGACCGCCGGGACCGCCCAGATCTCGATCGAGGACTTCCCGATCTGGCAGATCTTCGCCTCCAGCTTTGCCGACCGGAAGATCGATTCCGAGGCTGAGGACAAGCTGTTCCGGGAGTCGCGCATGCGCTTCCTGTTCGACACGGTGCGCCTATCGGCGCCCGACGCGACGCTCGATTTCGGCGGTGCCATCGCCACCAATCCTGATGCCGTCCTGGGCTCAGCCGGCACCCTGAAGCTGCACCTGACCGGCATCGACGGGCTGGTCAAGGCGTTGCAGGCCGACCCCAAGGCCAACCAGGCCGCGGCGGGGCTGACCATGCTGCAGGTGCTGGGCCGGCAGACCACGACGTCCGACGGCAAGTCCGCACGCGACTACGAGATCGTGATCGACCCGTCGGGGAAAGTCCTGGTCAACGGCGCCGACGTGCAGGCGATGATCCCGAAAGACCTGTGATCACCCGCCGTAGAAGCCGCGGTACCACTCGACGAAGCGGGGGATGCCGACCTCGATCGGGGTCGAGGGGCGGTAGTCGACCGCCGCCTCCAGCTCCTCGACATCGGCATAGGTCTCGGGCACGTCGCCGGGCTGCAGGTCGCGGAAGACCTTCTGCGCCTCGCGGCCCAGCGCCCGCTCCAGCACCGCGATCATGTCCATCAGCGCCACCGGCCGGGTGTTGCCGATGTTGTACAGGCGGTAGGGCGCGGTGCTGGAGGCCGGGTTCGGCCGGTCGCCGGACCAGGCGGGATCGGGCTGCGGCACCCGGTCCAGCACCCGGGCCACGCCTTCGACCAGGTCGTCGACATAGGTGAAGTCGCGCAGCATGTGGCCGTGGTTGAACACCTCGATCGGCCGGCCTTCCAGGATGGCGCGGGTGAACAGGAACATCGCCATGTCCGGTCGGCCCCATGGGCCGTAGGCGGTGAAGAAGCGCAGGCCGGTGACCGGCAGGCCGTAGAGATGGCTGTAGGAATGGGCCATCAGCTCGTTCGCCTTCTTGGTCGCGGCATAGAGGCTGAGCGGATGGTCGACATTCTGGCGCACCGAGAACGGCATCGCCGTGTTGGCGCCGTAGACCGAGCTGGAGGAGGCATAGACCAGGTGCTTCACGCCGTGGTGGCGGCAGCCCTCCAGCACGTTGAGGAAGCCAACCACGTTCGAATCGACATAGCTCTCGGGGTGGGTCAGCGAATGCCGTACCCCGGCCTGGGCGGCGAGATGCGCCACCCGGCCCGGCTTCGCCTCGGCGAACAGCGCGGCCATGCCCGGCCGGTCGGCGATGTCGAGCCGGCGGAAAGCGAAGCCCGGCTGGCCGGCCAACTGCTCCAGCCGTGCCTCCTTCAGCCGCACGTCGTAATAGGGGCTGAGATTGTCGACCCCGACCACCCGGTGCCCGGCCGCGAGCAGCCGCCGGGCCAGGGCGAAGCCGATGAAGCCGGCGGCCCCGGTGACCAGGACGGGTTCGGCGGTGTCGACCGGGGCAGGCATCAAAGGCTCCAATAGGCCAGGCGGGACGGCACGCTTGCCGGGTCCAGCGCCGATTTCACATCCATCACCAGCCCGCCTTCCTTGAGGCAAGCCCAAAATTCGTCGCGCGGCCGGTCGAGATAGGCCCGGTGCGGCACCGCCAGCACCAGCGCGTCGAGGTCGCGGAAGGCGTCGAGCGCGGCGAGCTCCAGCCCGTATTCATGCCGAGCGCGCTCCCGATCGGCCAGCGGATCGTGCACCAGTGGGTCGATGCCGTAGGAGCGCAGTTCGGCCACGATGTCCGGCACCCGGCTGTTGCGCAGGTCGGACACATTCTCCTTGAAGGTCAGGCCCAGGATCCCGACCCGGGCGCCCAGGATGGTGCGGCCCTGGCGCGCCAGCACCTTGACCAGCTTGCCGGCCAGGAAGGCGCCCATCTGGTCGTTGATGCGGCGGCCGGCCAGGATCATCTCCGGCCGATAGCCCACCGCCTCGGCCTTGGCGGTCAGGTAATAGGGGTCGACGCCGATGCAATGGCCGCCGACCAGGCCGGGCTGGAACTTCAGGAAGTTCCACTTGGTGCCGGACGCGGCCAGCACCTCGGCCGTGCGCAGGCCGAGGCGATCGAAGATCATCGCCAGCTCGTTCATCAGCGCGATGTTGAGGTCGCGCTGGGTGTTCTCGATCACCTTCGCCGCCTCGGCGACGCGGATCGACGGCGCCCGGTGCAGCCCGGCCGGGACGATGGCGCCATAGGCCGCTGCCACCCGCTCCAGCGTCGCCTCATCCTGGCCGGACACGACCTTGACGATGCTCTCCAGCCGGTGCTGGCGGTCGCCGGGGTTGATCCGCTCGGGCGAATAGGCCAGGGCGAAGTCGATGCCGGCGCGCAGGCCGGAGGCGCGGGCCAGGGCTGGGCCGCACACCTCCTCCGTCGCGCCGGGGTAGACGGTGGATTCGAACACCACCACGGCGCCCGGCGTCAGCGCCCGGCCGATGGTCTCGCAGGCCCGCAAGAGCGGCCCGAAATCCGGCCGGCGCTCGGCATCGATCGGGGTCGGCACGGTGGCAACGAAGAAGCTGGCGCCGACGAGGTCCGCAGGGTCGGCGGTAACGGTGAGGCCGCTGCCGGTGAGCTCCGCGGCCTCGATCTCGCCGGTGACGTCATGCCCTTCACGCAGGGCGGCGATCCGGGCGGGATCGATGTCGAAGCCGATGGTGCCGGGGAAGTGCCGGGCGAAGCCCAGCGCCACCGGCAGCCCGACATAGCCGAGCCCGATCACGGCGATGCGCTCGGTCATCGGAGACACCGCACGTCAAGAGATCCGCTGGCTCCCCCTCGCCGCTTTCTTCCTGGCCCCCCCTCCCCTTGCGGGAGGGGGGTAGGGGGAGGGGTCTGCGCGCGTCCGCGCGCGAAGGCGAGGGTCTTTCCGCAGAGACTTGCCGTGGCCTGCCGCTGGCTCGGGCTGACAAACCCCCCGCCCCCAAACCCCCACCCCCAAGGGGGGGGGGGTCCCCCCTCCCCTTGCGGGAGGGGGGTAGGGGGAGGGGTCTGCGCGCGTCCGCGCGCGAAGGCGAGGGTCTTTCCGCAGAGACTTGCCGTGGCCTGCCGCTGGCTCGGGCTGACAAACCCCCCTCCCCCTAACCCCCTCCCGCAAGGGGAGGGGGGACTCAGGAAGGTTGGGAGACAGAGATCCAGAACCGCTGTCATGCCGCGGACCGGCGGGCGCGGGGACGGCGCTTGGGGGCGGCCAGAGGCTTGGCCACCGGGTCGGCCAGCACCTCAGCCAATGTGCTGCGGATCTGCGCCAGCTTGGCCTCGTGCGTCACCTTCAGCCCGAACACGTCCTTGACGTAGAACACGTCGACGGCGCGGGCGCCGAAGGTCGAGATCTTGGCCGAGGAGATCTGCAGCCCCAGCCCGGTCAGAGCCCGGCCCATAGCGTGCAGCAGGCCCGGCCGGTCGCGGCCGTTCAGCTCGATCACCGTGTGGGTGCGGCTGGCCTCGTTGTCGACCAGCACGCGCGGCGCGATCGACACCGAATGGAGGCGCGGATAGCTGCGGTGCCGCCGCTCCAGCTCCGCCGACATCTTCATCTCGCCGGACAGGCTGCGCTCGATCGAGACCTTGACCCGGGCCAGCTTCTCCGGCGCGTCGAAGGCGCCGCCCTCGACCGCGTCCTGCACCAGGAAGGTGTCAAGCGCCATGCCGTCGGCGAAGGTGAAGATCTTGGCCTCGACGATGGTGCCGCCGGAGACGGCGATGGCGCCGGCCAGGCGCGAGAACAGGCCGGGATGGTCGGCGGTGTGGATGGTCAGCTCGGCCACCGTGCGCTTCTGGTCGACCTGGATGTCGATCGCCAGCGGCTCGCCCTCCGCCTCCGCCGCGCGCACCAGCCGGGCGTGGCGGGCCTGGGTGGCGCCATCGAAGGCCAGCCAGTAGGCGCGGCTGGCCTTGCCGAGATAGGCCTCGACCGCGGCCGGCGGCCAGTCCGCCAGCGCCTGGCGCAGCAGGTCCTTGGCCTGGTCGACCCGATGCTCGACCCCGACCGCCTCGTCGGCGCCGGACAGGCGCTCATCGGCGCGGTGATACAGCTCGGCCATCAGCGTCGCCTTCCAGGCGGTCCAGCGGCCGGGGCCGACGGCGCTGATATCGGCCGCGGTCAGCATCAGCAGCAGGCGCAGCCGCTCCGGGCTCTCCACCGCCGCGGCGAAGTCCTGCACCGTCTTCTCGTCCTCGATGTCGCGCTTGAAGGCGGTGTCGCTGAGCAGCAGGTGCCAGCGCACCAGCCACTGCGCCGTCTCGGTCTCCTCCGGCGTCAGGCCGAAGCGCGGCCCCAGCTTGCGCACCACCCGCGCGCCCAGGATCGAATGGTCGCCGCCGCGGCCCTTGGCGATGTCGTGGCACAGGAGCGCGACGTAGAGCGCCCGGCGCGACCCGGTCTTGCGCATCACCTGGGTGGCCAGCGGCAGCGTCTCTGCCGCCTCGCCGGTCTCGATCTTGTGCAGGATGCCGAGCGCGAACAGCGTGTGCTCGTCCACCGTGTAGGTGTGGTACATGTCGTACTGCATCTGGGCCACGACCCGGCCGAAATCCGGCACGAAGCGGCCCAGCACGCCGGCCTCGTTCATCCGCCGCAGCGGGATCTCGGGATCCTGCTCCGCCGTCAGGATCTCCAGGAAGATGCGGTTCGCCTCCGGGTCGTCGCGCAGCCCCGCGATCAGGTCGATGTTGCGGGTGATCAGCTTCAGCGCCGCCGGATGGATGTCGAGGTCGCGCGCCTGCGCCACCCGGAACAGCCGGATGATGTCGACCGGATGCTCGCGGATCTGCTTCTCGCCGGCCAGGCTGACGCGGTCGCCGTCCAGCGGCAGCCCGTCGACCAGCGGCGCCGCGAAGCCCAGGAAGGCCAGGCCCCGCTTCGGCCGGCGCTGGCTTTCCGCCTCCAGCGCCGCGCAGAAGATGCGGGTCAGGTTGCCGACCTCCTTGGCCACCAGGAAATAGTGCTTCATCAGCCGCTCGACGCCCTTGGCGCCGGCATGGTCGGTGTAGCCGGCGACGCGCGCCAGCTCCGGCTGCAGGTCGAAGGTCAGGCGGTCCTCGGCCCGGCCGGTCAAATAGTGCAGGTGGCAGCGCACCGCGAGGAGGAAGCTTTCCGACCGGCGGAAGCGCCGCGCCTCCTCCGTCGTCAGCACGCCCTTGGCGACCAGGCCGTCGACGTCGTCGACCTGGTAGAGGTACTTGCCGATCCAGAACAGCGTCTGCAGGTCGCGCAGGCCGCCCTTGCCCTCCTTCACATTGGGCTCCAGCACATAGCGGCTGTCGCCCATGCGGCGGTGGCGGGCGTCGCGCTCGGCCAGCTTGGCCTCGGTGAAGGCGGCGCCGGTGCCGGCCGCCACCTCCTCGACGAAGCGGCGGCGCAGCGTGTCGTAGAGCGAAGGCTCGCCCCACAAGAGCCGCGTCTCCATCAGGCTGGTGCAGATGGTGGTGTCGCTGCGGGCCAGGCGCAGGCTGTCATCGACCGAGCGCACGGAGTGGCCGACCTTCAGCCCGAGGTCCCACAGCAGGTAGAGCATGTACTCCACCACCTGCTCGACCCGCGGGTTGCGCTTGTAGGGCAGCAGGAACAGGAGGTCGATGTCGGAGAAGGGCGCCAGCTCGCCGCGGCCGTAGCCGCCGACCGCGGCGACGGCGAAGCGCTCGCCCACCGTCGGGTTCGACACCGGGAACAGCCGCGACACGGTCAGTGAGGCCAGCCCGCCGATCAGCACATCCATCAGATAGGCGGATTCGGCGACGCAGGCATCGGCCGTCCCCACCTCCTCGACGAAGCGGCGGCGGATCACGGCGCGTCCGGCCGCCAGCGTCTCGCGCAGCGCCGCCAGGATCTCGGCCCGCTGCCCCTGCGCGTCGCCCTTGTCCGCCGCCCCGTTCAGCCGCCGCTCCAGCGCCGCCGGGTCGACGATGTCGAGCGGCGCCTGGATGGTCTGGCCATGCCAGGTCTCGGCCAGCACCGGAGCCATGGACGCCGGCGCCGCGGCGGCGGCGCCATAGGGCAGCAGGCGGCGGAGGCGGCCCCGGAGGCCGGGACGGGCGCCAATGGGCGATGCGGTCTCGTCGGGCATGATTTGTCTTAAATGAGCAAGGCCTTCAGAGCATACAACCGTTCGAGCGCTTCGCGCGGGGTCATCGCATCGGGGTCGAGCCCGGCGATCGCGGTCTCGAGCTCGGACGGGCCGGCAGGCGCCTCCGCCACCGCGACCGGCCGCGCCGCCGCGGCCGAGAACAGCGGCAGGTCGTCGACCAGCCGGGCGACGCTGCGGCCCTCCTTGCCCGCCTCCAGCGCCTCCAGCACCTCCTGCGCCCGGCCGACCACGGCGGCGGGCAGCCCGGCCAGCCGGGCGACATGGATGCCGTAGGAGCGGTCGGCCGTGCCCGGCGCGACCTCGTGCAGGAAGACGATGTCGCCCTGCCACTCCTTCACCCGCATGGTGTGGCATGCGAGGCGCTTCAGCCGCGCCTGCAGCGCCGTCAGCTCATGGTAATGGGTGGCGAACAGGGCGCGGCAGCGCGTGGTCTCGTGCAGGTGCTCGACGCAGGCCCAGGCGATCGACAGGCCGTCGAAGGTGGCGGTGCCGCGGCCGATCTCGTCCAGGATGACCAGCGCCCGCGGGCCGGCCTGGTTCAGGATCGCCGCCGTCTCCACCATCTCGACCATGAAGGTGGAATGGCCACGGGCCAGGTCGTCCGCCGCGCCGACGCGGCTGAACAGCCGGTCGACCACGCCGATCTCGGCCTCCTCCGCCGGCACGAAGCCGCCCATCTGGGCCAAGACCGCGATCAGCGCGTTCTGGCGCAGGAAGGTCGACTTACCGGCCATGTTCGGACCGGTCAGCAGCCACAGCCGGCGCTCGTCAGACAGGTCGCAGTCATTGCCGACGAAGGGCCCGGCCTGGGCCTCGGCCAGGGCGATCTCGACCACCGGATGGCGGCCGCCCTTGATGCGGAAGCCGGTGTCGCCGGTCACCTTCGGGCGGCAGTAGCGCCGCTCGACCGCCAGCTCGGCCTGGCTGGCGGCCACGTCGAAGCCAGCCAAGGCGCGGACGGCGCCGGAGATCGCCTCGGCCCGGCCGGTGACCTCGGCCACCAGGTCGGCGAACAGCCGCAGCTCCAGCGCCAGCGCCTTGTCCGCCGCCTCGGCGATCGACCGTTCCAGCGTGCTCAGCTCCACCGTGGTGAAGCGCATCGCCGAGGCCATGGTCTGGCGATGGATGAAGGTGCCGGCATGCGGCGGCTGCAGCAGCTTGTCCGACTGGTTGGCCGAGACCTCGATGTGATAGCCGATGACGTTGTTATGGCGGATCCGCAGCGTCGAGATCTTCGTCTCGTCGGCGTAGCGCTGCTGCAGCGCCGCGATCAGCCGGCGGGATTCGTCGCGCAGGGTGCGGACCTCGTCCAGTTCCGGCAGATAGCCCGGGGCGATGAAGCCGCCGTCGCGGATCAGCAGCGGCAGCTCCTCGGCCAGCGCCCGGGCCAGCCGGTCGACCAGCGCGTCATGCTCGCCCAGCTCGGAAGCGGCGCGGGACAGGAGCGGCGGCAGGTCGAGGAAGCGCGGCGCGCCCAGCCTTTCGCGCAGGGCCCCGCCCTGGCGCAGCGCGTCGCGGATCGCCGCCAGGTCGCGCGCGCCGCCACGGCCGAGGCCGAGCCGGGTCAGCGCCCGCTCCGCATCCGGGCAGGCGCGCAAGAGGGCGCGCAGGTCGTCACGCAACCGGCCGTCCTCGACCAGCGCCTGGACGGCGTCGAGCCGCTCGGCCACCGCCTCGGGGTCGGTCAGCGGCGCCGCCAGATGGCTCGCCAGCATCCGGGCGCCGGGGCCGGTGACGGTGCGGTCGATCGCGGCCAGGAGGCTGCCGCGGCGGTCGCCCGACAGGGTCCGGGTCAGCTCCAGATTGCGGCGGGTGGCGACGTCGATCTCCATCACCGCGCCGCGCGGCAGGCGGCGCGGCGGCGACAGCCGCGGCAGCGCCTTCTGGGTCAGCTGGATGTAGTCGACCAGGGCGCCGGCGGCCGCGACCTCGGCCCGCTCGAAGTGGCCGAAGGCGTCGAGCGTGCCGACATGGAACAAATCCTGCAGCCGCCGGCGGCCGTTCTCGCTGTCGAAGCGGGCGCTGGGCTGCGGCGTCAGCCGCATCTTCCATTCGCCGAGCAGCTCGAACAGATCCGGGTTCTGCAGCACCCGCTCGGGCAGCAGGATCTCGCTGGGGTCGAAGCGGGCCAGGGCCGCGGCCAGCCGGTCGGGCGCCGTCGGCTCGGTCACCAGCTCGCCGGAGGAGATGTCGACCGCGGCGATGGCCAGCGTGCCGGCGACATCGGCCAGCGCCACCAGGTGATTCGCCGCGCGCGGCTCCAGGAGCCCGTCCTCGGTGACCGTGCCGGGGGTGACGATGCGCACCACTTCGCGCCGCACCAGGGTCTTGCCGGACCGCTTCCTGGCATCCTCCGGGCTCTCGGTCTGGTCGCACAGCGCGACGCGGAAGCCCTGGCGGATCAGCCGGGCCAGATAGGCCTCGTGGCTGTGGGCCGGCACCCCGGCCATCGGGATGTCCTCGCCCTGGTGCTGGCCGCGCTTGGTCAGGGCGATGTCGAGCGCCGCCGCGGCCTTGACCGCGTCGTCGAAGAACATCTCGTAGAAATCGCCCATGCGGAAGAACAGCAGGCAGTCCGGATGGGCCGCCTTGGCCTCCAGATACTGCGCCATCATCGGCGTGACGGGGCTGTCGGTCGTCGCGGGGGAGCTGCTGTCGGGCAAGGCTGTCGGCACGGCAAACGGGATCGGATCGGCGAAGCGCGGACCCTAGCACGCGAGGGACGAAGCCGGAACGCGGTTGCGCCGACGGCGGGGTTCAGGCCAGATCTGCGTAGAGATCCCGCCAGTTCGGATTCATCGTCTCGATCAAAGTCAGCTTGGCCCGCCGCGACCCGCCCTTGATCTGCTTCTCGCGCGCAATCGCATCGAGTCGTGCGGCTCACACCAGACCAGAAGCTTGCAGCCGTGTCGGGAGGAGAAGCCCTCGACGGTCCCTGTCCGATGCTCGTACGCCCGGCGCGGCAGATTGGATGTCACGCCGACATAGAGGGTCCCGTTGCGTTTGTTCGCCACGATGTAGACGAAGGGCTGCATCAGGCTGGAAGCCTGTCATTGCGAACGCAACGACGCAATGGCGAGGGATTGGCTCACTCCCAAACCGTCATTGCGAGGAGGCGAAGCCGACGAAGCAATCCAGGGGCCGGTGCGCACCGGCCCCTGGATTGCTTCGCTGCGCTCGCAATGACGGTTTTGGAAATGCAAATAGGGCTCATCGGGGGAAACGAAGTCGAGGCCGCCGGTCAGGCGGCCTCGACTCGGTGCAGGGCGCGCTGCAGCACCAGCTCGTCGCCCAGGGTCTCGCCGGTCTCGACGAAGCCCTCGGAGGCGTAGAGCCGGCGGGCGGCGGCGTTGTCGGGCATCACGCCCAGCAGCACCCGTTCGCTGCGGGGCAGCCGGTCGAGGATGCCCAGCGTCGCCCGCAGGGCGGAGCGGCCGAAGCCGCGGCCCTGGTAGCGGGCGTCGATCATCAGCCGGTAGATCCAGCGATGGCCGTCCTGCGGGTCCAGCGCATGCATGACGAAGCCGACCGGCCCGCCATGCGCGGCGTCGCAGACGCCGAGCGGCACGCACCAGGGCGAGTCGTCGGCTTCGGCGATGGAGTCCGCATTGGCGGCGACGAATCCCGCCTGGCCCGGCGCAACGCGGAGCGAGCCGAACACGGCCCGGTCCTGCGCGGTGACCAGGGGAACAAGCCGCACCGCGGGCGCGGCCGGCTGCGGCGGCGCACGATATGCGTACATGATTATAGTCCTATCCAACGTCGGATGCCCCGCTGCCCGGGCGGCGACGTGCGGTCGCGCCCGGCCCGAGGCGAATGGACGGCGGTCGATCTAAGGACGGGAGGCGGCGGAGCGGAACCCGAAGGCCCCGCCCCGCGCCCGTATCAAGATCGTAGCCCGACGTCGCGTCTCAGATGCTCGCTCAGCGAGTCGGTATCGCGGGGTTTCCGGCGCGGCGTCACGAGGACACGACCCAGCTCCGCGAACGCGACGACGACGAGCGACAGGGACGGGCGGAAGGCACGCTTCTCGGTCGAGATGTGCATGATGATCTCCAACAGATCTGGAGGTGGGAAAACCGTCCGGCCGACAACGGTCAAGCCGATGGGGTCGGGCCGATGGGGGTCGGACGGGGCGACTCCGCCAGGCGGGATGCCGGGCGGAATGGGGTGGATGGTTGAAGGGCCGATCGGATGCGGAGTCGTCGGAGGCGGCCCGTGAGGGTCGTCCGGCGTGTCGGCAGCGATCAGGTCAGCGCAGGGAAAATGTCAGGTCGTGAGTCGACGAGAACTGATCGTGCAGACGCTCAGGCGGCCATGCCGCGGAGGTTGTAAGCGAAGGTCATTGCACGATCCTCCCTGGAATTGGAGTGGTCCCAAGGAGTACGGGATCGCCGTTGCGCTGCGCAAGCGGCTTTTCAAGGGGTCGCGCGAAGATGGCGCGGCGTTGCACCGAAGCCACAGTCGGACAGTCAGCGCGGCCTTCAGGAGATCCGCTTCCTGTCGTCATTGCGAGGAGGCGAAGTCGACGAATCCATCCAGGGACCGGTGCGCACCGGCCCCTGGATGGATTCGCTGCGCTCGCAATGACGGCTGGGGAATTCCGAAAGGGTCTTGCCAGAGGGGCTTGACGGTCCGTCCCGGCGAAGGGTCCATTATTCCGCCCGCCCCGCTGCGCCGCCGGAAAACAATGACCAAGACCTCGCTCGACGACGATGCCCTCGCCCTGCACGCCCAGGGCCGCCCCGGCAAGCTGGAGATCAGCGCGACCAAGCCGCTGACCACCCAGCGCGACCTGTCGCTGGCCTATTCCCCGGGTGTCGCCGCGCCCTGCCTCAGGATCCATGCCGACCCGGCCACGGCCTACGACTACACGGCCAAGGGCAATGTCGTGGCCGTGATCTCGAACGGCACCGCGGTGCTGGGCCTGGGCGATCTCGGCGCCCTGGCCAGCAAGCCGGTGATGGAGGGCAAGGCCGTCCTGTTCAAGCGCTTCGCCGATGTCGACGGCTTCGACCTCGAGGTCGACACCCGCGACGTCGACGAGTTCGTCAACTGCGTGCGCTTCCTGGGCCCGTCCTTCGGCGGCATCAACCTGGAGGACATCAAGGCGCCGGACTGCTTCGTGATCGAGGCGCGACTGCGCGAGCTCCTGGACATCCCCGTGTTCCATGACGACCAGCACGGCACGGCGATCATCGCCGCCGCCGGGCTGATCAACGCGCTGGAGCTGACCGGCCGCGCCATCGGCGACGTGCGCATGGTGCTGAACGGCGCCGGTGCCGCGGCCATCGCCTCGGTCGAGCTGTTCAAGTCGCTGGGCGTGCCGGCGCAGAACATCATCCTGTGCGACAGCAAGGGTGTTGTGTACCAGGGCCGCACCGAGGGCATGAACCAGTGGAAGGCGGCGCATGCCGTCGACACGCCGCACCGGACGCTGGCGGATGCGGTCAAGGGCGCCGACGTCTTCATCGGCCTGTCGGTCAAGGGCGCCATGACCCAGGAGATGGTGAAGTCGATGGCCGACAAGCCCATCATCTTCGCCCTGGCCAACCCGGACCCGGAGATCGCGCCGGACGAGGTCCGTGCCGTGCGCAAGGATGCGATCATCGCCACCGGCCGGTCGGACTATCCGAACCAGATCAACAACGTCCTCGGCTTCCCCTACATCTTCCGCGGCGCGCTGGACGTCCGCGCCCGCACCATCAACGAGGCGATGAAGCTGGCCGCGGCCCACGCCCTGGCGCGGCTGGCGCGGCAGGACGTGCCGGACGAGGTCGACAGCGCCTATTCCGGCCGCCGGCTGCGCTACGGCCCGGAATACATCATCCCGGTGCCGTTCGACCCACGGCTGATCGAGGAGGTGCCGCTGGCCGTGGCCCAGGCGGCGATGGAATCAGGCGTGGCGCGCAAGCCGATCACCGACGTCGCCGCCTATCGCCAGAGCCTGCGCCGCCGCCTGGACCCGACCGCGGACAAGCTGCAGCTGATCTTCGACAAGGTGGCGTCGGCCGAGACCCGCGTGGTCTTCGCCGAGGGCGAGGAGGAGCGGACGATCCGCGCCGCCATCGCCTTCCGCGCCCAGGGCTACGGCACGCCGATCCTGATCGGCCGCGAGGAGCGGGTGCGCGAGACCATGGCCCGGATCGGCCTGCCCGAGGCGACGGTGGCGGAGCTGGAGATCCACAACGCCCGGCTGTCGCGGCACAATGAGCGGTATATCGACTTCGTCTACGGCCGGCTGCAGCGCCAGGGCCTGCTGCAGCGCGACGTGGCGCGCATGGTCAACCAGGGTCGCAACATCTTCGCCGCCTGCATGGTCGCGAACGGCGACGCCGATGCCATGGTCACCGGCCTGACCCGCAACTTCACCACCTGCTTCGAGGAGATCACCCGCGTCCTCGACCCGGCGCCCGACCATGTGCCCTTCGGCCTGTCGATGCTGACGGTGCGCGGCGGCACGGTGCTGATCGCCGACACCACGGTGCATGAGCGGCCGGACCCGGAGCTGCTGGTCGACATCGCCCTGCAGGCCGCGGCCAAGGCCCGGGCGCTGGGGCACGAGCCGCGGCTGGCCTTCGTCTCCTCCTCCAATTTCGGCCAGCCGATGCGCGAGTTCACCCAGCGCATCCGCGACGCGGTGACGATCATGGATGCCCGGGCCAAGGCCGGCGGGGTCGATTTCGAATATGATGGCGAGATGACCGCCGAGGTGGCGCTGGACTATGCGCTGATGAAGCGGCTGTACCCCTTCGCCCGCCTGTCCGGCCCGGCCAACCTCTTGATCATGCCGGCGCTGAACGCGGCCAATATCGGCGCCAAGATGATCCAGAAGCTGGCCGGCGCCTCCCTGATCGGCCCGCTGCTGTGCGGGCTGGAGAAGCCGGCGCAGGTGGTGCAGATGGGCGCGACGGTGAACGAGATCGTCACCGCGGCGGCCTTGGCCGCCTACGACGCCCTGGCGCAGCGCCGCTAGGACGGCTGCCCGCGGCGCTCGGGCGAGAGCCGCGGCGCCAGGGCGAAGGCGAGCGGGACGGTGGCGAGCGCCGTCACCGCTGTCGCCGCGGTGGCCCAGAGCGGCCCCACCGCGTCGCCGAGCAGGCCATAGGCCACGGGCGACACGGCGCCGGAGCCGATGACGCCGGTGTAGAACAGGGCGAAGGCCCGTTCCACCCGGTGCGGCGGCGCCAGTTCCGGTACCGTGCCGTACAGCACCGACGACGTGCCGTTGAGCATCAGCCCCAGCAGCGGCAGCAGCAGCAGCGCCGGGAGCAGCGGCAGGGCCAGGACCGCGGCGATGCCGACGGCGGTCCCGCCCTCGGTCAAGAGCACGGTCCGCAGCAACCCGACGCGGACGCCGAGCCAGCCGCAGGCGAACTTGCCCGCGGCGCCGCCCAGGAACACCAGGGAGAGGGCCAGCCCGACCGTCGGCAGCGACGCCCCCTTCGCCTGCAGCAGGAACGGCAGGAAGGTCAGCAGGCCCATGCGCACCCCGGTGTCGAGCATGCCGATGGCGAACAGGAGCCCGAAGCCGCCGCGGCCGCGGCCCGCGGGCCCCTGCCGGCCCGGACCGGCCTCGGCCCGGCCGATCGGAGGCAGCCACAGCGCCACCGCGGCGGCGACGGCCAGCCCGAGCCCGGCCAGGAGCCAGAGCGACGGGCGCCAGGGCATGACGGCGAGCAGCAGCGAGACCAGCGCGGGGATCGCCGCCTTGCCGAGGTCGCCGGTGAAGTTGTAGGTGCCGAGCGGCCCGCGCGCCGCGGCGCCATAGGCGCGGGACACCGCCGCCGAGGCGATCGGGTGCTGGGTGGCGGACCCGGCGCCTGAGATCGCCAGCGCTGCGCCGAGGCCGAGCAGGCCGCCGGACCAGCCTGCCAGGGCATAGCCCAGACCGGCGACGGCGGTGCCGAGGGCGAGGACGGCGCGGCCGCCGATCCGCTCGGCCAGCCGGGTGGCGGGCACCTGGAGCACGGCCATCGCCCCGGCATAGAGCCCGCGCAGCAGCGCCAGCGCGCCGTAGCCCAGGGCGAATTCGGCCTGCCAGACCGGCAGCAGGACATAGATCAGGTCGGTATAGCCGTCGTGCAGGGCATGGGCCACGCCGGCGACGGCGAGCGTCCGCCGGGCCCGGCCGGAAGGGGCCGGATCGCGAAGCGCCTGGTCAGAAAAGCTCACGGAACGCAACGGCACCTCTCCACGAGACCATCGGGCCTCGCTCCATCCGCAGGAGTTTCGGTTCACCGGAGAGGATGTGACGTTTCCATGACGACGACAAATGAGTAATCCTGCGTTTTCGCGTCAACAAATCTGACCAGTGACATGCCGACCGGCCGTCGCCGCCTGCCGCCGCTGAACGCCCTCCGCGCCTTCGAGGCCGCCGCCCGGCACGGCAGCTTCCGCGACGCCGCGGCGGAGCTCGGCGTCACCCATGGGGCGATCAGCCGGCATGTCCGCCTGCTGGAGGACTGGCTGGGCCCGCCCGGCCTGTTCCGGCGGCTCAACCGGCGCGTCGTCCTGACCCCGACCGGCGCCGCGCTGCTCGCCGACACCGGCGCGGCCCTCGACCGCCTCGCCGCCGCCGCCGAGCGGCACCGGGCCCGCCGCGGCGCGCCGGCCCCGGCGGTGCTGCGGGTCAACGCGCTGGCCACGTTCAGCCTGCGCTGGCTGCTGCCGCGCCTGGCCGGCTTCCGCGACCGCCACCCGGAGATCGAGGTCCGCCTCACCACCTCGAACGAACCGGTCGACGCCCTGCGCGAACCCTATGACGTGGTGATCCGCGGCGGGCCCGACACCTTCTACGGCTTCACCGCGCGGCAGTTCCTGACCGAGCGGCGCCTGCCGGCCTGCAGCCCGGCCCTGCTGGACCGGCTGCCGCTCGCCGAGGTCCCGGATCTGCGGCACCACACGCTGCTGCACGCCTCCAGCCTGCCCAGGATCTGGGCCGGCTGGCTCGCGGCGGCAGGGGCGCCCGGGCTGGAGCCGGCGGCCTCGCTGACCTTCGATCACTTCTACCTGACGCTCCAGGCGGCGCTGGACGGCCTCGGCGTGGCCATGGGCCCCTCGGCGCTGATCGCCGCCGATGTCGCGGCGGGACGCCTGGTCACGCCCTTTCCGGATGTCAGCCTGCCGAGCCGGGCCTATCACGCCTATCGGCCGGAGTCGCAGGCTGGCGATCCCGTCGCCGAAGCCTTCTGCGCCTGGCTGGAAGAGCGCGGAGAAACAGCCGCTCGGCCTTGATGCGGCGGCGCTTCGGCGTAAGATCGCTGCTGCACCGCACAAAAACGACGGGGCGAGTCGCGGAGAGGGAATGGCTCGGCACTAGCCGTCGGGCTCGCTCCGCATTATGGTCCGCGCCCGGAACCCTCGAGGACCACAGACCAGGGCCGACATGGATATCAGCAAGATCGCGGTCGGGGTGAACCCGCCCTTCGACGTCAACGTCATCATCGAGAACCCCATGGGCGGGGTGCCGGTGAAGTACGAGCTCGACAAGGAATCGGGCGCCATGTTCGTCGACCGCTTCCTGCACACGGCGATGGCCTATCCGGGCAATTACGGCTTCGTGCCGCACACGCTGTCGGGCGACGGCGACCCGGTCGACGTCATCGTCGTCGGCCGCGAGCCGGTGATGCCCGGCGCCGTGCTGCGCGCCCGTCCGGTCGGCGTGCTGCTGATGGAGGACGAGGCCGGCCAGGACGAGAAGATCCTGGCGGTGCCGGTGTCGAAGCTGCACCCCTATTACAACAAGGTGCAGAGCTACGAGGATTTGCAGGAGATCCTGCGCGACCAGATCGCCCATTTCTTCGCCCACTACAAGGATTTGGAGAAGGGCAAGTGGGTCCGCATCATGGGCTGGGACGGCCCGCAGCGGGCGGCGGAGATGATCGTCGAGGGCATCGAGCGCGCCAAGGCCGACAAGAAGAACGCCGCGGAGTAGTCCGCCGGCCTGGCACGGCCTTTCAGAACTCCCGATATCGTCATTGCGAGCGTAGCGAAGCAATGACGGTGAGGGATGGGTGACATCCCCGCTTGAGCCCGGACCTCCCGTCCGCCACCCTGGGGCGGTGGTGTCCGGCGGGAGCCTGCGATGTCGGTGCGAAACCTTGACGCCCTGTTCCGGCCGGCCTCGATCGCCCTGATCGCCGACGGCCCGGTCGGCGCCGTACTGGCCCGCAACCTGTTCGCCGGGGGCTTCGACGGCCCGGTGATGCCGGTCACCCAGGGCGCCCGCTCGGTCGGCAGTGCCCTCGCCTACCCCTCCGTCTCCGCCCTGCCGATGGCGCCGGACCTGGCGGTGATCGCCGCGCCGCCGGAGACGCTGCCGGGGCTGATCGCCGAGCTGGGCGGCCGCGGCACCCGCGCCGTCGCCATCGTCGGCACCGACCGCCCGCCGGCGGCTGCGGCGACGGAGGCCGCCCGGCGCCAGGCGATGCTGGACGCGGCGCGGCCGCATCTGCTGCGCATCCTCGGCCCCGACGGCTTCGGCCTGATGGTGCCGCATCACGGCGTCAATGCCAGCCTGGGCCATGTCGCGCCGCTTGCCGGCGACCTCGCCTTCGTCAGCCAGTCCGGGGCCGTCGCCGCGGCGGTGCTGGACCGGGCGACACGGCGCGGCATCGGCTTCAGCCACGTCGTCTCGCTGGGCGGCAAGGCCGATGTCGATTTCGGCGACATGCTGGACTGGCTGGCCGCCGACGCCCGCACCCGCGCGGTGCTGCTGCATGTCGAGACCATCAGCCACGCCCGCAAATTCATGTCGGCCGCGCGCGGCGCCGCGCGCACCAAGCTGGCGGTGGTGATCCGGCCCGGCCGCGGCGCCCCCGGGGCCGGCGACGCCGACGGGCTGATCGGCCCGGATGCCGTCTACGACGCCGCCTTCCGCCGCGCCGGCATGCTGCGGGTGTTCGACCTGGCCGAGTTGTTCGATTCGGTCGAGACCCTGGCCAGCGGGCTGAAGGTGGGCGGCGAGCGGCTGGCGATCCTGACCAACGGCGCCGGCCTCGGCCTGCTGGCGGCGGAAGCGCTGGCCGAGGCCGGAGGCGCCGTGGCCGTGCCGGCGCAGGCGACGATGGTGCGGCTGCAGACGGTGCTGCCGAAGGGCGCGGCCGCCACCGCATCCCCAGGCCCGATCGACCTGGGCGACGCGGCGCCGGCCGACCGCTTCGCGCGGTCGCTGGAGGCGCTGCTGGCCGATCCCGGCCGCGACGCGGTGCTGGTGGTGAACGGCCCGAGCGCGATCGCCGACCCGGTCGAGGCCGCGCGGGCGGTGGTCGACACCGTCGCCGCGGCGGCGAAGCGCGACGGCCGGCGCCCGCCGGTGCTGGCCAGCTGGCTGGGCGCCGGCGCCGAGGCCGGACGCCTGTTCGCCGAGGCGCACATCCCCGCCTATGACACGCCGGGCCAGGCGGCGCGCGCCTTCATGCATCTGGCCCGGCACCGCCGGAACCAGATCCTGCTGATGCAGACGCCGCCGGCCCTGCCGGAGGAGTTCGAGCCGGATGCCGCGGCCGCACAAGCCGTGATCGCGGCAGCACTGGCCGAAGGCCGGGACCAGCTGGCCCCGGCCGAGGCGCGTTCGGTGCTGGAGGCCTATCGCATCCCGCTGGCGCCCGAGGGCGCCGCCCCGCCGCCCGAGGCGCATCCGCTGGTGCTGGGCATCGACGACGACCCGCTGTTCGGCCCGGTGCTGCTGTTCGGCCAGGGTGGCGCCGCGGCCGAGCTGCTGCATGACGGCGTCGCCGCCCTGCCGCCGCTGAACGCGGTGCTGGCGCGCGACCTGATGATGCGCGCCCGGATGTGGCGGCTGCTGCAGGGCTATCGCGGCCGGCCGCCGGCCGACCTGGACGCCGTGACGCTGGCCCTGGTCAAGCTGTCGCAGCTGGCCGCCGACCTGTCGGAGGTGACGGCGCTGCGGATCAACCCGCTGCTGGCCGGCGCCGGCGGGGTGCTGGCCCTCGGTGCCGCGATCCGGGTGCGGCCGCCACTGCCGCTCGGCACGCCGCGCTTCGCCATTCGGCCCTATCCGCAGCGGCTGGTGCAGCAGCTGACGCTGCGCGACGGGCGCGAGGTCACGCTGCGGCCGGTACGGCCGGAGGACGAGCCGGCGATCCGCGAGATGCTGCAGCGGTCCAGCCCGGACGATGTGCGGCTGCGCTTCTTCAGCGCCATGCGCAGCTTCAGCCACGAATTCGCCGCCCGGCTGACCCAGATCGACTACGACCGCGAGATGGCGCTGGCGGCCGAGGCCGAGGAAGACGGGCAGCGGGTGATCCTGGGCGCCGTGCGCATCATCGCCGATCCGGACGGCGAGACCGCCGAATACGGCATCATGGTGCGCTCCGACCTCAAGGGGCTGGGCCTGGGCCACCGGCTGATGACTGAGATCATCGATTATGCCCGCAGCCGTGGCCTGAAACGGATCTTCGGCGAGGTGCTGCGGGAGAACGTGACCATGCTGCGCATGGCCGGGGAGCTGGGATTCGCGCGCGAGGACGTGCCGGACGAGCCCGGCATCATTCATGTGACGATTTCGCTCGACGGATTGCCCGCTCTCAGTCAGCATCCTGCCTAGGAAAGGCGCCGCTGAGGGGGATTGGCGTTTGCGTTTTTCCTCTTTGAATGAAGCACTTGTCCGTATACGTTAAGGGCCTGCGTCAATTTTGAGGCCCGCGGCGTCGCCGCCGGGCTTTTGGTTTTGGGGGAGCATGGAGGGGAAGATGCCAGGGACAACCCGCTGGACCAGGACGGTTGCGGCCACGGCCTTGCTCGCGAGCCTGCTCGCCGCCTGCGCTGAGGCGCCGAAACCGAGACCCGTGGTTGCCAGCGGCCCCTGGGGGGTCGAGATCCATGACGCCTCGCGCCGCTTCAACATCCCCGAGCAGTGGATCCGCGCGGTGATGCAGGTGGAGAGCGGTGGCCAGACCCATTGGAAGGGCGGCCAGCCGATCACCAGCCATGCCGGCGCCATGGGCCTGATGCAGGTCATGCCCGGCACCTATGAGGAGCTGCGCTACGTGCACGGGCTGGGCGGCGACGCCTACGACCCGCGCGACAACATCATGGCCGGCACCGCCTATCTCCGCGAGATGTACGACCTGTACGGGTCGCCCGGCTTCCTCGGCGCCTACAATGCCGGGCCGGAGCGCTACCGCCAATATGTCGAGGAAGGCCGGCCGCTGCCGCGCGAGACGCGGCGCTACATGGACATCATCGGGTCGCAGATCGCCGGCATCGAACCGGGCCGCGACGGCGATACCGACCGGATGACCCAGTACGCCGCCGCCCAGATCCAGCAGAAGGTGCCGGCGACGATCCGCATGGCGCCGATCCCCGACGGATCCTCCACCCGCAACACCGTCGTGGTGGCGGCGATGAAGCCGATCCCGGATGGTTCGTCGACCCGCAACACCACGGTGGTCGCCGCGATGCAGCCGATCCCCGACGGCTCGTCGACCCGCGGCACCACGGTGGTCGCCGCGATGCAGCCGATCCCGGACGGGTCGAGCGCCGTGACCGCTTCGGCCCTGCCGCCGGTCCGCGTGGTGCAGCAGCCCGGCGTGGTGCGGATGCAGCCGATCCCGGACGGCGCCACCACCCAGGTGGCCGCGGCCGCCCCGGCGGCCCGGCCGGTCGCCCCGGCCCCGGTGCGCATGGCCCCGATCCCCAGGTCGCCGCCGCCACCACGACGGTGTTGCGGGTGGAGGATCCGTCGGGGATCGGCGCCATGCGGATCGGCCATGCGGATCGTCGCCGGCACCTTCTGCTGGATCTGGGCGGCGGCGT
>NZ_NHON01000103.1 GCF_002195995.1 Inquilinus limosus
AACAGTTCTTCGAGCTGATGCGCACGATCGACGTCCCCGACGATTTCATGACCGAGCGTCCGATGAATGCTCTCCCGCGGGATGAAATCTTCCCAAAATAGCCCTGCTTCTTCCTTGTCCCCCCTCCCGCAAGGGGAGGGGGGACAAGGAAGCAAACGGCCTTGTCATGGCTTCGATCTTGCCGGACCTCACAACCCGAGCGATGCCTTGTACAGGGCGATCTGCTTGTCGCGGCCGATCTGGTCGGTGATCTTCTCCCAGGCCGCGGCGATGGCGTCGGCGCCGGACTGGGCGGTGCCCTGGCCGGCAAACACCTTGGCCAACTCGTCCTCGGCCACGCTGTAGTACTGGAAGATGCCGGGGATGCGCGGCTCGATCGCCGCGTTCGGGTGGTTGTACGAGTCGGCGTTGGCCTTCAGGTAGGAGGTGATGAAGGCCTCGTCATAGCCGGCGGCGACCCATTCCGGGATCTGGAAGTGGCTGTTCCGGTAGGGCTGGAAGCCGGACGGGTAGGCCGAGGTCCACAGCGACAGGTCCTTGCCGCCGAGATGGGCCGCGGCACTCCAGGCCGCCTTGTGCTTGACGGCATCGCTGTCGACCCGGGCCATGACATAGACGCCCCAGCCGAGATAGGCCATGTTCGGCGCGTAGTTCGGGCCGCCCGGCAGCTTGTCCCAGGCCCCGGTCTTGGCGTTGTAGACGTCGTCCGATCCCGGCAGGATGCTGAAGCCGCAGGTGTCGCCGACCACCGAGGAATCGCTGGTCTTGGCGTTCGACCCGACATCGCCCCACCACGACACCATCGACCCGGTGCCGGCCAGGAACTGCTGGAAGGCGGTGGTGTTGGGGTCGGCGTTCAACTGGTCCGGCGGCTCCGACGGCAGCGCGTCGATCACGTCCTGGATGGCGCGCACCCAGGCCGGGTTGTTGACCCGCGGCTTCATGGTGTCGACGTCGAACAGCCAGGCCTTGTCGTCCGGGTGCTTGGCATAGGCCGAGGCGCGGCTGCCCAGGAAGTAAAAGCCGAAGCCGCCCCAGGCCTTGGGCGCGTCGAGATAGCCATAGGCGTCCTGGCCGGCGACCTTCTTGCCCTTCAGGAACTTGGTCGCGGCCTGCACCTGCTGCCAGGTCTTCGGCACGCCCCATTCGCCCTGGCCGCCGCCATCCTTCCAGGCCTTGGCCAGGTCGGCGTCGGAGAACACGTCGGTGCGGTAGTTGAAGGTGTGGCAGTCGCCGTCGATCGAGATCCGGTAGGTCTTGCCGTTCCAGGTGCCGACCGGGGCCTTCAGGTAGCCGACATAGTCGTCCATCTCGATCTGCTTCTTGACCCAGTCCGGCATCTCCGACGCCAGGCCCTTGCCGCAGACATCCCCCTCGAACGGGGCGCCCATCTCGACGATGTCGAAATCCACCGTGCCGGTGGCGATGGCCTGCTGCAGCCGCGGGTTGTAGTCGGCCTGGGCCAGGTCGATCCAGGTGATCTCGGCGCCGGTATAGGCCTCCCACGGCTTCAGGAAGCCGCGGAACAGCAGGTTGTGCAAGTTCTGGTTGTTCAGCCCCATGAAGCTGAGCTTGACGCCCTTGAACTCGCCCTCCTTGACCGCCGCCTTGGTCGGGCCGAGGCACAGCTCGCCCACCTTCTGCCAGTCGGCATCGGTCGGCGACCCCTTGCCCACGCCCGGGATCTGCAGCAGCTGGGCCCGCAAGCTGTCCTGCGCCAGCGCGGTCGAGGAGAGGAGGCCGGGCAGCCCGGCCGTGCCCAGAGCAGCGCCGAGCCCGGCCGCGCCCTTCAGCACCGTGCGCCGGCTGGCCTGCATCCCGACGAGGCGGTCGTAATCCTGTCGCTTCACCGTGGAGTCTCCCTATCGTCTTGATGGTCTTATCGTTGTCGCCGCCTTCGGCCGCTCCGCAACCGCCTCGGCCCGCGCCGCCCGATCGTCTCCGGCCCCCGAGGGTTCGTGAAACGTTTCATGACAGCGTTGCCACACGATGCGATTTCGGCGGGTGCCGAAGGCGATCCTGAGTATGATGCGGCGACGGAAGGGGTGCAAGGGAGCGGCGGAAGCCGCGCCGGCCCCGAAACAGGGAAGGACGCGGATGGTGGGTGCGGGCAATTTCCAGCGGGTGTTCGGCGACCGGAAGCCGGTGATCGCCATGGTGCATTTCGGGGCCCTGCCGGGCGCGCCGCTCTACGATTCGGCCGCCGGTCTCGACGGGCTGCTGGAGGGCGCGCGGCGGGATCTGCAGGCGCTGCAGGCCGCCGGCTTCGACGCCGTGATGTTCGGCAACGAGAACGACCGGCCCTACGAGTTCAAGGTCGACACCGCCTCGACCGCGACCATGGCCTATCTGATCGGCCGGCTGCGCTCGGAGATCACGGTGCCGTTCGGCGTCAACGTGCTGTGGGACCCGGCCGGCTCGGTCGCGGTCGCCGCCGCCACCGGCGCCGCCTTCATCCGCGAGATCATGACCGGCACCTATGCCTCGGACATGGGGCCGTGGAACCCCGATGCCGGCGCGGCGGTGCGCTATCGCAACCGGCTCGGCCGCCAGGACCTGGCGATGCTGTACAACATCTCCGCCGAATTCGCCTGGTCGCTGGACCGCCGCGACCTGGCCGACCGGGCGCGCAGCGCCGTGTTCTCCAGCATCCCGGACGCCATCCTGGTCTCCGGCACCATCACCGGCGAGGCGGCGGCGATGTCCGACCTCGAGGCGGTGAAGCAGGTGCTGCCCCACACGCCCGTCCTGGCCAACACCGGGGTCAAGCACGAGACGGTGGCCGACGTGCTGCGGGTGGCCGATGGCTGCATCGTCGGCTCGTCGCTCAAGGTCGACGGCCACACCTGGAACGCGGTCGACCCCGACCGGGCGGCGGAGTTCATGCGCCTGGCCCGGGCGGCGCGGAAGGGCTGACGGCGATGGCGACCGACGACCTGCCGGGCGCCGACCCGGTGAAGCAGCGCCTGCGCGGGCTGGTGGCGGAGCTGATGCTGATCCCCGGCCTCAGCGGCCATGAGGGGCGGGTGCGCCGGCACATCGCCGGGCTCCTGTCCGGGCTCGGCCTCGCCTCGCGCTCCGACCGGCTCGGCAATCTGATCGCGACGGTCGAGGGCACGGTGGCGGGGCCCAGCGTGATGCTGTTCGCGCATATGGACCAGCTCGGCCTGATCGTCCGCAAGATCGAGCCGGGCGGGCTGGTGCGGGTGGAGCGGTTGGGCGGCGTGCCGGAGAAGGCGCTGGCCTCGCAATCGGTGGTGTTCTGCGTCGGCGCCGGCCGCGACGTGCCGGGCGTGATCGCCAACAAGAGCCACCACGCCACCTCGCAGGAGGAGAAGTACCGCGTCCTGCCGTATCCGGAGATCTATATCGATGCCGGCTTCGACAGCGCCGCCGCGGTGCTGGCCGCCGGCATCGATATCGGCACACCGGTGGTCTACGCGCCGAAGGTGGTCGAGCTGGCGGGCGACCGCATCGCCGGCACGGCGGTGGATGACCGCGCCGGCTGCGCCGTCATCGTCGAGGTCGCGCGGGCGCTGCTGGCGGCGCCGCGGCGGCCGACGGTGCATCTGGTGTTCTCGGTGCAGGAGGAGTTCAACCTGCGCGGGGCGGTCACGGCGGCGCAGGCGCTGGCGCCGGACATCGCCATCCAGCTCGACATCATCCTGGCCACCGACACGCCGGACATGGCGCAGCGCGGCGATGTCCGGCTCGGCGGCGGCCCGGCGATGAGCCTGTACAGCTTCCACGGCCGCGGCACGCTGAACGGCACCATCCCGCATCCGGCGCTGGTCGCCCTGTTCGGCGAGGCGGCGCGGGGAGAGGGGATCCCGCTGCAGAGAAGTGCCCATGTCGGGCTGCTGACCGATTCCTCCTATGTCCAGCTGGTCAACGAGGGCGTCGCCTCGATCGACCTCGGCTACCCGGCCCGCGGCACCCATTCCTCGCTCGAGATCTGCGACCTGTCGGACCTGGCCGGTCTGGCGCGGCTGCTGGCCGCCGGCATCGGCCGCATCGACGAAAGCTTCAGCCTGGACCGCGACCGGTACGAGACATGACCCATTACCTCGGCATCGACATCGGGACCTTCGAGTCCAAGGGCGTGCTGGTGGCGGCCGACGGCAGCATCGCCGCCATGGCCGCGAGGCCGCACAAGCTGATCGTGCCGCAGCCCGGCTGGGCCGAGCATCGGCCGAAGGAGGATTGGTGGGACGACGTCACCTTCCTCTGCCGCAAGCTCCTGGCCGACAGCGGCGTGCCGGCGGCCTCGATCCGGGCGGTCGGCATGAGCGCCATCGGGCCCTGCATGCTGCCGGTCGATGCGGCCGGCGAGCCGCTGATGAACGCGGTGCTGTACGGCGTCGACACCCGCGCCCATCAGGAGATCGCGGACCTGACGGCGCAGATCGGCGAGGACGTGCTGCTGGAGCGCTGCGGCAACGCCCTGACCTCGCAGTCGGTCGGGCCCAAGATCCTGTGGCTGAAGCGCAACCGGCCGGAGATCTTCGCCCGCACCGCCAAGATCCTGACCTCGACCTCGTATCTGGTGCACCGGCTGACCGGGCGTTTCGTCATCGACCACTACACGGCGGCCAATTCCAGCCCGTTCTACCTGGCGGACGAGCTGGCCTGGAGCGACGCGCTGGCGCCCGGCATCGTCGATCCCGGCCTGATGCCGGACCTGGCCTGGAGCACCGATATCGTCGGCACGGTCACCCGGCAGGCGGCGGCGGAGACCGGGCTGGCCGAGGGCACGAAGGTGATCGCCGGCACCATCGACGCGGCGGCGGAGGCGGTCAGCGTCGGCGTGCTCGACAGCGGCGACATGATGGTGATGTACGGGTCGACCATCTTCACCATCCTGCTCGGCGACACCCGGGTCCGCGACCCTCGGCTGTGGTGGGCGCCCTGGCTGATGCCCGGCCAGCACGCGGCGCTGGCCGGCCTCGCCACCAGCGGCACGCTCAGCCATTGGTTCCGCGACCAGTTCGCGCGCGAGCTCGATCCCGCCACGGCGATCCCGGCGCTGGTGGCGGAGGCGGAGCAGTCGCCGCCGGGCGCGCGGGGGCTGGTGCTGCTGCCCTATTTCTCGGGCGAGCGCACGCCGATCCACGACCCGCAGGCCAAGGGCGCGCTGTTCGGCCTGAACCTGACCCACACCCGCGGCGACATCTGCCGGGCGGTGTTCGAGGGCATCGCCTGCGGCACCGCCCATATCGTCGAGACCTATCGCGACGCGGGGCAGGTGCCGCGCGCGGTCTATTCGGTCGGCGGCGGCACCAAGAACCGGGTGTGGTCGCAAGCCACCTCCGACATTTCCGGCCACGCGCAGATCCTGCGGCAGAAGACTTTTGGCGCCAGCTACGGCGACGCCTTCCTGGCGGCGCTGGCGGTCGGCGACGTCAAGCCGGGCGACATCCGGGCCTGGAACCCGACCGCCTCGGAGATCACGCCGGACCCGTCCCATGCCGAGCTCTACCGGCGGCAGTTCGGCGTGTTCAAGGAGCTGTATCCGGCGACCCGGGACCTGATGCGGCGGCTGGACGGGTAGGGGCGGGGGACCCGCTTCTCCCGCACCGTCGTTGCGAGGAGGCGAAGCCGACGAAGCAATCCAGGGGCCGGTTCGCACTGGCCCCTGGATTGCTTCGCTGCGCTCGCAATGACGGCTTTGGGTAGCGGTTCTCGGCCTTACGACCCGGCGTTGGCCTGCTGCTGCGGCAGCGGCTGCACCGGCATGCCGGGGTAGAAGATCTTCTGCAGGTTGCCGGTGATGACGCGGTCGCCCTCGGCCAGCCCCTTCTGGATCGAGACCAGCTCGCCATCCGTCGGGCCCAGCGTCACCAGGCGCTGCTCCGCCCGGTTGTCCTTGCTGACGACGTAGACATAGCGCCCGAACTGGCTGGCGGCGACCGCCACCTGCGGCACCATCAGCGCATCCGGCTGCGGCGCCAGATGGACGCGGACGCGGACATACTGGCCGGGCAGCACGCCGAAATCGCCGTTGCCGACGGTGGCGCGCGCCAGGATCGTCCCGGTGCGGTTGTCCACGGCGTTGTCCAGGAAGGTCAGCTCGCCCTGGTGCTTCGGCTCGGTCTCGCCCGGCAGCAGCACGTCGACCGTGACCTTGCCCTTGGCCTTCGCGGCCCGGATCTTGGCCAGCTCGGTCTCGCTGGGGTTGAAGGTGACGTAGATCGGGTCCAGCTGCACCAGGGTGTTGAGGGCACCGCCGCCAACGCTGATCAGCGTTCCCACCGGGGCCTGGTTGCGGCCGAGCCGCCCGTTGAAGGGGGCGCGGATCTCGGTGTAGCCCAGGTTCAGCTCGGCCTGGCGCTGCGCCGCCTGGTCGCTGGCCAGGGTCGCCTGGGCCTGCTTCAGGTTGCTCTCGCGCTGGTCGAAGGTGTCCTTGTTCAGCCAGCCGTTCTTGGTCAGCTCGCTGCCGCGGTCGAAGTTCGAGCGCAGATAGTCGATGTTGGACTGGTCCCGCTGCAACTGGGCATTGGCCTGGTCCAGCGCCGTCTGGAAGTCGCGCGGGTCGATCTTGTACAGCAGGTCGCCCTGCTTGACGTCAGCGCCGTCGGCCGCCGGCTGTGCCTGGATATAGCCCGCGACCTTGGCCTGCAGGCTGATCGCGGCGATCGATTCGGTGCGCGCGGAATAGTCGAGATAGATCGGCAGCGCCCGTTTCAGCACCGGCGCCACCGGCACCGGCATGGCGGGGGGCGGCCCGCCGGCCGGCGCGGCTTCGGCCTGCGCCGTTTCACCGCCCAGTGCCAGCAGGGCCGTGGGAAGGTGGCCGGTCTGGTACAGGCCGGCGCCGACGGCGGCGACCACGACGATCGATCCCAGGATGACGGTACGGACGCGCATGGCGCGGGTCTCCACTCTATTCGGCCGGGCGGGCCGCCGGCTGCTCGAGCCGGTGGCCGTCGGTGGCATGGGGGCTTTCCGTGCCGCCGCGGCGTTCGCGGAAGGATTCGATGACGGCGTAGAACACGGGGACGAAGATCAGGGTCAGGATGGTGGCGGCCAGCATGCCGCCGAACACCGTGGTGCCGATCGACTGGCGGCTGGCGGCGCCGGCGCCGGTGGCGATCATCAGCGGCACCACGCCCAGGATGAAGGCGAAGGCCGTCATCAGGATCGGGCGCAGGCGCAGCCGGCCGGCTTCCGCCGCCGCCTCGACGATGCTGTGGCCCTCCTCGCGCAGCCGCTTGGCGAACTCCACGATCAGGATGGCGTTCTTGGCCGACAGGCCGATCAGCATGACCAGTCCGATCTGCGAGTAGACGTCGATCTGCATCTGCCGGGCCCACAGCGCCGCGAACGCCCCGAACAGGGCCAGCGGCACCGCCAGCAGCACCATGAACGGCATCGACCAGCTCTCGTACTGCGCCGCCAGGATCAGGAAGACGAAGACGAGGGCGAGGCCGAAGACGAGGGCCGCGACCGACCCCGCCTGCAGCTCCTGGAAGGTGATGCCGGTCCATTCATAGGTGAAGTCGTGCGGCAGCGCCGTGGCCGCCGCCCGCTCCATCGCCGCGATCGCCTGGCCCGAGCTGTAGCCCGGGGCCGGGGCACCATTGATCTTGGCCGAGGTGTAGTTGTTGTAATGCGGCACCGTGTCCGGCCCGGCGATCGGCTTCAGGTCGCCCAGCGTGCTCAGCGGCACCATGCCGCCCTCGGAGTTGCGGACATACAGGCGCGAGATGTCGGTCGCCGAGCCGCGAGCGTCCTTCTCAGCCTGCAGGGTGACGCGGAAGGTGCGGCCGAACAGGTTGAAGTCGTTGACGTAGAGCGACCCCAGATAGATCTGCAGCGTGTTGAAGACGTCCGGCAGGGTCAGGCCCAGCATCTTCGCCTTGTTGCGGTCCAGGTCGTAATTGTACTGCGGGGTCGTGGTGCTGAAGCTGCTGAACAGCTGGTGCGGGTCGAGCTCCGGCTGCTTGCGGGCCTCGGCCAGCACCGCCTGGGTTGCCGCGTTCAGGGCGATGGCACCCTGGCCGGACAGGTCCTCGACCTGGAACTCGAAGCCGCCCGTGGTGCTGATGCCCGGGATCGACGGCGGGTCGAAGGCCAGGGCGAAGGCCTCGGGGATCTGCATCAGCTGGGCGCCGACCTTCTGGGCCAGGGCCGACGCGCTCTCGTCCGGCCCGCGCTCGGACCAGGGCTTGAGGATGGCGAACTGCGCCGCGGAGTTCGACTGGGCGGCGCTGGTCAGGAAGTTCAGGCCGACGATCTCGCCGACCGTCTCGATCCCCGGCGTCGCCTCCAGGATGGCGCGGGTCTTCTTCGCCACCGCCTCGGTGCGCTCCAGCGACGCGCCGTCGGGCAGCTGGATGACGACGAAGAAATAGCCCTGGTCCTCGACCGGCAGGAAGGTCGAAGGCAGGCGGGTCGACACCCAGTAGGTCAGGCCCAGCCCGGCCACGAACAGGATCATGACCAGCCAGCGGATGCGGATCAGGAACCGCACCAGCCCCGCATAGCCATGCGACAGCGCGTTGAAGAAGGTGTTGAACCAGCGGAACAGGATGAAGCTGGTGTGCGGCCGGTGCCGCAGGAACGCGGCGCTCAGCGCCGGGCTCAGCGTCAGCGAGTTGAAGGCCGACAGGCCGACGGAGATGGCGACGGTCAGCGCGAACTGGTTGTACAGGCGGCCGGAGACGCCGGGGATGAAGGCGACCGGGATGAACACCGCCATCAGCACCGCGGTGGTGGCGATGATCGGGCCGGTGACCTCGCCCATCGCCTTGCGCGTCGCCGCCAGCGGTGGCAGCCCGGCCTCCAGCTGGCGCTCGACATTCTCGACCACGACGATGGCGTCGTCGACGACCAGGCCGATCGCCAGCACCATGCCGAGCAGGCTCAGCATGTTCAATGAGAAGCCCATGCCCTCCATGATCACCAGCGTCGCGATCAGCGACACCGGGATGGCGATCACGGGGATCAGGGTGGTGCGCCAGTTCTGCAGGAAGACGAAGACCACCAGCACGACCAGCGCCAGCGCCTCCAGCAGCGTCTTCAGCACGTCTTCCATCGCCGCCGACACGAAGCGCGTGGTGTCGTAGCGGATGCCGTATTCGATGCCCTTGGGGAAGCGCTGCTTCAACTCCTCCATCTTGGACTGCACGGCCTCCTGCAGCGCCAGGGCGTTCGACCCCGGCTGCTGGAACACGGCGACGACCACGGCCGGCCGGCCGCCGAAATAGCCGGAGGACGAGTATTGCAGGGCGCCCAGCTCGATCCGGGCGACGTCGCGCAGCCGCACCACCGATCCGGTCGCCGGGTCGGCGCGGACGACGATGTCGCCGAACTGGGCCGGGTCGCTCAGGCGGCCGGTGGCGTTGATCTGCAACTCGAAGGCGGTGCCGGCGGGGGCGGGCGACTGGCCGATCTTGCCGGCCGCCACCTGCACGTTCTGCTCGGCCACCGCGTTCTGCACGTCGACCGCGGTGACGCCGAGATTGGCCAGCTTGTCCGGGTCCAGCCAGATGCGCATGGAATAGCGCCGCTCGCCGAAGATCTGGACGTTGCCGACGCCGGGCAGGCGCTTGATCGGGTCGACGATCTGCAGATAGGCGTAGTTGCTGAGTTCCACCGGATCCACGGACCCGTCCGGCGACGTCAGGTCGACGATCAGCACGAAGTTCGGGTTCTGCTTCTGGATCGTGATGCCGCCCTGGTTGACGATCGCCGGCAGCGACGAGGCCGCCTGCGACACCCGGTTCTGCACGTCGACGGCGGCGATGCTCAGCGGATAGCCGACCTGGAAGGTGACGGTGATGCTCGAGCTGCCGTCATTCGACGAGGTCGACGACATGTACATCATGCCCTCGACGCCGTTGATCTGCTGCTCCAGCGGCGTCGTCACCGTGTCGGCCACGACCTGGGCGCTGGCGCCCGGATACTGGGCGCTGACCACCACCTGCGGCGGCGTGATGTCGGGGAATTGCGAGACCGGCAGCAGGAAGTACGAGATGCCGCCGGCCAGCACCATGATCACCGCGATCGCCGAGGCGAAGATCGGGCGTTGGATGAAGAAACCGATCATGGCCGGGACATCCCCCCGGGCAGGCGGCCCCGCGCCGCGCCGCCGTCGCGCGCACCGCAGTTATATGCCGAGGCCACCCCACAGGCCATGGTAAACCCCTTGGTTAAGTTAACTTTGTGGTTGATTATCGTTCCGGCGGTCGATCGTCAAGCGGAGCGTGGGCTCCACCAACACCCATTGGCCGGGCAAGGCCTTGACCTGCCCTCGCTAGGGTGTTACCGGTAAGTAACAGTATTGGTCTAGACCGATCATACCGTCAAGGGCAAATCCGGGGCTATGACGACGATCACACCTCCAAGGCTGGAAAGCCTGTCCGGGCCCGGCGGCGAGCTTCGGCCGCGCGACCGGATCCTGGGCACCGCCCGGGACCTGTTCCACCGGCACGGCTATCGCGGCGTCGGCGTCGACACCATCGCCGAGGTGGCCGGCACCAACAAGATGACGCTGTACCGGCATTTCGGGTCGAAGGACGACCTGATCGTCGAATGCCTGCACGGCTTCGCCGAGGAGGCCGACGCGCTCTGGGCCGGCTTCGAGAAGACCTATCCCGGCGATCCGGTGGCGCAGCTCCATGCCTGGGTCAAGATCGGGGCCGACTGCGCGATCGCGGATGAGCGTGGCTGCGACATGGTCAATGCCGCGGTCGAGCTGACCGAGCACGACCACCCGGCCCGTCGTGTGATCGAGGATTTCAAGACCGACCAGCGTAACCGCCTGGTGCGGCTGTGCCGGGCGGCCGGCGCCACCCAGGCCGAGCTGCTGGCCGACACGCTGTGGCTGCTGCTGGAAGGGGCCCGGGTCAGCCGGCAGAGCGTCGGCGCCGAGGGCCCCAGCGCCCGCTTCATCCGCATGGCCGAGGCGATCATCGCCGCCTTCCTGCCGCGCGGCCCGGCGTCGCCCTGATCCGGGCCGCCGGCCCGGAGGCGGATGAGCGGAACCGGCCCGTTGCGCTGTGAACACATCGTGCCGTTGCATTAACTCCGATTTTTGTTCATGATATGTTCCATGGACAAGGCGCAGACCGACCCGGCATCGGAGGCCCCGGCCGCTCCCCAGGAGGAGCGGGCGGCGCGGCATCTGCGCCTGCTGGCCCGGGCGGCCGAGATCCAGATGGAGGTGATGGAGGCGGCCCGTACCGAGGCGGTGGAGGCGCCGCAGCCGGGTGTCGACTATTGCCAGCGTATCGCCGTCGCCGCCCGCTCGCTGCGGCTGACCCTGCTGCTGGAGGACAGGCTGTCCCGCCCGCCCGAGGTGCTGCCGCCGCAGAAGGTCCGGCCGGTCGAGGCGAGCGACAGGGCGCCGGCCGGGATGCGGGCGATGCTGGCGATGGCGGCCGCTTCCTTTGACGGCGCCAGGACCGAGGTGGAGGATGCCGAGGCCAGCGAACGCTTCGGCGAGATCGCCGAGCGGCTGGAGCGGCCGGAGGTGGCGGAGATGGTCGAGACCACCCCGGCGCCGGCGGCGGTGGCCCGGCTGTGCCGGGAGTTCGGACTGCCGGCGGACACGGTGCAATGGCTCGCCACCGCGGATGCGGCGCTGGAGCAGCTGGGCTACGCGCCGGCCGACGATGTGGAGGTTGCCCCAGGCCCGGTCCCGGAGCAGGCGGTGATCCGGCGGCGGCTGCGGGTGATCATGGCGCTGGGCGCCGCGATCCAGGCCGGGACGGAGGACGAGGCGGAGTGCGACCGCCGCTTCTTCGCCATGGCCGAGCAGATGGACCGGCCGGATCTGCTGGAGATCGCCGACGGCTTCCCGGCGGCGGAGGCGGTGGCCCGGCTGTGCCCGACCTTCGGCCTGCCGCCGGAGGAGGCGGAGCGCTGGGTCGAGGCATCGGACCAATACCTGGCGCGGCTGGACCTGCCGCCGGTCAAGGACCGGCCGGAGCCGCCGGATACGGGGTGACACTCTCTCTCCACTGTCATTGCCGTCCTCGGACTTGATCCGAGGATCAACCCGGCAATCCAGAGGCCACCGAGAGCGGTTCTTGAAAGCCCCTGGATCCTCGGGTCAAGCCCGAGGATGACACAGGGGGATAGGGGCGAAGTGTTTTGCCTCTCCCGTTTGCGGGAGAGGCCGGAGGCGTTTGCGCCTCCGGGTGAGGGGAGGGCGTCGAGGCCGCTTCAACCTGCCCCTCCCTCGCCGTCATTGCGAGGAGGCGAAGCCGACGAATCCATCCAGGGGCCGGTGCGCACCGGCCCCTGGATGGATTCGCTGCGCTCGCAATGACGATGTTGGAAACTTCGGAAAGGGCCGCCAGGGGAAGAGGGTAAGGCCAGGACGCTCGACCGTCTCTCCGCCGGCCGTTGCACCGGCCCGGCCTTGATTCAGGCCGGCCGGTCGGGCTCCGTGTTCGGCTCCAGCGGGCCTTCGGCCTCGTCCGCTTCCGGCAGGGCATCGCCATGCACCGGCAGCGGCGGGCCGATCCAGACCGGGTCGACCAGATGGTCCCGGCGCGGGTTGCTGGTGTTGGGGTGGACCAGGATGCTCAGGCCGCCATGGTTCAGCATCAGCCAGGGCACCAGCGTCGCGAACAGCTCGGTGGCGAAGGAGACCTGGTACATCGCCTGGTCGTGCGGCCCGACCCGGACCTCGTGCCAGCGGCCGAGGCGGACGCGGAAGCGCTCGCCGATCCAGCCGCGCAGCCGCTCGGCCCGGTCGCGGGTCGTCGCCGGGTCGAAATAGACATGGGCGTGGTAGCTGGCGATCTCCCCGACCCGCCGCGGCGCCGCATCCGATTCCATAGCGCTCCTCCCGCTCTCTCCGCCCGAGCTTAGCGCAGGACGGGGGAAGGGGGAGACTACACCGCACCGATCCGCAGCAGGATCCGGGCCAGGGCGTCGAAATGCTCGTTCGGCACGGCCTCGCCGATCCGGCCGTCGGCGTGCAGCTGCCGGGCCAGCAGCGGCGCCGTCTCCACCGGCACGGTCGCCATGCCGCCCTTGAACGACTTGGCGACCAGCATCGGCACCGGCGTCTCGCCGGCGACGAAGCGGATGCCGATGGTGACCTCGCCATCGGTGATGAACAGCGTCGGCGCGCTGGACCGCCCCTCGCCGCGGGCCAGGTCGCGATGCAGCTGCCGCCGGGTGCTGCGGATCTGCGGGTCGCCCTCCTGCTCCTTGCGCTCGCGCTTCATCTCGCTGCGGGTCATCCGCTGGTCGCGCAGGAACAGCCAGCGCTGCAGCGCCATGTCGGCCAGGGCGAAGACCAGCAGCACGGCGATGATGCCGATCAGCACCGGCTTCAGCGTCGCCACCAGCACCAGCCCGATGCAGTCGCGGCCGCATTGCGGCGCCACCAGCACCGCGCGCAGCGCGCCGAGGGTCAGCAGCCCGATCACCCCGATCAGGGTGCAGGCCTTCAAGAGCGCCTTGGCGAACTCGATCAAGTTGCGCAGGCTGAACAGCCGCTGGAAGCCGGCGACGGGGTTGATCTTGTCGCCGCGCGGCACGATCGGGTCGAGCGAGAAAGGGATGCCGCGCAGGAAGCCGACATTGGCGACGATGCTGGCGACGACGATCACCAGCACCAGCGGGACCACGATCCGGGCCGCCAGCGCCAGCAGGGTCGGGATGATGGTGTAGCTCTGGTCGAACGGCTTGGCGGTCAGGGCGATCGGCTCGGTCAGGATGGCGCGGAACGCCTCCATGATCGCCGGCCCCTCGACCGCGAGATACAGGAAGCCGGCGACCAGGGCGACCACGGTGACCAGGTCGCGGCTGTGCGCCACCTGGCCCTTGCGCCGGGCGTCGGCCAGCTTCTTGGAGCTGGCGGGAAGGCTCTTGTCCTCGCTGGTCTGGCTCATGGGATGACCGTGCGGGCGAGGTCGAGCACGCTGCGCATCGACCCCAGGCTGTCGCTGAAATACGGCACCAGGAAGATGGCGTAGACCGGCAGCACCAGCACCAGCGCCGCCGACTTCACCGACAGCGACAGGTCGAAGACGTTGAGCTGCGGCGCCATCCGGCCGATCACGGCCAGGGTGATGTCGGCCAGCAGCATCACGATCACCAGCGGCACGGCCAGCAGCAGGCCGAGCCGGACCACATGGTCGAGCAGGCCCAGCAGCAGCGTCGGCGTCTCGCCGGTGAAGGCCGGCAGCAGCTTGGTGACCGGCCAGATCGCGTAGCTGCTGTACAGCGCCTCGGCCACGATCCCGAGGCCGTTGCCGGCGAAGAACAGGGCCAGCAGCACCAGCACGAACAGCGTGCCGACCGGCGAGGCCTGGCCGGAGGCGTTGGGGTCGATCAGATAGGCGCCGTTGACGCCGCGCTGCATGTCGATCAGCTCGCCCGCCGCCTCGACCGCCCAGAAGGGCAGGCCGAACAGCAGGCCGAGCAGGATGCCGATCACCGCCTCCTTCGCCACCAGCATCAGCACCTGGCCGGGCTGCAGCGGCGTCAGCACCGCCAGCTCCGACGTCACCTGCGAGACCATCGGCAGGGCGATAGCGATGATCACGGCGTTGCGCAGGATGCCGGTGAGGCCGAGCCAGGAGAACATCGGCAGCACCGCGGCCAGGGCGACGGCGCGGGCGATGGCGATCGACACGGCGGTGACATAGGGCCCGACCAGCTCGGCGAGGAACCGGAACGATTCGATCATCAGGGCGGCCCGGAATCGGCCGGCACCGCGCCGCGGGTGATCGCGGGGAAGTCGGTGAAGATCCGGTCGGTGTAGCGGACCAGGGGGCTGGCCAGCATCGGGCCCAGCAGCACCAGGGCCAGCACCACGGCGATCACCTTGACCGCCATCGGCAGGGTCTGGTCCTGGATCTGCGTCACCGCCTGCAGCAGGCCGACCAGCAGGCCGACCGCGGCGGCGATGGCCAGCGCCGGCAGCGCCAGCAGCAGGGTCAGGGTCAGCGCCTCCTGCAGCAGATGCGCGATCGTCGCCTGGGTCATGGGCGCGGGCTCCTGCTGCCTTCCGGCTTCCCCGCGCCGTCATTGCGAGGAGGCGAAGCCGACGAAGCAATCCAGGGGCCGGTGCGCGCGGCTCCTGGATTGCCTCGCTTCGCTCGCAATGACGGTGGAGGTTTGGCGTTCCGGGACGAAGGCGCGGTCATCGCCGCCTCAGCCGTAGCTCAGGATCAGGCCGTGCAGCAGGCGCGACCAGCCGTCGACCATGACGAACAGGAACAGCTTGAACGGCACCGAGATCGCCAGCGGCGACACCATCATCATGCCCATCGCCATCAGGATCGCCGAGACGATCAGGTCGATGACGATGAAGGGCAGGTAGAGCAGGAAGCCGATCTCGAAGGCCCGGGTCAGCTCGGAGATGACGAAGGACGGGATCAGGATGACCAGGTCGTTCGGCGTGGCGGCGGCGCTGGCCTCCGCCGGCCAGACCCGGGACGTGGCCGACAGCAGGAACTGCCGCTCGGCCGGATCGGTGAAGCGCATCAGATAGCCGCGCACCGGTTCCACCGCCGACTGCATCACCGCCTGCCAGTCCTGGATGCTGCGCAGCCGCAGCGCCGGGTCGCTGACCCGGGCATAGACCTCCGCGATCACCGGGCTGGTGATGTAGATCGTCAGCATCAGGGCGATGCCGTACAGCACCATGTTCGGCGGCGTCTGCTGGATGCCCAGCGCGTTGCGCAGCAGCAGCATGACCACCGAGATCTTCAGGAAGGCGGTCAGGGTGACGATCAGGAACGGGATCAGCCCGACAATGGTGACGATGCCGAGAAGCGGCAGGACGTCCGGCTGCGCCTCATTCATCGCCGAACAGCCGCACCACGCGCACGCCCAGCTCGTCCTCGACCCGCACGATCTCGCCGCGGCCGATGCGCCGCCCGTTGGCGACGATGTCGACCGCCTCGCCCGGGTCGCGGCCCAGCGGGATGACCGCGCCGGGGGCCAGGCCCTGCACCGCGGCCAGCGGCAGCTCGCTGCGCCCCAGCTCGAACACCAGCGTCACCGGGAGCTCGCCCAGACGCTCCGCCGGCGGCGCCGCGGCGTCGCTGTCGGATTCCGCCATCCATCCACCTCCATCCTGCAGGGCCAGGGGCCGCCGCGGCCCGGTGACCGTGACCGCGCCGCGGTCGTGCTTCGCCAGATGCGCCCAGGCCTCGCCCCGACCTTCGCCATACACCACCAGCGCCTCGCCGGCCCGGCAGGCGACGTCGGGAAAGACCACGTCGCCGGCCTCGATCCCGCGCAGCTCCGCCAGGGCCAGGCGCACCGCGCCGATGCGGATCGCCAGCGGCACCGGCAGGCCGGCGCAGGGCGCGGGCTGGGCCGGCGCGGCCTCGATCAGCCGCCGCAGGGCGGGGCGGGCGGCCTCGTCGGCGGCCAGGTGCAGCGCGGTCTCGGCAAAGCCGTGGCGGATCGCGATGGTGCCGTGGAAGGCGGGCGCGAAGGCCGGCACTGCGGCGCCGACGCTTTCGATCGCGATCGGCGCCCCGGCGGCCGCCTCCAGCGCCGGCAGCAGCTCGGCGGCCACGGCCTCGAGCAGCAGCCCCGCCAGCTCCGGCTCCAGCTCGGCCACGGGCAGACCGGCCGCCTCCGCCAGCGCCTGCTCGACCAGCAGCGCCGGCACCTGCAGCGCCAGGCGGCCGCGGCCGAGGCGCAGGGCGATCGCGACGCCGTCGGCCTCGGGCGCGGCGAGGGTCGGGACGATGGCCAGCGGCGCCTCGATCTCCAGCCCGCCGATCCGCACCGTCACGGGCGCGCAGCGCCGGGCGACGGCATTGGCGTCGGCGGCCTGCGCTCGGGACAGGGCCGGCGGGTCGTAGGGGCGGATGGCGGGGTCGGAGGCCCGGGGATCCGCCGCGCGAACCCGCGGCGCGGCGACGGTCATGACCGGCCCCCGCCTGGAGCCGGGTTGGCCGGCGTCAGGCTGGCCTCGTCCTCGGCGGTGACGTCCTCGCGGATCTCGGCGGCCTTGCGCCGGGCCAAGCCGCGGCGTTCGGCCAGCCGGTCAAGCCGGTCGGCGGCGCGCCGCCGCTGCGTCCAGGCCTCGCGCGCGGCGTCGGTGTCGCTCTCGGCCCGGCTGGTCTCGGCCCGGCGGTCCCGCAGCACGGCCTCCTGCCGCCGGGACCCGGCGGCGAGCTCCGAGACACGGTCACCCAGCCTTTCGAGCGCATCGACCACGGCCGGCTGCTCCAGCGCGGCGGCGTAGAGCCGGTCCTCCTGCGCCGCGCGATGCGTCTCATAGGCGTCACGGTCGGCCTCGGCCTGGCGCTCGCGCCCCTCGGCGGCGGTCAGGGCGGCGCGCTCCTGCCCCAGCGTCTCGATCGCCAGCCGCTCGCGGTCGCGCCGCAGCTTGCGCAGCCGGTCGAGGGCGTCGGTCTTGCCGGGCTTCCTCATCGGCTCAGCCGCTCCAGCTGCTCGCGGGTCTGGGCGAAGGTCGAGGCCTCCTCGAAATCCTGCTGCAGGAAGCGGCGGATGTCGCCGATCTTGGCCACCGCCTCGTCGGCCAGCGCGTCGGCCCCGGCCCGGTACTCGCCGACCTGCAGCAGCAGCTCGATGTCGTTGTGCTTGGCCATCAGCCGGCGCATCTGCACCGCGGCCTTCCGGTGCCCGCCGTCGATCACCGCCTCCATCACCCGGCTGCGGCTGGCCAGCACGTCGATCGCCGGGAAATGCCCGGCGCTGGCCAGGGCCTGCGACAGCACGATGTGGCCGTCCAGCAGGCCGCGGGTCTCGTCGGCGATCGGGTCGGTCTCGGCATCGCCCTCGACCAGCACGGTGTAGAAGCCGGTGATCGACCCGGTGGCGGCCGGCCCGGCGCGCTCCAGCAGGCGCGGCAGCATGGCGAAGAAGGAGGGCGGGAAGCCGCGCCGGGTCGGCGGCTCGCCGGCGGCCAGGCCGATCTCGCGCACCGCGCGGGCGAAGCGGGTGATGCTGTCCATCAGCAGGGCGACGCGCATCCCCTGGTCGCGGAAATACTCGGCGATGGCGGTGGCGACGAAGGCGGCCTTGACGCGCTCGATCGCCGGCCGGTCGGAGGTGGCGGTGACGATCACCGCCCGGCGCAGCGCCTCCGGCCCGAGATGCCGGTCGATGAACTCGCGCACCTCGCGGCCGCGCTCGCCGATCAGGCCGATGACGATGGCGTCGGCGTCGGCGCCCTTGACGATCTGCGCCAGCAGCGAGGATTTGCCGGTGCCGGGCGACCCGTAGATGCCGATGCGTTGGCCCTCGCCGCAGGTCAGCAGGCCGTCGATGGCGCGGATGCCCAGCGGCATCGGCCGGCTGATCAGCGGCCGCAGCAGCGCCGGCGGCGCCTCGGCATGCAGCGGATAGGTGCTGTCGGTGTCCAGCGGCCCGCGCTCGGCGGTGTCCAGCGGCCGACCCAGGCTGTCCAGCACCCGGCCCAGCAGGCCGGGGCCGACGCCCAGGCGCAGGGCGCGGCCGGTCGGGATCGCCTCGGTCCGGGTCGACAGGCCCTGCAGGCTGCCGATCGGGGTCAGCACCGCGGCGCCGTCGACCAGCCCGACCACCTCGGCCAGGATGCTGTGGCCGGTCTGCGGGTCGCGCAGTTCGCAGATCTCGCCCAGGCGGGCATCGTTGATCTCGGCATGGACGGTGACGCCGATCGCCTTCACCACCCGGCCCTTGACCGGGCGCGGATCGGCCTCCTCCAGCCGCCGCCGCAGCGCCTGCAGCGGATCGGCCCGCAGCTGCAGGCCGGGACGGGGCAGGGCGTCCGGGCTCACGCCGTCTCGCCCGGGCCGGCGCGGCGCAGCGCGTCGCGCAGGGCGCGCAGCTGGGCGTCGACGCCCAGCTCGACATGGCCGTACTTCGTCACCATCACGCAGGTGTCGGCGGCCAGGCCGGGATCGGATTCGATCGTCACGCGGCGGCCGATATCGGCCAGCGCCGGGTCGGCCAGCCGGCCGCGCAGCGCCTCGACCATGTCCGGCGCCACCCGCAGCGTCGCCGCATGGTCCAGCCGGGCCTGGCGCAGCGCGTGGTCGACCGCCTGCAGCAGCAGATCGCGCCGGTCGAAGCGGCCGAGGATGCGCTCGATGGTCTCCTGCACCAGATCGGCCAGGGTCTGGTCCAGCCCGGCCAGGTAGCGGTCGATCTGCAGCCCGGTCGCGGCAAGCAGCGCCGCGGCTTCCTCCCGGGCATTGGCCAAGCCTTCGGCATGGCCGCGCTCGCGCTCGGCCGCGATGGCGGCGTCGGCCCCGGCCCGCAGCCGGCCGGCATGGGCCTCGGCCTCGGCCAGATGCCGCTGGGCATCCCGCCACTGGCCCAGCGCCTCGGCCTTCAGCACCGGGCCGCTGCGGCGGAAGGCCGGGCGCAAGGGCTCAGCCATGGGGTGTCACCGCGCGGGCTGCGGTCGCGAACAGGGCGGCGGCGCGGGGCCGCTCGGCCGGCGGCAGGCCGCCCTCCGG
>NZ_NHON01000104.1 GCF_002195995.1 Inquilinus limosus
CGGTCGACACCCTGCTGGCCGACATCGCGGCGGCGCAGGAGGCGTTCCAGGCGCTGTGCCGGATCCTCGACGAGCGCTGCGGCCCCGATTCCCCGCCCAGTTCCAACATCCGCAACACGCTCGAGGCGGCCCGGTCGCCCAGGGCCAGGAACACGGCGTCCCGGGCCGCCTCGAGCGTGTTGCGGATGTTGGAACTGGGCGGGGAATCGGGGCCGCAGCGCTCGTCGAGGATCCGGCACAGCGCCTGGAACGCCTCCTGCGCCGCCGCGATGTCGGCCAGCAGGGTGTCGACCGCAGCCGCCGGCATGTCCTGCGCCGAGGCCCGCACCGCCTCCAGATCCGCGGCGCCGCCGTTCAGGCGCTGCTGCCGCTGGTCTGGGTCGAGGCCGGCGACCTCGCCCGCCTGCAGGATCTGCCACAGCGCGTAGTGCCGCTGCTGGCCATGGATCAGGGGGATCCGCCGCAGCGGCTGGATCAGCGTGCCTTCGCCGCCTTCGCCGTTCAGCCCGGTGACGGGGCGGACCCGGGTGGCCAGCCCGTCCTCGTCCGGCTCGGGGAACAGCCCGTCCCAATGCCGCTCCACCAGTGCGTGGATCAGCCCGAAGCCGTCGCGCAGGCCGGCATAGCCGTGCAGCCGGGCCAGGCCCTCGACCATCATCGCGGCGATCTCGAGGTCCTTGCTGCGGCCGGTCAGCAGCTCGGTCCCGAGGGCGAGGATCTCGCGCCACTCGGCGACCGGCCGGGTCTCGTCGTCGGCGGCATCGGCCGCCCGCTCCTGGGCCCGCACCCGGGTGCGGAGGTCGCGCAGGCGCTGGAAATCGGCCCCCGACGTGAAATCGGACCGCAGATCCTCGCCATGGGGGGCGGGGCCGGGCACGGGGGCGGCGAGCGCCTCGATATCCAAGATCGCCGGTGTCTGCACCGAACTGCTCACCTGTCGCCGTTCATGTCGTGGTCAATCCATCCCATCGCGCCGCTCCATCGGGCCGGTTCCCCATACCATAGCGGCGTCCAGCCGCGGGCGGAATGCTCCGCCGGGCAGCCGAAACCGGCAGGACTGCCGTCCTGCCTTGCCGCGCCGGACCAGACCGAATCATTCGTCTCCCCAGAAGAACAATTATGCGCTAATTGCGTTTCAGCTTCCAGAATCGCGCGAGCGGTGTATGGATGGGTCAGTGATGAACCATGAATGTGACTTTTCGGCGGCTCCGTCGGCATGGCAACGCGATGTCCGTTGTCTCTTGAGTATGAAAGTGAACCGGACTCAACTTCTTGGTTGATGGCTGAAACGTTCAGAAGCCGGGAGTCCATGTCTCCGGAAATTTTGCTCGAGACGGTCCACAGATTGTCACAATCCTAAGCAATGGTCGACATCGTCGGCCCGGACTTCTATCGGCCGCACAGGCATTCCTAAGTACGGAGGGCGAGAACCATGGCGATCTATGTGCAGATCGACGGCATCCAGGGCGATGCCACGCATGAATCCCACAAGAAGTGGGTCGACGTTGCCGCGATGAACTGGGGCGTGCACCGCGCCGTGACGACGCCGTCGGGCTCCGCGCAGAATCGCGAGGCGTCCGAGCCCGTGGTGGGCGAGGTGCACCTGACCAAGTCGATGGACGGCTCCTCCCTGAAGTTCTTCGAGGCCGCCGCGACGGGCAACCAGGGCAAGACCGTGACCATCCATCTGGTGACCACGGGCAGCCCTGGCAGCACCTATATGGAGTACAAGCTGACCAACGCGCTGGTCAGCGGCTATCAGGTCAACACGACGGGCGACCGCCCGGTCGAGGAGATCACCCTGAACTTCACCAAGGTCGACCTGAAGTACACGACCTATGACGAGAACCATAAGCCGGTGAACAACCAGGTCGCCAGCTACGACGTCGCGACCACCAAGAAGGGCTGACGGCCAGGATGCCCGGGCGTTGCGGCAGGCCGCATGCCCGGGCCCGTCCTGCGGCGGCGGGGGCTCCGGCCGCCGTGTCGCGCCGGGAATGACCGAGGGAGAGCGGAGCCATGCGCTCGGATCAGGTTCTGAACCTTGTCGGGACGGTGCTGTGGGAGCTCGAGGGCGAATCGTCCTCCGCTGCCGCAGGCCCGCAGGGGCTGCTGCGCCGCCAGCGCCAGGTGATGGTGCTGGAATCCTGCATCGCCGAGCTGGCGCCGACGACGCCGCCGCCGAGCTTCCGCGGGCGGCTGGCCTGGCAGCCGCCGGCGAAGGCGGCATCGGCTCCGTCGGAGGAGGATCTCGCCCGCCGCTCCTGCCGGATCGCCCGGCGGCTGCCGGTGCCGGCGACGGCCTTCGCCACCGGGGCGAGCCGCTTCGATGCCGAGCTCGCCCGCCTGGTGCCGGGCGCGGATGCGCAGGAGATCCGGCTGGCGGCGTTCGGCGACCAGCCGGCCGGGCGCCGCCCGTCCGCGGCGGCGGACCGCGAGCGTCCCGCCGGCAGCCGCCTGCTGGCGGCCCTGGCGGTCATCGCCGCGGCCCTGCGCTACACGCCCGATCCCGGGCAGGCCCGCTGACCATATGATACCGTCTTCGCCTCTTCCCGCCGGTCGGCCGACATGGCCGTCGGGGGGAGCGAACCGCAGGGTCGGGGTGCCCCATGTCTCCTTATGACTATACCGGATCGCTGACCCAGGCGGGGCGCCTGCTGTCGGTCCACACCCCCCTCGGCGAGGATGTCTTCCTGCTCGAGGTCATGGACGGCACCGAGGGGCTGAGCGGCCTGTTCGAGTTCCGGCTGCGCGTCCGCTCCAAGCGCCAGGACGTGACGCCGAAGGAGCTGGTCGGGCTGCCGATCAGCTGGTCGCTGGAACTGCCCGGCGGCGAGCGCCGCCAATGGTCGGGCGTCGTCGCCGCGCTCGCGGCCGGCCCGGCGCTGGGCGAGGGGATGCGCGGCTACACGCTCGAGGTCCGGCCCTGGCTCTGGCTGTTCACCCACACCTCGGACTGCCGGATCTTCCAGAACAAGACCACGCAGCAGATCCTCGAGACGATCTTCACTGAGGCGAAGATCCGCGACACCGACTTCGGCCCGGTGATCGGGCCCAAGGCGGTGCGCGAATATTGCGTCCAGTACAACGAGACCGACTACGCCTTCATCTGCCGGCTGCTGGAGGAAGAGGGCTGGTGCTGGTGGTTCCGGCATGAGCCGGGCAGCGACGGGGCGCCGCCGCGGCACGTCTTCGTGGTGGCGGACGGCGCGCATGCCTGGACCTTCGGGGCCGAGCCGGATGTCCGCTTCACCACCACCAATGTCGACCTCAACGACGTGACGGGCTGGACGCGGCGTTTCGCGTTCAAGCCGGGCCAGGCGGCCGAGGCGGACTGGAACTTCGAGACGCCGCAGGCCCCCGTGACGCGGAATCAGCCCTCGGTGGCGCCGATCGAGTCCAACCGCCTGTTCGAGATGTATCGCTGGGGCGGCCGGTTCATGGACAAGGACCGCGCCGACCACGTCACCCGCCGGCGCATCGAGGCGCATGAGGCCGGGTTCGAGGTGATCGAGGCCGAGAGCGGCAACCGCCGCATCGCGCCGGCGCAGAAGTTCCGGCTCTACGGCCATCCGATCGCCGCGGAGAACGCGGAGTACGCCGTGGTCGGGGTCGTGCACTCGGCCGAGGACCAGACCTATGTGATGGGCGAGCGCCCGGCGCCAAGCTATTCGAACCGGTTCCGGGTGATCCCCGCCAACACCCGCTGGGTGCCGGAGCAGCGGACGCCGCATCCGCGCATCGACGGGATGCAGACCGCCCTGGTGGTCGGACCGCCGGGGGAGGAGATCCACACCGACCGCTACGGCCGGGTCAAGGTCAAGTTCCCCTGGGACCGCTACGCCAAGGGCGACGACACCTCCTCCTGCTGGCTGCGCGTCAGCCAGCCCTGGGGCGGGTCCGGCTGGGGGTCGCAGACGATCCCCCGCATCGGCATGGAGGTGCTGGTCAGCTATCTCGAGGGCGACCCGGACAAGCCGCTGGTGGTCGGCGTGGTGCCGAACCCGACGACCATGCCGTCCCTGGCGCTGCCGGCGAACAAGACCCGCACCGGCTTCAAGTCGTCGACCAGCCCGGGCGGTGCCGGGTTCAACGAGATGAGCTTCGAGGACCAGGCCGGCGCCGAGGAGCTGTTCCAGCACGCCCAGAAGGACGCGACCGAGATCGTCCGCAACAACAAGCGGCAGCAGGTCGGCAACGCCCACACGGTGGCGGCGGAGACGCTGCATCTGACCACGGTGAAGGCGTCCCAGGCGCAGATGACCCCGAAGGGGATCACGCTGCAGCACAAGGGCGCGATGATCCATCTGGACGAGACGCAGATCATCCTGTCCTTCAACGGCAAGCACAGCATCCGCCTCAGCGCCGACGGGGTCGAGACCCAGTCCGAGACCAAGGTGCTCTCCACCCAGGGGCCGGGCGGGGCGGCGAAGAGCTTCGTCAACATCTTCGACCAGGGCGTCCATGTCCTGGGCGACAAGGACATCCTGCAGCAGGCCGCGGGCGCCACGGTGCTGATGAACGCCGAGGCGATCGACGCGCACGGCCCGCCGATCCTGCTGAACTGCTCGCCCCCCGACCCGGTCCAGACCGCCGCCGGCGGGCAGGGGCCGACCGTGGCCGACGCCAACCTCGCCGCCCCGCCCGGGGCGCAGGGCGCCAACCAGGGCCCGGGCGTGGCCCAGGGCGGCGGCGCCGGCGCGACCAGCTGGAGCGCCAATCCCAAATGGTGGGGCGCGCAATCGCCCCCCGGCAGCCCGGCCGATGCGAAGTTCTTCGGGGCCGAGGCGAAGGCGGAGCGGACCACGACGCCCACGAGCGACGTGCTGAAGGCCGAGGCGACCGTCGCGGGCGCCACGGTCAAGCAGGGCAATTTCGAGATCGACACTTTCGCCGCCACCGGCAAGGTGTATTCCGGGGTGACGAACGACGGCTTCGGAGCGCAGGCCTCCGGCGAGGCGGCGATGGCGCGGCTGAAGATGGGCGGCGACGTTGGCAATCCCGCCACCGGCAGCTTCGGCCTGTCCGGCGAAGGCAAGCTGATGGCCGCGGAAGCGTCGGCCGGCTACACGCTCGGCGACGACGGGCAGCGCATCGGCATCGCCGGCGCCGCCAAGGCCAGCGCCGCCGCCGTCGACGGCAAGGCGGAAGGGCAGTTCTCGGTTCCGATCGGCTGGCTGCCCGGCGTGCCGGATGACTGGACCCTGGCCACCAAGGGAAGCGCCTCGGGGTCGCTGGGCTCCGTCGGCGGCGGGGCCGGCGGCCACGCCTATTACGATCGTGCCGACAGCCGCTACCATGCCGGCGCATTCGGCGAGCTCGAAGCGCTCGTCGGCGTCGAGCTGGGGACCGACATCAGCGTCGGGCCCCCGCCGCGCACCGGCAAGTAGCGGCTGATGTGTCCGATATGTGCGGCCCTGGCGGCGCTCCTGCCCCGGAGGGGGCGAACCGGACGGATCGCCCTCGGCCTGATCGCGGTGTTCGCGGTCCTGCTGGCGGCGACCTATGGCTGGGTGCAGCGCCACGGCCAGGCGGAGACGCCGGTCTCGCTCGGCCTGGTCGCTGGCCTGGCGCTCTGCGTCTACGGGCTGTTCGTCCTGGCGGTGCTGGCCGGCTTCCGATCGATCATCCGGGTGAACGAGCGGCAGACCGCGAGGAAGGGAGATGTCCCGTTGACGTGGCGCCTGTCGCTGCTCTGGCTGTACTGCAGGCGGGATGTCGCCCGCATGGCGGGAGAGGATCGTCTGGCCGAGCTCATGACCTTTTCGATCGTCGTCATCACCATTGTCGGCTTGTCCCTGGCGGTGATCCTGCCCCATACGCCGGCCCAGGCCGAGGAGAGTGCCGTGACTGACCTGCTGCTGAAGCCGCGCTCGACCCAGAGCCAGATCGAGCAATCGACGAATCTCCAGGTCGAGGACAATGGCGACCCGGCCCTGTCCTTCAGGCTGCGCCTGCCCAAGGACTGGCTGAAATTCGAGCCGTACAAGCCGGAGACCCCCGACGGTGAGGGGCTGGTCCTGCTGTCCCGCTACGGCAGCCGGGACCAGCGGGCCATGATCGAGGTCTTCGCCCAGACGCTGCGGCGTGAATTGTCGAGCGCCGACTGGCTGGCGGCCTGGCTGCGGCAGAACGGCTATACCGTGCTGAAGCAGACCACCACCTACTCGGCCGCCGGCTGGAACGCCGATGTCCTGGCCGGGCGCCGGGCGGACGGCAAGGACTTCCTGTACCGGATGTCCACCTACAAGAATGCCGACAAGCTGTACCTGGTCACCGGCTACGCCGAGGCGGCCGCCTATCCCAATGCGGAGGAGCCGTTCGTCGTCGCCGCCAAGAGCTTCCAGCTGCTGCAGGCCGCCGACAGCCCCTCGGTCGAGCCGGTCCGGACCGTGCAGATCTCGAAGATCCTGCCGGCCAGTTTCGGTGTGCCCGAGATCTGGGTCGAAAGCCGCGACGAGACCGCGGGGCCGAGCCAGGAGAGCCTCAACTTCAAGAACAAGGTCGGCGATCACACGATCGGCCAGCTCAACGTGCTGGTGGCGCCGCAATCGGCCTATGTCTCCTATGGCGACCTCGCCGACACGCTGCTGGGCGCCGTCAAGCGGGCGACCGGCGCCGATGTCGCGGGCATGGCGCTGGCGCCGGTCGACCTCCGCACCGATCTCAAGGAGGCGCGGGAGGGCGAGGCCGAGGCCCAGGTCAACGGGGCTCCGATCAAGGTCCGCCTCACCATCGGCAAGGCCGGGAACGCCTGGGTGTCCTTCATCCTGATCAGCTCGCGGCCCAATCCCGATCTCATGCTCGTCGATGCGATCAATCGGCGGGCCTATGATATCGCCGTGCGGACCTTCGGGCCGGCCTGGTAGCCGCCGGCGCGCGAGAGGGGGGAGATGTCATGTCCTTCGCAGGCAATTCCGTGAAGACGCCGATCATGGCCGCGGCCCACGGCATGAAGCAGGTCGCGTTCAACACCATCGGCGACAAGGTCATCCGGCCGCTGGTGGAGTTCGCGCCGCCGCAGGTGACGCAGTTCGCCGTCGGCGCCGCGCAGCAGGCCCTGCAGACCGCGGCCGGGTCCGCCGGCTCGGTGGCATCGGCCGCGGCCGGGGCCATGAGCGCGGCCGCCGGCTCCTCCGGGTCGAGCCCGATCGCGGCGTTGCCGGAGCTCACCGGCGCCACGCCCTTCGTGCCGCCGGATTTCCGCGAGATGCCGAAGGTCGATTCGGCCTCCATCCTCGACCGCGCCCGCGGCAAGGTGCGGGGTGTCCTGTCCGGCCTGCCCGTCGGGATGCAGGACGCGGCCATCAACGCGGCCGAGACCGCGATCTTGGATGGCGTCGCCAAGACCGCGGGCCGCAAGCTGGGCAGCGACTGGAGCGACCGGGCCAAGACCCTGATGGGCGCCACCGGCCTCGGCAGCGGCGTCGACGGCGCGAAGAAGGCCATGGACGGCGTGAAGAAGGCGGCCGACGGCGCGGTCGCCGCCCTGCCCGGCAGCAGCGGCGCGATGAAGGATGCGGTGCGCAAGGTCGTCGCCGACAAGGCGCAGCAGGAGCTGGCGCGCAAGGTCGGCGACGGCTGGGCCAAGGCGGCGCGGACGGTCTATGACGGCTCGGCCAAGAAGCCCGACATTGCGGACGCCAGGACGCCGCCCTTCGTCCCCGACCCGGCCAAGAAGCCCTGATCCCGCCCTTCCGACCGACGAGGCCCCGCGTGGCGCAGACAAGCGTGAACCGAGATTTCTCCGTCAGCGTGCCGGACGACTGGACCGACCGCACCATGACGATCTTCGCCGCCCCGGCCAAGGCCGGGCAGGCGGTGACGCCGAACATCCTGGTGGCGTCCGACCGGGTGAAACCGGGCGAGGACCTGTCGGCCTTCGTGTCGCGCCAGGTCCACGACCTCAAGCACCGGGCGCAGGATTTCCGGCTGAAGCTGCAGCGCGAGGGCGTGCTGGACGGCCGCGACTGCATCGAGATCGTGTTCCGCTGGAACAGCGTGGAGCAGGGGTTCCTGCAGCAGCGGCAGGTCTATGCCATGATCGACGACGCCCGGGTGATGACGATCACCAACACGGCGCGGGAATCGGAGTTCGAGGTGGCCGACCAGACCTTCCAGCGCATCCTGGGCACCTTCTCCTGGGCCCGCGCGGCCGCCGGCTGACCGCCCAGGAGCGCTGACGCAGCCATGGACTCCGCCCTCCTCGCGGCCCGCCTGGGCGACCCGATCGAGCACAGCAGTGCGATGATGGGCTTCCTGATGGGTGCCGCCATCGGGCTGGCGGCGGCCGTCGCCGTGGTCGCGGTGGTCGGCACCGGCGGCGCGGCGCTGGGCGTGATCGCGGCGGTCGGCGGCGCCGTGGCGGCGACGGGCGGCGGCGCGCTGGCCGGGATGAATATCGGCAGCACCTACACGACGGTCACGGGATCGATCACCACAGGCGCCAGTACCGTCTTCATCAACAATCGCCCGGCGGCGCGGGCCACCGCCGAGCCGGGCGCCTTCGATATCGCCGCCTGCAGCGACCATTCCGGCCCGCAGTTCCTGGCCCAGGGCAGCCAGATCGTGTTCATCGAATACGGCGCCGCCTCACGCAAGGGCGACCGGACGATCTGCGACGCCAAGATCGCCGACGGGTCGCCCAACGTCTTCATCGGGGCCGATCCCGGCACCTATCGCGACATCAGCCCGGAGGTGCCGCAGATCCTGCAGGACATCGCCCTGGGCATGGTGGTGGTCGGCACGGCCGTCGCATTGCTGGCCGGCGGCGCCGCGGCCTTCGCCGCCGGGGGTTGGTGCGCGCTCGGCAGCTTCGGGCTGTCCAGTGCCCTCGGCATGGCCGGCGGCTATGGCGGCGCCAAGCTGGGCGGGGCGATCGGCGAGTCGCTGGGCGGCGCGCGCGGCAAGGCCTGGGGCGAGGCGATCGGCGGCGTCCTGGGCGGTGCCGCCGGCGGCTATGCCGGCGGCAAGCTGGCCCCGCGCGTGTTCCGCGGCCATCCGGTCGACGTCGCCACCGGCGAGCTGATGACGCAGGAGGTCGATTTCGAGCTGCCGGGGCCGCTGCCCCTGACCTGGTCGCGGCTGTGGATGTCCAGCTCCACCATCGACGGCGACCTCGGGCGCGGCTGGCATCACCCGCTGGACATGGCGCTGATCCCGCCGGGCGGCGGGCGCAGCCAGTTCATCCTGCGCCATGCGGACGGGCGCTACGTGCCGTTCGACCCGCCGCGCCTGGGCCGGCCGTCGCTGAACACGGCGGAGCAGCTGGTGCTGCATGGCGAGGCCGGCAACCTCTGGGTGTCCAGCTACGAAGGCCTCCGTTACGAGTTCTCGGCCGGGGTCACGGCGGGGCTGCACCGCCTGGTCCGGATCGCCGACGCCAACGACAACGCAATCGCGATCGATCGCGACGCCGGCGGCCGGATGCGGCGCGTCACCGACAGCGGCGGCCGCGCCTTGGATATCCACAGCGATGCCGCGGGCCGGATCCTCGCGATCGTCGGGCCCGCGCCCGGCGGCGAGGGCACGCTGCGGCTGGTCGAGTACCGCTACGATGCCGGCGGCTGCCTCCTGGAGGCGCGGCGCGCCGGCGGATCGGTCTTCTCCTACGCCTACCAGGATGGCCTGATCGTCGCGGAGACCCGTCCCGGCGGCCTGACCTACCATTTCGAATGGGACGATCCCGCCCTCGGGGTGCAGGCCCGCTGCGTCGACACCTGGGGCGACGGCGACCTGCACCGGTGCCGCTTCGCCTATGACCCGGCCGCGCGCCGCACCCTGGTCGAGGACGGGCGCGGCGGCGTCACCGAATATCGCTGGAACGATCTCGGCCTGGTGACGCTGGAGATCGACCCGCTGGGCGGCCGGACCACGCGCGACTACGACGATGCCGGCCGGCCGATCCTGGCGATCGACCCGGCCGGCGGGCGGTCCGCCTGGGCCTATGATCCGCTGGGCCGGCTGGTGCAGTCGACCGATGCGATGGGCGGCGTGGTGCGCCTGCGCTATGCCGCGGAGGGCCTCGAGGCCGTCGTCCAGCCCGGGTTTGGCCTGCCGGCGGAGGTCGAGGAGCCCGGCGGCGCCCGCCACGCCTTCGAGCACGACCTGCGGGGCAATCTGGCGCGCTACGTCGATCCGGCCGGGCGCGAGCGGCGCTTCACCCGCGACCTGCGCGGCCTGACGCTCGCGATCACCGATGGCGAGGGCATCCTGGCCCGCTATGGCTGGACCGGGCGCGGCGACCTGTCCTGGGAGGCGACGGAGCGCGGGCCGCGCACGCGCTTTGCCCATGACACGCTGGGCCGCGTGGTGGCCAGCCAGACGGTGGGGGAAGGGGCCTTCCGGCTGGCGCGGGACGAGGCCGGCCGGGTGGTCGCGATCGAGCGGCCGGATGGCGGCACGGTCACGCTCGGCTACGATCCGGAAGGGCGCGTCAGCCGGCATCTCGACGCGGCCGGGCGCGAGACGCGCTGGGCCTATGACGGTCTGCCCTTTCCGGTTCGCCGGGTCGATCCCGATGGTGGCGTCTTCACCTACCGCTACGACGGCGAGCTCAACCTGATCGGGCTGACCAACCAGAGGGGCGAGACCTACCGGCTGGATTACGACGCGCTGGGACGGCTGGTCCGAGAGGTCGGGTTCGACGGGCGCGAGCAGCGCTACGCCTACGATGCGCGCGGCGGCCTGCTGCGGCACGACGGCGCCGGCATGCGGACGACGGTGTTCCGTCGCGACGCGCTCGGGCGGATGCTGGAAAAGCGCTTCGGCGACGGCACGGCGCACCGCTTCGTCTATGACCGGACCGGCCGCCTGGCGGAAGCGGCCAATGACAGCCGCGTGCTGCGCTTCGCCTACAGCGCCGCGGGCGATCTGCTGGAGGAGCATCAGGACGGCCACGTCCAGCGGCACCGCTATGACGGCCGCGGCCGCCTGGTGGCGACCCAGCTGCCGGACGGGCGCGAGATCGGCATCGGCTATGACGACACCGACCGTTTCGCCCGGGTCGACTTCGCCGGGCGGCGGGTGGCGGAGATCCTGCGCGATGACGCCGGGCGCGAGATCGAACGCCGGACGGGCGCGCTGCGGTCGCTGCAGGAATACGATCCGCAGGGCCGGCTGACGCGCCAGGCCGCCTGGAAGGAGGGCGACGCCGCGAAGCCGCTGCTGGGGCGGTGGTATCGCTACGATCCGGCGGACCTGATCGTCTCCATCGGCGACTGGCGGCGCGGCGTCCGCAACTACCGCTACGATGCCTGCGAGCGCCTGCTGCAGGTCACGGGCGACCGGCCGGAGGAGTTCGTGGTCGACCCGGCCGGAACCATCCTGGCCTCGGGGCCGGCGGCGGACATCCTTGGCGGCGCGGTGCGGGGCGATCGCCTTCTGGTCCATGGCGACCGGCATTTCGAATACGACCCCGCCGGCAACCGGGTGCGGGAGACGCGCGGCGCCGGCCGCGGGGTGGAGGTGCGATACGCCTACGGCCCGGACAACCAGCTCGTGTCGGTGGTCGAGACCAGCCGGCTGGGGCGGCGCGAGACCGCCTTCGCCTATGACGCGCTGGGCCGGCGGGTGTGGAAGGAGGCCAGGGCCTGGGGGCTGGTTGCGGCCAATGATCCCGATGCGGACGCGCCGCTGCTGGCGGCGGAGCGGACGGCGTTCCTCTGGACGGGCGACGTGCTCCTGGCCGAGGCCGCCTCCGCGCCCGGCGAGACGCCGGCGGATCCGCTGGCCACGGTCTATCTGTTCGAGCCCGGCGGCTTCCGGCCCCTGGCGCAGGTGCGGCGGCCGGCGGCGGACCGGCCGGGCACCGTCTATCACTATCATTGCGATCATCTCGGCACGCCGCAGGAGCTCACCAATGACGACGGCGGGGTGGTCTGGCAGGGGGAGCTGAAGGCCTGGGGCGGGCTGGCGGCGCTGGCGGTGGCGGAGGTGGAGAACCCGCTGCGCTTCCAGGGGCAGTACCACGATGCCGAGACCGGACTGCACTACAACCGGTTCCGCTACTACGCGCCGGCCGAGGGGTGCTTCATCCACCAGGATCCGATCGGCCTGCGCGGCGGGATCAATCTCTACCAGTTCGTCGCCAATCCCGTCCGCTGGGTCGACCCGCTCGGGCTGGACCCGGTCATGGTCGATCCGAACCAGCTGAACTTCAGCCAGTCCTGGGTCAGCCCGAACGACTATGCCGCGGTGATGCAGCAGAAGGGATGGATCGGGGATCCGTTGACCGTGATGAACCGGGACGGGACGCTGGTCAGCTTCGACAACAGGCGGTTGGCCGCTGCGCAGGCCCTCGGAATGAAGGAGGTTCCCGTGAACTTCGTCGACGGGAACGACCCCTATCCGAAGTCCACGACCGGAAAATCGTGGAACGACGCCTTCGACAAGAGGCTGAGGGAGAACGGATTGGGCCGGTACGGGACCCCGGAGACGCCCGCGGTCGGCAAAGCGGACGGGCTGAAGCGGGTGGCGGAGAACCGGAGGAACAAGGTCGGCCAGGTCGCGCAGAACGGGGAGGGCAAGATTGGCTGCTGATGATCTGGTCCGGCGGGAGGAGTTCTTTTATGCGGACTGCGTCCTTACCCCCGATTCGAGGATAATCGGCTTCAGCGTCTCCGATGGCGCGTTCGTCATCGGGGAAGACCTGTCGACGGATGATCTCGATACGACGGATATATTCGGGAACTTCAGGATCGAGATCGACGGCGCGCTCTATGTCGGGGGCGAAGCCTCGGCGCATGGGTCATGCGGGTTCTTCTACAAGATGACGGGCGGGCACGTGGATTGGGCGCTGATATCGCTGGAGTCAGAGCCCTTCGTGGGTGTCGAGCGGTGCGACGGGGGCGTCCGGTTCCTGGCCGCTTCCGGCGCCGCCTGGATCGTCCGGGGGGACGACGTCACCCGGATCCACATCCAGCCCGGGCCCGGCGGGCGATAGGAAAAAGGGGCTGCCGATGGCAGCCCCTTGAACCGTGCTGTCGGACGATGAAGGGCTGAGCCTTCAGATCCGACGGGTCAGGTTGTTGACGACGCCGGACATGGTGTCGACCCGGCCACTCAGGGTGCGGATCTCGCGGTCCAGCTGGCCGACGCGCGCCCGGTCCTGGGCCGTCGTGGCCTTCGCTTTCAGCGAAGTGCGGGCGTCGGTGAAGATCTTCAGGTTCTCGCGGGTGCCGGACACCGCCTTGTCCATCACATCCTTGTCGGAGCGGGCGGAGGCCAGCTCGGCATCGAGCTCGGCCTGGGTGGCCGTGCCCTTCTTCACGCCCGAACGCAGCCGGGTCAGCTCGCGCTTGTGCTGGTCGAGCACCGTCTGCATCGTCGCGGTCAGGTCCTTGGCCTGGGCGTTCTTGGCCTTGGCGTCGCTGATCACGGAATCGAGCTGGTCCTCGAGGCTCGCATATTCCTTCTGCTTCTGGTCGACATAGGCGCCGGCCAGGCCGCCCAGCGCGGCGCCGCCGGCGGCCGCGATGGCATAGGTGCCGGCATCCACGTCGGCGCCGGCGAGATCGGCGATGGCGGCGCCGGCCAGACCGGCGGCGGCCCCCACCGCGACACCCTCGACGATGGTCTTGGTCGAGCTGTCGGCCTGCTCGCGCAGCTTCTGCTGCTCCGGCGTGCGGGCGGTGTTGTCCGCGGTCGCGCTGGCGGCAAGCTTCGACGGGTCGGTGGTGCCGCCCATCGAGCCGCAGGCAGCGAGCATCGTGCACGCCAGCAATACGACGATCGGTTTCTTCACAACAGTTCCCTCCGGCTGAAATGTCGTCATGGAGCAGGATGTAACGATTTTTATCCTACTATCAGGTGTTTTCGTTTCGTCAACCGCACCGGCTCGTTTCGTCAACCACACCGGCCACCAGGAAACCCGGCCTGCCCCCCGGCGGCAGGCGCCGGCCTAAGCCGGCGGGGCCTTCCGGGCGATGTCGTCGACCAGGCCGCCGACCGAGTCCAGCACCTGCTGCAGGTCCGCGACATCGGCGGCGCGGGCGGCGGCGGGGCGGCCCGGATTGGAGGCCTCATCCGCCGTCAGCCGGGCCTTCGCCAGCCGCTTCTCGGCATCGGACAGCCGTGCCGCATCGGCGGCCGAGGCCCGGCTGCGCAGCGCGGCGATGCGGCGGTCCAGCTGCGACAGGCGGCTGCGGGCGGCCGCCAGGTCGCGATCCACCTGGGCCTGCTCCTGGCGGATGGAGTTGGCCCGGGCCTGCAGCTGCGCCTGCTCGGCGTTCAGCGAGGAGACCTGCGCCTCGCGCTGGTCGATCCGATCCTGATAGCCGCCGGAGACGAGGTTGCTGACGCCGGTGATGAAGCCGCCGTCATGCGGGTCGCCGGTGCCGGCGCAGGCCGCGAGAAAAAGTGTCGCCGCGAGCGGGAGAAGCCTCGGTGTCGTCATGTGCCGTCGGTCCTTCTGGCAGTTGCGCCCACGGACGCTAGCGGGTGAGGTCTCGCATCCAGGCCTCGGTATCGGCCTTGCCCTGTTGGCGATAGGATTCCATGTGCTTCACAAATAAGGCAGCATAAGGGATCAGATCGGACGCTTTTCGGGCATCGAGCTCGGTCTTCAGCAGATCGAACTGCTGCCGGATGATGTCCGGAGAGTAATCGCCGGCCACCGTGAACACCGCATCGGCATAGCTGTCCAGCGACTGCTTGACCTCGGCCTGCAGCGATGTGCGCTGCGATTCCATCGTCGCAACCTGCTGTTCCGCCTTGGCCAGCGTGTCGGCGCCGTTGGGGTCGCCGTCGAGCCGGCGGTGCATCTCCTCCAGCGCCGGCCGGGCCACCTCGTCGATCGCCTTGCCGACGCTGTCCAGCCGCAGCTGGTCGGTCCGCAGCTTGTTGCCGAAGAAGGCGCCCTGGCTGATCAGCAGGCGGATGGCGCGGTCGCGCGCGTCGTTGCGCTCGGTGATGGCGTCGCGCAGGTCGCGTGAGATCCGCTGCAGCCGCGACCGCAGGGCCGCATCCAGCGTCGTCTGGGCGGTGCTGTCGAGGTCCTGGATGGCGGCGGCCTCCTGCCGCGCGGTCGCCTGGCCGGGGTCGGGGGCGGGCAGGGCCTCATACTCCTTCTGCAGCGCGGCCAGGCGCTCGGCCGACACGATCGCCGGGGCGGCGATCACCAGCCGCATGCCGACCTGGCGCAGCGTGGTCGCCCCGCCGCTGCGCTCGGAGAAATAGGGCAGCTCGGTCCGGGTGGCGCTGCGGATCTGGTCGACCGGGGTCAGGAAATCGCCGCCGCGGATGATGAAACCGCCGGCCTGGCCGTGCAGCCGGCCGCGCCGGTTCAGGCGGAACGGCTCGAACATCATCTCCGAGGCATTGCCCAGCATGTCGTAGAGGCCGAGCGGGTTCGGCTTCAGCAGCCCCATCGGGTGGATCCGCCCACCGGCCGACTGGCTGCCCTGGAACCAGATATAGGCGGTCGGGCCCCCCTCCGGCATCGGCGGCCGGTCGCCGGCGAAGTCGAGGGCCGAGACCGCCATGCCGCCGCGCGCCGCGAACTCCCACTCCGCCTCGGTCGGCAGGCGGAGATAGCCGGACAGCTCACCCTCCTTCGGCAGCTTGTCGCGGGCATTGGCCATCAGCCACTCGGTGTAGCGCTCGGCGAAGGTCAGGCCGTCGAACCAGGAGATGTCCACGATCGGCTCGCGGCCCTGCATCGACGGCGCCTTGCAGTCGCCGGCCAGCGCCTGGTATTGCGACCGCGTCACCTCGTACTTGCCGACATAGTAGTAGCGGCGGGTCTGGTCGCCGGTGGGGGTGAAGGCGCCAGCGATGTTGGCGGACCGGCGGTCGTCGACGACCCCGAGATCGGGGTCGGAGCCGCCGAGCATGACCTGCATGTCGTTCAGCCAGCCGCCGCTTTCCACCTCGACCCGGCGGAAGGCCATCGCCCCGCCGCAAGGCATCGGCAGGACCAGGTCGCCATCGGCGGGATGCGGGTCGACATAGGACGGGTTCCAGGGCGCCCCGGCCGGCTCCTGCGCCGGGGTGGCGGCGGATGCCAGAGCGGCGGCAGCGAGGACCGCGGCCCACCGGCAGCGGCCCGCCAGGCGCGCGGCGGCTTGCGAGAATCCCGGCATCTGATGGTCCGCCTGCTGAGAATGGTCCTCGCGGTATACCCGCATTCCCGGGGATCGCAACGATGATCGCGACGAGCCCGGACGGTTCCGGCCCCGGGATCCGGCCGCCTTTGGCATGGCGGCAGCCGGCGGTCGCGGCGCTTGACCCGGTGCCGACAGCGGCCTGGGACTTGCGATCATCCAGGAAATCGTGGAGACCGCTGGCGGCACGGTCAGCCTGCCGGCGGCCTGAGGCCGGGGACGAAGGGGAAGCGACAGGGAATGAACGATCTCGTGCAGCGGGGGGCGGCCGGGCCGGTGCCGTATGTCTGCCAATGGGAGTCGCCCGACCGGGCCGGGGAGATCCTGGACGGCACGCTGCCGCTGGCCGAGGACCCGAACTGGGCCCGTTCCGGCGCGGCCGACGCGGCGGAGTATGCGCGCTGGGCCAACCATGTCTGCGGCATGGCCTGCTTGCGGATGGTGCTGGCCGCCCGCACCGGTGATGCCCCGCCGATCCTGGATCTGGCGCGCGGCGCCACGCGCCATGGCGCCTATGTGGCCGAGGGGGAGTCGATCCGCGGCCTGATCTACGCGCCCTTCGTCGCCTATGTGCGGGCGGAATTCGGGCTGTCGGCGCAGATCGTCACCGGCATCGGCGCCCGCGGCATCCCCGGCGTCCTGCGCGGCGCCGCCTTCTTCATCGCCTCGGTGCACCCGTCGATCCGCCGGCCCGACAGCGATCCGCCCGCCAAGGGCGGGCATCTTGTGCTGGTCCACGGCCAGAAGGACGGGATGCTGGTCTTCCACAACCCGTCGGGCCACGACCGCGCGTCGCGCGAGGCCGTGGCCCTTCCGGTCGAGACCTTCGACCGGTTCTTCGCCGGCCGCGGCATCGCCATCCTGCCCTGAGGCGGAGGGCGATGCCGGCTCTGGTCACGCCTGAACACGCCGCCGACAAGGCGCCGGCACGAAGCGTTCATGGCGACAGGGATGCGGAAGGGGCAGCGATCCGACCACCGCCCGGAGCCGGCGGACGCCGCTGGTCAGGGGCAGGGGCGCCGTTGCCCGTCAGCCGGCCACGGCTATCGCGGCTCCCCGCCAGGGGATCGACGGGGTGCCGGCAGCGCCCGGCTGCGCGAAGGCGAGGGCATCGATCTCCGCCGCCATCCGGGCCAGGCCGGGCAGGCCGTCGGCGCAGGCCTTGATCCAGCCGACCATCGCCAGGGCCAGATGCGGGCGCTGCTCATGGAGCAGTGAGGCGAAGGTCAGCTCGGTCCTGAGCGCCTGCTCGAGGATCGCGGTCGCCTGGGGTTGCAGGTCGCGCATGTCGTCCAGCGGCGTGTCGACCGGCTGGCGGCCCGGCATGTGGATCCGCACTCCGCCCGTCACGGGGGCTGCGTCGAAGATGAACGCCACCGGTTGCGGCCCGTCGGGGGCGGTCAGGGCGATGGCCTGGAACCGGCCGTCGATCTCCCCGATGAAGAGGGACAGGCTCGCGGCATTGCCGTCGCGATAGTCGAGATTCACCGTGGCATAGCCGGCTGACTGGACCCGGCGGGCCACGATCACCAGCTCGGTCCGGTCGAGCCGCCAGTCGAAGCGGTCGGGGATGTTCAGCACGTCGGCGCAGATGATGACGATGGGAGGTGCGGCATCCGCCGACCGCAGCGCGTCGCGGATGACGCCGAGATCCAGATACATGGCGCGGAAGGCCGCCCCGTCCGGACCGATCGTCTGACTCGCAGCGCCGGGGACGCCGCAGCGGGCTTCGATCGTCCCGAACAGGGCCGGCCAACCGGCCGGCGCAGGCTCGCTCCCCAGGGCTGTTCTGCTGTGCATCAAGACCTCCTCCTGTCGACAGCTGATCGGCCGCAGTGGCTGTCCGAGCGGCTCAGTCATATCGCAATATTCCGCCGGTAGACTCCGAGGGGCTTGACGGAATACTGCGTGAATCAGCGTGTGCTTATGTATAGGCCTTGCGGTGTTCAGCCCTGTGACTGGAGTATGAACCACCATTCGCATGGGATGAGATGGCCGATGACTGGCGGGGGCTCGATCTCTACCGCCGGTCGTGGCACCTGCCGGAATGACGACGGGCCCCGGCCGGATCGGCCGGGGCCCGCATCTGTCGGAGATGGAGGAGAGCAGCCCGGCGTTCCGGGCCGGTTCAGATGCCGATCTGCCCCCGGTTGCACCGGCGGCGCAGCAGCACCGCCGAGGTCTGCTGCTGCAGGCCAATGGTCAGCAGCACCAGGTCGTTGCGCGAGATCTCGGCATAGCGCGCCGCCAGCGTCACCGGGACGGACGCCGAGGTCATGTTGGCGTATTCGGGGAGCGTGGTCAGGTACTGGCCCGGCCGGATCGCCTCCGCCCAGGCGTCGCTCAGCACCGACGAGGCCTGATGCGCGATCAGGGTGATCTCGTCGGCCGCGAGCCCGTTGCGCCGCAGCAGCCGGTCGACGATCCGCGGCGGAACCTTGGCGCCGTACTCCTTGTAGGAATCGGCGCCGGCATCGCCGATATACATCAACGGGGTGGTGAAGCTCTCCGCCAGATAGGGCGGCGGCGGGTCGATCGTGCCGGCCGGCCGGGCGCTCATATGCATGGCGCCGAAATAATTGGTATCGGTGTCGGTCACGACGTCGACCAGGGCGAAGCGCTGCTGGTCGTCGCTCACCGCCATCACCGCAGCACCGGCACCGTCCGCGGCGCCGATGCAGGTCGCCTCGTGGTAGCTGACATGCCGGCTCCAGTTGCAGCCGCAGACGATCAGCGCGTTGCGCAGGCCGCGGCCGGTGCGGATCATCGCCTCGGCCAGCACCAGCCCGTCATTGAACACGGTGAACTCGGTCCCGAGCGGCAGCACCTGGCAGCGCGCCGGCAGGTTCAGCGTCTGGTGCAGCGCCACCAGTCCGTTCGGGCTGACATAGTCCGACACCGAGGCGACGCCGATCAAAAGATCGATATCGCCGGCACCCAGCCCGGCATCGACCAGCGCTGCCGCGGCGGCCTCGGCCATCAGGCCCAGCAGCGTCTGGCCGGGCGCCAGGATCCGGCGCTGGTCGAAGCCCTTGAACAGATCAGTATGCGGCGGAGGGTTGGCCCTGATCCAGTCGAAGACCGGCGCATCGTTGGTCCGGACCAGCTCCGGCACCGCGAAGCCGACGCCCTTGATGCGGGCGGTGTTGTCAACCATTCACGCGTCCTTCCGCGAAACG
>NZ_NHON01000105.1 GCF_002195995.1 Inquilinus limosus
GGAGAATCGCGGATCGGCGCGGCAGGACAGCAGGGGCGGGGGACATCGAGGGGCGATGAAGCGGCAGGGCATGGATCACGGGCGGGTCGGGACGCTGGTCGAGGCGATCCGCGACGACAGGAGAATCGCGGATCGGCGCGGCAGGACAGCAGGGGCGGGGGACATCGAGGGGCGATGAAGCGGCAGGGCATGGATCACGGGCGGGTCGGGACGCTGGTCGAGGCGATCCGCGACGACATCCTCTACGGCGTCTACCGGGCGGGGGAGTGGCTGAAGCAGATCGACCTGCAGGAGCGCTACGAGGCCAACCGCTTCGAGGTGCGCGAGGCGCTGGTCGAGCTGAGGAACCGCCGGCTGGTCGAGCACAAGGTCAACAGCGGCTTCCGGGTGGCGGCGCCGGACCCCGAGGAGCTGCTGCATCTGAAGGCGGTGCGGACGATCCTGGAGACCGGCGCGGCGGACCCGGTGGTGGGGCTGGCGACGGCGGCCGATCTCGACGACCTCGAGCGGCTCGCGGCGCGATTCGAGCAGGCCATCGAGACTGCCGATCCGCCGACCCGGGCCGAGCTGAACTTCGCCTTCCACCGCCGGCTCTACGACATCGCCGCCAACCCGGTGCTGGCCGGGCTGATCCGCGACATGCGCGAGCGCGGCCAGTCCGGCACCACCGGCCGCTGGTTCACGCTTGCCGGGCTGCGGCTGAGCGCGCAGGAGCACCACGCCATGGTCGCCGCCATCCGCGCCCGCGACGCGGCGGCGCTGCGCCAGCTGATCGACCGGCACATCAACCGGCGGTAGCACTGACACTGCCTCTTTTTCTTTCAATTGAGTTGTTCTGCTTTCGCAATCTAGGATCGGCGTCCGCATCCATTGCGGTGCGGCGAATTTTTCGTGCTGTTGGGCAATATAGAATTTCATGAAGTGGAGGGGATGATGTCGATGCGAAATATGTCCGCCAGTGCCATGTCCTTGGCCGATGACATCGAGGGTGGAAGCGGTGCCGACACGCTGAACGGGACCGTCGGTGACGACGATATCTGGGGCTATGCGGGAAATGACATTCTGCGCGGTTACGGAGGCAACGATAACCTCTACGGCGGCAGCGGTGCCGATATCCTGGATGGCGGAGCCGGACTCAACTGGACAACCTACGTCACATCGCAGTCGGCCGTTTTTGTCGATCTTCGATCCGGAACTGGTTCGGGCGGAGATGCGCAGGGAGATAGACTGTTCAATATCCAGGATGTTGATGGCAGCGATTACAATGATACCATTCACGGATCGGATGAAAGAAATTGGTTATACGGTGGTTATGGTGACGACAAATTGTTCGGCGAAGGTGGGGATGACAATTTATCCGGCGGGATAGAGGGCAATGGTTCTGACGTACTCGACGGCGGCTTGGGTGCAGATACTGCTTCATTCCTATTTTTTGGATATCCACCCCGAGTTGGCGTTCAGGCTGATCTGTCGACCGGGATCGCCAGCTTCGGCGATGGCAAAGACGATACGATGATCAGCATCGAGAATTTGGTTGGGACCAACTTCGCTGACATTCTGAAAGGCAACGCTGCCGCCAATGTTCTCGATGGGGCAGACGGCCGAGATACCCTGAGCGGCGGGGCCGGAGCCGATACGCTCAACGGCGGAGAGGGAAGTGATTTTCTCAACGGTGGTGCCGGGGCGGATGTCTTGATTGGTGGCGGCGCCGCCGACACCATCGTCTATGATGGTCCGGCCGGGGTGACGGTCGATTTGACGACCTTGATCGCATCGGGCGGTGACGCCGCGGGCGACACCATCGGCAACGATATCGAGAATATCCGTGGCACTGCCGGCTTCGGCGACGTCTTGACCGGTTCGGCCACGGCCAATGTGCTGTCGGGCAGCGGCGGCAGCGACGTTCTCAACGGCATGGGTGGCAGCGACACCCTCGATGGTGGCGCCGGCAACGATCGGCTCCGCGGTGGGGCCGGCATCGACGCGCTCTACGGCGGTACTGGCATCGACACGGCCAACTATGACGGCGGCTCCGCCGGGGTCTCGGTCAGCATCAACACCGGCTTGTGCACTGGTGGGGACGCGCAGGGGGATACGCTCGACAGCGTCGAGAACCTATCTGGCAGCCAGTGGAGTGACCGCCTGGCCGGGAATGGTGGCGTCAACGCGCTGCAGGGCGGAGGCGGCGATGATTCCCTCATCGGGCTCGGCGGGGCGGATTCGCTAACCGGCGGTACTGGAGCCGACCACTTCGTCTACATGAATACGATCGACAGCGTGATCGGTGCCGGGGCCGATCGGATCACCGATTTCAGCCACGCGCAGCAGGATCGGATCGATCTGCGCATGATCGACGCCAACGTCGTGGTTCCCGGAGACCAGGCTTTCACCTTCATCGGCAGCGGACTCTATACCGGCGTTGCCGGCCAACTGCGCTATGCCGTGAACAACGGCGTCACTACCATCGCCGGCGACGTCAATGGGGACAAAGTCAGCGACTTCCACATCCAACTCACCGGAAGCATCATGCTGACATCCAGCGACTTCGTGCTCTGAGAGGAAGCCGCCTCGTCAGGTGAAAATGCCGCAGCCTGATCCCATCGTCCTGGTAAACAGAAAGGGCCCGACCGTCGCCGGCCGGGCCCTTGTCTTGGTGGAGCCAAGGAGGATCGAACTCCTGACCTCTACAATGCCATTGTAGCGCTCTCCCAGCTGAGCTATGGCCCCGAAACTCTGGGCGACGCACCGTCCGGGGTGTTTTCCGGGGGGCGTCGGCGGGGGCGGATATTATTCATCCTCCCCGCCTATGCAAGAGGTTTTTTGCGAGATTTTTTCAGGCCCCGCGATCAGCGGTTCCGCTCCTCGCCGTCATCCTCGATTTCGACGTCGACATCCTCCTCGCCGAGGTCGTCGGCGTCCTCGATCAGGACGTCCTGGTCCTCGCCGAGATCCTCCTCGGCGTCGAACTCGTCGGCCGAGCCCTTGTCCTTGCCGGAGGCCTCGTCGTCCTCGTCCTCGCCGGTCGCGGTGTCGTCGAGGTCGCCCTCGTCCAGCACCTCGACCTCCTCGGCCGATTCCTCGTCCTCGCCGGACTCCTCCTCGGTCTCGTCCTCGAGCAGCGCGTCGCTGTCCTCGTTCTTGGCCGCGCGCACCTTCTCGACCGGCTCATCGACGATGATGGAGCGCGACCGGCGCGACTTCAGGAAAGCCTCCGGGTCGTACTCGGTGCCGCATTTCGGGCAGATGATCGGGTCACGCTGCAGATCGTAGTAGCGGGCCCCGCAATTGTGGCAGATGCGCTTGGCGCCCCATTCAGGCTTCGCCACGCCGAGCCTCCTCGGATATGTCGGGATGGAAGGGCGCCATCTGCCACGCGGAACGCCGGCTGTCAAAAACAAAAAGCCCTTCCGGGCGTCGGTCTTCGTTCCACCGCCGTTCCCGCCATGCTATCAGCCCGCGGTTCGGCAGTTCTCGCCCCGGGGGCAACCGGGGGCCGCGATGGGGCCGAAGCTTGATGGGAAGGTCGCCTTGCAACTCGTGATCTCGCGCCCGGCGGCATCCGGCGCCCGGAATTCGGCGGCATGACCGTCATCGCCATCGACGGCACCGCCGCCTCCGGCAAGGGCACGCTGGCCCGCCGCCTGGCCGCGGCCTACGGCTTCGACCATCTCGACACCGGCTTGCTGTACCGTGCCGTCGGCGTCGCCGTGCTGCGCGCCGGCGGCAGCCCGGACGACCCGATCGCCGGCCTGGCCGCCGTGCTGGCGCTCGATCCGGCGGGCCTGGGCGACCCGGAGCTGCGCGGCGATGCCGCGGCCCAGGCCGCCAGCCGGGTGTCGGCGATCCCCGGCGTGCGCACCGCGCTGCTCGACTTCCAGCGCCGTTTTGCCGAGCGCCCGCCGGGGGCGGTGCTGGACGGCCGTGACATCGGCACCGTGATCTGCCCGGACGCCCCGGCCAAGATCTTCGTCACCGCCACGCTCGAAACCCGCACCGCCCGCCGGTGGAAGGAGTTGCGGGAGCGCGGCCACGAGGTTATATACGACGAGGTCCTCGACGACCTGAGACAGAGAGACGAGCGCGATCGTCGCCGCGCCGTGGCCCCCTTGGTCCCGGCGAGCGACGCTTTTCTGTTGGATACAAGCCAGCTGACCGCGGACCAGGTGTTCGATCAGGCTCTGGCGTATGTGTCCCGCCGGATCGGCCCCCCGCGCGACGCCGTCTGACCCTCGGGCCGCCGTCGATCACTTGATGGAGATTCGGGCATCGGGCCCGGCCCGGCCATCGCGCTCTCCCAGGCGGGACGACCCGCCGGCGCGGCGACCGGTCTGTCTCTAACGGGAGTTTTCATGGCTACTAGTTCCGCCGCCGTCAAATCGACCGAGAAGGAAAGCTTTGCCGCCCTTCTCGAGGAATCGCTCGGCCAGTCCGAGAGCTTCGAGGGTACCGTCGTCAAGGGTCGGGTGATCTCGATCGACAACGACATGGTGCTGATCGATGTGGGGCTGAAGTCCGAGGGGCGCGTGGCGCTCAAGGAATTCGCCGTCCCCGGCCAGCCGGCCTCGCTGGTCGAGGGCGACACCGTCGAGGTGTTCATCGAGCGCATGGAGGACAAGAACGGCGAGGCCGTCCTGTCCCGCGAGAAGGCCAAGCGTGAAGAGGCCTGGACCGCGCTCGAGAAGTCGTTCACCGACCAGCTGCGCGTCACCGGCATCATCTTCGGCAAGGTCAAGGGCGGCTTCACCGTCGACCTGAACGGCGCCGTCGCCTTCCTGCCGGGCAGCCAGGTCGACATCCGGCCGGTGCGCGACATCAGCCCGCTGATGGGCACGCCGCAGCCGTTCCAGATCCTCAAGATGGACCGCTCGCGCGGCAACATCGTGGTGTCGCGCCGCGCCGTGCTCGAGGAGAGCCGCGCCGAGGCCCGTTCCGAGCTGGTCGCCAACCTCAAGGAAGGCCAGATCCTCGAGGGCGTGGTCAAGAACATCACCGATTACGGCGCCTTCGTCGATCTGGGCGGCGTGGACGGCCTGCTGCACGTCACCGACATCGCGTGGCGCCGCATCAACCACCCGTCCGAGGCGCTGCAGATCGGCCAGGCCGTCAAGGTCCAGGTCGTCCGCTTCAACCCGGAGACCCAGCGCATCAGCCTCGGCATGAAGCAGCTCGAGGCCGATCCGTGGGAGGGTGTGGTCGCCAAGTACCCGGCGGGTGCCCGCTTCCGCGGCCGCGTGACCAACATCACCGACTATGGCGCTTTCGTCGAGCTGGAGCCGGGCATCGAAGGCCTGGTCCATGTCTCGGAGATGAGCTGGACCAAGAAGAACGTCCATCCGGGCAAGATCGTCTCCACCTCCCAGGAGGTCGAGGTGATGGTGCTCGACGTGGATCCGGTGAAGCGCCGCATCAGCCTCGGGCTGAAGCAGTGCCTGCCGAACCCGTGGGAAGTGTTCGCCGAGAAGTATCCGGCCGGCACCGAGCTCGAGGGCGAGGTCAAGAACATCACCGAATTCGGTCTGTTCGTCGGCCTGCCGGGCGAGATCGACGGCATGGTTCACCTCTCCGACATCGCCTGGGACCGTTCCGGCGAAGAGGCGATCCAGGAGTTCAAGAAGGGCGACCAGGTCAAGGTCAAGGTCCTCGACGTCGATGTCGAGAAGGAGCGCATCAGCCTCGGCATGAAGCAGCTCACCGAGGACACCTTCGAGAAGGCCACTGCCACCGGCGGCGGCATGCGGAAGGGTGAGGTCGTCACCGGCACGGTCACGGAAGTGAACGACGGCGGTGTCGAGGTCTCGGTCGGCGACGGCCTGATCGGCTTCATCCGCAAGTCCGACCTGTCGCGCGACCGGTCGGAGCAGCGTCCGGACCGCTTCTCGGTCGGCGACAAGGTCGACGCCAAGGTGATGCAGGTCGACCGTGCCGCCCGCAAGGTGTCGCTGTCGATCAAGGCCAAGGAGGTCGAGGAGGAGAAGCAGGCGATGGCCGAGTACGGTTCGTCCGACTCCGGCGCCTCGCTGGGCGACATCCTCGGCGCCGCGCTCCGCAAGGCGCGCGAGAACACCGCCGAAGAGAAGTAAGCAAAGGCCTCACGGCCTGTGCCGGGCCCGCCTCCGCAAGGAGGCGGGCCTTTTCTTTTGGGTGGTCTGCCTGCAGTCCCCAGAACCGTCATTGCGAGCGCAGCGAAGCAATCCAGGGGCCGGTGCGCACCGGCCCCTGGATTGCTTCGCTGCGCTCGCAATGACGGTGAGGGAAGGGCGTTCTGAGAAGGATCGGCAGATGGGAGAGGCCACGCAAGGGGCGCCCCTCGATCTCCATTGACAACCGGCCCCGACAGGCAGAGGGACGAGGGCGGGGAGAGAGACACGCCGGTTCCGTTGCAGAAAGGCCCTCTCATGAGCGCTGCCGCCCCCTCCCGATCGAAGGCGATGGCCGTTCTCCGCGTCTCCAGCGGCAACTTCCTGGAGATGTACGACTTCATGGTCTACGGCTACTACGCGTCGTATATCGGCAAGGTCTTCTTCCCGACCGGCAGCGAGTTCGCCACGCTGATGCTGTCGCTCGGCACCTTCGGGGCCGGGTTCCTGATGCGGCCGCTCGGCGCCCTGGTGCTCGGCGCCTATATCGACCGGCACGGCCGCCGCGCCGGCCTGCTGCTGACGCTGGGGCTGATGGCGGTCGGCACCCTCACCATCGGCCTGCTGCCGGGTTACGAGACGCTGGGCCTGCTGGCGCCGCTCCTGGTCCTGCTCGGCCGGCTGCTGCAGGGCTTCTCGGCCGGCGTCGAACTCGGCGGCGTCTCGGTCTACCTGACCGAGATCGCGACCCCGGGCCACAAGGGCTTCTACGCCTCCTGGCAGTCCGGCAGCCAGCAGGTGGCGGTGATCGTCGCCGCGCTGCTCGGCGTGCTGCTCAGCACGCTGCTGCCGCCGGGCCAGGTCGCGCTGTGGGGCTGGCGGGTGCCGCTGCTGGTCGGCTGCCTGATCGTGCCGCTGATCTTCCTGCTGCGCCGCTCGCTCGAGGAGACCGAGGCGTTCCAGGCCCGGGCGCATCGCCGCCCGACCGTGGCCCAGATCATGCGCTCGCTGGCCGACAACTGGGCCGTCGTCCTGCTCGGCATGCTGCTGGTGACGATGACCACGGTCAGCTTCTACCTGATCACCGCCTACACCCCGACCTTCGGCAAGCAGGCGCTGCACCTGGCCGACATCGACAGCCTGACGGTGACGCTGTGCGTCGGCATCACCAATCTGATCTGGCTGCCGCTGTCGGGCGCCCTGTCCGACCGCATCGGCCGCACGCCGATCCTGGTCGCCTGCACCGTGCTGATGCTGGTCACCGCCTACCCGGCGATGCTGTGGCTGGTCGACGCCGCGTCCTTCGGCCGGCTGCTGACGGTCGAGCTCTGGCTGTCCTTCCTCTACGGCAGCTACAACGGCGCGATGATCCCGTTCCTGACCGAGGTGATGCCGGAGGATGTGCGCACCAGCGGCTTCTCGCTGGCCTACAGCCTGGCCACCGCGACCTTCGGCGGCTTCACCCCGGCGATCTGCACCTGGCTGATCGAGGAGACTGGCAACCGGGCGATGCCGGGGCTGTGGGTATCCTTCGCCGCGCTGTGCGGCCTGACGGCGACGCTGCTGGTGGTCCGCGGCCGCTTCGGCGCGGCGGCCCGGGAGATGCGCCCGGCCGAATGATCTCCCGGCCCGGAAATCCCTTTGTCCAGAAGCACTTGTCCTTGATTTCGGCAAGCCGGGCTGGCACCATCCCGGCTTGCCGTCAACTCAAGCGAGGCGATGCGGCTATCCGTGTCGACAAAAAGGCGGCGGGCAGGGATTCGGGGAGACATGACCAAGTCCGAACTGATCATGCGGCTTGCCGAGCGCAATCCGCACCTCTACCAGCGTGACGTCGAGCGCATCGTCACCACCATCTTCGACCGCATCACCGCGGCGCTCGCGGACGGCCAGCGGGTCGAGCTGCGCGGCTTCGGCGCCTTTTCGGTGAAGCGCCGCGACGCCCGCACCGGCCGCAACCCGCGCACCGGCGTGGCGGTCGACGTGGCGGAGAAGCTGGTGCCGTTCTTCAAGACCGGCAAGCAGCTGCGCGAGCGTCTGAACACCGATGAATGACCGGCCCGCGGCGTCGGGCCCCGGCCACCACGAGGGATAGCCTGTGCGGTACATCGCCTGGATCGTCACCATCCCCTTCGCCCTGCTGCTGCTGTCCTTCGCGATCAGCAACCGCGAGGCGGTGACGCTCGGCCTCTGGCCGCTGCCGTTCCGGATCGACGCGCCCTTGTACCTGGTGGCGCTGCTGCCGCTGCTGCTCGGCGTGCTGATCGGCGGCCTGGTGCTGTGGTTCGGCCGCTTCGCCACCGGGCTGCGCATGCGCCGGCTGGAGACCCGGCTGGCCTCGACCCAGAAGGATCTGGAGGGGCTGAAGGCGCGGCAGCGCCCCGGCGTCCCGGCCAGCACCGCCAACCGCAACGGCGATCCGGCGCGCCCGGCCCTGCCCGCCGCCGGCCAACGCTGAAGACACTGCCATGCTAGCGATCGATGCTGCCGCCCTCGACCGGGCGATCGACACGCGCGCGCTGATCGAGGCGCTGCGCCACGCCTTCCGCCGCGAGGTGGAGGCGCCGCTGCGCCATCACCACACCATGCCGACCGCGGCTGGCGACGCCACGCTCTTGATCATGCCGGCCTGGGAGCGGGAGCAGGCGATCGGCATCAAGCTGGTGTCGCTGATGCCGGGCAACCCGGCGAAGGACCTGCCCTTCATCGTCGGCTCCTACCTGCTGCTCGACGGCGCCACCGGCGTGCCGCGGGCGATCATGGACGGGCCGACCCTGACCAACCGCCGCACCGCCGCGGCCTCGGCCCTGGCCGCCGACTACCTGGCCCGGCCGGAGGCGTCGCGCATGGTGATGGTCGGCGCCGGCGCGCTGGCGCCGCATTTCATCCGCGCCCATGCCGCGGTGCGGCCGCTCAAGGACATCGCGATCTGGGCCCGCCGGCCGGAGCAGGCGGCGGAGCTGGCGCAGGCCCTGGCGGCAGAAGGCCTGCCGGTCCGCGCCGCGGCGGATCTCGAAGCCGTGGTGCGCGGGGCCGACATCGTCTCCTGCGCCACCCAGTCGCGGGCGCCGATCGTGCACGGCGCCTGGCTGAAGCCGGGCGCCCATCTCGACCTCGCCGGCGCCTATCTGCCGGCGATGCGCGAAAGCGACGACGAGGCGGTGCGCCGGGCGCGGATCTTCGTCGACACCCGCGCCGGCGCGCTGGCCGAGGCCGGCGACCTGCTGCAGCCGCTCCGCGCCGGGGTGATCGGCGAGGATGCGATCCTGGCCGACCTGCACGACCTGACCCGCGGCACCGCGCCGGGCCGCGGCTCGGCGGATGAGATCACCCTGTTCAAATCGGTCGGCACCGCGCTGGAGGACCTCGCTGCCGCCCGCCTGGCGGTCGCGGCGCTGGAGGGGCAGGGGGCTTAACGGCCGGTCAGTCGTCGCTGTGTGATGTCGCAGGTGGCATCGCGACATTGCGGAAATCGGTGATGTCACATATGATATCACTATGCTCCGGTTGGTGATCGACACCGATGTCATGGTTGCGGCGTTCGAGAGCCCATCGGGCGCATCCCGACAACTGCTGCTCGACATCCTGGATGGCGAGGCGAGCCTGCTGCTGTCGGTGAGCCTCATGCTGGAGTATGAGGCCGTGCTGACGCGAGACGCGATGCTGGCCAGAAGCGGGCTGTCGACTGCCGAGGTGCTGGAGGCCCTGGACGATCTCGCCGGTCGCTGTGTTCCAGTCGCCTTCGACTATCGTTGGCGGCCCGTAGCCCAGGATGCGGATGACGATCTGGTGGTCGAAACCGCCATCAACGGCGGCGCTGATGTGATCGTCACATTCAACATCGCCGATATGTCGCAAGGCGCGGGCCAATTCGGCATCGCCGTCGAACGGCCCGGGACGGTTCTCAAGAGGATCAGGACATGAGTGTCTTTCCCCTGCGGTTGCCGGACGATCTGAAGGACAAGGCGGCGGCCCAAGCGGCCGAGGCCGGCGTCAGCCTGAACCAGTTCATCGCCGTGGCCGTCGCCTCCCGCGTCGGCGCCCAGGCCGAGGCCGAGCGCTATTTCGCGGCGCGGGCCGGCCGGGTCGCGCCGGGCCGGGCCAAGGTCATTCTGGAAAAGGCCGGTGCCGACAACCCACCACGGGCCGACGACCAGATCGAATCCTGATCGGGAAAGACAGCATGACCAGCATCGTCGTCGGCGCCGGGGTGATGGGGCTCGCCACCGCCTGGCACCTGGCCCGGGCCGGGGAGGCCGTCACGCTGCTGGAGCGCGGGCCGATCCCGAATCCCTCGGCCGCGTCCTGGGACAATCACCGGCTGATCCGCGCCCTCTATCCCGGCTCGCCCGGCTACACCCGCATGGCGATGGACGCCTATGCCGCCTGGGACGAGGTCTGGGCCGCCGCCAGGGTGCGCCATTACGAGAATTGCGGCTCGATCGCCTTCAGCCGGGCCGAGGGCGACTGGGCCGATGGCTGCCGCGCCCCGCTCGACGCGCTCGGCGCCGAGTATGAGCTGCTGCAGCCGGAGGAGCTGGCGCGCCGCTTCCCGTTCCTGATCCCGGACGGCATCCGCTGGGGCCTGTTCACGCCCGAAGGCGGCGTGCTGTTCGCCGACCGGATCCTGGCGACCCTGGCCGAACTCTGCCGTGCCGCCGGCGTGACGCTGCGGCCGGACTCACCGGTCCGCGCGGTCGATCCGGAGGCCGGCGCCGTCACCCTGGCGTCCGGTGAGACATTGCGGGCCGACTCGGTGGTGGTCACGGTCGGCGCCTGGGCCGCCGGGCTGGTCCCGGAACTGGCCGCGCGGCTCACGCCCTACCGCCAGCTGGTGGTCTATCTCGACCCGCCGGCCGAGCACGCCGCCGCCTGGGCCGCGGCGCCGGGCATCGTCGATTGCGGCTTCCCCGACGACCATTGGGCGATTCCGCCGGTCGGCGGCACCCGGCTGAAGATCGGCCTCGGGGCCTGGAAGCGCGAGGCGGACCCCGAGGCCGATCCTGCCCCGGCGGTGGGGGAGGCGGAAGCCTTCCGCGAGCGCTACCGGCCGGTGCTGCGCGACCTCGACCGCTACCGCATTCTCGAAGCCCGCGCCTGCCGCTATATCTTCACCGCGGACCGCAGCTTCATCCTGGAGCGGCGGGGCCGGGCCTGGCTGGTCAGCCCGTGCTCGGGCCACGGCTTCAAGTTCGGGGCGCTGATCGGCCGGGCGGTGGCCGATGGCGTGCTCGGCCGGCGCGATGCCGCGGAGCTGACATCCTGGGCGGCCGGCCACCTGCCGGCGGGCCACTTGGCGGCTGAAGGAGATCGAGGATGACCACGAATCCGGTTTTCTGCGCCATCGACGCACCGACCCGGGACGAGGCGAAGCGGCTGATCGACGTGGTCGCCGGCGCGGTCGGCGGCATCAAGCTCGGCCTCGAATTCTTCATGGCGGAAGGGCCGGCGGGGATCCGCGAGGTCCGCCCGACCGGCGTGCCGCTGTTCCTCGACATCAAGCTGCACGACATCCCCAACACCGTGGCCGGCGCCATCCGCTCGGTGGTGCCGCTGTCCCCGGCCTACATCACCCTGCACGCCTCCGGCGGCCGGGCGATGATGCAGGCGGCGGCCGAGGCCGCGGCGAGCGAGGCGGACAAGCTGGGCGTGCCGCGGCCGAAGCTGCTCGGCGTCACCGTGCTGACCAGCCTCGACGTCGCCGATCTCGAGGCGGTGGGGCAGGGGATGGAGGTCGCCGGCCAGGTGGAACGCCTGGCCCGGCTGGCCGAAGCGAGCGGCCTTGACGGCGTCGTCTGCTCGCCGCGGGAGATCGCGCGGCTGCGCCGTGTGCTGAAGCCGGCGACGGTGCTGATGGTGCCCGGCATCCGCCCGGCCGGGGCCGATGCCGGCGACCAGAAGCGGGTGATGACGCCGCAGGAGGCGATGGAAGCCGGGGCCACCCATCTCGTCATCGGCCGCCCGATCACCGGCGCCGCCGACCCGGCCGCGGCGGCGCGCGCCATCGCCGCGGATCTCGGCCTGGCGCTTGATGCCGGGGCCGCGGCCCCCACATCTCCTGTGCCATGAGCATCGATGCAAAAATTTGCGGCATCCGCGCCCCGGAGGTGCTGGAGGCCGCGGCGAAGCACGGGGCCCGCTGGGTCGGCTTCAACTTCTACCCGCCCAGCCCACGCTCGGTGGCGCCGGATCTGGGCGCCGAGCTGGCGCGCATGGTGCCGACCGGGCTGCGCAGCGTCGGCCTGTTCGTCGACCCGACCGAGGACGAGCTCGGCGCCGTGCTGGGCCGGGTGCCGCTCGACATGATCCAGCTGCACGGGGCGGAGACGCCGGCCCGGGTGGCGGAGATCCGCGGCCGCTGGTCGATGCCGGTGATGAAGGCGATCAAGATCGCCACGGTCGAGGACCTCGACGGAGTGGCCGCCTATGAGGCGGTGGCCGACCGGCTGCTGTTCGACGCCAAGCCGCCGAAGGGCGTGGCCGCGCTGCCCGGCGGCAACGGCCTGGCCTTCGACTGGTCGATCCTGTCCGGCCGGACATGGAGCAAGCCCTGGATGCTGGCCGGCGGCCTGACCGAGGCCAATGTCGCCGAGGCCGTCGCCCGCACCGGCGCCACCACCGTCGACGTCGCCTCCAGCATCGAGGAGCGCCCCGGCCACAAGACGCCGGAGCGGGTGGAACACTTCCTCGCCGCCGTGCGGGCCGTGGGGCGGTAGCACCGGCGTCCCTCCCAACACCGTCATTGCGAGCGTAGCGAAGCAATCCAGGGGCCAATGCGAACCGGCCCCTGGATTGCTTCGTCGCTGCGCTCCTCGCAATGACGGCTTGGGATGGGCGCCTCCCGCCCTGCGCTCCCTGCGGGTCTGGAATGCGTGCGCCTCGGGCATTCGCGACAAATGTTTGGCGCGCGGCGCGGTCGCCGGTAAGGTCACCCGCCTCAGCCCCATTCTTGCCACGATTGTGCCGGGAGCCTCCCCGCTTGACCGAGACCGCACCTTTCCAGCCCCGTCCGAACAGCTTCCGCACGGGCCCGGACGAGAACGGCCGCTTCGGCCTCTATGGCGGCCGCTTCGTCGCCGAGACGCTGATGCCGCTGATCCTCGAGGTCGAGAAGGCCTATGCCGCCGCCCGCAAGGACGCCGAATTCGCCAATGAGCTGCGCTATTACCTGACGCATTACGTGGGCCGGCCCAGCCCGCTCTATTTCGCCGAACGGATCACCGAGCATCTCGGCGGCGCGCGCGTCTACTTCAAGCGCGAGGAGCTGAACCACACCGGCGCGCACAAGATCAACAACTGCATGGGCCAGGTCTTGCTGGCCCGGCGCATGGGCAAGACCCGGATCATCGCCGAGACCGGCGCCGGCCAGCACGGCGTGGCCACCGCCACGGTCTGCGCCCTGTTCGGCCTGCCCTGCACCATCTACATGGGCGAGGTCGACATCGAGCGGCAGAAGCCGAACGTGTTCCGGATGAAGCTCTTGGGCGCCGAGGTCGTGCCCGTCGTTTCCGGCAGCCGCACGCTGAAGGACGCGATGAACGAGGCCCTGCGCGACTGGGTCACCAATGTCGAGGACACCTTCTACATCATCGGCACGGTGGCCGGCCCGCACCCGTACCCGGCCATGGTGCGCGACTTCCAGTCGGTGATCGGCAACGAGACGCGCGAGCAGATCATGCAGGCCGAGGGCCGCATGCCGGACACGCTGGTGGCGGCGGTCGGCGGCGGGTCGAACGCCATCGGCCTGTTCCACCCCTTCCTCGACATGCCTGAGATCGCGATCCACGGCGTCGAGGCCGCGGGCCACGGCGTCGAGACCGGCAAGCACGCGGCGTCGCTGACCGGCGGCCGCCCGGGCGTGCTGCACGGCAACCGCACCTATCTCCTGCAGACCGAGGACGGCCAGATCGAGGAGGCGCATTCGATCTCCGCCGGCCTCGACTATCCCGGCATCGGGCCGGAGCATGCCTGGCTGAACGACATCGGCCGGGTGAAATACGCCGCCGTGACCGACCAGGAGGCGCTGGAGGCGTTCCAGCTCTGCGCCCGCCTCGAAGGCATCATCCCGGCGCTCGAATCGGCGCATGCCCTGGCGCATGTGATGAAGATCGCGCCCGGCCTGCCCCAGGACAACCTGCTCGTCATGTGCCTCAGCGGCCGCGGCGACAAGGACATCTTCACCGTCGCCGACGCGCTCGGAGTGCAGATCTGATGACCCGCATCACCGCGCGCTTCGCCGAGCTGAAGGCGAAAGATCGGGCCGCCCTGGTCACCTTCGTCACCGCCGGCGACCCGGACATCGAGAGCAGCTTCAGGATCCTCGAGGGCCTGCCCAAGGCGGGCGCCGACCTGATCGAGATCGGCATGCCCTTCACCGACCCGATGGCCGACGGCCCGGCGATCCAGGCGGCCGGGCTGCGGGCGCTGGCTGCCGGCATGACGCTGGCGAAGACGCTGGACCTGGTCCGCCGCTTCCGGGCGGGCGACAGCGCGACCCCGGTCGTGCTGATGGGCTACTACAACCCGATCTATTCCTACGGGGTCGAGCGCTTCCTGGCCGACGCCAAGGCGGCCGGGGTGGACGGGCTGATCGTGGTCGACCTGCCGCCGGAGGAGGATGCCGAGCTGTGCCTGCCGGCGCTGGCGGCGGGTATCGACTTCATCCGCCTGGCGACGCCGACCACCGACGACGCCCGGCTGCCGGCGGTGCTGCAGAACACCTCGGGCTTCATCTACTACGTCTCGGTCACCGGCATCACCGGCGCGGCCGCGGCGAATGCGGCGGCGGTGCAGCCGGCGATCGACCGGCTGCGGCGCCACACCGACCTGCCGGTGGCCGTGGGCTTCGGCATCAAGACGCCGGAGGCCGCCGCCGCGATCGCCCGCATCGCCGATGCCGCGGTGGTCGGCTCGGCCATCGTCGAGGAGATCCGGCACTCGCTGCACGCCGACGGCCGCCCGACCGCGGCGACGGTCGAATCGCCGCTGGCCCTGGTCCGCCGCCTGGCCGAGGGCGTGCGCGGGGCGCGCTGAGGCGCCCCATCGTTGCGCCACAATGGCAGCGTCTCCTGGCGATGATCTGACTTCGCCGGGGGCTGCCATGGTGATGAGGGGCTGTGTCGGTGCCGTCGTCCTGATCGTCGCCCTCGCGGCCTGCGCGGCGACACCCGTCGCCCAGGGGCCGGGGGCCGAGCCTGCGGAAGCCCCGTCGGGACCTGCCGTGTCCTGGCAGGGTCACCCGTTGCGGGAGGTCACGTCGCTCGCGGCGTTGCCGGCCCCGGTTCGCCGGGCGCTGGGGGCGGACAACCGGGGGCTGGACGGCATGGCCGAGAGGGGTGGGCGGTTCAATGTCGGCGACGCCGTGGTCGAGCCGCTGCCGATGCGGCGCTTCATCACCGCCGGCCATGACGGCGACACCTGGCTCGTCGCCTTCGAGCAGGGCGGGATCGTCCACTCCGTCACGGCGGTCGAGATCTCCGGCGGCGTCATGCGTCGGGGCTGGTCGCTGGACTGCTGCATGACCACGCTGGCGGAGGTGGTGCGGCAGGTTTCGGCGGCGGCGCCTCGACGGTCCTTCATTCCCACGGCGCCGTGAACGGCAAGCGCGGGTCTAGGGCTCGAACAGCGTGCGCAGCGTCGTCAGGGTCTGGGCGAGGGTGGGGGCCGACACGGTGCCGAGCCGCTTCACCAGACGCTGCTTGTCCAGTGTCCTGATCTGATCGAGGAGCACCAAACCTGTCTTGCCCTGGAAGCTGACCGCCACGCGGAACCCGGCCGGCCGGCTTCCTGTCGTCATCGGCGCCGCGATCACCGTCCGCAGATGGTCGTGCAGCTCCGGCGGCGAGATGATCAGGCAGGGCCGCGTCTTCTGGATCTCGCTGCCGATGGTGGGGTCGAGCGCGACCAGCCACACCTCGCCGCGCTTCACCATTCCAGCTTGTCGTCGTCGGCGTTGCCGAATTCGGGCCAGGCCAGCGAATCGTCGCCGGCCTCGGCGATCCGCCTGGCGTCCTCCGCCCAGCCGGCACGCGGGGTCTCACGGCTCGGCACGATGATCAGGCGGCCCTCCTCGACGCGCAGCTCCACGTCGTCGCCGGCCTTGGCCCCGATCTCCGTCAGCAGGGGCTTGGGTATGATCACCCCGGAGGAGTTTCCCATTTTCCGCAGCGTGCTGCGCATCGGTCGTCTTCCCTGGCTGCCCTGGCGCCACGATAGCGCCGGATGGATTTTGTTACAACGCTGTTATAACGTGAATGCCTACGTCGACGGTGCCTGCATCGCGCCGTCATCTTGACGCGCCCGGCCGAAAGGCGGACAACCGCGCCATGAACTGGCTGACCAACTACATCCGCCCGAAGATCCGGGCCCTCGTCTCGTCCCGGCCGGAGACGCCGGACAATCTGTGGACGAAGTGCCCGAACTGCGAGGCGATGCTGTTCCATCGCGACCTGGAGGCCAACCTCCATGTCTGCCAGCATTGCGGCCACCACATGCGCCTGTCGCCGACCAAGCGGCTGGCCATGCTGTTCGACGACGGCAAGTACGAGACCATCGAACTGCCGAAGCCGGCCGTCGACCCGCTCAAGTTCCGCGACACCGAGCGTTACACCGACCGCCTGAAGAAGGCGCAGACCAAGACCGGCGCCAGCGACGCCATCGTCGTCGCCCACGGCAAGATGGGCGGCAGCGACACCGTGGTCGCCGCCTTCGACTTCGGCTTCATGGGCGGGTCGATGGGCATGGCGGTGGGCGAGGGCCTGGTCGCCGCCGCCAAGCTGGCGGTGATGCAGCACGCGCCGCTGGTGGTGGTGCCGGCCTCGGGCGGCGCCCGCATGCAGGAAGGCATCCTGTCGCTGATGCAGATGCCGCGCTCGATCATCGCGGTCGAGCAGGTCAAGGATGCCGGCCTGCCCTATATCGTGGTGCTGACCGACCCGACCACGGGCGGCGTCACCGCCTCCTTCGCCATGCTCGGCGACATCCACATCGCCGAGCGCGGCTCGCAGATCGGCTTCGCCGGCGCCCGGGTGATCGAGGAGACGATCCGCGAGACCCTGCCGGAGGGCTTCCAGCGCGCCGAATACCTGCTCGACCACGGCATGGTCGATGTGGTGGTGGTGCGCAAGGACCTGCGCGAGACCCTGATCCGCACCCTCGGCCACCTGATGGGCGGCGCCCATCCGGCCCCGGTCGAGATCGTGGTGGACCCCGCCGACCTCGCCGCCGCGGCCTCGATCGAGGGCGAGCCCGCCTATCGTGCCTGACGCGCAGGCGGATGCAGCCCAGGCGGCCGCAGTCGAGGCCGCGCTCGACCGGCTGACCCATCTGCATCCGAAGCGGATCGACCTGTCGCTGGGCCGCACCGAAAGGTTGCTGGCGGCGCTCGGCGACCCGCAGCTGCGCCTGCCGCCGGTGGTCCATGTCGGCGGCACCAACGGCAAGGGGTCGACCACCGCCTTCCTGCGCGCCTTCCTGGAGCAGGCGGGCTATCGCGTCCATGTCTACACCTCGCCCCATCTGGTGCGGTTCCACGAGCGCATCCGCCTGGCCGGGTCGCTGATCGGCAGCGCCGCGCTGGTCGACCTGCTGCAGCGGGTCGAGGCCGCCAATGCCGGCCAGCCGGTGACCTTTTTCGAGGCCACCACCGCCGCCGCCTTCCTGGCCTTCGCCGAGGTGCCGGCGGATGTGGTGCTGCTCGAGGTCGGCCTCGGCGGCCGCTACGACAGCACCAATGTGGTGCCGCGCCCGGCCGCCACCGCGGTCACCCGCCTGTCGATGGACCACATGCAGTTCCTGGGCGACACGATCGAGGCGATCGCGGCGGAGAAGGCGGCCATCGCCAAGCCCGGCGTGCCCATGGTGGTGGCGCCGCAGCAGAGCGCCGCGGCCGTGGCGGTGCTGACCCGCACCATCGAATCGGCCGGGGCGCCGCTGCACCTCGCCGGCCGCGACTGGTCGGTGGAACCGGCCTCCGACGGCTTCGTCCTGCGCACGGCCGAGGGCGAGCGGCACTATCCGCGCCCCGGCCTGCCCGGCGACCACCAGTTCGCCAACGCCGCCACGGCGATCCGCCTGCGCGACCTGCTGGCCGGCTTCGATATTCCCGAGGACGCGGTGCGACGCGGCCTGGCCGCGGTCGAATGGCCGGCGCGGCTGCAGCGTCTGACCCGCGGACCGCTGGCCGGCCTGCTGCCGCCGGGCTGGGAGCTGTGGCTCGACGGTGGCCACAACGACAGCGCCGGCGAGGTGCTGGGGCAGTGGCTCGGCGGGCTCGCTCCGCGGCCGCTGCACCTGGTCTGCGGCATGCTGGAGAGCAAGCAGCCGCAGGAGTTCCTGCGGCCCCTGGCGCCCTTCGCCCGGTCGATCCGCACCGTGCGGATCCCGGGGGAGGAGGCGAGCCTGCCGGCCGAGGCGGTGGCCGGCCATGCCCGCGCCGTCGGCCTGGCCGATGCCGCCG
>NZ_NHON01000106.1 GCF_002195995.1 Inquilinus limosus
CTGATGGGCTCGATCCCCACGGTCGAGACGGATGCGGACCGACTGCAGCAGATCCCGGGATCCATGCCGCGGCTGGACGCGATCCCCCCCGGCTGCGCCTTCAACCCGCGCTGCGGCGCCGCCATCAGATCCGGCCGGTCGCGCCGGCAGCGGTCAAAGGCGGCGCCGCAGCGCGGGTTGAAGGCGCAGCCGGGGGGGATCGCGTCCAGCCGCGGCATGGATCCCGGGATCTGCTGCAGTCGGTCCGCATCCGTCTCGACCGTGGGGATCGAGCCCATCAGCCCCACCGTGTACGGGTGGTGCGGCTGCCGGATCACGGTGCGCACCGGCCCGATCTCGGCGATCCGCCCGGCATACATCACCGCCACCCGGTCGGCGGTCTCGGCGATCACGCCCATGTCGTGGGTGATCAGCATCACCGCCGTGCCGCGCTCCCGGCACAGCCGCTTCAGCACCGCGATCACCTGGGCCTGGACCGAGACGTCCAGCGCCGTGGTCGGCTCGTCGGCGATCACCAACTCCGGCTCCGCCGCCAAAGCGAGCGCGATGACCACGCGCTGGCGCATGCCGCCGGAGAACTCATGCGGATAGCTGTCGATCCGCGCCGCCGCGGCCGGGATGCCGACCTCCTCCAAGAGCGCGATGGCCTTGCGCCGCGCCGCGTCGCGGCCGAGCGGCAGATGGGTGGTGATGGTCTCGGTCAGCTGCCGGCCGACGGTGTAGAGCGGGTTGAGGCTGGTCAGCGGGTCCTGGAAGATCATGCCGATGCGCCGGCCGCGGATCCGCCGCATCGCCTCGGGCCGCAGGTTGTCGATGCGCTCGCCCTTGAGCCGGATCTCGCCGCCGGCGATGCGGCCGGGCGGGTCGATCAGCCCGATCACGGCGGTGCCGGTGATCGACTTGCCGGCGCCGGATTCGCCGACCACGCCCAGCACCTCGCCCGGCGCGATGTCGAAGGACACGCCGTCGATCGCGGTCAGCAGGCCGCGGCGGGTGCGGAACTGGACCTTGAGGTCGCGGACGCTGAGGGTTGTCGTCGTTTCAGTCTCTGGCATGCCCCTCACCGCAGCTTCGGGTTGAGGGCGTCGCGCAGCCAGTCGCCCAGCAGGTTGACCGACAGCGCCAGCACCGCCAGGGCGACGCCGGGGAAGATCGTGATCCACCACTCGCCGGAGAACAGGAAGCGGTTGCCGATGTTGATCAGCGTGCCCAGCGAGGGCGAGGTCGACGGCACCCCGACGCCGAGGAAGGACAGGGTCGCCTCGGTGATGATCGCCAGCGCCAGGTTGATGGTGGCGATCACCAGCACCGGCCCGGTCACGTTCGGCAGCACGTGGCGGAACATAATGGTCCAGTCCGACAGGCCGATCAGCCGGGCGGCCTGGACGTATTCCTTCTTCGATTCGACCAAAGTGGAGCCGCGCACGGTGCGGGCGTACTGCACCCAGTAGGACAGGCCGATGGCGACGACGATGACGCCGATCTGCAGGTCGGTGCCGCCGCCCTTGCCGACCAGCGCCAGGGCGATGCCGTTGATCAGCAGCGCGATCAGGATCGCCGGGAAGGTCAGCTGGACGTCGGCGACGCGCATGATCACCGCCCCGACCCAGCCGCCGCGATAGCCGGCGACGAGGCCGAGGGTGACGCCGATCAGCATCGCCAGGGCCACGCCGGCGAAGCCGACGAAGAGCGAGATCCGCGTGCCGTACAGGATGGCCGAGAACAGGTCGCGCCCCTGGTCGTCGGTGCCGAGCAGGAATTGCGGGTCGCCCTGCGCCTCGAAGGCCGGCGGGATCAGCGAGTTCATCAGGTCGAGATTGGCGGGGTCGAACGGATCCTGCGGCGCGATCAGCGGCGCCAGCACCGCCCCCGCGAGCATCAGGAGGGTGACCAGCAGGGCCGCGATGGCGATCGGCGAGCGGCGGAAGCGCCAGGCGAGGTCGCTGTCGAGCAGGCGTCGCATCGGCTCACGCCCCCACGCGGATGCGCGGGTCGACCGCGGCATAGAGCACGTCGACCACCAGGTTGATGGTGACGAAGATGAAAGAGCTGAGCAGCAGGTAGGCGGCCATGATCGGGATGTCGACATTGGCCACCGCCTGGATGAACAAGAGGCCCATGCCCGGCCACTGGAACACCTGCTCGGTGATGATGGCGAAGGCGATGATCGAGCCGAGCTGAAGGCCGGTGATGGTGATGACCGGGATCAGCGTGTTCTTCAGCGCGTGGCCGAAATGGATCGCCCGGTCGGTCAGGCCGCGGGCGCGGGCGAAGCGGATGAAATCGGTGCGCATCACCTCCAGCATCTCGCCGCGCACCAGCCGCATGATCAGGGTCATCTGGAACAGCCCGAGCGTGATCGCCGGCAAGATCAGCGAGCGCAGGCCGGACAGGGTCAGGAACCCGGTGCTCCACCAGCCCAGCCGCACCACGTCGCCGCGGCCGAAGGAGGGCAGCCAGCCGAGCTCGACCGAGAAGATGAAGATCAAGAGGATGCCGATCAGGAAGGTCGGCAGCGACACCCCGACCAGCGAGCCGCCGAGGAACAGCCGGGACAGCCAGCGCTGCGGGTAGAGGCCGGTGAACACGCCCATCGGCATGCCGATCAGCAGCGCCAGCAGGGCCGAGGTCAGCGACAGCTCCAGCGTCGCCGGCGCGCGCTCGCCGATCAGGTCCGAGACCGGCTGCTTGAACTGGTAGGAGTTGCCGAAGTCGAACCGCGCGGCATGGCCGACATAGCGGACGAACTGCACCACCACCGGGTCGTTCAGCCCCAAGCTCTCGCGCAGCGCCTCGCGCTCCGCCTCCGTGGTCTCCTGCCCGACCATCTGGTTGATCGGGTCGCCGACGAAGCGGAACATGGTGAAGGCGAGGAGCGCCACCACCAGCATCACCAGGATCGCCTGCGCCACGCGCGTCAGGATGAAGGCCAGCATCGCACCCCGCTGTGGTTGCTGCCGATGAAAAGGGCGGGCGGCGACCCGAAGGGCGCCGCCCGGCGGGTGGTCAGTTCTTCTTGATCCAGTCGAAGATCAGCCAGTTGTCCGGCCGCTGGACCACGGTGAACTTCTTCGACACGCCCCAGGACAGCGCCTGCTGGTGCAGCGGCAGGTAGCCGACATCCTGGTTCAGCAGGATGTCGTAGGCCTGGGCGATCAGCCCGTCGCGCTTGGCCTTGTCGCCCTCGACCGAGAAGGCGTCGACCAGGGCGTCGACCTTCGGGTTGCAGTAGCCGCCATCGTTCGAGACCGAGACGCCCGGCGCCCGGCAGCGCACCAGATTGTTGAAGACGCTGAGCGAATCATAGCCGTCCGGGGTCCAGCCCAGCAGGTAGAAGCTGGTGCTGTGGCCGCCGGCCTCGCCGATCTGGGTGAAGTGCTTGGCGCGCGGCTGGGCGTTCAGCGTCACCTTGACCCCGACCCGGGCCAGCATCGACACCACCGCCTGGCAGATCGCCTCGTCATTGACGTAGCGGTCGTTCGGGCAGTCGAGCGTGACCTCGAATCCGTCCGGATACCCCGCCTCGGCCAGCAGCTTCTTCGACGCCTCGGGGTCATAGGGATGGCGCTTGAACTCGCCGGCCCGGTCGAACAGCGCCGGCGAGATCATCAGCGCCGACGGCGTCGCCTGGCCGCGCATGATGCGCTGGGTGATCGCGTCCTCATTGATCGCCTGGTACAGCGCCAGCCGCACCTTCTGGTCCTTGAACGGGTTCTTGCCCTTGATGTTGGAGTAGAGGAGCTCGTCGCGGGCCTGGTCCAGGCCGAGGAAAATGGTGCGCAGCTCCGGCGCGGTCAGCAGCGCGGTGTCGGCGTTGCCAGAGACGCGGTCCTGGTCCTGCACCGGCACGGGATCGACCCAGTCGACCTGGCCGGACAGCAGCGCGGCGACGCGGGTGGCGGAGGAGGCGATCGGCGTGAACTCGATCCGGTCGATGTTGCCCTCGGGCTTGCCCCACCAGTTCGGGTTGCGCACGAACACCGTCTTCACCCCGATCTCATGGCTCTCGACCATGTAGGGGCCGGTGCCGTTGGCGTGCAGCACGGCGTAGCCGGGGTTCTTGTCGGCGGTGGAGGACGGCGCCACCGCGTTGTTCGCCTCCGACCACTTCTTGTCAAAGATCGGCCAGGAATCCCAGGTCGCGTTCAAGAGCGGGTTGGGCTTGGTCAGGATGAAGTCGACCGTGACGTCGTCGACCTTCGCCGCCTTCATGTCCGACGGCACCCGGCCCTTGATGTCCGAGCCCGGGGCGCGCAGCCGGTCGAGCGAGTACAGCACGTCGTCGGCGGTGAACGGGTCGCCATTGGCGAACTTCACGCCAGGGCGCAGATGGACGCGCCATTTCAGCCCGTCATCCGTCACCTCCCAGCCGGTGGCCAGGGCCGGGATGATCTTCATCTCCTTGTCGCGCCGGGTGAGCCCCTCATAGACGTTGCTCATCGTCGCGGTGGTGAAGGTCTCGTTGTACTGGTAGCTGTCGAGCGTGTTCAGGTTGCCCTGGAAGGCGAAGCGGAAGGTGTTCTCCGCCCGCGCCGCCGCCGCGGTCGCCAGGAGGGCAGCCCCCACCAGCAATCCCGTCGCTGCCCATCGCAAAGGCGCGGGCACGGCCTGGGCCCGGGATCTGCCTCGCTGTCTCACATCCGCCATCGGTGCCTCGTCTGGATCTTGGTTGCAGGAAACCGGTCGGCTTGCGCCATCCGGCCAGGTCCATGGGGTTCGAGGGCGCGGCCGGGCGCGGCCACGATGTGCTGCTCCCGCCCGACGCGGTTTGATTGCCTCCCCGTGGGGATGATTGCCCGACTTTTGCTCCGGGTCGAGGCTGTTGCTATGCTGCGATGCGGCATCGCCGCCGCCTGTTTGCTGGGCAGTTGCCCCCGTCATCGCCGATTCCGGTCGCGCGACAGCATCGGATTCCAATCCTCATCCCCTCTTCCCGCACCGGAGAAGCAACCGCCGTGCCATCGGCGTGCCGTCCGGCGGATCGGCCGCAGCGCCCGAGCGGAAAAGGGGGTCGCGTGCCGGGCCGTTTCATGGCTGAATCCGGCCGGTGCGAGCGTGGGAGCGCGATTCAAGACTGGGGAGAAGCGGATCCGCTTCCCTCCGCGCGGATCGCGCTCTAGGGTACGCCGCTTCTGTCCTGGAGAACCGCGCGGTGCGCTATATCAGCACCCGGGGGCAAGCCCCCGCCCTTGCTTTCGATGACGTGCTTCTGGCCGGCCTGGCCCGCGACGGCGGGCTGTACCTGCCCGAGACCTGGCCCACCCGGTCGGCCGATGAATGGCGGCGCCTGCGCGGCCTGCCCTATGCCGAGCTGGCGACCGAGGTGATGCTGCCCTTCGTCGAAGGGTCGCTGACCCGGGCGGAGCTGGCGGCGCTGGCCGCCGAGACCTATGCCGCCTTCGACCACCCCGCCGTGGCGCCGCTGGTCCAGATCGACCACGAGCTGTGGCTGCTGGAGCTGTTCCACGGCCCGACCATCGCCTTCAAGGACTACGCCCTGCAGCTGCTGGGCCGCCTGTTCGACCATGTGCTGACCAAGCGCGGCGAGCGGGTGATGATCGTCGGCGCCACCTCGGGCGATACTGGCTCCGCCGCGATCGAGGCCTGCCGCGACCGCGCCGCCATCGACATCGTCATCCTGCATCCCGAGGGCCGCACCTCCGAGGTGCAGCGCCGGCAGATGACGACGGTCAAGGCGGCCAATGTCCGCAACGTCGCGCTGAAGGGCAGCTTCGACGACTGCCAGGACCTGGTGAAGGCGATGTTTGCCGACGCCCCGTTCCGCGACGAGATGCACCTGTCGGCGGTGAACTCGATCAACTGGGCCCGGATCATGGCCCAGATCGTCTACTACGCCGCGGCATCCCTGGCGCTGGGCGCGCCCGACCGGCCGATGACCTTCGCCGTGCCGACCGGCAATTTCGGCAACGTCTTCGCCGCCTATGCCGCGCGCAAGATGGGCCTGCCGATCGCGAAGCTGGTGGTCGGGTCGAACCGCAACGACATCCTCGACCGCTTCTTCAAGTCGGGCGAGATGAAGATGGACGGGGTGGTGCCAACGCTGAGCCCGTCGATGGACATCCAGATCTCGTCGAACTTCGAGCGGCTGCTGTTCGAGCTGTGCGGCCGCGACGCCGACCGGCTGAGCGCGCTGATGGCGGAGTTCCGCGGCACCGGCCGGTTCAGCGTGACCCCGGCGATGCACCGGGCGGCGACCGAGCTGTTCGCCAGCCACAAGCTGGACGACGAGGCCACGCTCGCGGTGATCGCCGAGACCCGCGCCGCGACCGGCCAGACCATCGACCCGCACACTGCCTGCGGCCTGGCCGCGGCCCGCGCCCATCCGGCCGGCCCCGGCATCCCGATGGTGGTGGCCGCCACCGCCCATCCCGCCAAGTTCCCGGACGCGGTCGAGCGCGCCACCGGCTGGCGCCCGCCGCTGCCGCCGCACATGGCCGACCTGTTCGACCGCGAGGAGCGGCTGACCGTGCTGCCGAACGAGATCGGCGCGGTCGAAGCCTTCGTCCGCGAAGCCCGCACCAATGGAGGGCCGGCCTGATGCCGACCCGCGAGAGCACCCTGTCGAACGGCCTGCGCGTCGTCACCGACCCGATCGAGACCGTGGAGAGCGCCTGCGTCGGCCTGTGGGTCGGTGCCGGCACCCGGCACGAGACCGCCGAGGTCAACGGCGTCGCCCATCTGCTGGAGCACATGGCCTTCAAGGGCACACGCCGGCGCAGCGCCCAGGACATCGCCCAGGAGATCGAGGCGGTGGGCGGCCACCTGAACGCCTACACCAGCCGCGAGAACACGGCCTATTACGCACGCATACTGAAGGAGGATGCGCCGCTGGCGCTCGATATCCTCGGCGACATCCTGCAGAACTCGGTGTTCGACGAGACCGAGCTGGGGCGCGAGCGCGCCGTGGTGCTGCAGGAGATCGGCCAGGCGATCGACACGCCGGACGACATCATCTTCGACCAGTTCCAGGAAGCGGCCTATCCGGACCAGCCGATCGGCTGGCCGGTGCTGGGCACGGCCGACATCGTCGGGTCGATGCCGCGCGAGGCGATCGCCGGCTATATCGGCCGCAACTACGGCGCCGACACCATGGTGCTGGTCGCCTCCGGCAAGATCGACCACGACCGGCTGACGGAGCAGGCCGAGCGGCTGTTCAGCGGCCTGCCGGCCAAGGCCGAGGCGCGCACCGCCCCCGCCACCTATCGCGGCGGCGAGCACCGCGAGGAGCGGGACCTGGAGCAGTTGCACCTGGTGCTGGGCTTCCCAGGCCTGTCCTATGACGATCCGGACTTCTACGCCGGCTCGGTGCTGTCGACCCTGCTGGGCGGCGGCATGTCCTCGCGCCTGTTCCAGGAGATCCGCGAGAAGCGCGGCCTGGTCTACTCGATCTACTCCTTCACCAGCGCCTATCAGGATGGCGGGCTGTTCGGCATCTATGCCGGCACCGGCGAAAGCGAGGCGCGCGAGCTGGTGCCGGTGCTGTGCGGCGAGATCGGCCGGGTGATCGGCGACGCGGCGGAGGACGAGACCGCCCGCGCCCGGGCGCAGATCAAGGCCGGCCTGCTGATGAGCCTGGAATCGACCATGGCGCGGGCCGAGCAGCTGGGCCAGCAGATGCTGATCTTCGGCCGCCCGGTGCCGCCGGAGGAGGTGGTGGCGAAGATCGACGCGGTCGATGCCGCCGCTGTGCGCCGGGTTGCCGAGCGCGTGTTCCGCACCGCCCCCACCCTGGCGGCGCTCGGGCCGGTCGGCCAGCTCGAGGGCTACGACGCCATCCGCGCCCGCATCGGCTGACGGCGTTGAGCGGGGCGGCGGTGATCGGCTTTTTCCGAACGGGTCTCGGCACCCTTCCGCCGGTCCGCATCGAGGGCCGGCGGACCTTTCTGCGCCCGCCGCGGCTGCGCGACTGGCGGCCCTGGGTGGCGCTGCGCGGCGAGAGCCGCGACTTCCTGACGCCGTGGGAGCCGACCTGGCCCGAGGACGCGCTGAGCCGCGCCGCCTATCTGCGCCGGCTGCGCCGCCAGATCTACGAATGGCGGCAGGACGAGGGCTACGGCTTCCTGATCTTCGAGCGCGACAGCCGGCAGCTGATCGGCGGCATCGGCTTCTCCAACGTCCGGCGCGGCGTGGCCCAGTCGGCCTCGATCGGCTACTGGATCGGCGAGCGCTTCGCCCGGAAGGGCCTGATGACCGACGCGACCGCGGCGGCGGTGGCCTTCGGCTTCAACCAGCTTGGCCTGCACCGAATCGAGGCGGCCTGCCTGCCGCACAACGAGGCCAGCCAGAGGCTGCTGCTGCGCCTCGGATTCACCCATGAAGGCCATGCCCGCGCCTATCTCAAGATCGACGGAGACTGGCGGGATCACTTGCTGTTCGGGCTGGTCGACACCGAGTTCCACGGCGGGCCGTGACCATGCGGCTTGATGCCGTTCTTCTGCGCGCCTAGGGTCAGGCAAAATTTACGGCGGAACGCGGCACGTGGCATTGGACTGGGACACCCTCTCGCGCACCCTGCGCCCCGAGAACAGCCCCGGCTTCCTGCTGTGGCAGGTCGCCAATCAGTGGCAGCGGCTGCAGCGTTCGACGCTGGAGCCCCTGGGCCTGACCCATGTGCAGTTCGTCCTGCTGGCCGGCCTGGCCTGGCTGAGCCGCAAGGAGAACGACGTCACCCAGGCCCGGCTGGCCGCCTTCTGCAAGACCGACGCGATGATGACCAGCCAGGTGGTGCGGTCGCTGGAAGCCGGCGGCTTCATCGCCCGGGCGCCGCATCCGACCGACAGCCGCGCCCGGCAGCTGCGGGTCACCGCCAAGGGGGCGGAGGTGCTGAACGCCGCCATGCCGCGGGTGCGCGAGGCCGACGCCCAGTTCTTCGGCGCGCTGCAGGAGAGCCAGGGCTTCGTCGAGCAGCTGCGCCGCCTCTGGGCCAGCGGCGCCAAGCGCGAGCCTTAATTCAGGAGCCAGGCCGGGATCAGGAAGACCAGCGGCACGAACAGCGCGATCCGCATCCGCGGCAGCTGCACCCCGTGCCGCCACAGCAGCGCCAGCTGCGCGTGCAGCGCCAGGAACAGCGTGCAGGCGAAGACCAGCGCCGCGATCGCCAGGGTCAGCAGGCCCACCGCATGCAGCGCCGCCAGGACGACCAGCATCAGTGCCGCGCAGGCCAGCAGCCACATCGTCGCCTGGCGCGAGATCAGCGCGCGGTTGATCTGCATCTCGACCTGGGCCAGCGACACCCACCAGATCGTCTGCATGCAGACGATGGGCAGCACCCGCGACATCTCGGGGAAGTAGGCGGTCCAGCCCGGCAGCAGCCTGTCGCCGAACAGCTCGAAGCCCGCGAGGATCGCCGCGGCGCCCACCATGGTGATCGCCAGCAGCTTCAGGTAGTAGCGGTCGAACCAGTCGGCCGAGGCCTCGTACAGCTTCTTGAAATAGGCGGTGGTGATAAGCTGGTGGACCAGGAAGATCGCCGCCGAGACGCGGAGGCAGACGGAGTAGACCGAGACCGCCTCGACCGAGAGGAAGAAGCCGACCAGGAGGCGCGAGCTGCTGACGATGGCGAAATAGACCAGCGAGTTCACCATCATGAAGAAGCCCATCTTGCGGGCGTCGACATGGGCGGTGAGGAAGCGGGGCCGGATGGTGCGCGCCAGGCCGGCCAGGGCGAAGACGGTGAGGCCGGCCGCCACAATGCCGCAGCCGATGATGATCGCCCGGAGCGGCACATGCCCCAGGGCGAGGAAGATCAGCCCGCCGACGATCAGGAAGGCGTAGAGCGACAGGTTGTCGGCGACCAGGATGCCGAAGCGGCGCCCCATCGAGCGGTAGTAGACACTGGACGCAAGCTGCGCCCCGCCGCCGGCGACGGCGATCCCGGCGAAGACGTAGAGCAGCGGGCCGGAAAGGGAATACACGACCGCGGCGAAGCCCAGGCCGAGCAGGCCGATCGAGGCGGTGACGAAGAACAGCAGGTCGAGGACGTGGTCCTCCTTGCGGATCAGGACCAGCTGCGGGATCGCGCCCGGAATGCCGAGGCTGAGGATCTGCGCCCCGACCACGCCGACGCTGAGGCCGAGCTCGGCCGTGCCGTAGTCCTGGATGCTCATGACCTGCGACAGCAGCAGCGGCCCGAAGAAAGCCGAGCCCTTGCCGAGGGCGAAAGCCAGCAGGAACAGCGCCGCCCGCCCGCCGACCGCCCTGGCCCGGGCGAGATTCATGGTGAACGCCACAGCAGATCCCGTAAGGAGCGGCTCATTCCAATTCCAAAACCGTCATCGCGAGGCGCGCAGCGCCGTGGCGATCCAGAGGCCGGCGCCGCTGGATGGCCACGCCCCTTCGGGGCTCGCCATGACGATACGGCCACAGGTTGCAAAAGCACTGTGGAGCTCAAGCCCGGAGGTAGACGCGGTTGATGTATGGGTCGAGCGCCAGGCCCTGGGCCACCCGGCCGGCCTCGACCATCGGGCGCAGCGGGCCGTACAGGATCGGGCCCTGGGCATACATCACCTGGAAGATCAGCCGCGCGGATGTCCGGGCCGGCTGGCCGCGATGCAGGCCGAAGGTGTTCTCCAGGAAGCTGGTGCCGGCGGGCCCCTCGAACCGGACGAAGCGCTCGGCCCCGAAGGCGTCCTCGACCTCGGCGTCGGAATAGCGCCGGATCGGCATCAGCCGGTCCTCGCGGTGCGAGCCGCGGACATAGATGTGCGGCCCGGCCCCGGCATCGACATCGGTGAGATAGACGAACAGCTTGAGGAACCGCCAGTCGTCATAGTCGCGGTGGAACAGCTCGGCATGCTGCCCCTCCTCGTCCCCGGCGATCGACCACCAGGCGGCCATGTAGCTGATCGTCGGCTTGCAGCCGAGGGCGGCCTGCGCCGCCTCCAGCACCGCCGGGTCGTTGGCGATGGCGAGGGCATGCGGCGCGTTCAGCACCACATCCGGCCGGAAATGGGCGATATGCGTGCCCTTCGGCGCCTGCTCCGGCGCCTGGAAGGTGCCGTGCTCCGGCTTGTAGGGGTTGAAGGAGGGATGGCCGGCGAAGTGGCGCCGCATGTCCGCCACCCGCTCCGGCGTCATCAGCCAGGGCGTCATGGCGAAGCCGTCCGATGCGAGGGCCGAGGCGGCGCCCGTGGCCTCGGGCGAGCCGGAGACCGGCCCGCGCCCGACCCGGCCGGCGATCCGGTCCGCCACCCAATCCCGCCAGGCGACGCGTCGGAACCGGCGCTGCAGCAGGAACCGGGTCATCAGCCCGGCCTTGGTCGCATGTTCGGAAAGGGCTGCCATCAAAATCTCCCCGCGCCGAGCGCTGTCGACGACGGCCCGGGACGCGGCGAGTCCGCCCGTCCCGGGCCATCAGCGGTCAAATTCCGCTGCGAGTCCTATACCGGGGGTCTCGGCGCGCACCAAGAATCATTTTCATCTCGGCGCGTGCCGGCCCGCCGGTGCCGGTCACTCCGCCGCGCGGTAGATCTGGCTGCCGCCGTCGCGGAACCGCGCCGCCATCTCCTCCATCCCTGCCTCGGCCGAGGCTCGGATCTCCTGCGTGATCTTCATCGAGCAGAATTTCGGGCCGCACATCGAGCAGAAATGCGCCGTCTTGGCGCCTTCCGCCGGCAGCGTCTCGTCGTGATAGGCCAGCGCCGTGTCGGGGTCGAGCGACAGGTGGAACTGGTCGCGCCAGCGGAACTCGAAGCGGGCGCGGGACAAAGCGTCGTCGCGGGCCTGCGCCGCCGGATGGCCCTTGGCCAGGTCGGCCGCGTGGGCCGCGATCTTGTAGGTGACGACGCCGGTCTTGACGTCGTCGCGGTCCGGCAGCCCGAGATGCTCCTTCGGCGTGACGTAGCAGAGCATGGCGGTGCCGAACCAGCCGATCATCGCGGCACCGATGCCGGAGGTGATGTGGTCATAGCCCGGCGCGATGTCTGTGGTGAGGGGCCCGAGCGTGTAGAAGGGCGCCTCGCCGCAGACTTCCAGCTGCTTGTCCATATTGGCCTTGATCTTGTGCATCGGCACGTGGCCGGGGCCTTCGATCATGACCTGGACATCGTGCTCCCAGGCGATCCTGGTCAGCTCGCCCAGCGTCTCCAGCTCGGCGAACTGGGCCGCGTCATTGGCGTCGGCGATCGACCCGGGCCGCAGCCCGTCGCCCAGCGAGAACGCGACGTCATAGGCCCGCATGATCGCGCAGATCTCGCGGAAATGGGTGTAGAGGAAGCTCTCGCGGTGATGCGCCAGGCACCACTTGGCCATGATCGAGCCGCCGCGGCTGACGATGCCGGTGACCCGCTTTGCCGTCAGCGGGATGTAGGGCAGCCGCACCCCGGCATGGATGGTGAAGTAGTCCACCCCCTGCTCCGCCTGCTCGATCAGCGTGTCGCGGAAGATCTCCCAGGTCAGGTCCTCGGCCACGCCGCCGACCTTCTCCAGCGCCTGGTAGATCGGCACGGTGCCGATCGGCACCGGCGAGTTGCGCAGGATCCACTCCCGGGTGGTGTGGATGTTGCGGCCGGTCGACAGGTCCATCACCGTGTCGCCGCCCCAGCGGATCGCCCACACCATCTTCTCGACCTCCTCCGCGATCGAGGAGGTGACGGCCGAGTTGCCGATATTGGCGTTGATCTTGACCAGGAAGTTGCGGCCGATCGCCATCGGCTCGGATTCCGGGTGGTTGATGTTGGACGGGATGATCGCCCGGCCGCGGGCCACCTCGTCGCGGACGAATTCCGGGGTCACGTAATCCGGGATCGCGGCGCCGAAGCTCTCGCCGTCGCGCGCCGCCTGCTCCCGCGCCTGCTCGCGGCCGAGATTCTCGCGGATGGCGACATACTCCATCTCCGGCGTGACGATGCCGGCCCGGGCATAGGCCATCTGGGTCACCGCGATGCCACCGCGGGCCCGCAGCGCCCGCCGGTCGCCGCGCGGGAACTCGAACAGGTTCGCCGCCTCGCCGGGGCGGCGGCCGTCATCCTCCGGCCGCACGGCGCGGCCGTCATAGGCCTCGACATCGCCGCGGGCGGCGATCCAGCCGGCGCGCAGCGGCGGCAGGCCGGCACCGATGTCGATCAGCGCCGCCGGGTCGGTGTAGGGGCCGGAGGCGTCATAGACCCGGAGCGGCGGCTCGCCGGATTCCGGTGACAGCACGATCTCGCGCATGGCGACGCGCAGGTCGGCATGGCGCTCGCCCGGCACATGGACCTTGCGCGACGCCGGCAGCGGGCCGGTGGTGACGGTTGTGGGGATGACGTCCTTGGGCATCCACGGCCTCCTCGATCGGACGGATTGAGGGCGTGCCAAGGACGGAAAGCTGGAAAGAGAGCGGCTGAGCGCGCATGTGGTTCCATTCCCTACGCCGGCACGACCCGGATCAGGTTCGAAGGGTTCCCACGTCGCGAATGGTGTGGTGTCTCAGCTCCCTACCGGAGCTCCCCTCGGAACGCCCCGATCAGACCGCGCCTTGGGACGGGATGTCAAGCGGGGCAGTACGCCGCTCGTAGTCCGCATGTCATGATCGACGCAGGGTGATGCGGGGAGATCTCGGATGCGGATGGGTGTGAAGAGCGGTCCGGTGGGTGCGTTCCTTGCCGCGCTGGTCGTGTTGCCTGCCTGGGCCGGGCCTTCCTATCAAAGCCCGGAGGTCAGCTGCCCGCCGCAGGATGATGGTGCCAAGGTCCAGCGCTTCGACTCGCTAGAGGCTATGCCCGAGCCGATCTGGCGCAGCATCGCGGCGGCCCTCGACCCGGAGGTGCCGACGGACCGTCTGCGTATAGAGTTGCCGGATATCATCGCGCCGCGTGATGCCAAATGGCAGGTCACCGATTCCGTCGAACCCGGAAAGCCGCTGGCCTGGCGCCGCTTCATCCGCGGCTTCTCGGTGGAGACCCGGCCCCACCCGGGCCTGTCTCCACGAAAGGTCTGGTACGTCTGGCTCGAGCATGGCGGCATGGCCTACACGCTCTCGGTCTCGATCTTCAAGGAGGGCCGGACCATCAAGCCCGTCGCTCTCTTCCGGGGACATGAAGACACGCTGTGCTCTCTTCAGGCCACGTTCCAGGACCTTCCGTTTGAGGTCTACAAGCTCTGACGCTCCGACCTGGTCGCAACGCCCTGGTATCGGAGGCGATGACAGCCGCCTCGCCTCGATCTTGACCAGAATCCTAAAAATATCTACATTGCAACCAATTGGGGTGGTTTTCTGACTTATCGGTTGAGGGCGACGGATGCTGCGGCGTGCCTGGGTGCTGTCGATCGCGCTGGCCCTGGCCGCCTGTGGCGGCGGGCGCGAGATCGTGCGCAATCCGGCCGGCAGCGGCGTCGCCCGCTACGTCACCGCCAACGCGCCGGAGGAGTGCGTGCCCTATGCCCGCTCCGTCTCCGGCATCCAGATCAAGGGCGATGCCTGGACCTGGTGGGACCAGGCCGACGGGGTCTATGGCAAGGGCAGCACGCCGCGTTCCGGCGCCGTGCTGGTGCTGGGCCAGTCGGACCGGCTGAGTGCCGGCCATGTCTCGGTTGTGGTGGCGGTGCGCAACTCGCGCGAAATCACCGTGTCGCACACCAACTGGGGCAATGACGGACCGACCCGGCGGCGGATCTACCGCGAGCAGTCGGTGGTCGACGTCTCAAGCGACAATGACTGGACCGCGGTCAGGTTCTGGAACCCCGACACCAACGCCTATGGCGGCGTCTACGAGGCCGACGGCTTCATCTATCCGACCAACGCCTGAGACCCATCGGGACCCTCTCGACGCCGAGGCAGCGCTTCGGCTATAAGCCCGCGCGCGACTGCGGCACGGCCGCGGCGCAGTGGACGCCAGACCATGACCCTCCCCCTTCCCATCCCGGATCCACGGGCGCGCCGGCGCCTGGAGATCGGCCTTGCCCTGCTCGCGGACGGCCAGCCGGCCGAGGCCGCCGACGCCATCCGCGCCGCCATCGAGATCGACCCGGGGGAGGTCGAGATCCATTACGCCCTGGGCCAGGCGCTGGAGGCGGCGGGCGGCGACGCCGCGGCGGCGTATCGCGCGGCGCTGGAGCTGGATCCCGACGACCGGATGGGCGCCGCGGTGCGGCTGGCGCTGATCGGCGCCGCGCCGGTGCCGCCGCAGCTGCCGGAGGCGCATGTCCGCACCCTGTTCGACCAGTACGCCCCGCGCTTCGACACGGCGCTGGTTCAGGCCCTGCGCTATCGCGGGCCGGAGCTGCTGCGCCAGGCCGTCGACCGGGCGGTGCCGCAAGGCAGCCTCGACATCCTCGACCTCGGCTGCGGCACCGGCCTGGCCGGCATCGCCTTCGCCGACCGGCACCGACGGCTGGACGGCATAGACCTGTCGCCGGGCATGATCCTGCAGGCCATGGCGCGGCGGCTGTATGACCGGCTGGAGCCGGGCGAGATCGTCGCCTCCCTGGCGGAGTGGCCGGAGCGCTACGACCTGGCCCTGGCGGCCGATGTCGCGGTCTATATTGGCGACCTGGCGCCGCTGTTCGCCGCGACGCGGCGGGTGCTGCGGCCCGGCGGGCTGTTCGCCCTGACGCTGGAGGCGCAGGACGGCGCCGACGGCACCGGCTGGCGCCTGGGCGACCATCACCGCTACCAGCATTCCGCCGCCTATCTGCGCGACGCCGCGGCCACGGCCGGTTTCGTCGTCGTCGACCTCGAATCCGCCTGGACCCGGACCGAGAACAAGATGCCGCTGCCCGGCTGGGTGGCGGTGCTGCGGGCGGCATGAACTATCGCCACGCCTTCCATGCCGGCAACCAGGCCGACGTCCTGAAGCATGTGGTGCTGGTGGCGCTGCTGGAGGCGTTGCGCGGCAAGGACAAGCCCTTCGCCGTGCTGGACCTGCATGCCGGCATCGGCCGCTACACCCTGGCCGCCGAGGCGTCCAAGACCGGCGAATATGTCGACGGCATCGCCCGGATCGAGCGCGAGACCGGGGCCGAGGCCCTCGCCCCGGCCGCGGTGGCGCGCTATCTCGAGCTGGTGCGCGCCTTCAACCCGTCCGGCCGGCTGGAGATCTATCCCGGGTCGCCGCGGCTGATCCGGGCGCTGATGCGGCCGGAGGACCGGCTGACCCTGGTCGAGCTGCATCCCGAGGACAACGCCAGGCTGCGCGCCGAATTCGCCGGCGACGAGCAGGTGGCGATCCACCACCGTGATTCCTGGGAGGCGCTGCGCGGCCTGCTGCCGCCGCAGCCGCGCCGCGGCCTGCTGCTGCTGGACCCGTCCTTCGAGCAGCCGGACGAGCTGGCGCGGCTGGCCCGCGGCGTCGCCACCGTCCATCGCCGCTGGCCGGAGGGCGTGATCGCCGCCTGGTACCCGATCAAGGACCGGCCGCCGGTCGACGCCATGCTGGCGGCGCTGCCGCCCCTGCCCCGCGCCTGGACGGCGGAGCTGACCGTGTTCGACACGCTGTTCCCGGCCCGGCTCAACGGCAGCGGCCTGGTGCTGGCGAACCTGCCCTGGGGCGTCGAGGAGGCGCTGCGCGAGGCCCTGGCCTGGCTGCAGCCCCGCCTGGCCCGCCAGGGCGGCGCCTGGCGGCTGGAGCCGCTGCCGGGGTGACCTCCCCGATCCATGCCGATTTCGCCGCGGAGACTTCCCCTTTCGCGGGATAGGAATCGCCTGTCGACAGGTTCACAGTCCTGAGGAGACCAATCCGGAGACGGGCCATGTCGACAGCAGACCGATCCCCCGAGCGCGGCGCCCCGGCGTCTTCCGGCGACGGGGGCTCCGTCGTCGGCAAGACCTTCCTGATCGCGCTGTCGGCCGCCATGGGCGGCTTCCTGTTCGGCTATGACACCTCGGTGATCAACGGCGCCGTGGCCGCGATCCGCGAATGGTCCGGGGCCGGCGACGTGCTGCTCGGCTTCTCCGTGGCCAGCGCCCTGCTCGGCTCCGCCGTCGGCGCCTGGTTCGCCGGGCCGGTGGCGGACAGATACGGCCGAATCGCGGTGATGCAGCTCGCCGCCGTGATCTTCCTGATCGGCTCCGTCGGCTCCGGCCTGGCCTGGGACATCTGGGCGCTGACCGTGCTGCGCTTCGTCGGCGGCGTGGCGGTGGGCGCCGCCAGCGTCATCGCCCCGGCCTATATCGCCGAGGTGTCGCCGGCCCATATCCGCGGGCGCCTGGGCTCGCTGCAGCAGCTGGCCATCGTCATCGGCATCTTCGTCGCCCTGCTGTGCGACTACACGCTGGCCGCCGCGGCCGGCGGCGCCGGCAACACGCTGTGGCTGGGGCTGGAGGCCTGGCGCTGGATGTTCATCTCGATGGCGGTGCCGTCGGTGATCTACGGCGTGCTGGCCGGCATCATCCCGGAATCGCCGCGCTACCTGGTCAGCAAGAAGCGCATCGCCGAGGCGGTGGAGGTGCTGCGGCGCTTCGTCGGCAACCGGCCGCCACCGCGGATCAAGATCGCCGAGATCGAGAGCAGCATCGACCAGGAGAAGCGGCAGTCGCTGGCCGACCTGGCCGGTTCCAGCCTCGGCCTGCTGCCGATCGTCTGGACCGGCATCCTGCTGTCGGTGTTCCAGCAGTTCGTCGGCATCAACGTGATCTTCTACTACTCCTCGGTGCTGTGGCAGGCGGTCGGGTTCACCGAGGCGGACTCGCTGATCATCACGGTCGCCACCTCGGTCACCAACATCCTGGTCACGCTGGTGGCCATCGCCCTGATCGACAAGGTCGGGCGCAAGCCGCTGCTGCTGGTGGGGTCGGCCGGCATGACCCTGACCCTGGGCACCATGGCCTATATCTTCGGCACCGCCCCGACCGAGATGGTGAACGGCGCCATGACCCCGGTGCTGGGCGGCACGGCCGGCGTGATCGCGGTTGCCGCCGCCAACCTCTATGTCGTGTTCTTCGGGGTCAGCTGGGGGCCGGTGGTCTGGGTGCTGCTGGGCGAGATGTTCAGCAACCGCATCCGGGCCTATGCCCTGGCCGTCGCCGCGGCGGCGCAATGGGTGGCCAATTTCGTGGTGTCGGAGACCTTCCCGTCCCTGGCCTCGGCCGGCCTCGGCCTCGCCTACGGCATCTATGCGGTGATGGCGCTGCTGTCCCTGCTGTTCGTCGCCCGCGCGGTGCGGGAAACCCGGGGGCGCGAGCTGGAGGAGATGGAGTAGCCCGGCGGCGGGGCGGCGCGGAACGAGGCGGGGGGAACCGCGGGCGGCCCCGCCCCGTTCCCTG
>NZ_NHON01000107.1 GCF_002195995.1 Inquilinus limosus
GGGTTAGGGGGAGGGGGTTCCAACAGCAGGAACCGGCGCCCCGTCAGGCGGCGGCCCGCGCGGCCTCGACCTTCATCACGGTCAGGTTGCGCGGCTTGCCCGACGGGGTGATCCAGGTGATGGTCTGGCCCCGGCGCAGGCCGATCAGCGCCACGCCGACCGGGGTCAGCACCGACAGGCGGCCGGCCTCGATGTCGGCCTCCTCGGGATAGACCAGGGTCACGGTGTGCTCCTCGCCCGTCGCGGCGTCGCGATAGGTGACGGTCGAGTGCATCTGCACCACGCCCTTGGCCGCGGCGCCCTCGATGATCTGGGCCCGATCGAGCTCGTCGGCCAGGAAATCGGCGACCGCGGGGAAGGTGTCCGCCGCGGCGTCGGCCAGCGCCGCCAGGCGATCGTAATCGCCGGCGGTGACATGGATCTCCGGACGCTTGGGCAGGCTGCTGCGGGACATTGCCGAGTTTCCTTTCTTCTGGGTCTTCCGCTCCGCGATCGGGCCCGGAGGGTTCGGCTGCGGACCGGCGCATCAAAGCGGCCGGGACGCGAATTCATGGAAGTCTGGGAAAACAGGTCGCCGGGAGGCGACGGGGACGAGAACGGGCGACGGGGCGGCTCGGGCCTGGGGGCATCGCCCCCGAGGTCAGCAGCCCCGGGCGTGAAGCGGCGTTCGATGCGCCGCCAGCAGCTTCGTCCACGGTGTTCTCATACCAACAGAAATAGGCGCCCGGGCCGCGGAAATCAACCGGGGCGCGCCGGATCCGCGGCGACCATGAAAAAGGCCGCGCGGCGGGGAAGCCGCGCGGCCGCAGGGAACCAAAGCACCGGTCCGTAAGGGGACCGGACGACCGGTCAGAGGACGAAGTCGCCCGCCACCAGGATCGTGTGGGTCCGAACGAAGATCTCGAAATCCGCCCGGCCGTCGCCATTGATATCGCCGACCACGCTGCCGCTGGCGAAGTCACCGGTGACGAAGCGCAGCTCGCCCGCGACGTGGTGGAAGGCCTCGTCGCCGATGAAGGTAAAGGCCTGGTTGCCGGCGACCCCCGTGTTCGCGTCGATCCCCGACAGGTCGATCTTGTCACCTTCGACACGGATGAAGTCGTAGACGATGTCCCGGCTGCCGCCCACCGCGCTCTCCGACACGGCGGTGAAGCGGAACGTATCCGCGCCGCCGCCGCCGCTCAGGATGTCGGCGCCGGCGCCGCCGACCAGGATGTCCTGGCCCAGCCCGCCCTTCAGATTGTCGTTGCCCGAGCTGCCCTTCAGCAGGTCGTCGCCGGTGCCGCCGGAGAGCAGGTCGTTGCCGCTGCCGCCGTCGAGCTGGTCGTCGCCGAGCCAGCCGTCGATCGTGTCCGCGCCGGAGGTGCCGACCCGGATGTCGTTGACGTCGCGGATCGCGGCCTGGAGCTCGGTGAACACCTGCGCCGACGTGTCGGCGGCCTCCTCGAGCGTCCCGGCCAGCGAGATCAGGGCGTCGAGCTGCGGCACCCCGCCGCCGATGTCCTGGAACTCGGCGATCACCTCCTTCAGGTCCTGGACCACGTCGGAGATGTTCATCACGCTCATGTCGAGCACGGCCTGCAGGCCGTCCCGGCCGTTCTCGCCGCCGACCAGGCTCTCCAGCGCGGCGCCGAGCACGCCGTTCTCGCCGAAGAACTGGTTGATGAGCGCCTCGGGCACCACGCCGTGCAGCAGCCCGTTGTCGCCGGCCAGGAGGTCGGCCACCGTGCCGGCGATGGCCAGCGGGCCGGCGACCTTGATCACCTCGCCGCCGACGGCCAGCACGCCGACATCCAGCAGCGTATTGAACACGTCCCCGATCAGCGCGTCGCCAAGCGCGTCACGCAGGCCGATCTGGTCGCCGCCGAGGATGCCGAACTCGCCGAAGAAGTTGCCGATCAAGCCGCCGTCGCCCTCCAGCAGGCCACCGCTCAGCGCCCCGCCGACCACGTCGCCGAGGAGCGTGTTGAGCACCCCGGCGGCGCCGCCGAGCACGCTGTCGAGCAGGCCGGGCACCCCGCCGCTGTCGACGATGTTCTGCATCAGGACATCCGGCGACAGGGCACCGAGGGCGCCGAGCAGAAGGTCGGTGAGGCCGCTGCCGTCCGGGCCCAGCACATCGCCGAGCAGACCGCCGAGGATGCCGTCGGTGAATAGGCTGTCGAGCACGTCCAGCCCCGGCAGCTGATCGAAAATCCCGCCGACGATCTCGCCGATATCGGTGCTGATGCCGGCGCTCCCGAGGATACCGCCGATCAGCCCGTCCGAATCGAACAGGTTGCCGATGATGCCGGTCACGCTGAGATCGTCGAACAGCCCGCCGACATCGCCCAATGCGCCGCCGATCAGGCTGGTGACCAGCCCGCCGTCGCCCACCAGACCGTCGCCGATGCCGCCGAGGACGTCAACGATGCTGCCGAGCAGGCCGTCGGGGTCGAGCAGCGAGCCGACCAGGTCGCCGGAGCCCTGCACCACCTCGACCAGCTGGGTCAGCAGCCCGTCCTCGCCGAGCAGGCCGCCGATCAGCCCATGCGCGCCGAGCAGGCCGGTGTCGCCGAACAGCCCGTCGAGCAGGTCGCCGAGCGGCACGCCGCCGATCGTTCCGCCGAGCAGGCCGCCGAGATTGCCGAGCAGGCCGGACACCACCTCGCCGATCAGGTCCGGGGTGAGCAGCTCGCCGAGCAGGCCGCCGGCATCGGTGAGCCCGCCGAGAAGATCGCCGAGCAGCCCGCCAATGCCGCCAATGCCGCCGCCGAGCAGGCCGCCCAGGAGCCCGTCGAGCAGGCCGCCGACACCTCCGAGAAGACCGCCGAGCAGGCCGCCGACACCATCGGCCACGCCACCGAGCAAGCCGCCGACGCCATCGACGACACCGCCCAATAGACCGTCTTCACCCAGAAGACCGCCCAGCAGCCCTCCAAGCAAGCCGTCATCATCAAGAAGTCCACCTAAGGAATCTGTTGAAGCCATCATCTCCTCCTTCGGGGAATGGATAGCCCAGACGCCACCGTTCTCTTGACGGCTTTCAAGCCTCTGCTGTGGAGGCTACCACGCATTGCGGAGAAGAATAAGTTTTTATGCAGAAAAATGGGAATCGACACCCATCAATTACTTACATATTTCCCGGATATTTCCATTTTATTTTGCATAAAATAACATTCAAGCCGGCTCGCCCGCCGGACAAGCGCCGGCGGTTGCAGCCCAACGGCAACGACGTCAGGAGTGGCGCAGCAGCGCCTCGACCTCCTCGCGCCGCGGCATCGACGGCGCGGTGCCGGGCCGGGTCACCGAGATACCGGCCACGGCGCAGCCGAAGCGCACCGCCTCGGCCACCGGCCGGCCCTCGGCCAGGGCCAGGGCGAAGCCGCCGTTGAAGGCGTCACCGGCGCCGGCGGTCTCGACCGCCGGCCCGGCCGTGAAGGCCGGGACATGCACGGCCTCCGACCGGCTCTTGAGCAGAGCGCCCTTGGCTCCGAGGGTGACGATCACGGTGCCGACGCCCTTGTCCAGCAGCACCTCCGCCGCCCGCGCCGCCTGCTGGCCGCTGTCGACCGCGAAATCGACCAGGCTCTCGGCCTCGGTCTCGTTCGGGGTCAAATAGTCGACCAGCGGGTACAGGTCGTCCGGCAGGGTCATGGCCGGGGCCGGGTTCAGGATCGTGGTCACGCCGTGCCGCCGGGCGATCTCCAGCCCGCGCCGCACCACCGGCAGCGGCAGTTCGAGCTGGGCGACGAAGACCCGTGCGGCGGCGATGGCCGGCGCCGCCGCCTCCATCTCCGCCTCGGTCAGCGCCGCCGCGGCCCCCGGCTCGATGATGATCGCGTTCTCCCCGGTCTTGCCGTCGACGAAGATGAAGGCGGCGCCGGTCGGCCGCTCCGGGTCGGTCAGCACATGGCCGGCATCGATCCCCTCCTCGGCATAGAGGGCGCGCGCCATCTGGCCGAACGGGTCGGTGCCCAGCTTGGTGATGAAGGTGACATCGGCGCCGGCCCTGGCGGCGGCGACCGACTGATTCGAGCCCTTGCCGCCGGGCCCGAGCTTGAAGCCGTTGGACAGCAGCGTCTCGCCCATCACCGGCAGCCGCGCGGCGCGGAAGGCGAGGTCGGCGACGAACACGCCCTGGACGGCGATTTTCGGCGAAGCCATGGCGGGCGTCCTACTTCGGCGGCACCACGCCCATCTTCAGCAGGAAGCAGCCGTAGAACCGCCCCTCCCCGGCCCGGACCACGGCGTAGGCCTTCTTGGCCTCCTCGTAGAAGGCGAAGCGCTCGACCGAGCCCATCGGCCAGGCCCGCCCTTCGGCCCGGTCGATCTCGGCCTGGACCTCGCGCTGCACCTCCGGGATCTCGTCCGGCTGGCCCACCACCTCCATCCGTCGCGCCGGATGGTCGACGAAGGTGTCGAGCGGCATCAGCGACAGGATCGCCCGGACCGCCCGCGCGGCGCTGACATTCGGCAGCTCGATCGGCGCCTTGACCATGGTGTGCTGCGCCACCGACCGGGACGGGAAGTTGGTGTCGCAGATCACCAGGTCGTCGCCATGCCCCATGCTGGCCAGGACCGTGAGCAGATCCGGCGTGATGATCGGATCGATGTTCTTCAGCATTTCAGAAGCTTCCCTGGTTTTCCTAAAGCAGCATGGCAGCTACGTTGCGCAGCGATTTGTCGTGCTTTTCGGCACGCGGCATTCTGGATCAGCGCCGCGACGCTTGGCAACATGGCCGTCGTGTTCCGGCTCGTGTATACGGTGCCGCCATGTCGCTCCTCAGCCGCTACATGTTCCGCCAGATCGCGGTCGCCACGGCGCTCGCCACCGTGATCCTCGTCTTCGCGATCATGCTCACCACCTCGATGCGGCTGATCCAGATGATCGTCGACGGCGGCGTCGGGGCCGGGCTGTTCCTCGAGCTCGTCTTCCTGTCGATGCCGGAGTTCCTGATCGCGGTGCTGCCGGTCGGCGTCGTGGCCGCGTGCCTGATCGTCTACAACCGGATGCTGTCGGACGGCGAGCTGCTGGTCATGCGCGGCGCCGGCATCGGCCAGCTGCGCCTGGCCCTGCCCGGCCTGCTGATGGGGCTGATCATCACCGGCCTCAGCTACAGCATGACCCTGTATTTCTGGCCGGTGGCCAACCGCGAGTTCCGCGACCTGACCGCCATCGCCCAGTCGGACGTCTCGGCCGCCTTCCTGCAGACCGGCGAGTTCAACGCCATCGGCGACAGCAAGACGGTGTTCGTGCGCGACCGCAACCCGGTGACCGGGGACCTGAGCGGCATCCTGGTCCACATCACCGACAATGAGGCCCAGCCGGTCACCATCATCGCCGATCGCGGCTATGTCGAGGACAGCGACGACGGGCCGCGGATCGTGGCGCTGAAGGGCGTGATCCAGCAGCTGGACCGCAAGACCGGCAAGGTCGACCCGGTCGCCTTCGACAGCTACACCGTGCCGCTGAACACGCCCGGCGCCGAGGATCTGGCCCGCAGCTACCGCGCCCCGTCCGAACGGTTCCTGCCCGACCTGCTGTACCCTGACCAGACCTCGCCCCGCGACATGCGGAACTACGGCCGGCTGGTGATGGAAGGGCACAAGCGCATCACCGACCCGCTGCTGCCCTTCGCCTATGTCGTGTTCTGCCTCGGCGTCCTCCTGAGCGGCGACTACAACCGCCGCGGCCTGAGCCGCCGCATCCTGATCGCCGCCATCGGCGTCGTCGCGGTGCAGGCCACGACCATGAGCGTCGCCGGCGTCGCACGCGATTCGCTCGGGCTGATCCCGATCATGTATGCGCTGCCGGTCCTGACCATGATTGCCGGCTTCACCGTCCTGCTGATCGCGCGGCGCCGCAAGGTGCCGACGGCGGCGCCGACGAGCTCGGATCTGGCGCCGGCCTAAGGCTTTCCGGCCGGTCGCAGGACTAGGTGCAGAAAAGCCACAAAGCCACAACCTGTTGTGGTTAAAGCATAGCTGCAATCGGGTATTTGGTTCGGGGCTGCCGACCGCTATAAGCGGGGATGCCCCGCGATCCGCTCTCCGTCCTGCACGATGTCTTCGGCTACACCGCCTTCCGCGGCCAGCAGGCCGAGATCGTGTCCCAGGTGATCTCCGGCGGCGACGCGCTGGTGCTGATGCCGACCGGCGGCGGCAAGTCGCTGTGCTACCAGGTGCCGGCGCTGGTGCGCCCGGGGCTGGGTGTCGTGGTGTCGCCGCTGATCGCGCTGATGCAGGACCAGGTCGAGACGCTGCGCCAGCTCGGCGTCCGCGCCGCGGCGCTGCATTCGGCCCTGCCGCCGGGCGAATCGCGCAACATCGCCCGGGCGATGCGGGCTGGCGAACTCGACATGCTCTATGTCTCGCCCGAGCGGCTCCTGACCGACGGGCTGCTCGACATGCTCGACGACTGCAAGCTGGCCCTGTTCGCCATCGACGAGGCGCATTGCGTCTCGCAATGGGGTCACGACTTCCGGCCGGAATACCTCCAGCTGGACACGCTGGCGACGCGCTATCCGGGCGTGCCGCGCATCGCCCTGACCGCCACCGCCGACGGCCCGACCCGGCGCGACATCGCCGAGCGGCTGAAGCTGCAGAACGGCCGCATCTTCGTCGCCGGCTTCGACCGGCCGAACATCCGCTACCGCATCGTGCCGAAGGAGAATCCGCGCCAGCAGCTGCTGTCCTTCATCCGGCGCGAGCATCCGAACGAGGCCGGCATCGTCTACTGCCTGTCGCGCAGCAAGGTCGAGGGCACGGCCGAATGGCTGCGCGGCGAGGGCATCGAGGCCCTGCCCTACCATGCCGGGCTGGACCGCGAGGTGCGCGCCTCGAACCAGGACCGCTTCCTCAAGGAGGACGGGGTGGTGATGGTCGCGACCATCGCCTTCGGCATGGGCATCGACAAGCCCGACGTCCGCTTCGTCGCCCATCTCGACCTGCCGAAGAGCCTGGAGGCCTATTATCAGGAGACCGGCCGCGCCGGCCGCGACGGGCTGCCGTCCGACGCCTGGCTGGCCTATGGCATTCAGGATGTCGCCAAGATCCAGGGGCTGATCGCGGAATCGGATGCGCCGGAGCGGCAGAAGCAGATCGACCGGCAGAAGCTGGACGCCCTGCTCGGCTATTGCGAGACGGTGCGCTGCCGCCGCCAGGTGCTGCTGGAGTATTTCGCCGACGCGCTGCCCCAGCCCTGCGGCAACTGCGACACCTGCCTGGAGCCGGTCGAGGCGTTCGACGGCACCGAGCTGGCGCGCAAGGCGCTGTCCTGCGTCTACCGCACCGGCCAGCGCTTCGGCGTCGGCCATGTCATCGACGTGCTGACCGGCAGCGAGACCGACCGGGTGCGCCAGCTGGGCCATGACAGGCTCAGCACCTGGGGCATCGGCCGCGACCTGTCGAAGCAGGAGTGGAAGTCGGTGTTCCGCCAGCTGGTGGCGGCGGGGCTGCTGATCGTCGACACCGAGGGCCATGGCGGACTGCATCTGGCGCCCGACTGCCGCGAGGTGCTGCGCGGCGAGAAGGAGATCCATCTCCGGCGCGAGGCGGTGAAGCGGGCGTCACGCAGCAAATCCGGCGGCCGCGCCGTGCGGGCGCTGCCGGACGACCCGGCCGAGGCCTCGCTGTTCCAGGCGCTGCGGGCCAAGCGGCTGGAGCTGGCGCGCGAGCAGGGCGTGCCGCCCTATGTCATCTTCCACGACGCCACCCTGACCGAGCTGGCCCATGCCCGGCCGCGATCGATGACGGAGTTCGCCTCCATCCCCGGCGTCGGCCAGGCCAAGCTGCTGCGCTATGCCGACGCCTTCCTCGAGGTGATCGAGCAGCACGTCGAGTAACCGCCGGACGGTCTCTTCACCGGCCGGATGTGGCCTTCATAAGATTTTAATCTCGATCTCGGAATCGATCATCCGATAGCCTTCGGGCTTCGGCCGAATTTCATTCCCACGGGCTCCCGGTGCGCCGGGGCTATCGACTGCTTTTCTGGAGACCGATTATGCAGCTCTATTACTTCGCCACCGCGCTCGATACCGAGGGGCAGCCGCCGGTCCTGACGATCGCCAGCATCCCGCCGGCGCCGGGCTCGACCCTCCAGGCGGACTCGTTCGACAGCTCCATCGCGCTGTGGCAGCTCTGGTTCCTCACCTCCGCAGGCCAGCTCGTCAGCGCCTGCAATTCGACCCTCGCCCTGAGCATCGGCGAGAACAACGCGCTGATCGTCGACACGCTGCAGCCGGGCACAGCCGCGCAGCTCTGGCAGATCTCGAACGGCACGATCGTCAGCCAGCTCACCGGGCAGGTGCTCACCGTCTATACCACGAGCAATCCCTACGGCTCCGCCGTCGTGCTCGAGCCCGTTGCGCAGGGCTCGCAAGCCCAGCAATGGACGCAGACCGGCTTCGACTGCACCGCCCTGCTGACGACGGTGAACAACGGAACCGCAAAAGACCTCCTGCTGTCGGCGTCCGCCATCGAGGGTCAGGTCCTGACACAGGACGGCACCATCCCCCTGCCAGCCGGCGCCGCCGTGACCATCGCGTCGATCTACACGGATGGCCTGGCAATCGGGTTCCAGGTCTTCGATCCGGAGAATGCCGCGGCTTCGGTGGCGTCCTTCGACGTCCACCAGCATCGCTGTCTCTTCGCGGCCGGCGATGTCTGGGTCGACACCATCAACTATCTCGGCGGCTACACCGTGTCGGACGTGCGGACCCAGGGCGGCTCCTACCACGACACGCTGCCCGGCAACGCCTCGGCCACGATCACGACGTCCTGAGCCTGGCGCCGGACTCGACGGCTACGGATGAAGGCCGTCGAGCTCCGGCATCAGCACGACACTCTCCTGCTCGTTCGGATCGGTGCGGGCGATCACCGCGACGCAATCCTCGGTCGGGCTGGGGTTGTAGGGCAGGTGCGGCATGCCGGCCGGGATGTAGAGGAACTCCCCGGCTCGGACCATCAGGTGCTGCTCCAGCCGGTCGCCGTACCACATGCCGGATTCCCCGCTCAGCACATGGATCGCGGTCTCATGCGCCTCGTGGCGGTGCGCCCTGGCCCGGGCGCCCGGCGGCAGGGTGACCAGTTGCAGGTGGATGCCCGTCGCCCCCGCCGTCTCGGCCGAGATGCCGGGCGTGTAGGTCAGCGCCTGCTTGCCGGTGAACCGCGCCCCGGCGCCGACCACCCGGCAGGTCGGCTTCGCTTCCGTCACATCCATCATCCGCGTCCCGCTCTATCGACTCGCCATCCTCGGCAGGCCGGATGACGATCGCATTGCCGAACCGGGGAAGAGTGTTACGCCGGTGACAGGCGGCGATTTCCGTCGCCCGCTGCGGCGGGCGATCAGGCGTCGTCGGAGCGGCCCTGCGCGGAAGGGGTTTGACCGGCCCGCTTGGCTGGCCGAAAGATGGCGGCCTCGTCAGTTGTGACAACTGACACACGCCGCCACGACCGACTGACCGCCATGTCCAAGTCCCGCCGCCCCGCCACCGTCCTCGCCCATGCCGGCCGCCATCCCCGTGAGAACCACGGCATGGTGAACCCGCCCGTCTACCATACCTCGACCGTGCTGTGGCCGACGGTGGCGGCGATGGACGAGGCCCATGCCGGCTTCGAGCACGGGGTCTACAGCTACGGCCGCGTCGGTACCCCGACCAGCGAGGCCTTCGAGGATGCGGTCGCCGCGCTGGAAGGCGGCCACGGCGCCATCGCCGTCTCCTCCGGCCTCGCCGCCGTCAACGTCGTCCTGACCGCCTTCGTCAAGACCGGCGACCATGTGCTGATCACCGACAGCACCTACGGCCCGGCGCGACGCTATGCCGATGCGGTGCTGAGCCGCTTCGGCGTCGAGGTCGAGTATTTCGATCCGCTGGCCGGCGCCGCGATCGAATCCCTGTTCCGGGGGAACACCCGGCTGGTCTATCTCGAATCCCCGGGGTCGCTGACCTTCGAGGTGCAGGACGTGCCGGCCATCGCCGCCGCAGCACGGTCGCGCGGCATCCTGACCGCGCTCGACAACACCTGGGCCACGCCGCTGTATTTCGATGCCTTCGGCCATGGCGTCGACGTCACGGTGCATGCCGCGACCAAGTACATGGTCGGCCATTCCGACGCGATGATGGGCGTGGTCGGCGCCCGCGAGAAGCGGGTGTGGCAGGTCCTGAAGACCCACGCCGTGCAGTCCGGCCACTGCGCCGGGCCGGACGATTTGTACCTGGCCCAGCGCGGGCTGCGCACCATGGGGGTGCGGTTGCGCCAGCACCAGGAGAACGCGCTGGAGGTCGCGCGCTGGCTGCAGGCCCGGCCGGAGGTGTCGCGGGTGCTGTACCCGGCCCTGCCGCAGGACCCCGGCCATACGCTGTGGCGGCGCGACTTCACCGGCGCTTCCGGCCTGTTCGCGATCGTGCTGCAGCCGGCCTCCGCCACCCAGGTGGCGGCGATGCTGGACGGCATGGAGCTGTTCCAGATGGGCGCCAGCTGGGGCGGCTATGAGAGCCTGATCCTGCCGACCCATCCGGAGAAGATCCGCACCGCCACGCGCTGGGACGCCGAGGGGCCGGGCGTGCGGCTGCATGTCGGGCTGGAGGACACGGCCGACCTGATCGCCGATCTGGAGGCCGGGCTGGACCGGCTGCGGGCGGCGGCATGAGTGTCGCGACGCTTCTCGACGAGGTCCGCTTCGACGCCGACGGGCTGGTCCCGGCCATCGCCCAGCAGCACGACACCGGCGAGGTGCTGATGCTGGCCTGGATGAACCGCGCGGCGATCGAGGAGACGCTGGCCAGCGGCCGCGCCTGCTACTGGTCGCGCTCGCGCCAGTCGCTGTGGCGCAAGGGCGACACCTCCGGCCAGGTGCAGCGCCTGGTCGAGCTGCGGCTGGACTGCGACGGCGACGCGGTGCTGCTGCGGGTCGACCAGACCGGCGTCGCCTGTCACACCGGCCGGCGGAGCTGCTTCTTCCGGGTGGCGCGCGACGGCGCCTGGCACACCGACCTGCCGGTGCTGCACGACCCGAAGGAGCTGTACGGGCACAGTCACGGCTGAGCCGGACCGCCTGACCGTCACCAGTGCGGGACGGCGACCCCGTCCTGGTCGCCGATCCCGACCGTGGCCAGCCGTTTGGCGGCGAGCTCGATGAAGGACCGGACCAGCGGCGACAGGTGCTGGCCGCTGGGATAGACCGCATGGATGCCGCCGACCGGCGCGGCGTGGCCCGGAAGGACGCGGCGCAGCCGCCCGTCCCGGACCAGCGCGCCGGCGATCCCGTCGGGCAGCTGTGCGATGCCGTAGCCCGCGAGCGCCGCCGCGGCCACGGCCTGCATCTCGTTGGCGGCGAAGCGGCCGGACACGGCCACGGTCTCCTGCCCCTCCGGCCCATCCAACACCCAGGACGCGCCGATCGCCGAGGGACCGGCGATGACGCAATCATGACCGGCGAGGTCCGCCGCGACCCTCGGCACGCCCCGGCGCGCCAGATAGTCCGGGCTGGCGCACAGGATCCGGAGGGTGGCGCCGAGCCGGCGGGCGATCAGCGTCGAATCCGGCAGGATGCCGGTCCGGAAGGCGAGGTCGATACCGTTCTCGATCAGGTTCAGCCTGTCGTCGGTGAGCCGCAGCTCAACCCGGGTCTTCGGATAGGCCGCCAGGAAGTCGAACACCGTGGCGGTCAAGAAATGGCCGCCGAAGCCGACGGGCGCCGAGATGCGGATCGTGCCCGACGTCTCGGCCCGCGCCTCCGCCAGCTGCTGGTTGGCCTCCTCGATCAGCCGCAGCGCCCGGCTGCCCTGGTCATGGTAGAGACGGCCCGCATCCGTCAGCCCGAGGCTGCGCGTCGTCCGCTGCAGCAGGCGCACCCCGACCGCCCGCTCCAGCGCGGCGACGCGGCGGCTCACCGTCGTCTTGGGCATGCCGAGCAGCCGGGCCGCGGCGGTGAAGCTGCCGGCCTCGACGACCCGGACGAACACCGCGATGTCGTTCAGATCAGGCATTGCATCGCCGGATGGGACAAGGTTTCCCGATTATCGCCCATAATGGATCAATCCACGAGATCCCAACTCTGCTCCGTGGGACACAGAAGGAGCAGACCCATGAGCATCAAGCGAACCGTGCTGGTGACCGGCGCCACCGGCCAGCAGGGCGGCGCGGTCGCCGCCGCGCTGCTGTCGCGGGGCCATCGCGTCAGGGCGCTGACCCGCAAGCCGGACGGCGCGGCCGCGCGGCGGCTGACCTCGGCCGGCGTGGAGATCGTCGCCGGCGACCTCGGCGACCCGGGCTCGGTGCAGCAGGCGGCGGCAGGCGTCGACACGATGTACCTGATGGGCAACAGCTACGAGGCCGGACCGGAGGAGGAGGCCCGCCAGGGGATCCGCGCCGCCGATGCGGCGAAGGCCGCCGGCGTCGGGCACCTGATCTATTCCTCCGTCGGCAGCGCCGACCGGAAGACGGGCGTCCCGCATTTCGACAGCAAGCATGTGGTCGAGCGGCACATCGCCGGGCTCGGCCTGCCCTACACCGTCAGCGCCCCGGTCGCCTTCATGGAGAACATCGTCGCGCCCTGGGCGATCGACGGGCTGCGCCAGGGGGTGTACGCCTTCGACCTGCCGGCCGACCGCCCCTTGCAGCTGGTGGCCCTGGCGGATATCGGCGCCTTCGCCGCGGCGCTGACGGAACGGCGCGAGCAGGTCTTCGGCCGGCGCTTCGACATTGCCGGGGACGAGCTGTCCGGCACGGAGCAGGCCAGGATCCTGTCGCAGGCCATCGGCGGCCCGATCGCCTATCAGGAGATCCCGGTCGCCGCGGTGCGGCAGCAGAGCGAGGATCTGGCGCTGATGTATGAATGGTTCAACAGTACCGGCTATTCTACTGATATTGCAGGCCTTCGGCGGGATTTTCCGGACGTCCGCTGGCACGGCTTCGCCGACTGGGCACGCAGCGTCGACTGGAGCGTGCTCGACGGGGCGCCCCGCTGAGGGTTTCGGTCACCGGAGTGCGGGCGCGCCGGGCCGGGCGCGCCCCGCCTCGATGTCCTCAGCGGTCGCCGGCCACCCGGGTCAGGTCCTGGGTATGGGTCTCGCCGATCAGCCAGACCGCGGCCACGCTGATCACCGCGGCGACGCTGATGTAGAGCCCGACCCAGCTGAGCCCGCCCTCCGCGACCAGCGTCTGGGCGATGTAGGGCGCCAGCGACGCGCCGAGGATGCCGGCCAGGTTGTAGGTCAGCGACGCGCCGGTGTAGCGCACGCCGGTCGGGAACAGCTCCGGCAGGAAGGCGCCCATCGGGCCGAAGATCAGCCCCATCAGGAACAGGCCGAGGCACAGGAACAGGGTGACCAGCACCGCCGAGCCGCTGCCCAGCAGCGGCGCCAGGGCGAAGCCGAACAGCACCGTCAGGATGCCGCCGACGATCAGCACCGGCCGGCGGCCGATGCGGTCACTGAGGCTGGAGGAGAGCGGGATGCCGAGGCCGAGGAAGATGATGGCGAAGCATTCCAGGCCCAGGAAGGCCTGGCGGGAATAGCCCAGTGACTTGGTGCCGTAGCCGAGCGCGAACACCGTGGTGATGTAGAACAGGGCATAGCACGACACCATTGCCAGGGTGCCGAGGATGGTGACCCGGGTGTAGCGGGCCAGCACGTCGCCGATCGGCACCCGCACCCGCTCCTGCCGCTCCATCGCCTCGCGGAACACCGGCGTCTCGACCAGCTTCAGCCGGACATAGAGGCCGACCGCCACCAGCACGGCGCTGAGCAGGAACGGCACGCGCCAGCCCCAGGCCCGGAACTGCGCGTCGTCCAGCCCCAGCGCCAGCAGCAGGAACAGCCCGTTGGCGGCGAGGAAGCCGATCGGCGCGCCGAGCTGCGGGAACATGCCGAACCAACCGCGCTTGCCGGCCGGCGCATTCTCCACCGCCAGCAGCGCCGCCCCGCCCCATTCACCGCCGAGGCCCAGCCCCTGGCCGAAGCGCAGCAGGCACAGCAGCGCCGGCGCCAGCCAGCCGATCGCGTCATAACCGGGCAGCACGCCGATCAGCGTGGTCGAGACGCCCATCAGCAGCAGCGAGGCGACCAGCGTCGCCTTGCGGCCGATGCGGTCGCCGAAATGGCCCAGCAGGGCCGAGCCGACCGGCCTGGCGATGAAGGCGATGGCGAAGGTGGCGAAGGACAGCAGCAGCTGCGCCGCATCCGATTCCTGCGGGAAGAACACCGGCCCGAACACCAGGGCCGCGGCCGTGCCGTAGATGTAGAAGTCGTAGAACTCGATGGCGGTGCCGACCAGGCTGGCCATGACGATCCGGCCGGTGGTGTTGGCGGGGGCCGGCACGGGCCGGTCGAATGTTGTGTCCGTCATGGGGAAACGCACCGATGGTTGCTTGGGCGGCAGGACCGGGTTCCATATCTGTCCCGGCAAGGGGCGCCGTCAACCATCACCGGCCCCATCGCCCGGCGCCTGCGGCATGACAGCAGCGCGTCGGACGACAGGGCCGGCCGCGTCGGGCCCGTCCGGTCCAGGGTCCGGGATACGGCCGGCACGGCTACGGCAGGATGTTCGGGCCGCCGGAAAACGGCTACCGCTGTAGCCTTTCCCTGCCAGGTCCTGCCGGTGATGCCGAGACCAGAAAGAATCGGCGCCTGGTGCGGAGCCCCTCCCGTCGAACGATGAGATGCCGGATACGGCCCCACCCTCGATCCGGCGAGCCCTGGCCCGGCGCCACGATGATGGAGATATGGCTGACCGCCGCAATGTAATCGGGAAGACTCCAGGTCGAATAGTGCAATGCTCGCAAATCCAGAAAAATGCCGATAAAGACCACATCATCGCCGCCATCGCCCGAGCCGCCGTCCCGGCCCGCACAATGCGGCCGGATCGACGCGACGCGCTTGCGATCGGAGGCGGAACGGAGCATTTAGCGTGCGTCGCCCGGAGGATCGGACGCCTCCATCCGTTCGACGTCGTAAGGACCCGTCGCTTGATGACCGACCGCAAAGCCGGCCCAGACCGGCCGGACATGAATCCCTGGCTGTTCTTCCGCCGCTGGCTCGCCAATCCGCGCGAGGTGGGGTCGGTGACGCCCTCCTCCCCCGCCCTGAAGCGCCGGCTGACGCAGGAGATCCGGCGCGCGCCCGACGAATACGTGGTCGAGCTGGGCGGCGGCACCGGGGCCATCACCCGCGGCATCCTGGAGCGCGGCGTGCCGGCCGACCGGCTCTACGTGCTTGAGATCAACCCGGAGATGGCACGGCATCTGCGCGAGGCCTTCCCTGGGATCCATGTGATCGAGGGCGATGCCCGCCGCCTGGGCGAGATCCTGCCGCCCGAGGTGATCGGCAAGGTCGGCACCACCCTGTGCGGCATCCCGATGCTGCTGCTGACGCATGAGGAGCAGCAGGCGATCCTCGATTCGGCCTATTCGGTGATGCCGAAGGGACGGCAGGTCGTCCTGTACACCTACGCCTTCTCCTCGCCGCTGCAGCGCGACAAGCTGGGGCTGGAAGGCCGCCGGGTCGGCTTCGTCACGGCCAATATCCCTCCGGCCTCGGTCTGGGCCTACCGGCAGCGTAACGCCGGCTGACAGCCCACTCCGCTTCCGCCGCCCGGCGGGACAGGGCATAGTCCCGACGACGGAATCGACCGGCGGCGGCCCGGCCTGCTGCAGCGCTGCGCGCCGCCTTTGCCGGAATCGCGCCGGGGCTTCGAAGGATTTGCGACGATGAGACAACCGCTTCTTCTGGCCGCCGCCTTCGGGTTCTCGCTGCCGGCCGTCCTGCCGGCCCTGGCGCAGGCCCCCGCCTACCATCTGCAGCTGCAGGTCAACGTCACCGCCGATGTCGGCCGCGGATCGTGCCGCGTCGGCGCCGGGGTGATCGGGACCTATCCCGACAGCGCCGGACGGCTGCCGATCGGCACGCCGGTCGAGCTGGTCATCCCCTGCGCCATGGCCGGCGCTTCCTATTATGACGCCCGGCTGGTCGGCGCCCCGGGGTCGCTGCAGCCGGCCGGCCCGAACGCGCTCCGGCCGATGGCCAGCCCGGTGGCCCTGCCCTCCGCCCCAGCGGCGCCGCGCCCGGCCCCGCAGCCGTTCCAGCCGCCGCAGCAGCGCCAGGTGCTGATCGCCCCGACCGCTCCGGCGGTGCCGCGGCCCGCCACCCCGTTCACCGCGCCGCCCACGACGATCCAGCGGCCGGCGCCGCGGCCGATGCAACCGCTGCCGCTGAACCCGGTGGCACCGTCGCGGCCGCTGGTGACCCAGGGCGGGGTGGCGGTGCCCCAGGGCACCGTGCCGCCGGGCCCCGCCTTCACGCCGGCGCCGGCCTCCACCTTCCCAGCCCCGTTGCCGCCGCCGGTGACCCAGGGCGGCGACACCGCGACGATGCGCGGGGACGCCGCGATCGTGCTGAATTTCGGCCCGGTCAGCGCCGCCCGGGCCGGGACGTCGCAGCGTGTGGTGCCGCCGACCGACCCGAGCTATCCGGCGCTGCTGACCCAGCTGGGCGGCATCGCGCCGGGCCAGACCAAGCCGCTGCCGCGATAAGGCCGTGGCGCCGGGGCTGCCATCCTTCGAGACGCCGCGGCTGGTCCTGCGGCCGCGGACCATGGCCGAGCTGGAAGACTGCCTGGCCATGGACCGCGACCCGGAGGTGACCCGCTATGTCGCCGGGCCCTGGACCGACCCGGCGGCGCATCGCCGCTTCGTCGAGGCGCGGATTTCCACCGCCTATCCGAAGGGGCTGGGCTACTGGACCGTCCGCGGCCGGACGCCGGAGGCCCCATTCCTCGGCTGGGTGCTGCTGATCCCACTCGACGGCGAAGGGCCGGAGGTGGAGATCGGCTGGCGCTTCAACCGCACCGCCTGGGGCCGAGGCTACGCCACCGAGGCCGCGGCCCCGGTGCTGGCCCATGCCCGGGACATGCTGGGCATCGCGGTGGTCGCCGACATCGATCCGGACAACGTGGCGTCGATGCGGGTGGCCGAGAAGATCGGCCTGCGCCGCATCGGGCCGGACGGGCACGACGCCATCCGCTACGCCGGCTAGGATCTCTCGATCGCGATCGCGGTCGCCTCGCCGCCGCCGATGCAGAGCGAGGCGACGCCGCGGCGCAGGCCGTGGCGCTGCATCGCCGCCAGCAGGGTGACGATCAGCCGGGCCCCGGTGGCGCCGATCGGGTGGCCGAGGGCACAGGCGCCGCCATGGACATTGACCTTGTCATGCGGCAGGTCGAGGTCGCGCATCGCCGCCATCACCACGCAGGCGAAGGCCTCGTTGATCTCGAACAGGTCGACCTCGCCGGCCCGCCAGCCGACCCGGTCGAGCAGCCGGCGGATCGCCCCGATCGGCGCGGTGGTGAACCATTCCGGCGCCTGGGAATGGGTGGCGTGGCCGCGGATCGTCGCCAGCACCGGCAGGCCCTGCCGGTCGGCAACCGAGCGCCGGGCCAGGACCAGCGCCGCGGCACCGTCGGCATTGGCGCTGGAACTGGCGGCGGTGATGGTGCCGTCCGGGCGGAAGGCCGGCTTCAGGCCCGGGATCTTGTCGGCCGAGAGCGATCGCGGGTTCTCGTCCACCGCGACCTCGGCCGGGCCACCCTTGGCGGGGACCGCGACCGGCGTGATCTCCGCCGCGAAGGCGCCGGCGGCGATCGCCGCCTGGGCCCGCTGCAGCGACACGGCGGCATAGGCGTCCTGCTCCGCCCGGGTGAAGCCGTAGCGGGCGGCCGTCGCTTCGCCGAAATCGCCCATCGCCCGGCCCTTGTCATAGGCGTCCTCGAGCCCGTCGAGCGCCGCATGGTCGAAGATCCGGCCATGGCCGAAGCGCAAGCCCTCGCGCACGCCCGGCAGCAGCCAGGGCGCGTTCGACATGCTCTCCATCCCGCCGGTGACGACGATGTCGGCGGAGCCGGCGGCGATCAGGTCACGGCCCAGCATCGTCGCCTTCATGCCGGAGCCGCAGACCTTGTTGACGGTGGTGGCCCCGACCGCGTCGGGCAGGCCGGCGCCGCGGGTCGCCTGGCGCGCCGGCGCCTGGCCCTGCCCCGCCGGCAGCACGCAGCCGATCAGCGCCTCGTCGACCTGCGCCGGCG
>NZ_NHON01000108.1 GCF_002195995.1 Inquilinus limosus
ACCCGGCGGGCGTCCCCTACCCGCCCTTCCACGATGTGCAGATGGCGGTCGACGGGCCCGCCGCCCGGGCCCTGTCCGAGCTGGCGCGATGGCGCTGGGAGCGCGCGAGCTGCGAGGCGCTGCCCGCCATCGCGGGCCGGTCCGTGCCCTGGCCCGAGCGGGTCGAGCCAGACTTCCGCGACATCGCCATCGGCATCTCGCGGACCCTGCCGGACTATCCCGGCGAGGGCGAGGTGCGAGAGGTCGAGGCGCTGTACGAGGACATGATCGGTTCGGCGCGGGAGACGATCTACATCGAGAACCAGTTCCTGACCTGCGCCCGCATCGCCGGGCGGCTGGCCCAGCGGATGCAGGAGGTGCCGGGGCTGCAGGCGGTGATCGCCGCGCCGCGGATCCATCACAGCTGGGTCGAGCACCACGCCATGGCGCCCGGCCGCATCCGCTTCATGGAGATCCTGCGCGCCGCCGGCGTCGGCGACCGGGTGCGGCTGCTGCACCCGCAGGCCAGCGCCGACGGGGCCACCGCCGACGTCATGGTCCATTCCAAGCTGACCATCGTCGACGACCGGCTGCTGCGCATCGGCTCCGCCAATCTCTGCAACCGGTCGATGGCCGTCGACAGCGAATGCGACCTGGTGATCGAGGCCACGGGCGAGGCCGAGCGCCGGGTGATCCGCGGAATCCGCGCCCGGCTGCTGGGCGAGCATTGCGGGGTCGCGCCGGAGGAGATCGAGCGGCGCCTCGGCGAGACCGGGTCGCTGCTGGCCGCCATCGCCGGCGACGGCAGCGGGGATCGCCGGCTGTGGCCGGTGGATGACGACCGGCCGATCGCCACCGAGCAGGGCTGGAGCCTGGCCGCCTTCGCCGACCCGCGCCGGCCGCTGCCCGCGACCGGCCTGATCGAGCGCACCCTGGCCCCGGTCAAGGCGCGCTGGCGCGGCCTGCTGCGCCTGGCCCCGATCGCGATCGCGGCCCTGCTGCTGGCCCTGGCCTGGAGCACCACCGACCTGGCCGGCTGGGCCCATCCGGACCGGCTGCAGCAGTCGCTGCACGGCCTGAGCGGCACCGGCTGGGCCGCGCCGCTGGTGATCGCCGCCTTCGTGCTCGGCGGCATGGTGATGTTCCCGGTGACGGTGCTGATCGCCGCCACCGCCGCCGCCTTCGGCGCCTGGCCGGGCCTGGCCTATGCCGGGGCCGGCGCCCTGGTCAGCGCGGTGGCCGGCTATCTGGTCGGGCGGCTGGCCGGCGAGAGCGCGCTGCGCGCCGCGATGGGCCCGCGGCTGCATCGGATCCGCGACGGCATCGCCCGCCGCGGCATCGTCGCCGTGGCCACCATCCGGATGGTCCCGGTCGCGCCCTTCACCCTGGTCAACCTGGTGGCCGGCGCGGCGCGGATCCCGGTGCTCGATTTCGTCCTCGGCACCGCGCTCGGCCTCGCGCCCGGCCTGCTGGTGCTGTCGACGCTGGGCGACCGGCTGCTGTCGATCCTGACCGACCCGTCGCCGGCACGGATCGGCATCGTGCTGGCGGTCATCGGCGCCTGGATCGCCCTGTCGGTCGGGCTGCAGGCACTGGTCAGCCGGAGGCGGCGGGATCCGGGGTGACCGGCGACGCGACGCTCCGCCTCCTGACCTGGAACATCCATGCCGGCATCGGTCCGGACGGCCGCTACGACCTGGACCGGGTGATCGCCCTGGTGCAGCGGCACCGGCCCGACATCGTGGCGCTGCAGGAGGTGGATTCGCGCGGCCGCGGCGCCGGCGCGGAGTCGCCCTTCGCCCGGCTCGCCGCCGCCCTGGGCCCGCACACCGCCGCGGCCCGCACCATCGTGGCGCCGGACGGGCATTACGGGCACCTGCTGATCAGCCGCTGGCCGCTCTCCGCCGTCCGGCTGCACGACCTGAGCCAGTCCCGGCGGGAGCCGCGCTGCGCCATCGAGGCCATGGTCTCGGCCCCCGGCGGGCCGTTCCACCTCGCCGCCGTGCACCTCGGCCTCGCCTTCGCCGAGCGGCGGCGGCAGGCGGCGATGCTGGCGCGGATTGCCGACAGCGCGGCGCCGACCTCGGTCATGCTCGGCGACTTCAACGACTGGACCTGGAACGGCGCCGTCCGCCGGTCGCTGGCCGAAACGCTGCCGGCGCGGACGCCGCAGCGCACCTATCCGGCCCGCTGGCCGGTGCTGACGCTGGACCGGGTCTATTGCCGGCCGCGCCACGCGCTGGTCGGCAGCCGTGTCGATGCGGAGGGGCGGCACGCCTCCGACCACCTGCCGCTGATCGCCGAGATCCGGGTCGACCCGCTGCCCCTGGCGTCGGAACCGGCGATCCGGGCCTCGCGTTGACCAGGCAAGCCGACCGATCATGGAGCCGACCCATGCGACGACTCCTGGCCGCCCTGAGCTTCGCCGCCCTGGCCTGCCTGGCGACCATTCCGACCGCATCGGCGCAGAGTGCCGACGCGGCCACCCAGCCCGTGCAGATCGACGCCGCCACCTATGCCCGGCAGACCGCGATCAGCGGCCTGTTCGAGATCTCGGCCGCCCAGGTCGCGCTGGAGAAGGCGTCGTCGGACGAGGTCCGCAGCTTCGCCCGGATGATGCTCGACGACCACACCAAGGCCAGCGAGCAGCTGGCGGATGCGGCGAAGGGCCAGGACCTCTCCTTGCCGGTCTCGGTCGACGCCGCTCACGACCAGCTGCTGCAGGCCCTGGCCAACGCGACCGAGCAGGATTTCGACCGGCTGTACATGCGGACGCAAGTGGAGGCCCACACCGCGGCGCTGAAGCTGCAGCAGGACTACAGCAGCTTCGGCGGCAACCCGGCGCTGAAGGCGATCGCGACGCAGATGGTGCCGATCGTGAAGCGCCATCTCGACCAGGCCCAATCCATCCTCGATCGTCTCAGCCGGGCGTGATACTCCGCCAGCGGCCCGTGGCGGCAAGCCCGACGGGGTGGCCCGATCCGTCGAGATCGTCGAAAATCTCTGCGAATGAGATTGCGAGTCATTATTAATCTTGTTAAGCAGCACCCGGCATTCGAAGACGGGCGCGGCGAGGATCGCCGGTGCCCGCGATTCCGGATAGGAAGGGATGGGGTGGCATGGGTGCTGGATACGGCGCGCGCGATCGCGTGCGGATGTTGCTAACGACTACCATTCTCGTCGCGGCCGGCGGATCGGTCGGGACATCCGCGCAGGCGCAGACTCAGACGCAAGCTCAGCCGCCGGCCCAGCCGCAGCAGACGCAGCCCGGGAGCAGCATCGTCCTGCCCCAGATCGTGGTCACCGGCCAGGGCGAGAGCCCGACCGGCCCGGTGCAGGGCTTCGTGGCCAACACCAGCCTCAGCGCCACCAAGACCAACACCCCGCTGATCGAGACGCCGCAGTCGATCTCGGTGGTCCCGCAGGACCAGATCACGGCGACGAACGCCGAGACCCTGTCCCAGGCGCTGACCTACACGCCGGGCATCACCTTCCAGTCCGGCGCCTACAGCCGGATCAATGACGACTTCATGATCCGCGGCTTCAACGTGGCCACCGGCGCCTCCGGCATGCTGCGCGACGGCCTGAAGCTGCAGTCGAACGTCTATGACGGCAACCAGGAGCCCTACGGGCTGGAGCGTATCGAGGTCCTCCGCGGCCCCTCCTCCATCCTCTACGGCCAGGTGACCCCGGGCGGCGTGGTCAACGCGGTCAGCAAGCGGCCGACCGATACGCCGTTCCATGAGCTGAATGCCGAATACGGCACCTATGGCCGGACCCAGTTCTCGGGCGACACCAGCGGGCCGATCGACCCGGACGGCAAGCTGACCTACCGGCTGACCGGGCTGTGGCGCGATTCCGGCAACTGGGTCGATCACGTGCCGGACGACAAGCTGTACATCGCCCCGGCCTTCACCCTGCGGCCGTCGGACGCGACCACGATCACCTTCCTGAGCGACTATCAGGAGATCTACACCCGCTTCGCGCCGCCGATGCCCTTCACCGAGCTGCGCGAGGGCAAGATCCCGCGCGACCTGTTCATCGGCCAGAAGGGCTACGACAAGTACTACAGCCAGAGCTACACGCTCGGCTACCAGCTCGAGCACAAGTTCAACGACAGCCTGACCCTGCGCAATTCCCTGCGCTACTACCATGCCGAGGTGGACTGGAACTATCTGAGCTACGGCGGCCTGAAGCCGGACAATTCGCTGAAGCGGGGTGTGATCAACCGCGACGAGCTGTCGAACGGCTTCACCACCGACACCTCGCTGGAGGCGAAGGTCGAGACCGGGCCGGTGCAGCACACCCTGCTGGCCGGCGTCGACACCTACGGGGTCGGCTACGACACCAACCGGCTCGGCGGCACGGTCGCCGATCTCAACGACATCTACCACCCGGTCTACAACGCGAAGGTCAGCGTCAACAGCAACAACACCGGCTTCAACAATTCGGGCTCGCAGATCGGCGTCTATTTCCAGGACCAGATGAAGATCTACGACAAGCTGGTCCTGCTGCTGGGCGGCCGCTACGACTGGGCCGACGCCTACAACACCAGCTATCGCAACCAGGCCGTTCTCGACGCCCTGAACGTTCCGCGGAAGCAGAGCCGGTCGGACAGCGCCTTCACCGGCCGCGTCGGGCTGCTGTACCTGTTCGATGACGGCCTGGCGCCCTATTTCAGCTTCAGCCAGTCCTTCGACCCCACCGCGCTGAACGCCGGCATCAGCAAGGACGGCAAGCAGTTCGAGCCGAGCAAGGCCAACCAGTACGAGGTCGGGCTGCGCTACCAGCCGCCGGGCGAGAACTTCCTGATCAGCGGCGCCATCTTCCGGATCGACCAGGATCACGTCCTGATGACGGATCCTGAGGACACCACCTATTCGATCCAGACCGGCAAGGTGCGGTCGCAGGGCATCGAGCTGGAGGCCCGGGCCAGCCTCGGCGCCCTGAACCTCGTCGCCGCCTACAGCTATACCGATGCGCGCACGCTGGAAGGCCAGCTGAAGGACCAGCGCCTGGCCCTGGTCCCGTATCACAACATCGCGGTCTGGGCCGACTACAAGCTCGACGGCCTCGGCATCAAGGGCCTGACGGTCGGCGCCGGGCTCCAGTATCTGAGCTCCGCCAACATCCCGGGCGTCGACGCCGACGAGCGCCCGCTCAAGGAGGACGTGCCGGGCCGGGTTCTGGTCGACGCCATGGTCTCCTACGATTTCGGCGTGCTGGACGAGCGCCTGACCGGCACCACGCTGCAGCTCAATGCCAAGAACCTGTTCGACAAGGACTACATCACCTGCGTCGACATCAGCGGCTGCCGCTATGGCGAGCCGTTCACCCTGTCGGCCACGCTGGGCTACAAATGGTGACGCCCTGATGCCGACCCGGCGCGCGGTCCTGGGGGGGATCGGCCTGGCCCTGGCGGGCCTGGGCTCCGCGCATGCGCAGATCCCCGCCGGACCGGCGGCGCGCCGGGTCGCGACCATCGACCTGCTGCTGACTGAGACGCTGCTGACCCTGGGCGTCACGCCCGTCGCGGTCGGCAACATTCCGCTGTACCGCCGCCTGGTGGCCGAGCCGACGCTGCCGGACGGCGTGCCGGATCTGGGCCCGCTGCAGGAACCGAATCTCGAGCTGTTGCAGCATCTGCGACCCGACCTGATCCTGGCGCCGTCCTGGGCCGAGTCCGGCCCTTTCGGGCTGGAGCGCATCGCCCCGGTGGCCTGGCTGCCGACCTTCTCGACCGAGAAGCCGGCGGTCGAGCATGTGCGCGACCTGCTGCTGCGGGTGGCGGCGATGACCGGCCGCGAGGCCGAGGCCCGGGCCTGGTCCGACCGCGCCGACGCCGCCCTGGCCGAGGCCCGCCAGGCCCTGCAGCCCTGGACCGACCGGCCCGTCTATGTCGTCCGCTTCAACGAGGATGGGCGCCACGCCGCGATCTTCGGCGGCCGCGGCATGATCGGCGACGTCCTGACCCGGCTGGGCCTGCGCAACGCCTGGACCGGACGGACCAATGTCTGGGGCACCACCTCGATCGGCATCGAGCAGTTGGCCGGCGACGCCGAAGCCCGCCTGATCCATTTCGACCGCGGCGCCGAGACCGAACGCGCTCTGCGCCAGCTCGCGGCCAGCCCGCTCTGGGCCGCCCTGCCCGCCGTGCGCCAGGGCCGGGTGATCGAGATGCCGGTGGTCTATCCGAATGGCGGCCTGGCCTCCGCAACCCGCTTCGCCCAGCAGCTGGCCCGGATCCTCCCGGCGCACGGAACCGCGAATGGCTGATCTCGCCTTGCCCCGGCCGGCCGCGGCGGGCCGGCCGGCCGTCCTGGCGGCGGTGCTGATCGCCGCGGCCCTGGCCCTGTTCCTGCACCATCTGCAGGCGCTGCTGCCGGCGGCGGAATGGCGGCAGGCCCTGACCGCCCCCGATCCGGCCGACATGCGCCAGATGCTGGCGCAGTACAGCCTGCTGCCGCGCCTGGCCATGGGGCTGCTCGGCGGCGGCGCGCTCGGCCTTGCCGGGGTGCTGTTCCAGCAGGCGCTGCGCAACCCGCTGGCCGAGCCCGGGACGCTGGGCGTCTTCGCCGGGGCCCGGCTGGCGCTGATCGCCGCCACGCTGATGGCGCCGTCGCTCCTGGACGCCGGGCAGGAGGCCGTGGCCCTGATCGGCAGCGTCGTGGCGATCACCCTGATCCTGCTGCTGAGCTGGCGCCACAAGCTGGCGCCGATCGCCGTGATCCTGGCCGGGCTGGTCGTCACCTTCTATCTCGACGCCGCCAGCAAGATGCTGGTGCTGTTCAATCACGAGGCGCTGACCGACCTGTTCGTGCAGCAGGGCGGAGCGCTGAACCAGAACAGCTGGGGCGGGGTGCTGGCCCTGGCGCCGCGCCTGGCCCTGGCGGCGCTGGCAGCCGCGCTGATGCTGCGGCCGCTGACCCTGCTCGACCTCGACGAGGATGGCGCCCGCGGCCTCGGCCTGTCGCCGGCGGCGGCGCGCCTGGCGGCGATCGCGGTGGCGGTGCTGCTCAGCGCCTCGGTCGCCGCGCTGGTCGGGCCGATCGGCTTCATCGGCCTGGCCGGACCCGCCATTGCCCGCCTGGCCGGGGCCCGCCGGTTCCGCGACCGGCTGCTGTGGGCCCCGGCGGTCTCCGCCGGGCTGCTGGCGCTGACCGACCAGCTGCTGCAATTCGTCGATGCCAGCGGCGCCGTCCCGACCGGCGCCGTCACCGCCATGCTCGGCGCGCCGCTGCTGCTGTGGCTGCTGCGCCGGCTGCGGCCTGCGGCCGGCGAGGCCCGGCCGGACCGGCCCGCCTCCTCCGCCGACCACCGCCGCCGGCACCCCTGGCCCTGGGTCGCCTGCGCCCTGCTGCTGCTCGGCCTCGTTGTCTGGGCCGCGCTGGCGCTGGGCCGCACGCCGGACGGATGGCAATGGAGCCTGGGAGCCGATCTCGACCTGCTGCTGCCGTGGCGGGCGCCGCGCGTCGCCGCCGCGCTGGGGGCCGGCTTCATGCTGGCGGCGGCCGGCGTGGTGCTGCAGCGCCTGACCGGCAACGCCATGGCGAGCCCGGAGCTGCTCGGCGTCTCCTCCGGCGCCGCCCTGGCCCTGATCCTGGCGGCGCTGTTCGTGCCGGGGCTGGACCGGCTGGCCCTGACCGGGGTGGCCGGGCTGGGCGCGCTGGCGGCGCTGCTGGCCGTGCTGTCCCTCGGGCGGCGATCGGCCTTTTCCTCCGAGCACATGCTGCTGGCCGGCATGGCCCTGACCACCGTCGCCAGCGCCTTCCTGGTGGCGCTGCTGTTCAGCGGTGATCCGCGCACGGCGCTGCTGCTGGGCTGGCTGTCGGGGTCGACCTATGGCGTCTCGGCCGGCGACGCCGCAATCACCTGCGGTCTTGCCCTCACTGCCGCACTGATCCTGCCGCTGGCCGGGCGCTGGCTGACCATCCTGCCGCTGGGCGCCGCCACCGGCCGGGCGCTGGGTGTCTCCCTGGCCCGCAGCCGGGCGGCCCTGCTGCTGCTGGCCGCCATCCTGACCGCCGGGGCGACGCTGACCGTCGGCCCGCTCAGCTTCGTCGGGCTGATGGCGCCGCACATCGTCCGCATGCTCGGCCTGCGGCGGCCGACGCCGCAGATCCTGGCCGCCGGCCTGCTGGGCGCGGGGCTGATGGTGCTGGCCGACTGGCTGGGCCGCACCATCGCCTTCCCCTGGCAGGTGCCGGCCGGGCTGGTTGCCACCTTCGTCGGCGGCACGTATTTCATCTGGCTGATGCAACGGCGACGGCCGGCATGACCTCCTCGGCTGCCTCATGATCGACGCCCTGGCCCCGATCTTCGTCGGCCCGCTGGCCGATTTCGCCGACCGGCTGGCGCTGGCCGATGATCCACGGCCGGGCCTGCGGGGGTCCGAGCTGCTCGACCCGGCCGTGTTGGGCCCGATCCTGGAGCGCTTCGCCCGGCGCTATGACCAGCCGGAACCGCGGGCCGTGGCCTCGATGTGGGCGAAGTGGCATTTCTGGATGCTGCTGACGCCGGTGGTGGCCGCGAGCCTGCTGCTGGAGCATGGCCTGCCGACGGATCTCGACGAGGTCGAGGTGATCGTTGCCCCGGACGGGCAGACGACGGCGTTCAAGCTGCCGCATGGCGGCGGCCCGGCCACCCCGGCCGACGGGTTCGAGCGCTTCGGGCCGCTGGTCGACGGCCATATCGAGCCCTTGATCCGGGCGCTGGCGGCGCAGAGCGGCGCCACCGCGAAGGTGCTGTGGAGCAATGTCGGCAACCTGTTCGAGAACCTGCTGCGGCAGATCGAGGCGTCCGGGCTGGCGCGCGGCCCCGGCCCGGCCCAGGCCCGCGCGCTGATGGCCAGCCGCGACTGGCCCGGCCGGCGCGCCAACCCGCTGTTCGAGCCGGTGCGCTATGTCGAGCGCGGCGGGAAGCGAAAGAGGGTGCGGCGTGTCTGCTGCATCCGCTACCTGATCCCCAGCCTGGAGCTGTGCTCGACCTGCCCGCTGGAGAAAGCGAGACCGGCGTGAACCATACCGCCCCCGCCCCTGTGGCCGAGACCGATGCCGGGCCGGCGATGTTCGAGCTGTCGCAGGCCGCCTTCGCCGTCGCCGGCCGCGCCCTGCTGCAGCCGCTGGACCTGAGGCTGGCGCCGCACCGGGTCACCGGGCTGATCGGCCATAACGGCTCCGGCAAGTCGACGCTGCTGAAGCTCCTGGCCCGGCAGCAGCCGCCGAGCGCCGGCACGGTCCGGTTCGAGGGCCGGCCGCTGCGGGACTGGGCCGACCGCGCCTTCGCCCGCCGCGTGGCCTATCTGCCGCAGCAGACGCCGCCGGCCTCCGGCCTGCTGGTGCGCGAGCTGGTGGCGCTGGGCCGCTATCCCTGGCACGGCGCGCTCGGCCGCTTCGGCGCCACGGACCGGGAGAAGGTCGAGGAGGCGATGGCGCTGACCGACATCGCCTCCTTTGCCGACCGGCTGGTCGAGACCCTGTCGGGCGGCGAGCGGCAGCGCGCCTGGCTGGCGATGCTGGTGGCGCAGGACGCCGCCTGCCTGCTGCTGGACGAGCCGATCTCCGCCCTCGACATCGCCCATCAGGTCGATGTCCTGGCGCTGGTGCAGCGGCTGAGCCGCGGCAAGGGGCTGGGCGTCGTCGTGGTGCTGCACGACATCAACATGGCGGCCCGGTTCTGCGACGACATCGTGGCGCTGCATTCCGGGCGGCTGATCGCCCGTGGCACCCCGGACACGATCCTGCATCCGGAACGGCTGCAGGCGATCTATGGCATCCCGATGGGCGTCCTGCCCCACCCGGCCGGCGGCCCGCCGATCAGCTATCCGCACTGACCGGCGGGGGCGCGGCCCCTCCCCTACTGCGCCGCCACCGCCGGAACGGCATCGGCCCGGCGCAGCGCCTCCCGCACGCCGGACTGGAAGTCCGGAGCGTGGATGATGTCGAGATGCACGGCGCCCGCCACCCGCTCCAGCGCCGCCACCGGCGCCAGCAGGCTCCAGTCCCGCAGCGGCTCCGGCTGGCTCAGCGAATCCTCCGCCTGCCAGACATGCACCGGCAGGTCGAGCGGCCGGTACTCGTACCGCGCCGCGCGCAGCCGCTTGTCCAGCATCGCCCACAGCTCGAACTCGCGCGAGGTCAGGTCGGGGCCGTCCGCCGGCAGCCCGTCGCCCTCGGCCAGCACATAGGCCTCCAACGCCGCCCGCTCGGCCTCGTCCATCAGCGCGAACAGCGACCGCCACCGCGCCGCCATGGCCGAGCGGCCGAGCCATTGCTCCAGCAAGGCCGCGGCCCGCTGCCGTTCCTCTTCCGACAGCGTCCGGTCGGTGCGGAACGGGACGGATTCGAAAACGTCGACCAGGCCCAGGAACTCGACCGCCACCCGGCCCTTCAGGCGATGCGCCGTCTCGAAGGCCAGGTCGCCGCCGGAGGACCAGCCCAGCAGGGCGCAGCGGCCGCCGGCGGTGCGCTCGATATGGGCCGCGAACTCCTCGGCCAGCGCCGCCATGTCGTAGCCGCGCCAGCGCTGCTCCGTATAGACGTGGCTGACGAAGCCGGTAACCGGGCGGTCGCCACCGAGCGCCGCGACCATCGAGGCGAACTCGGTCGAGTTCACGATCAGCCCCGGCAGGCAGTACAGCGGCACGCCGCGGCCGCCCTGCTGCAGATGCACCACCTCCGGCCCCTGCGGCGGCGCCGGCGCGATCCGGGTCGCGAGGTCGGCCAGGCTGCGAGCGTTGAGGATGTCGGCCAGGGTCAGCGCCTTCCCCCCGGCCAGGCCCTGCTTGCGGATCCGCGCCAGCAGCTTGAGGCTGAGGATCGAATCCCCGCCCAGGGCGAAGAAGTTGTCGTCGCGACCGATCGCGTCGGTGCCCAGCAGGCCGGACCAGAGCGCGGCCAGCGCCTGCTCGGTCTCGCCGCGCGGCGGGTCGCCGGCCGGCCTCGCCGCCTCCGGCGCCGGCAGCGCCTTGCGGTCGAGCTTGCCGTTGGCGGTGACCGGCAGGGCGTCCAACCGCACCCAGGCGGAAGGCACCATATAGTCCGGCAGCCGCGCCGCGAGCCGGGCCTTCACCGCCTCCAGATCCGTGCCGGCCGGCGCCGCGACATAGGCGGCGAGCTGCAGCCGCCCATCCTCCGCCGGCAGCGCCACCACCGCGGCGTCGGCCACGCCGTCCAGGCCGCGCAGCGCCGTCGCCACCTCGCCCGGTTCGACCCGGTAGCCGCGGATCTTCACCTGGTCATCGGCCCGGCCCAGGAATTCCAGGCTGTCGTCGGCCAGGCGCCGCACCCGGTCGCCGGTGCGGTACAGTCGGCTGCCGGGCGCGCCGAACGGATCGGGCACGAAGCGCTCGGCGGTCAGGTCCGGGCGGCCGAGATAGCCGCGCGCCACGCCGGGGCCGCCGAGATAGAGCTGCCCCGCCGCGCCGGCCGGCACCGGGTTCAGATGATCGTCCAGCACATGCGCCGCGGCGTCGGGCAGCGGCCGGCCGATCGGCAGCGTGCCGGCGGCGCGCCAAGCCTCGGCCGCGGGCTGGCACAGCGCGCCGACCGTGGCCTCGGTCGGGCCGTAATGGTTGACCACGCGGCAGCCGGGCGCCAGCTCGCGGATCCGCTCGAGCAGCGGCCAGCCGGTGGCCTCGCCGCCCAGCACCAGCGTGTGCGCCGGCAGCGCATCCTGCGGCCGGCGCGCCTGCAGCAGCGCCTGCAGGTGGCTCGGCACGATCTTCAGCACCTCGATCCGCTGGGCCGCCATATACTCGGCGAAGCGGTCCGGGTCGAAGGCGCGGGCCGGGTCGACCAGGTGCAGCTCTCCGCCGCCATAGAGCGCGCCGTACAGCACGGTGTTGCCGAGATCGGCGGCGACGGTGGAGACCATCGCCATCCGCGCCCCGTCCGGCAGGTCCAGCACCCGCAGCACGCCGCTTGCGTAGTCGGCGATGCCGCCGCGGGTGACGACGACACCCTTGGGCTTGCCGGTCGACCCGGAGGTGTAGATCAGGCAGCCGGCCTGGTCCGGCGCCGGCTCGGGCAGCACCGCCGAGGCGTCGTCGGCGTCATCGTCCAGGGACAGGCGCAGCACCTCGCAGCCGAAGCCGTCCGGCGTCTCGGCGTCGACCAGCAGCCAGCGGGCACCGCTGTCGGCCACCAGCTCGGCCCGTCGCTCTGCCGGGGCCGCGGGGTCGAGCGGCAGATAGGCGCCGCCGGCCTTGAGCACGCCGAGGAGGCCGAGCCCCCATTCCGGCGTCCGCCCCATCTGCAGCGCCACCCGGTCCTCGGGCCGGACGCCGCCGGCCACCAGCCGCCGCGCCAGCCGGTCGGAGGCCTGATCGAGCTCGGCGCGGGTATAGGAGCGATCCTCGTGCCGGAGGGCGATCGCCTTCGGCGCCGCCGCCGCCAGCGCCCGCCATGCTGCGACCAGATCGGCCGGCGGCGCGGCGCTGGCCGGGCCGAAGGCGCTGGAGGGCGCCGGGGCCGGGGCGAGGTCGGCCAGCCGCCGCTCCGGCGCCGCCACCACCGCCTCGGCCAGGGCGGCGAGATCCGCGCCCAGGCGCTCGATCGTCGCCGCGTCGAACACGTCGGTGGTGTAGGCCAGCAGCAGGTCGATGCCCTCCCGCCGGTCGGTCAGGTCGAGGCTGAGATCGAAATGCGCCGCGCCGCCGGCGAGGCCGCGCAGCGTCATGGCCAGCCCGGCGAAATCACCGTCGCCCGGCGTGCCGTCCTGCTCGGTGCACTTCACCTGGAACAGCGGGTTCACCCCGGCCTGGCGCGGCGGGGCCAGCGCCTCCACCACCATGTCGAAGGGCACGTCGATCCGTGCCTCGGTCGCCAGCAGGCCCTCGCGCACCTGGTCCAGCAGGGCGGTGAAGCCCCGGCGCTGGTCCAGCACCGTGCGCAGCACCGCGACATTGGTGAAGTAGCCGATCATCGGATGCGTCTCGGCCCGGCCGCGATGGGCCAGCGGCGCGCCGATGCGGATGTCGTCGCCCGCGCCGTTGCGCGCCAGCAGCAGCTTGAGCAGCGCCAGCACGGCCATGAAGGTCGAGGCGCCGCGGCCGCGGGCCAGGGCGCGCAGCCCGTCGCTGACCGGCTTGGACAGGCTGAGGCGGTGCGCCGCCCCGGCCTCGCTGCGCTGCGCCGGCCGTGGCCGGTCGAAGGGCAGGTCGAGCGGCGGGTGGCTGTCGCCCAGTGCCGCCTTCCAGGCTTCGATCTGGCGTGCCTCCCCCCCCGCCTCCAGCCAGCTGCGCTGCCAGGCGGCGTAGTCGGCATAGTGCAGCGTCATCGGCGCCAGGCCGGAGGGTGCGCCGTCGCGCCGCGCCGCGTAGAGGGCGGCAAGGTCGCCGGTGACCAACCCGACCGACCAGCCGTCGGCGACGATGTGGTGCAGGGCCAGGACCAGCCGGTGCTCGCGCTCGCCCAGCACATGCAGCTCGAACCGCAGCAACGGGCCGATCTCCAGGTCGAAGGGCTGCCGCGCCAGGGCGTCGGCGAAGGCGTCGCTCTCGGCCTCCGGCCGCGCCGCCGCCCGCAGGTCGCGGACGAGGAAGGGCGGCGGCAGCTCGGCATGCAGGCGCTGCACCGGCCGGCCCTCGGCGTCGATGCCGAAGGTGGTGCGCAGCGCCTCGTGCCGGGCGACGAGGTCGCCGGCCGCCGCCTGCAGTGCCGCGCAGTCGAGATCGCCGGACAGCGACAGGATGCCGGCCATGGTGTAGGCCGGGCTGGCGGGATCGCGCTGCCAGGTCAGCCACAGCCCGCGCTGGGCGTGGGACAGCGGCAGGTCACGGCCGCGCTCGACCGGCACGATCGGCAGGGACGCGAAGTCCACGCCGTGCCCGGCCAGCTTGTCCAGGAAGGCGCGGCGCCGGTCCGGCGCCAGCGCGGCGAAGCGGCGGGCGATCTGGTTGGCGTCGACGGTCATGTCAGGTCCTCGAGTTCGCTCATCCACCGGTCCATGTCGCTCAGGCGCTGCTCGGCCGCGGCACTGTCGGCGACAAGGTCGCCGGCCAGGCTGGCGGCCAGCCCGGCGAGGGTCGGGTGGTCGAAGAAGTGGCGGATCGGCAGGGCCAGGCCGTGCCGTTCCAGCAGCTGGGCACGGACGCGCATCGCGGTCAGCGAATGCCCGCCGAGGCTGAAGAAGTCGTCGGTCCGGGACAGCTGCGGCAGGCCCAGCACCTCGCGCCAGATCGCCGCCACCGCCCGCTCGGCCTCGCCCTCGGGCTCCGCCGTCCCGACCTCGCTGGTCCAGTCGGGGTCGGGCAGCGCCCGGCGGTCCAGCTTGCCGTTCGCCAGCAGCGGCAGCGCCGCCAGCCCGACCACCCGCGACGGCACCATGTAGTCCGGCAGGCGCTCGGCCAGATGAGCCTGCAGCTCGGCCTCCAGCCCGTCCGATCCTCCCGTCGCCACCACATGGGCCACCAGGCGCGGGCCGCCCGGCGCCGGCATCGCCGACGCCACCGCCGACCTTACCTTCGGATGGTCGAGCAGATGCGCCTCGATCTCACCCAATTCAATGCGATAGCCGCGGATCTTCACCTGATGGTCGAGGCGGCCGATATATTCGATCACCCCGTCCGGCCGCCACCGCACCAGGTCGCCGGTGCGGTACATCCGCGCTCCCGGCCCGGCATGCGGATCCGGCACGAAGCGGTCGGCCGTCAGGTCCGGGCGGCCGACATAGCCGCGGGCCAGGCCGGTGCCGCCGATATACAGCTCGCCCGGCACCCCTTCCGGCACCGGGTTCAGGTCGCCGTCCAGCACATAGGCCCGGCGGTCGCCGAGCGGCCGGCCGATCGGCGCATAGGCGCCGTCGAACCCGATATCCGCCCCGACCTTCCACATCAGCGGCGTGACCACCGCCTCGGTCGGGCCGTAGCCGTTGATCAGGATCTTCGGCCGCAGCCCCCGGCGCACCCGGTCATAGACCTCGCGCGGCATGCCCTCGCCGCCGAAGGAACAGACCTCCATCGGCGGGCACTCCCCGGACGCTTCCGCCCAGGCGGCGAGCTCGGCGAGATAGACCGGCGTGTAGTCGGCATGGGTCACACCCAGGCGGCGCTTGGTCTCCAGTGTCTGGTCCGCGGGCCAGAGGGTGTCATCGCGCAGCACCAGGCTGGCGCCGCTGGTCAGCGCCGTCAGCCAGCGCTCATGCGCGCCGTCGAAGATGAAGGACAGGAAGTGGAACTCGCGCGACGGCTCGCCGATCTCCGCGATCCCGGCCGTCAGCCGGCAATGCTCGGCGATGGCGCCATGGGCCACCGCGACGCCCTTGGGCTTGCCGGTGGAGCCCGAGGTGTAGATCACATAGGCCAGGTTCGCGGGATGCAGCCGTACCTCAGGCCGGGCCGGGTCCTCGCCGGACGCGTCCTCGACGAGGATGCGGTCGACGCCGGCCGGCACGCGCTGCGCCAGCGACCGCCGGGTGATCACCAACTCCAGCCCGCTGCCCGACACCATGTCCGCCAGCCGTGCGGCGGGAGTGTCCGGCGCCAGCGGCACGAAGGCGCCCCCGGCCTTGAGCACGGCAAGCAGCGCCACCAGCATCTCGACCGACCGGTCCAGCAGCACGCCGACCTGCCGGTCCGGCCCGACGCCGGCCGCGACCAGACGGTGTGCCAGGTGGTTCGCCCGCCGCTCCAGCTCGCCCCGGCTGACCTCGCGATCGCCGAGGATCACCGCGGTCCGGTCCGGATCCGCCGCGGCCTTCTCCGCGATCCGGTCCTGGACGAAGCGGTGCGGCACCGCCTCATGCGGCTCCGATTGCCACCGGACGATCTGCGTCCGCTCGGCCTCGGTGACGATGGCCAGGGTGCCGAGGCACGCCTCCGGCGCCCCGGCGATCCGCAACAGCAGCGCCTCGAACCGGCGCATCAGTTGCTCGATCCGCTCGCGGTCGAAGGCGTCGCGCCGCCAGCTCCAGTCGATCTCGAGCGCGGCCCCCGCCTCGATCCCGAGGGTCAGGGCATAGTTCGTGGTCTCCAGGCTCTGGATCTGGCCGAAGCGCGGCCCCTTGCCTTCCAGCTCGCGGAGGGCCTGGTCGACGGGATAGTTCTCGAAGACCAGCAGTGTGTCGAACAGGGAGCGGCCGCCCTGGCCGGCCCAGCCCTGGATCTCGTAGAGCGGCGTGTGCTCATGCTCGCGCAGCGCCGCATTCTCCGCCTGCAGCTGCCGCAGCCAGTCGCCCACCGGCCTGGCCGGACCCGCCATTGCCCGCCTGGCCGGGGCCCGCCGGTTCNTCTGGCCGAAGCGCGGCCCCTTGCCTTCCAGCTCGCGGAGGGCCTGGTCGACGGGATAGTTCTCGAAGACCAGCAGTGTGTCGAACAGGGAGCGGCCGCCCTGGCCGGCCCAGCCCTGGATCTCGTAGAGCGGCGTGTGCTCATGCTCGCGCAGCGCCGCATTCTCCGCCTGCAGCTGCCGCAGCCAGTCGCCCACCGGCCTGGCCGGGTCCAAGGCCGGCGCCACCGGCAGGGTGTTGATGAACAGCCCCAGCAGCGCCTCGGCATCCCGCAGCTCCGCCGGACGCCCCGAAACCGTCGACCCGAACACCACGCGACGCTGCCCGGTGATCCGCGACAAGAGCAGCGCNTGGCCGGGTCCAAGGCCGGCGCCACCGGCAGGGTGTTGATGAACAGCCCCAGCAGCGCCTCGGCATCCCGCAGCTCCGCCGGACGCCCCGAAACCGTCGACCCGAACACCACGCGACGCTGCCCGGTGATCCGCGACAAGAGCAGCGCCCACGCCCCCTGCACCACCGTGTTCAGCGTCACATGCTCGCGCCGCGCGAACGCCTTCAGGGCTTCCGTCGCCACCGTGTCCAGCCGCAGCTTCCGGCTGTCATGCCCCGGCTGCACCTCCGGCGCCGGCAGCGCCGAGGCCAGCAGCGTCGGCTCCTCCACACCCGACAGCCGCTCCCGCCAGAAGCGCTNGCGCGAACGCCTTCAGGGCTTCCGTCGCCACCGTGTCCAGCCGCAGCTTCCGGCTGTCATGCCCCGGCTGCACCTCCGGCGCCGGCAGCGCCGAGGCCAGCAGCGTCGGCTCCTCCACACCCGACAGCCGCTCCCGCCAGAAGCGCTCATCCGCCGCCTGGTCCCGACGGCCCAGCCAGGCGATGTAGTCCCGGTACCGCCCCGCCGGCAGCGACGGCACCTTGCCGTGATACCGCGTCAGCACCTCGCCGATCAGCCGCGACGTGCTCCACCCGTCCAGCAGCAGGTGATGGCTGGTCAGGATCAGCCGGTGCCGGTCCTCCCCCGTCCGCACCAAGAGCACCCGCAGCAGCGGCGCCGCCGCCAGGTCGAAGCCCCGCGACCGGTCCGATGCCGCCAGCTCAGACAGGGCATGGTCGAGATCCGGCTTACCGCGCCAGTCCAGCTGCTCCACCGGCGACGGCGCCCGCCGCCGCACCAGTTGCAGCGGCCTGTCCTCCTGGCCCAGGAAGCCGGTGCGCAGGATGGCGTGGCTCTCCACCGCCACCTCCCACGCCCGGGCGAAGCGGCCGGCGTCCAGCCCGTCCACATCCACCCGGATCTGCGTCACATACAGCTCCGGCGCCTGCAGGCTGTGGAACAGCATCCCCTGCTGCATCGGCGACAGCGGGTACAGGTCCTCGATCTCCGCCGCCGGCACCGGCAGGGCGTCCAGCTCCGCCTGGCTCAGGCCTGCCAGAGGCACGTCCGACGGCGTCAGCCCGCCCGCTCCCGGCGCGCTGCACAGCTCAACCAGTGCTTCCAGCTCGGCGGCGAAGGCCCGACTCAGAGCCTCGATGGTCCCGGCATCGTGCCGGGCGGCGCTGTACAGCCAGGTCAGCCCCAGCG
>NZ_NHON01000109.1 GCF_002195995.1 Inquilinus limosus
GTCTGCGCGCGTCCGCGCGCGAATGGTCTTTGATCGACCTTTCCGTGGAAGCGGGTCTGCGGCAGTCCGGGGCCGGATCGACCCGAGAGAACCCCCTCCCCCTACCCCCCTCCCGCGAGGGGAGGGGGGACTCGTTTGGCTTCGGTCGGGCGGGACGGCGGGCTGGAGCGAAGGTGGGACCATGACCGAACACACCGAGCCGGGGCTGCGGGCGGTGGACGCCGATCCGCCGTCCTCCGGCGACCCGGTCGACACGATCGGGCCGCAGATCCGCGAGCTGCGGCAGCAGCGCGGCCTGACGCTGACCAGGCTCGCCGCCACCACCGGCCTGTCGGTCGGCCACCTCTCGCAGGTCGAGCGCGGCCTGTCGACGCCGACGATCCGCCAGCTGCAGCTGATCAGCAGCGCCATGGGCGTGACCATCGGCTGGTTCTTCCGCGACCCGACACCGCGCAATGACGAGGACAGCGTCGTGGTCCGCGCCGGCCGGCGCAAGGTGCTGGACATGGGCGGGCTCGGCCTGACCGACGAGCTGCTGGTGCCCAATCTCGACGGCAAGCTGGAGCTGCTGCTGTGCACCATCCAGCCCGGCGCCGGCAGTCCCGACAGCTACACCCATGAGGGCGAGGAGGCCGCCTTCATCCTGTCCGGCGCGCTGGAGCTGTGGGTCGACGAGAAGCTGTACGTGCTGGGCGCCGGCGACAGCTTCGCCCTCGCCAGCACCCGGCCGCACCGCTACCGCAACCCCGGCCCCGGCATCACCCAGGTGATCTGGGCGATCACCCCGCCCAGCTTCTGATCTTGGGCTATAACGGACCCACGAGCAAAAAAGCCGTCATGGCGAGCCCCGAAGGGGCGTGGCCATCCAGGGCGACTCGCACCGGCCCCTGGATGGCCACGGCGCTGCGCGCCTCGCCATGACGGTTCTGGGGTCATCCAGGCCGGGACGATAGGGGCAGGCGCGACGTCACCCCGCGCGGCGCCTGGCCCGTGCCGCCCGGGCCAGGCTCTCGGCCAGGATCAGCAGGCTGCCGAACAGGATCAGCAGCGCGCCGTCCAGCCCCGGCAGCCCGGCCCAGCGAACCGCCGCGGCGACGGCGGCGATCAGGACGATCGCGGCCAGCGCCAGGGCGCCGTCATCGATGAACAGGCCGATCAGCTCGGCCAGCACGGTCTTTATGGCGGTCATGGCGCGACCCTCCGGGCGCCGGCGGGTGAAGGCCGCAGCAGCCTGACGGCGGCGAAGGACACGGCGGCGACCAGCGCCAGGATGCCCAGCAGCGACAGGTCGGCGCCCGGCCAGTCGGCGCCCAGCCCCTCGCCGGTCCAGAACACACCGAAGGCGGTCAGCAGCAGGCCGACCGCGAATTTCAGCGTGTTCTCCGGCACCCGCGACAGCGGCTTGTGCACCAGCAGGCCGATCGCCAGCACCAGCAGGCACGCGGCGGCGGCGCCGAGGCTGGCGTAGCCGGTCATGCCGCGCCCGGCGCCGACGGCGACGACGATGAACACGACCTCGGTGCCCTCCAGCAGCACCGCCTTGAAGGCGGCGACGCCGGCCAGCCAATCGGCCCGGCGCTCGGCGCTGCGCCGGCGCAGCTGGTCGGTCTCCGCCGCGAAGGCGCGGGCCTCGTCGCGCAGGGCGAGCAGGCCCGACGCGCGCAGGATCGCCTTCCGCAGCCAGCGCAGCCCGAACAGGATCAAGAGCGTGCCGATGACGAATTGCAGCGCCCCGATCGGGATCAGCTCCAGCAGCGGCCCCAGCAGCAGGACCAGCACGGCCAGCACCGCCAGGGCGGCGGCGGTGCCGATGAAGGCCGGCCGCCAGCTCTGCGACAGGCCGACGGCAAGGATGATGGTGAACGCCTCCACCACCTCGACGAAGGAGCCGAGGAAGGCGGCGGTGACGGTGGAGAGGATGGCGGTGGTTCCGGTCATGGCGTCCGTTTCGGCCCCCGTCTGAGCCAGAGCTTGTCGATCTCGCCGCGCAGGGCGCCCAGCGTCTCCAGCCCCGCCAAGGCGCGCTCGCGGTCGCGCGCCGCCAGGGCCACGACCAGCGCCTCGATCAGCAGCATGGTGCCGGCATGCATCGCCAGATGGTCGGCCCGGCCGCGCGGCACCGGCAGGGTCTCGGCGACGCGGTCCCGCACGAAGGGGCCCAGGCTGTCGCTGACCAGCAGCACCGGCACCCGGTGCCGCTCGGCGACGTCCAGCGTCACCGCCACCTCGCGGTACAGCGGGGCATAGGCGATCACCACCAGCGCGTCGCCCTCGGCGACCCGCAGCAGCCGGTCGGCCAGGCCGATGCCGGTCGCCGCCAGCGCCTCGCTGGGCAGGCCGATGCGGCCGAACTGCAGCGCCGCATATTCGGCCAGGCTGCCGGACGGGCCGATGCCGAAGACATGCCGGCACCGGGCCGCGGCCAGGATCTCGACCGCATGGGCGAAGGGCTGCTGGAAGTCCGGCCGGGCCAGCGCCTCCGTCGCCTCGCGATGGATCGACAGCACGTGCTGCAGCGCGCCGGCCGCGTCCTCGCCGACGGCGTCGAGGGTGCGGCGCATGCGGCTGCCCGGCGTGGTCGTGCCGGTCAGGTCGGCCAGCAGCGCCTCGCGCAGCTGCTGCAGCCCCTCGAAGCCGAGCGACCGCGCCGTCCGCACCACCGTCGCGTCGCTAGTGCCGGCCCGGGCCGCGATCTCCGCGGCGGAGGAGAGCAGGGTGGTCTCCTTCTGCGCGACGACGAAGCGCGCGACGCGCTGCTCCGCCGGCGACAGCCGGCCAAGCGCCGCCTCGACGCGCTGGTCCACGGGGAGGGGGGCGAGATCGCTCACGTCTGGACAGGTCTGTGTTGCAACTGCTACAAATATTCATACACGAAGCAATTGCTACAGAGAAGGGCGGAGTGCGTCCCTGCTGTCGACGGATCAGGCGTCGTCCCGGCGCGCGGCGGACAGGATCGATTTCAGGTGGTCGACGATGCGGGCGGCATTCATCTGCCGGGCGGCAGGCCCGGCCTCCGGCTCCCGCGGCTGGCCCAGTCGGTCCGGCTCGTGCCAGCCGTCCGGGGCGTCGCCCGCGCCGGACCCGTCGAGCGGATCATGGGCCTCGGGCCGGACGATGGCCAGTTTCGGCTCGGGTATCGGCTTGCTGTCGCCAGACATTTCTAACCTCGGAACCAGACGGTCAGGAGAAGTTTGCAGGATGCTCCATATATAATTCGATCGATCGTCATGATGAACTTGGCTGAAGAAGATAACGGATTTTTAATATTGGCCTTAATTCGAAGGCCGGTGCTTCGCCGCGACTCTTTGTATTTTTTATAACGAAAGTTTTATACGGGATATTCTATAGAAAATTGACCTGTCACTGATGCTGCTCTGTCCGGAATGGAGCGTTGGGAGTTGCGCGCGGCGATGAGGATCCTGCTGATCGAGGACGATGCGGACACCGCCGCCTATGTCGCCGACGGGCTGACGGCGAACGGCCATGCGGTGGAGGCGGTGGATGAGGGGCCGCGCGGCTTCCTGGCCGCCGCCAGCGGCGCCTTCGACCTGCTGGTGATCGACCGGATGGTGCCGAAGCTGGACGGGCTGGCCCTGGTCCGGCGCCTGCGCGCGGCCGAGGTCGGCACGCCGGTGCTGTTCCTGACCGCGATGGGCGAGATGGAGGACCGGGTCGCCGGGCTGGAAGCGGGCGGCGACGACTACCTGCCGAAGCCCTTCGCCCTGCCGGAGCTGCTGGCCCGGATCGAGGCGCTGGGCCGCCGCGCCCGCCAGGGCACGGCCGAGACGGTGCTGCGCTGCGGCGATGTGGAGATGGACCTGCTGCGCCGTGCCGTCACCCGCGCCGGCGACCCGGTCGAGCTGCAGCCGCGCGAGTTCCAGCTGCTGGAATACCTGCTGCGCAACGCCGGCCATGTCGTGACCAAGACCATGCTGCTGGAGAATGTCTGGCACCTGCGCTTCGACCCGAACACCAATGTGGTCGAGGCGCATATGAGCCGGCTGCGCAGCAAGCTGCAGCGCCCCGGGGCGGGCGAGTTGATCACCACGATCCGGGGCGCGGGCTACCGCCTCGGCCCGCCGGCCTGACCCGGCGGTGCGGGCCCGGATCCTCCGCACCACCAGCTTCCGCCTGACCGCCCTGTACACGGCGGTGTTCGGGGCGTCGGTGGCCGTGATCCTGGGCATCCTCTACTGGGCCACCGAGGGCTATACCGAGCGGCAGTTCGACAGCACGCTGGCCACCGTCGTCACCCAGCTGACGGAGGATTACCCCAACGATCCGCCGCAGGAGATCGCCAGCGACATCGAGCAGAGCCTGGCGCAGGACCCGGCCGGGCCCGGCTACTACCTGTTCCAGGATCCCGGCGGCCGCCGCCTGGCCGGCAACCTGCCGGCGATGGCGCCGGTGCCCGGCCCGGTCGACCTGACCATCCCCGGCGGCGGCAGGGACGGCGGCGAACGGCGGCTGCGCGGCACCGGCAAGCTGCTGGTCGACGGCTCCTTCGTGCTGGTCGCGGCCGATCGGGCGCCGATCGACGACCTGCAGGCGCTGTGGCTGCGCGGCCTGGGCTGGGGCCTGCTGGCGACGGCGGTGCTGGGCGTCGGCGGTGGGCTGGTGGTCAGCGCCGGGGTGCTGCGGCGGGTCGACGCCATCAACCGCATCTGCCTGAAGATCATGGAGGGCGACCTGAGCCAGCGCCTGCCCGGGCGCGGCACCGATGACGAGTTCGACCGGCTGACCGGCATCGTCAACGCCATGCTGGACCGGATCGAGGCGCTGCTGGAGGGGCTGCGGCAGGTGTCGACCGACATCGCCCACGATTTGCGCACGCCGCTCGGCCGCCTGCGGCAGCAGCTGGAGGGGGCGCTGCTGCGTGCGGGCACCGCCGCGGAGTATGAGCGGTCGACCGAGCGGTCGATCGCCGAGGCGGACCGGCTGCTGGCCATCTTCAACGCGCTGCTGCGCATCGCCCAGGTCGAGGCCGGCAGCCGGCGCCGGGGCTTTGCGCCCGTCGATCTCAGCGCCATGGTCGGCACCGTCGCCGACGTCTTCCAGGCCACGGCCGAGGAGCAGGGCCGAGCGATCCGCTGCCGGATCGAGCCCGGCGTGGTGATCACCGGCGATGCCGACCTGCTGTCCCAGGCGGTGGCGAACCTGGTCGAGAACGCCCTGCGTCACACCCCGGCCGGGACCGGCATCGAGATCGGCCTGTCGCGCCGGCCGGATGGCCGGGCCGAGCTGGTGGTGGCCGACCATGGCCCGGGGATCCCGGCGGCGGAGCGCGAGCGGGTGTTCCGCCGCTTCTACCGGCTGGAGCAGAGCCGCCACACGCCGGGCAACGGCCTCGGCCTCAGCCTGGTGGCGGCGACGGCGCAGCTGCATCGCGGCGAGGTCTCGCTCGGCGACAACCGGCCCGGGTTGCGGGTCACGGTGCTGCTGCCCTAGCCTGGTTCCACCCGGCCGTCCGCCTCCTTCGGCGCTTGCCCCGGCCTGCGTTTCCGGCGAGGCTGCGGCCCTCCGCCCGAAGACCAGAGCCCGTGCCATGACCGCCGATTCCCTCGTCGCCTTCGCCGAAAGCCTCGCCGATGCCGCCCGCCCGGCGGCGATGCGCTGGTTCCGCACCGGGCTCGCGGTCGAGGACAAGGCCGACGATTCGCCGGTCACCATGGCCGATCGCGGGGTCGAGCAGCTGATGCGACAGATGATCAATGCCAGCTTCCCCGACCACGGCATCCTCGGCGAGGAGCATGGCCGCGAGGGCGTCGACCGCGACCTGGTCTGGGTGCTGGACCCGATCGACGGCACCCGCGCCTTCATCGCCGGCGTGCCGATGTTCGGGTCGCTGATCGCCCTGGTCGAGCAGGGGCGGCCCAAGGTCGGGGTGATCGAGATGCCGGCGCTGGGCGAACGCTTCGTCGGCCATGCCGGCCACCCCACGACGGCGGACGGCAGGCCCTGCCGTACCCGCGACTGCGGCGGCCTCGGCAACGCCATCCTCACCACCACCTCGCCGGAGGTGTTCTCGGGCGATTCCCTCGAGGCTTTCGCGCGGCTGGCCGGGGCGGTGAAGCACCGCCGCTACGGCCTCGACTGCTACGGCTACGCCCTGGTGGCGCTGGGCTGCATCGACCTGGTGATGGAATGCAACCTGCAGCCCTATGACTACATGGCGCTGGTGCCGGTGATCGAGGGCGCCGGCGGCGTCATCACCGACTGGCAGGGCAACCCGCTCGGCCTCGACTCCCCGGGCGAGGTCCTGGCCGCCGCCACCCCGGCGCTGCACCGGGCGGCGCTGGACGCGATCGGCCGCGGTTGATGCCGCGCCTGTATTTCGCCGCGCCGCTGTTCTCGGCCGCCGAGCAGGTGTTCAACGCCGTGCTGGCGGAGCGGATCGAGGCGCTGGGCTTCACCGTCTTCCTGCCGCAACGCGACGGGGTCGAGAGCCGCCGCGAGCCCTGGGCGTCGATGACGCCGGAGGAGCGGCGGCGGGCGCTGTTCGAGATGGACCGCGACCAGGTCTTCGCCTGCGACGTGCTGCTGTTCGTGCTCGATGGAAGGGTGCCGGACGAGGGCGCGGCGCTGGAGCTGGGCATGGCCTATGCCCATCGCCAGTTGGCCAGGCCCGGGCGCCGGCTGGTCGGGCTGCACACCGATGCCCGCGCCGCCTTCCTCGGCGCGAAGCTGAACCCGATGCTGGCGGTGCCGCTCGACGCCGTGTTCGACGACACGGATGCGCTGCTGGGCTACCTCGCCGGCATCCGCTGACCGGCCGCCGGCCCGATCGTTCCGAAGCGCCGGCGACGCCGCCGGCGGCTCGGGCCGGGCTCACCAGTAGTGATACGGGTGGTAGTAGTAGGGGTGGTAGTAGACCGGGTGCGGATAGGCCGGATAGACGACGCAGCCGGCCAGGGTCGAGGCGGCGATCAGGGCCGCCGCGAGCTTGAGCGGGCGGGCGGAGACACGCGACATGGCGAAGATCCTCTGCTGACATCCGCGCCCAATCGGGCGCGATATTGGTCCCACGCAGCAGGAATGTTGGTCCGTCGCCGGTTCTCGTCAGCTTACGATCAGTTCATCGGCAGGAATCGCTCCGCGGTGTGGCTGATCGGCCATCATCGTCCTTGCGGAGGATGAATAATCGGCAAGGCGGGAACCGTTCCGATCTTTGCTTGTTCTCGCGAGGCTGTCGAATCGTCTGTCTTTGATCTGGGCGGAATTGAGGCGGTCAATCGCCGGCCGTCTTCGGCGTCTCGAAGGCGATCAGCCGGCCGCCCGGGCCGGCCTCGGCCCATCGCTCCACCGGCAGCTCGATCACCGCCAGGCCGGCGGTCGGGTATTTCTCCGCCAGCCGGTCCAGCGCCGCCTTGTCGCCCATCGTCGCCAGCCGGCGCGACAGCTGCTCCAGGTCCGGGTTGTGGCCGACCGCCATCACCGTCGCCGCCGCGTCCGGCGCTTGGCGCAGCCGGGCCAGAACCCCGGCGCCGCCGGCCAGATACAGGCCGCGGTCGAACCGGGTCTCCGGCTCGGCGCCCAGCGCCTCCAGCGCCAGCGCCAGGGTCTGCCGGGCGCGGGTGGCGGTGGAGCACAGCACGAGGTCCGGCACCGGGCCATGGGCCTTCAGCCAGGCGCCCATCCGCGGCGCCGCGTCGCGGCCGCGTGCCGCCAGCGGCCGGTCATGGTCGGCCAGCTCCGGGTCGTCCCAGTCGGATTTCGCGTGCCGCAGCAGGATCAGGGTCTTCATCGCATCTCCTTGCCGGCATAACCTGCGCAGAATGGGATGACTCGTCCAGGCCATGTGAAGGGGCGCGGCGTCGCAGGCCGCGGGAGACAGGAATGACCGACGGACTCTATTTCGCCAAGGGTGAGCGCGAGCACCGGCTGCTGCTCGGCCTCGGCAACCGCCACGGCCTGATCGCCGGCGCCACCGGCACCGGCAAGACCGTGTCGCTCAAGGTCCTGGCGGAGGGCTTCAGCCAGGCCGGCGTGCCGGTCTTCGTCGCCGATGTGAAGGGCGACATCGCCGGCATCAGCCAGCCCGGCGCCGCCAACCCGAAGATCGAGGAGCGGGCCAAGACGCTCGGCCTCGGCGCCCCGGCCTATCAGGGCTTCCCGACCGTGTTCTGGGACCTGTACGGCAAGCAGGGCACGCCGGTCCGCGCCACGGTGGCGGAGATGGGGCCGCTGCTGCTGTCGCGCCTGCTGCAGCTGAACGACACGCAGGAGGGCGTGCTCAACATCGCCTTCAAGGCGGCGGACGAGGAAGGGCTGCTGCTGCTCGACCTCAAGGACCTGCAGGCGCTGCTGGCCTTCATGGCCGAGAACGCGTCGAAGTTCACCGGCACCTACGGCAACGTCTCCAAGGCCTCGGTCGGCAGCATCCAGCGCCAGCTGCTGGTGCTGGAGCAGCAGGGGGCCGAGGCCTTCTTCGGCGAGCCGGCGCTGGACCTGATGGACCTGGCCCGCACCGCCCCGGACGGGCGCGGCATCATCAACGTGCTGGCGGCGGAGACGCTGATCCAGGCGCCGCGGCTCTACGCCACCTTCCTGCTCTGGCTGCTGTCCGAGCTGTTCGAGCGCCTGCCCGAGGTCGGCGACCCGGACAAGCCGAAGCTGGTGTTCTTCTTCGACGAGGCGCATCTGCTGTTCGACGACGCGCCCAAGGCGCTGGTCGAGAAGGTCGAGCAGGTGGTGCGGCTGATCCGCTCCAAGGGCGTCGGCGTCTATTTCGTCACCCAGAACCCGATCGACGTGCCGGACAAGGTGCTGGCGCAGCTGGGCAACCGGGCGCAGCACGCACTGCGCGCCTTCACCCCGCGCGACCAGAAGGCGCTGAAGGCCAGCGCCGACACCTTCCGCACCGAGGGCAAGCTGGATGTCGCCCGGGCGCTGCAGGAGCTGGCGGTGGGCGAGGCGCTGGTCTCCTTCCTCGACCCCAAGGGCATCCCCGAGGTGGTGGAGAGGGCGCTGGTCTGCCCGCCGGTCTCGCGCCTCGGCCCGATCACCGACGCCGAGCGCCAGGCGGCGATCGCGGCCGGCGGCATGAATGCCAAGTACAGCACCGCGATCGACCGTGAATCCGCCTATGAGAAGCTGAGCGTCAAGGCGGCCGAGGCGCAGCAGGAGGCGACTGCCGCCGCCGAGGAAAAGGCCCAGGCGAAGCAGGGGGCCGGCATGGCGGAATCGATCTTCAGGGACGTGATCCGCAGCGCCGGCAGCTCGGTCGGCACCCAGCTCGGCCGCAGCCTGGGCCGCAGCGTCGGCGGCACCGCGGCGGGCACGCTGGGCAGCTCGATCGGCCGCGCCGTGGTCCGCGGCATCCTCGGCTCGCTGTTCGGCGGAAGGCGCTAGGTCGGCGCCGGCCCATCCCGGAGCGGATCTCTCCGGGATGGGCGCCGGTCCGGACCCTAGTACAGCGGATCGAGCCTGACCGCCCGCTCCGGCTCCGCATCCGCGGCTGCCGATGAGGCCGTGGGGCTGCTCGAGCCGGCACCGTCCGCGGCCTTCGCGGCGGCGGTGACGGTGTAGGCCATGACCGCGCCGTAGCGCTGCACCTTCGAGGTGATCTCGGCCGCCAGGGCGATCGAGATGGTCCTTCTCTGGGCGACCAGCGCGGCGGCGCAGCCCGCCGCCTCGCCCATGATCATGTATTGCGGCTCCATCCGCACCGAGGCGTAGGCCACGTGGCTGGCGCTGACGCAGACCGACACCAGGAGATTGTCGTATTCCTTCGGCAGCAGCGATTCATATGGGATCTGATAGGGGGTCGTGCCCCGCGTCTCGATCGTCCCGAAGGTGCCCTCGTAATCCATATAGCCATTCTTGATCTCCAGCACCTGCGGGGCGTGGGAGTCGAGGGAATAGGACCCCATGCCGACCGGGTGCAGCTTGGTGACCGCGGTCTGGGCGTCCCCCTGGGTCATCACGTATCGCCCCGACAGCCGGCGTGCCTCGCGGATATAGAGCTGCCGCGGCCAGTTGCCGGTGCCGACGAACTCGTCCTTCGCGAGGCCGTACTGGTTGACCTGCTCCCGGAAGGCGCTCGGCACCCTCGGGTCGTTGGCATAGAAGTACAGCAGCCCGGCCTGGTAGTTGTAGTGTTCGGTGAAGATCGCCCTGCGCCGCGCCGCATTGCCTTCCGCCCAGTCCCACGGACCGCCGAAGTAGTTGCCGTTCACATCGAACTTGCTGTGGCCGACCGGGGCCGGCGAGAAGTCCTTGTTCGGGCTGGCCAGGAGGGCCAGCTCGAAGCCGTAGCGGTCGGCGTCATAGCCGGGCGGCTTGGGAAAGGCGGCCTTGTTGGCCGGGTCGTTGCTGACGCACAGCCGGAACGTATAGCACTGCACCGCCCGGTCGGCCGTGAATCGTGCCTGCGCCGGATAGGGCTTGATGATCGGGAACAGGTTGCCCCGCGAATCCCGGGTGGGCACGTGGTGATTGGCCGGTATCGCGTCGAAGCCTGCATTCGGCTCGTTGAAGCGGGTGCTGCTCTCGCGCCCGACCGAACAGGCGCAGCGCGCGGCCGCCATCAGGTCGCCCTCATAGGACGCGTCGACGAAGGCCTGCGCCGTCAGGACCGTGCCGTCGGTCAGTTGGATCGACTGGATCTTGCGGGCCGAGCCGGCGACGCCGGCCAGGGTCGCGACATGGATCGTCGTCACGCCCGCTTCCCGGATCATGGCCCGGAACGCCTGCTCGGCGATGTGGGGCTCGAAATTCTTCACGAAGGATGTCGATGTCGGATTGTAGAGCCGGGCGACGCGGCGGAAGAACTCCATGCACAGGCCGCCGACGACGCCGATCTTGCCGGTGTCGCTCCACCCCAGCCCCTGGGCGCACATGCCGCCGAACGCCCCGGCCATCACCAGGGCGACCGACGCCCCCTCCCGCGCGGCGGCATAGGCCGCCATGATCCCACTGGGGGTCGCGCCGTAGACGACGACCCCGAAATTCCCGCTCTGGGCGGCCCTCCCGATCACCGGGAACGCCGCCGATCCGATCGCGCCGCCCATGCCGAGCAGTATGGAACGGCGAGTCCATGTCTCCATGATTACTCCATTATGAAAGTTAAAGTTTTCGATAATCTGTTACTGATTTCGTCTAACTGATAACTATGCACGAAAATTGATACGGAAGTATTGCGTCGAGTCTTGCGGTCGCTGCGCTCTGTCCCGCTACGGCCGGGGTGGCCTGCGGCAACGACGACGCACCCCTGTCCGCCGCCGGGGCGGCTGCGGTATGATCCACCCATGCAGGACAGCGACGCCCTCTTCGACGCCTTGCGCCGCTCGGCCGATCCCGCCGTGGTCGACGCGCTGGAGGATCTCGTCCGCCACGGCCGCGACGAGGACCTCGCCCGGGTCAACGCGCTGGGCTTCGCGGCCGGGCGCGGCCTGGACGAGGAGGGGGTGATCGCGGCCCTGCTGCAGGCGTCGCGGCTGGGCCTGTTCGAGATGTCCTGGAACATCCTGTGCCCGAGCTGTGGCGGCGTCCTCGGCGCCAACGCCACGCTGCGGACCGTGCGGCAGCAGGACTATCACTGCGCCTTCTGCGCGGTGAGCAGCGAGCCGCTGCTCGACGACACGGTCGAAGTCAGCTTCACGGTCAGCCCGCGGATCCGCCGCATCGCCGCCCACGACCCCGACAGCCTCGGCTTCTGGGACTATCACCGTCAGGTGTTCTTCGGCTCCGGCCTGGCCTTCCCCGAGCGCGGCGCATTCGAGGAGCTCAGCCGCCGGGCGATGCTGGAGACGGTCGAGCTGCGGGCCGGCGAGCGGATGATCCTGGCGCTGCAGCTGCCGGCGCAGCCGGTGGTCATCTTCGATCCGGTGACCCATGCCGCCCATTGGGTCGAGACCGAGGGCGAGCCGACGGCGGAACGCCGGGACCTGTCCATGATCTTCACCACCGGCCACTCCGGGGTCGCCCGGTCGGTCCTGGCGCCCGGCCCGCTCCGCCTCGTTCTCGACAACCGGACCGAACGGCGGGTGCTGGTCGGTGTCTACGCGGCGGGGGAGGAGCTGTGCAGCCTGATCGGCGGCCGCCGCCCGTACCTGACCGCCAAGCGGCTGCTGACCAACCAGACCTTCCGCGACCTGTACCGGACCGAGACGCTCGATGTCGAGCAGCGGCTCAAGATCATGAGCCTGACCTTCCTGTTCACCGACCTGAAGGGGTCGACCGACCTGTATGAGCGGGTCGGCGATCTGGTCGCCTACGACCTGGTGCGCTCCCACTTCCAGATCCTGAACGAGATCGTCGCCTCCGAATCCGGCGCCGTGGTCAAGACCATCGGCGACGCGGTGATGGCGACCTTCCCGGTGCCGCACCGCGCCGTCGCCGCCGCCCTCCGGATGCGCGAATCGATGCGGCAGCTGAACGCGCGGCGGGGGGCGGAGGAGCTGATCCTGAAGATCGGCATCCATGAGGGGCCGTGCCTGGCGGTGAACCTCAACGACCGCCAGGACTATTTCGGCCAGACGGTCAACATCGCGTCGCGGGTGCAGGCGGCGGCGACCGGCGATAGCATCTACGCCACCCAGCCGGTGGTGCGGGATGCGGAGGCGGCGCGGCTGCTGTCGTCGCGCGGGGTCGAGGCCCGGCCGCAGGCGCTGGCGCTGCGCGGCGTCGGCGACCGCATGCCCGTCTTCGCCATGAGCTGAGGTGGGGACGCGGCATCCAGGCCGGTGTCCGCCTCAGGCGGCGACGAACTCGACCTTGATCCGGTCCGGATCCTCGACGAACAGGGCGTAGTAGTCGGTCCCGCCATTCGCGAACGGGTACCGGTCCTCGTACAGGCAGGGGATGCCGGTCTGCAGGCAGTGCTGCCTCAGGGAATCGACGGCGTCCCTGCCGTTCACCCGGAAGGCCAGGTGATTGAGGCCGACACCGCTTCGGTGATACGGCCGTGATGCATGCCTGCCGGCGACCTGCACGAATGTGAGGTAGGGGGCATCGTCGCAGGCGAGCGTGAAGCCGTCGTCCCAGCGGCCGGTCTCCCTGTATCCGATCCTTGCCAGAAGCGCGGACCAGAAGCCGTGCGACGCGCTCAGGTCCGAGACGTAGATTTCCACATGATGCAGCACGGGAGACGCCCCTCCGTGGCCGGTGAAGTATGTCAAGGCAGGGGAAGCGGAGAAAGCGCCCGTGTCCACAAGGCTCGCCGGCAGCGATGTCATCGCCTCGTCGTGGCGCTCCCCGTTGAGGCTTGTGTATAGTGCGATGACGTCGAGCCTCCACAAGGGCTTGATATTACAGTTTTGTTACGATCGATGACGGTTCGGAGGCCATCCGTGAGCATGTTGCAGAGCACCGCCGAGGCTGTGTCCGCCGAGGCGCCGGAGGCCGTCCGGGGCCCCGCCCAGCCTGCGATCGCCGCGGATTCGCCCGACCGGTTCATCAACCGCGAGCTGTCCTGGCTGGCCTTCAACCAGCGTGTGCTGGAGGAGGCCTACAACACCCGCTACCCCCTCTTGGAGCGGCTGCGCTTCCTGTCGATCTCGGCCTCCAACCTGGACGAGTTCTACATGGTCCGCGTCGCCGGGCTGAAGGCGCAGGTGGCGCTCGGCGTCGCCTCGCCCAGCCAGGACGGGCGCAGCCCGGCGCAGCAGCTGGGCGAGATCACCGCCCGGGTGCAGGAGCTGATGCGCGACCAGCAGCATTGCTGGCGGGCCCTGAGCGAGGAGCTGCGCGCCGCCGGCATCGTCGTGGCCCGGCCGGACGAGCTGACCAGGCCGGAGAAGGCCTGGCTGGAGGAGCGCTTCCTCAGCGAGATGTTCCCGGTGCTGACGCCGCTGGCGATCGACCCGGCCCATCCCTTCCCCTTCATCCCCAATCTCGGCCTGTGCCTGGCCCTCGCTTTGGTCAACACCGGCGAGGAGTCGCAGGACGAGATGGAGGCGATCGTCCCGCTGCCGCCGCAGCTCGACCGCTTCATCCGCCTGCCCGGGGCGCCGGTCCGCTTCGCCCTGCTCGAAGACGTGGTGATGCTGTTCCTCGACCGGCTGTTCCCCGGCTTCACCCCGCGCGCCAGCGGCACCTTCCGGGTGATCCGCGACAGCGAGATGGAGATCGACGAGGAGGCGGAGGACCTGGTCAAGACCTTCGAGAGCGCGCTGAAGCGGCGCCGCAAGGGCATCGTCATCCGCCTCTCGGTCTCCGCCGACGTGCCGGAGACGCTGCGGCACTTCGTGTGCGAGAAGCTGAAGGTGAAGGAGGACGACGTCTATGCCCAGGACCGGCTGCTGGGCCTGGTCGACACCAAGAAGCTGATCGTCGACGAGCGGCCGGAGCTGCTGTTCCCGCCCTATAACGCCCGGTTCCCGGAGCGGGTGCGCGATTTCGGCGGCGACAGCTTCGCCGCGATCCGGGCCAAGGACATCATCGTCCACCACCCGTATGAGAGCTTCGACATCGTCGTGCAGTTCCTGCGCCAGGCGGCGCGCGACCCCGACGTGGTGGCGATCAAGCAGACCCTGTACCGCACCTCGAAGGATTCGCCGATCGTCCAGGCCCTGGTCGAGGCGGCGGAGGCCGGCAAGTCGGTCACCGCGATGGTCGAGCTGAAGGCCCGCTTCGACGAGGAGGCCAACATCCGCTGGGCCCGCGATCTGGAGCGGGCGGGCGCCCAGGTGGTGTACGGCATCATCCATCTGAAGACCCACGCCAAGGTCTCGATGGTGGTGCGGCGCGAGCAGGCCGGCCTGCGCACCTACACCCATTTCGGGACCGGCAACTACCACCCGATCACCGCCAAGATCTACACCGACCTCAGCTTCTTCACCTGCGACCCGGCCCTCGGCCGCGACGCCGCGGCGATGTTCAACTACATGACCGGCTACGCCAAGCCGGCGAAGCTGGAGAAGCTGTCGATCGCGCCCCTGTTCCTGCGCGACCGGATCATGGAGCTGATCGACGCCGAGATCGAGAACGCCAAGGCCGGCAAGCCGGCCCAGATCTGGGTCAAGCTGAACGCGCTGGTCGACGCCAGCATCATCGACAAGCTCTACCAGGCCTCCCAGGCCGGGGTGGAGATCGACCTGGTGATCCGCGGCATCTGCTGCCTGCGCCCCGGCGTGCCCGGCCTGTCCGACAACATCCGGGTGCATTCGATCGTCGGCCGCTTCCTGGAGCATGCCCGCATCCTGTGCTTCGCCAACGGCCAGAGGCTGCCGTCGCGCCAGTCGAAGATCTTCCTGTCCTCGGCCGACTGGATGCCGCGCAACCTCGACGGCCGGATCGAGAGCCTGGTGCCGCTCGAGAACGCCACCGTCCGCCAGCAGGTGATGGAGCAGATCATGCTGGCCAACCTGAAGGACGAATCGAACACCTGGATGCTGGCCCCCGATGGCCGCTATCATCGGCACGACGCGCCGGAGGACGCCTTCAGCGCGCATATGTACTTCATGACCAATCCCAGCCTGTCGGGCCGGGGCAGCGCGTTGAAGGATGCCAAGCGGGCGCCGCGCCGCCTGGTCAAGCCCGCGGAATAAGGATCTAGGACCCGGTGTTCCGTATCGGACCGATCGTGCCGTCCCGACCGGGGCGGGTGGGCGTCATCGACATCGGCTCGAACTCGATCCGCCTTGTCGTCTATGACCGGGTGACCCGGTCGCCCGTGCCGGTGTTCAACGAAAAGGTGATGTGCGGCCTCGGCCGCGGGCTCGGCCAGGCCGGCCGCCTGGCGCCCGAGGGCGTGGTCCAGGCGCTGGACAACCTCGCCCGCTTCACCCGCCTCCTGGAGGGGATGGGCGTCGACCGGGTCGACGTGCTGGCCACGGCGGCGGTGCGCGAGGCCGAGGACGGCGCCGATTTCGTCGCCGAGGTCGAGCGCCGCTGCGGCCTGCCGATCACCGTGATCAGCGGGGTGGAGGAGGCGCGGCTGTCCGCCCTCGGCGTCCTCTCCGGCATCCGCGAGGTCGACGGCGTGATGGGCGATCTCGGCGGCGGCTCGCTCGAGCTGGTCGGGCTCGACCGCGGCGAGATCCGCGAGCAGGTGACCCTGCCGCTCGGGCCGTTCCGGCTGATGGACGAGACCGGCGCGCGCAAGGAGGCGCGCAGCGTCGTGCTCGACACGCTGGCGCAGCAGGACTGGCTGCAGCTCTATGCCGGCCGCAGCTTCTACCCGGTCGGCGGCGCCTGGCGCGCCATCGCCAAGCTGTTCATGGAGCGCGAGAACCACCCGCTGCACATCATCCACCAGTACACGGTGCCGACCGGGGCGCTGGCCGAATTCGTCGGGCTGGTGGCGAAGCAGAGCAAGGGGGCGCTGTCCGGTGCCGCGATCTCGCGCCGCCGGGTCGAGATGCTGCCGATGGCGGCGCTGGTGCTGGAAGGCGTGCTGAAGACGCTGAAGCCGGCGCGGGTGGTGTTCTCGGCCCTCGGCCTGCGCGAAGGCCATCTCTACGACCTGCTGGCGCCGGAGGACCAGGCGCGCGACCCGCTGATCTACGCCGCGGCCGAGCTGGCGCACCGGCTCGACCGCTTCGGCCATGCCGAGGTGGTGGCGGAATGGACCCGGTCGGTGTTCCCGGAGGAGACGGCGGACCACGCCCGGCTGCGCCAGGCGGCCAGCCTGCTCTCCGACATCGGCTGGTTCGAACATCCCGACTATCGGGCCGAGCATGCCTGGCTGCGGGTGCTGCGCATGCCGGTCGCCGGGCTGGACCATGCCGAGCGGGTGTTCCTCGCGGCCGCCGTCTATGTCCGCTACGGCGGCACGCTGGGCGACGCACTGACCGGGCCGGTGCTGGAGCTGCTGACCGAGGAGATGCGCAGCCGCGTGCTGCTGCTCGGCCAGGCCCTGCGGCTGGCCCACACCCTGACCGGCGGCGCCACCTCGCTGCTCGAGCGCACCAGCCTCACGGTCTCGGGCGAATCGGTGGTGCTGGCCCTGCCGCCCGACGAGGAGGCGCTGACCGGCCTCGCCGTCGACCGCCGGCTCGACGCCGTGGCCAAGGCGCTGGGCAAGCCCGGCCGCGTCGTGGTCGAGGAATCCCGGCGCGCAGCGGGGTAGCCCGATCGCCGGGCGGCCTCCGGTTCACGCTCGCTATGTCCTCCCGCGGCCCCTCAATGCGTCGGCAGCGGCCGCGACGCCCTGGCCCGCATCCGCAGCATCTCGTAGACGGGGTTGTCCTGGGCCGTGATGGTCCCGGGGGCCGTGCTCTGGGGCGCGGGTGGAGGCGCCGGCGGGGCCGAAGGCTGTGCCATGGTCTCCGGCGGGCCGGGCTGCGGCGCGGCCGCCGCCGGGGCAGCAGGCTGGGGCTCGGGCGCTGCGGGCATCGCGGCTGACGGCTGGGCGGGCTGCGGCC
>NZ_NHON01000110.1 GCF_002195995.1 Inquilinus limosus
CGGCGACCGCTTCGGCCGGAAATACGTGATCTGGGGGTCGATCCTGGGCGTGCTGCCCTTCACCATGGCGATGCCCTATGTCGGGCTGACCGGGACCGTGATCCTCAGCATCATCATCGGCCTGATCCTGGCCTCCGCCTTCTCCGCCATCGTCGTCTATGCGCAGGAACTGGTGCCGGGCAAGACCGGCACGATCGCCGGGCTGTTCTTCGGCTTCGCCTTCGGCATGGGCGGCATCGGCGCCGCGGTGCTGGGCGAGGTGGCGGACCTGACCAGCATCGGCTTCGTCTACCGCATCTGCGCCTTCCTGCCGCTGATCGGGCTGCTGACCGCCTTCCTGCCCGACCTGGAGCGGCCGCGCGCGGTCGCGGTCGCGCCGGCGGAATAGACCCCGGCAGTCCTGGGGCGGGGGTGACGTCCCTGCCCCGGGACCGCATGGCGCCCGCGCGCCCCCCTCGGATGGGGATGGCGCCGCAGCCGCTTCTTTGATAGAGCGGCACGGCAACAGCCTCATTTCGTGGTGCTCCATGTCGATCGGCTACCGGAGAGACATCGATGGATTGCGCGCGGTCGCGGTCGTGCCGGTGGTCCTGTATCACGCCGGAATATCCCTGCTGGGCGGCGGTTTCGTCGGTGTCGACGTCTTCTTCGTCATCTCCGGATACTTGATCACGTCGATCCTGGCCGACGACATCCGGCGGGGCGAGTTCTCGATCCTGGCCTTCTACGAGCGCCGGGCCCGGCGGATATTCCCGGCGCTGTTCTTCGTGCTGCTGGTGTCGATCATCGCCTTCACGGTGATCCTGCTGCCCTTCGACCTGCGCGCCTTCTCGCGATCGGTGATCGCCACGGTCTCCTTCACCTCGAACATCCTGTTCTATCTGGAGTCGGGGTATTTCGCGGCGCCGTCGGAGCTGAAGCCGCTGCTGCACACCTGGTCGCTGGCGGTGGAGGAGCAGTTCTACATCGTCTTCCCGATCCTGCTGTACCTGCTGTCCAAGACCGGCCGGCGGACCCGCAACGCAGCACTGATCGCGATCGTCGCCCTGTCCTTCGCCGTCAACCTCTGGGGTGTGGCCCCGCACCCGACCGCCACCTTCTACCTGCTGCCAGCCCGGGCGTGGGAACTGCTGCTGGGGTCGTTGCTGGCGCTGAATGTCATTCCCGCCCCGGCAGCCCGCGGCCTGCGCGAAGCCGCCGCCGCGCTCGGGCTGGCCTTGATCGCGTACAGTGTCTTCACCCTGTCCGCGACCGATCCGTTCCCTGGATGGAACGCGGCCCCGCCCTGCATCGGCGCGGCGCTGATCATCTGGGCCGGGGCCGGCGGCGACAGCCTCGGCGCCCGGCTGCTGGGCCTCCGCCCGGTCGTCTTCATCGGCAAGATCTCGTATTCGCTCTATCTCTGGCACTGGCCGATCATCGTCTTCGTCAAATACTCGACCGATCGCGGGCTCCTGCCCGCCGAGACCGCGCTGGTCGTCGTCGCGTCGATCGCCGCCGCCACCCTGTCCTGGCGCTATGTCGAGCAGCCGTTCCGCGGCAAGGGCAGCCGGTTCGGCCGGCGCTGGATCTTCACCGCCTCGGCCGTGACCGCCGCCCTGTTCCTCAGCATCGGCGGCGCCACCTATGTCACCAAGGGCTGGCCGCAGCGCTTCCCGGAGGCGATCCCGATCATCGCCAAATACGCCGATTACAAGCGGGTCGAGCTCTACCGCCTGGGCACCTGCTTCCGGCGCGAGGACCAGCCCCCGGCGGAGTATCCGGTGGCGGAGTGCTATGGCGAGCCGGCGCCGGACATCCTGATCTGGGGCGACAGCTTCGGGGCCCATCTCTACGCCGGCCTGGCCAGCGGCGCCTCCGTCGTTCATTTGCGGGTGGGCCAGGCGACATCCCAGGCCTGCCCGCCGATCCTCAGCCTGTCGGCCTATCGCCATGCCGGCTGCGGCGCGTTCAACGATCACATCTTCGGGCTGATCAAGCAGAACCGCCCGAAGACCGTCCTCCTCTCCGCCCGGTGGGAGCTGCTGGACCGGCGCGACATTCCCCAGCTGGACAGCACGATCGGCGCGCTGAAGGGGCTGGGGATCGACGTCATCGTCGCCGGCCAGTCCCCGACCTTCTACGCGCCGGCCTATACCCTCTTCATCAAGAACATGCGCACCGCGCCCGGAACCGTGGTCGAAGGCATCGACCATGCCGACCTGAACCGCCAGGTCGCCCAGGTGGCGGAGCGCGCCGGCGCCAGGTTCTTCGCGCCGGAGGACCTGTTCTGCACCGGCACGCGCTGCCGGATCGACCAGGACGGAACCCTCCTCTTCTGGGATGACGGCCACCTGACGGCGGAAGGCTCGGCCTATGTCGGCGAGAAATTCTTCGACCAATACGGCGCCGCGCTGACCGACCAGGCCAAGGCCAAGCTGTAGGCCTTACCCCCCGAACATCTCGGTCCAGGGCCTCGCCTTGAGGTCGCCGACCACCGCCTGGAACGCCAGCACGGTGCTGGCCTGGCCAAGCTTGCCGGCCTTGTTCAGGGCTTCCCTGAGCACATAGGCGTTGACCCAGGTGCAGCCCGACTGTGCCGGATTGTAGCTTCCCTGAAGCAGGGAGTTGTAGAAGACATAGGCCGGCTTGCTGTCGATACCCTGCCCGACCGAGAGCGCGTGTGCGGCATCGCACAGCGTCTCCAACTGGGCGATATCGATGAGATAGGAGAGGCCGCCGCGGCCCGGCACCACGTCCAGGCGCTTGGCCTGGACCAGATAGGCCGACTGCCCCAGCGTCCACATCCAGTCGGCGCCGAACTCCTTCTCCAGCTTGGCGCCCTGGAAGCTGGTGATCGACAGCTCGACGCCCTGCTGCGCCGCGAGATTCGCGATGGTCGCGAGGTTCACCGAGGTGATCGCATCCTCCCGGATCATCTCGCCCAGCTGGGCGGAGGCCGCCATGATGCTCCAGGTCCAGGTCGCCCGTTCCATGAGGATGTCCTTGATCGCCATGTCGCCCTCGCTGCCGGTGGCCGGCGGGAGTGCCGGTCCTCTCGGCTAGGACGCGGCGGGACGACGCTTGTGAAACCTCCGCGGCGGCGGCTGTGCCGACGTCCGATTTGGCTTATCTTGCTTTCCACGGTCCGCCGATCGGTGGACGGGGGAGGCCCGATGGGGCTGCGGCAACGGCACCGGCGGCGCGCGCCGGGATGGGTGATCCTGGCGGCGGCATGGCTCGGGCCTGCGACGGCGATGGCGCATGACAGCTGGATCAGCCGCGGCCGCTACCTCGAATACGGCACGGTCAACCATTGCTGCGGCGACCACGACTGCACGACCTGGCCGCGGGAGGACATCGAGGTGAGCCCCGAGGGCTACCGCATCCGCTCGACCGGCGAGTTCGTGCCGCGCTTCAAGGCGCTGGGCAGCGAGGACAGCGACTACTGGATCTGCCGCAAATCGACCGGCGCGGTCCGCTGCTTCTTCGCACCCGGACCGGGAGCGTAGGCGTCGGGGCGCGATCGCGACAGTCTCGGAGAAGAAGGAGAATGGTGCCCAGGGACAGAATCGAACTGCCGACACGGTGATTTTCAGTCACCTGCTCTACCAACTGAGCTACCTGGGCGCCGTTGGTCTCCGCGGTGCGGAGGCCGTGCTTATAGGAAACCGGACGCCGCCTGTCTAGCGGTGATCTTCATCCGGCTGCAATGTTTCTTCGCCCTCGTCCTCGGGCTTCGCCGGGATCGCGTAACTCTCTGAAAACCAATGGCCCAGGTCGATGTCGGCGCAGCGGCGCGAGCAGAACGGACGGTACTGCTGCACCGTCGGCTTGCGGCAGATCGGGCAGTGCCCGCGGGTCTCGGGTGTCGTCGTGGTCATGGTCACAGAATCGGGTCTTGCAGGCGCGGCTTCAAGCCCGGACGGGCTTGGAGGGCGATCGAGGTGTCCAAGCCGCCCAGGTCGCGGAATGATGGGATGCCGAGCGTCTTCTCGCGTGGCCCCTCCCCTGTCGTCATTGCGAGGAGGCGAAGCCGACGAAGCAATCCAGGGGCCGGTGCGCACCGGCCCCTGGATTGCTTCGCTGCGCTCGCAATGACGGTGTGGGGAACTCCCAAACGGCTCGCCAGCGGGACGGGCCACGCCCCGATCTGACCGGCCATCCTCCGGCTCTACCCGTTGACGACATCGGCCAACGCCTGGCCGCGGCGCTCGCGCGCCAGCTCGGCCAGGCCCAGCGGTGACAGCGCTTCGCCCAGCTGCACCCGCAGCGGGTCGTCGGCCAGGGCGCCGCGGAAGGCGTTCAGCAGCGCCGCGCGGTCGCCGCCCCGGCGCATCGAGATGAAGTCGACCACCACCGTGCCGCCGATGTTGCGCAGCCGCAGCTGCCGGGCGATCTCGACCGCCGCCTCGCGGTTGGCACGGACATGGTCGGGCGCCCGGCCGCCATCGACGTCGATCACGGTCAGGGCGCGCGTCGCCTCGATGGTGATGCTGCCGCCGGAGGGCAGCGGCACGGTCGGGCCCAGCAGCGAATCCAGCGCGTCGCCCAGCGGCGCGGCGCCGGCGGCGATCCGGGGCGCGACATCGGGAATCGCCGCCGCGGCCCAGCGCTGCAGCGGCGGCAGCAAAGCGGCGCCGTCGACGACGATCCGGGCGGCGTCCGGGTGATCCAGGATCAGCCGGCGGGCGGCGCCGGGCGCCGGTTCCAGCAGCGCCGGGGCGCGGGTGGCCTCGGCCCGGTCGGCGATCGCCTCCCACCGCCGCGCCAGCCGCGTCGCCTCGTCCAGCACCGCGTCGACCGTCATGCCGGCGCTGGCGGCGCGGACGATCCAGCCGCCCTCGAGCCGCTGCTGCCACTCCCGCTTCGCCGCGGGGCCCAGCCGGCTCGACACCGCCACGCCGCCGGAGAACGGCAAATGGATCAGCCCGGCGCCGGGCAGCGCCACGTCGCGGGTGGCCTCCGCCCCCTTCTCCGCCCGCGGATCGGCGACGATCTGGACGATCACCGGCGCCCCGGCGCGCAGCGAATCGGCCTCCGGCCCGCGCAGCGGCAGGAAGGCGCTGCGGCCGGTGCCGATATCGAGGAAGGCCCCCGCCGAGACGCGGTCGACCCGCTCGACCCGCGCCAGCACCACGGCGCCGGCCAGACTCGGGCTGGACAGGCGCTCGGCCGCCAGGTCGGTCAGGCGGCCGTCGATCACCACCCCGGCCAGCAGCACACCGTCCGTGGCGGTGATCTCGACCGTCTTCACCAACGGAAGCCCGCGCCGGACAGCAGTTGCGAGGTTTCGAACAGCGGCAGGCCGACGATGTTGGAGTAGGAGCCTTCGATCGCCCGGATGAAGGTCGCCGCCCGCCCCTGGATGGCGTAGCCGCCGGCCTTGCCGCGGCCCTCGCCCGAGGCGACATAGGCGTCGATCTCGTCCGGCGTCAGGCGCTTGAAGATCACGCTGCTCTGCACCAGCCGGTGGCGCATCGTGCCGTCCGGCGCGATCAGGCTGACGCCGCCATGGACGCGGTGGCGCCGGCCGGACAGCAGCTCCAGGCACTGGCGCAGCTCGGCGTCGGTCTCGGCCTTGGGCAGGATCCGCCTGCCGCAGCCGACCACGGTGTCGGCCGCCAGGATGAAGGCGCCGGGTGCCCGGGCGCGAATCGCCTCCGCCTTGGCCTGGGCCAGGCGGCGGGCGTGCGGTCCGGGCAGCTCGCGCTTCAGCGGGGTCTCGTCGAGATCGGCGGGCAGGACCTGGCCCGGCACGATGCCGATCTGGCGCAACAAATCGAGACGCCTCGGCGAGGCCGAGGCGAGAACAAGCACGCTGTCCGTGCCCTGACCGGGCACGGCTGTTACTTGAAGCGGAAGGTGATGCGACCCTTGGTCAGGTCGTAGGGGGTCATCTCGACATTGACCCGGTCCCCCGCCAGCACCCGGATGCGGTTCTTGCGCATCTTGCCCGAGGTGTGCGCGAGAACTTCGTGATCGTTGTCGAGCTTCACCCGGAACATCGCGTTGGGGAGCAGCTCGGTCACGGTGCCCGAGAACTCGATCAAATCTTCCTTGGCCATCCAAACTCGCCATTTTGGGAATCCGCCCAAGAAGTGGGCGACCGGCCCTGCCGGGTCAAGAAATTTGTGCGGTTTCGTGCCGCGCTTCTGCCATTCATCGGGCCCAGGAGGCGACCCGAGAGACGAACATCACGCCCGCTCCTGCGCCCGCTCGCCGAAGCGCTCGCGGATGCGGGACAGCAGCATGTCGCGCACCTGGCGGAAGGCGGCCATCCGGGTCTCGCGGTTGCCCTCGACCACGGTCGGGTCGAAGGTGTTCCAGAACTCCAGGTCGCAGGCGGTGGTGCGGGTCATCTCCACCGCCCGGTGCTGGGCCTCCGGCGACAGCGAGATCACCAGGTCGAAATTGTCGTCGTCGAGATCGTCGAAGCCCTTCGGCCGGTGGCGGCTGAGATCGATGCCGATCTCCTTCAGCGCCGCAACGGCGAAGGGGTCGGGCTCGGTCTCGTCCGGCCGCACCCCGACGCTGTCGACGAAGATGCGCGCCCCGGCCACATGCTTGAGGATGGCCTCGGCCATCGGCGAGCGGATCGCGTTCTGGGTGCAGACGAAGAGGACGCTGGTCGGCCCCGCCATCGGTCACCCGCGGATCTGCAGGACGCAGAGCAGCGTGAACAGCCGCCGCGCCGTCGCATGGTCCATCGCGATGCGGTCGGCCAGCCGCTCGCCGAGCAACGCCGAGCCCTCGTCATGCAGCCCGCGGCGGCCCATGTCGATCGCCTCGATCCGCGACGGCGGCGCCGTCTTGATCGCGGCGTAGTAGGTCTCGCAGACCAGGAAGTAGTCCTTGATGATCCGGCGGAAGGGCTGCACCGGCAGGGCCACCCGCTCGGGCTCGCCGTCCGGCCCCCGCCCGGTCGCGATCTCGAAGATCAGCCGGTTCTCCTCCATGCGCAGGCGCAAGCGGTAGGGGCCGGGCGGGCCCTGCACCAGGCGGAAGCTGTTCTGCTCGATCAGGTCGTGGATCGCGACCCGGCGCTCATGCGCCACCTCCGGCGACCGGCGGACGGCGGCGCTCTCGTCGATCACGATCTCGACGAGGCGCCCCTCCTCCGAATCCCCGGCGTCGCCGCTCATCCCTTCAGCCGCTGGGCGATCGACAGGGCATGCGCCTCCAGCCCCTCGGCCCGGGCCAGGCGCACCGCCGCCGGCCCGACCTTGGCCAGGCCGGCCGCGTCGCAGCGCACCAGCGTGGTGCGCTTGACGAAGTCGAAGACGCTGAGGCCGCTGGCGAAGCGGGCGCTGCGCGCGGTCGGCAGCACATGGTTCGGCCCGGCGACATAGTCTCCGACCGCCTCTGGCGCGTGCCGGCCGAGGAAGATCGCCCCGGCATGGCGGACCCGGTCGGCGATGCGGTCCGGGTCGGCGACCGCGAGCTCGAGATGCTCCGGCGCCAGCCGGTCGACCAGCGCCGGGGCGTCGTCCAGCGACCCGACCACGATCACGCCGCCCTGCCCGCGCCAGCTGGTGCCGGCGATCTCCGCCTTCGGCAGCCGCGCCAGCACCCGGTCGACCGCCGCGGTCACGGCATCGGCGAAGGCGGAATCGTCGGTGATCAGCACCGACTGGGCATGGGGGTCGTGCTCGGCCTGGGACAAGAGGTCGACCGCGATCCATTCCGGGTCGTTGCCGGCATCGGCCACCACCAGGATCTCCGACGGGCCGGCGATCATGTCGATGCCGACCGCCCCGAAGACCTGGCGCTTGGCCTCGGCGACATAGGCGTTGCCCGGGCCGGTGATCTTGTCGACCGCGCGGATGCTGGCGGTGCCATAGGCCAGCGCCGCCACCGCCTGGGCGCCGCCGACGCGCCAGATCTCGGTGACCCCGGCGCGCTCCGCCGCCGCCAGCACCAGCGGGTTCAGCACCCCGTCCGGCGTGGGCACCGCCATGGCGATGCGGCCGACCCCCGCCACCTTGGCCGGGATCGCGTTCATCAGCACCGAGCTGGGGTAGTTGGCGAGGCCGCCCGGGACATAGATGCCGACGGCGTCGATCGGGGTCCAGCGGGCGCCGAGGCCGATGCCGGTTTCGTCGACATAGTTCAGGGCCGGCAGCTCGGTCTTGGCGTGAAAAGCCTCGATCCGGCGGGCGGCGAGGTCCAGCGCCGCCAGGGTCTCGGCATCCACCTGCGCCTTGGCGACGGCGATCTCGTCGGCGCCGATGCGCAAGGTCTCCGGCGTCAGCCGGACGCGGTCGAAGCGCTCGGTGTAGTCGATCAGCGCCGCGTCGCCGCGCGCCCTTGTGTCGGCCACGATCGCGGCGACGGCGCCGGCGACATCGGCATGGGCGCCGCGGCGGGCGGAGACGAAGGCCTCGAATTCCCCGGCGAAGCCGGGCGAGCGGGCATCAAGACGCAGCGGCATGGACGGCATTCCGGAAGCGGTCGACCCAGCCGGCGATCTCCTCCGGCCGGGTCTTGAAGGCGGCGCGGTTGACGATCAGCCGCGAGGTGACGTCGGCAATGTGCTCGATCTCGCGCAGCCCGTTGGCCTTCAGCGTCGAGCCGGACGAGACCAGGTCGACGATGCGGCGGCACAGGCCCAGAGTCGGCGCCAGCTCCATCGCCCCGTTCAGCTTGATGCACTCGGCCTGCACCCCGCGCGCGGCGAAGTGGCGGCGGGTGACATGCGGGTATTTGGTGGCGACGCGGATATGGCTCCAGCGCCTTGGGTCGTCGGCCTCGGCCAGGTCGACCGGCTCGGCCACCGCCAGGCGGCAGGCGCCGATGCCGAGGTCGAGCGGGGCGTAGAGCTCGGGGTAGTCGAACTCCATCAGCACGTCGTTCCCGGCGACGCCGATCTGCGCCGCGCCGAAGGCGACGAAGGTGGCGACGTCGAAGGACCGCACCCGGATCAGCCGGATATGCGGATGGTTGGTGGCGAAGGACAGCCCGCGATGCCGCGGGTCGTCGAAGGCGGGCTCCGGCTCCAGCCCGGCCTGCGCCATCAGCGGGCGCAGCTCGTCGAGGATGCGGCCCTTGGGCAGGGCGATGGTCAAAGGATCGGGGACGGTCGAGGACATGGCGCCGGCTTCCGCGAGAACGGCCGGCACCATAGCCGAAAGCGCGGCCGCGAGACCAGAAGAGCCCGCGACTCGCCCATGCGCGGATCGGCGGTCATCGAAATCGCCCCTTCACCCCTCACCGTCATGGCGAGGAGCGCAGCGACGTGGCCATCCAGGGGCCGGTGCGAGCTGCCCCTGGATGGCCACGCCCCTCCGGGGCTCGCCATGACGGTTCAGGATTTCAGGCGGCCGACATGGAATCCCGGCCGCCGCTCCTCTTACCCCTGCCCCGCCGCGGCGAAGGCGCGGGCGATCAGGGCCTTGGCGTCATCCTGCACCTGGCGCAGGTGGTCCTCGCTGCGGAAGCTCTCGGCGTAGATCTTGTAGACCTCCTCGGTGCCCGAGGGCCGGGCGGCGAACCAGCCATTCGCCGTCGCCACCTTGATGCCGCCGAAGGGCTGGCCGTTGCCGGGCGCCTTGGTCAGCGTCTGCGTCACCGGGTCACCGCCGAGCTGGGTGGCTCCCAGGCTCTCCGGCGTCAGCGTCTTGAACACCTGCTTCTGGGCGCTGCTGGCCGGCGCGTCGGCGCGGGCGTACCAGGAATTGCCCAGCTCCTGCGTCAGCCCGGTGTACAATTCGCTCGGATCGCGGCCGGTGACGGCGGTGATCTCCGCCGCCAGCAGGCCGAGGATCAGGCCGTCCTTGTCGGTGGTCCACACCGTGCCGTCCTGGCGCAGGAACGAGGCGCCGGCGCTCTCCTCGCCGCCGAAGCCGACCGATCCGTCGCTCAAGCCCTCGACGAACCATTTGAAGCCGACCGGCACCTCCAGCAGGCGGCGGCCCAGCTTGGCGGCGACCCGGTCGATCACGCTGCTGCTGACCAGCGTCTTGCCGACGGCGCTGTCCGCCCGCCAGCCTTTGCGGTGCTGGAACAGATAGGCGATCGACGCCGCCAGGAAATGGTTCGGGTTCATCAGCCCGGCGGTGCGGGTGACGATGCCGTGGCGGTCGGCGTCGGTGTCGTTGGCGAAGGCGACGTCGAATTTCTCGCGCAGCGCCAGCAGCCGGGTCATGGCGTAGGGCGAGGAGCAGTCCATGCGGATCTTGCCGTCCCAATCCGCGGTCATGAAGCGGAAGGTCGGGTCGACCAGGTCGCTGACCACGGTGGCGGCGATGCCGTACCGGTCGATCAACGGCTTCCAGTAGCCCACGGCGGCGCCGCCCAGCGGGTCGATGCCGATCCTGACGCCGGACGACCGGATCGCCTCGAGATCGACGACGCTGCCGAGGTCGCCGACATAACCGTCGATGTAGTTGTGGCGATGCGTGGTCGCGGCCTTCAGCGCCCGCGCCAGCGGCATCCGCCGCACCCCGTCAAGGCCCTTGCCGATCAGCTCGTTGGCCGTGCGCTCGATCCAGCCGGTCACCTCGGTGTCGGCCGGGCCCCCGTTCGGCGGGTTGTACTTGAAGCCGCCATCCTCCGGCGGGTTGTGCGACGGGGTGACGACGATGCCGTCCGCCAGCCCCGAGGTGCGGCCGCGGTTGTGGGTCAGGATGGCGTGGGAGATCACCGGCGTCGGGGTGTAGCCGCCATCCCGATCGATCATGGTCTCGACGCCGTTCGCCGCCAGCACCTCCAGCGCGCTGGCCAGCGCCGGCTCGGACAAAGCGTGGCTGTCGATGCCGATGAACAGCGGCCCGTCGATCCCGGCGCGCTTGCGGTACAGGCAGATCGCCTGGGTGATGGCGAGGATGTGGTCCTCGTTGAAGCTGCCGGCGAAGGCTGAGCCGCGATGGCCGGAGGTGCCGAAGGCGACGCGCTGCGCCGGGTTCGCCGGGTCGGGCTTGGTCGTGAAATACGCCGTGATCAGCCGCGGCAGGTTGACCAGATCGGCCGGATCGACGGGCTTTCCTGCGAGCGGGCTCACCATCTGCGTCTCCCTGGGCTTGGCGTCGGTCTCTTCAAAGACATAGGCAAATTGCGCCAGCCGGCACCGGCTGTCGAGCGCCCGGCCGCTCGTTTTTGCTTTCGCCGGCCGCGCGGCTGCGGGCAAATGGGCGGGGCAGCAGGGACGACGCCTTGGACCGGATGGAGAGCGCTGAAAGCAAAACGCGGGCGCGCTGGCAGCGCGACCCGGAGGGCATGCGCCAGCGCATCCTCGCGGCAGCGCTGACCGAGTTCACCCGGCACGGCTATGGCGGCGCCCGGATCGACCGCATCGCCGCGGCCGCCGGCGCCAACAAGCGCATGCTGTACTACCATGTCGGCAACAAGGAGACGCTGTACCTGGCGGTGCTGGAGGCGACCTATGCCCGCATCCGCAACGCCGAGCGCGCGCTGAACCTGGAGAGCCTGGCGCCGGACGCCGCCATCGCCCGGCTGGTCGAGTTCACCTGGAGCTACTTCCTGGAGCACCCTGAGTTCCTGATCATGCTGAACCAGGAGAACCTGTACCAGGCGCAGCACCTGAAGAAGTCGCCGAACGTCCGGCCCCTGCACTCCCCTTTCGTCGAGATGATCGGCGAGGTGCTGGGCCGCGGCGTCGCCGCCGGCGCCTTCCGGGCCGGGATCGACCCGGTGCAGCTCTACATCTCGATCGCCGGCCTGGCCTATTTCTACGTCTCGAACCGCTGGACGCTCGGCGTCATCTTCGACCGCGACCTGTTCGAACCCCAGGCCCGCGCCGAGCGCCTGGCGCACATGACCGACTTGGTGCTGGCGGCGCTGCGGCCCTGAGGCGGGCTACAGCACGAAATCCGCCGCCGTCAGCGGGTGGTCGGAGGTGACATTGATGGCGAAGTCCGGGACCTTGTCGCCGTTGACGTCGGCATAGACCACCTGCACCGCCCCCGCCGTCACCACCCGCAGCTCACCGGCATGGCGGGTGAAGTCGCCGGTGCCGAAGGTGAAGGCGGTGTCGCCGTTCTGCGCGTTGCCATCCGCGTCGATCGCCGACAGGTCGATCCTGTCGCCGGCCGAGAAGTCGGTGATGCCGTCCTTGCCGATGCCGGAGACCGCGCTGTCCGATAGGGCGATGTAGACGAACCGGTCATTGCCGGCGCCGCCCTTCAGCGCGTCGCCGCCGCCGCCGCCGGTGAGGACGTCCCCGCCGCCGAGGCCCCACAGCGTGTTGGCATTGGCGTCGCCGGTCAGCGTGTCGGCGAAGGCCGAGCCCATCACCTGCTCGATCCCCGTCAGCGTGTCGCCGGCAGCGTCGCCGCCCGACATCGCCCCGGTCGCCAGGTTCACCGACACACCGGCGGCCGAGCCGGCATAGACGGCGGTGTCGATTCCCGCCCCGCCGGTGATGGTGTCGGCGCCGCCATCGCCCTCGATCGTGTCGTTGCCGTCGCCGCCATCGATCACGTCGTTCCCGGCGCCGCCATAGATGCTGTCGTGACCGGCCTCGCCGAAGACCTGGTCGTTGCCCGCGCCGGCATCCACCGAGTCATTGCCGGTGCCGCCATGCACCGTGTCCAGCCCGTCGCCGCCGACCAGCCGGTCCGCGCCGTCGCCGCCGCTGAGATTGTCGTCGCCGCCCTCGCCGGAGAGGCTGTCGTCGCCGCGATTGCCGACAAGAGTATCGTCGCCGAGCTCGCCGCCGATGATGTTGCGGCCATTGTCGCCGGTCAGCGCGTCGTCATGGCTCGACCCGTACAGGTTCTCGATCCCGCCCAGCACGTCGCCCTGGGCGTCGCCGCCCGAGGTCGCGCCGGTCAGCAGGTTGACCGACACCGCCGCCGCCGAGCCCTGGTAGTTGGCCTGGTCCAGCCCGGCCCCGCCGGCCAGGACATCCGCCCCGGCCCCGCCGCGCAGCACGTCGTCGCCGTCGCCGCCGCTCAGCGCATTGGCGCCGCCATCGCCGAACAGCTTGTCGGCGAAGGCGGAGCCGGTGAGGTTCTCGATCAACGCCAGCGTGTCGCCCTCGGCGTCGCCGCCCGTGCCGGAGCCAGCGGCCAGGCTGACCGTCACCCTCGCGGCGGAATTGCCGTAGGTCGCCGTGTCGACACCGTTGCCGCCGCGCAGCTGGTCCGCGCCGCCACGGCCCTGCAGCACGTCGTCGCCGTCGCCGCCGCCGAGGATGTTGGCCCCGGCATCGCCGCTCAGGGCGTCGGCGAAGCCCGAGCCGAACAGGTTCTCGATGCCGCTATAGGTGTCACCCGCCGCATCGCCGCCCAGGCCGATGCCGGTGGTCAGGTTGGCGTTGATCCCGGAGGCCGCGCCGGCGAAGGACACCGAGTCGTTGCCGGCGCCGCCGTCGAAGCTGTCGGCGCCCTGATGGCCCTCGAACTGGTCGTTGCCGGCGCCGCCGGCCAGGGCATTGGCCCCGGCATCGCCGTTCAGGATGTCGTCGAAGGCCGAGCCGCTGAGATTCTCGACGCCGGTCAGCGTGTCGCCCTGGGCGGTGCCGCCCGCCGCGGTGTGCAGGGTCAGGTCGACCTGCACGCCGGCATTCGAGCTGTCGTAGAACACCGTGTCGATGCCCGCCCCGCCATCGACGGTGTCGGCCCCGAGGCCGGTGTTGATCGCGTCATTGCCGTTGCCGCCGCTGACGACATCGTCGCCCGCGCCGGAGCGGATGATGTCGTCGCCATCGGCCCCGGTGAGCACATTGGCGTCGCTGTTGCCGTCCAGCGTGTCGGCGAAGGCCGAGCCGAAGACATTCTCGATCGAGTTCAGCACGTCGCCCTCGGCGTCGCCGCCGGCGCCGACGATCATGTTGACCCGCACGCCGGCGGACGAGGCGTCGTAATAGACCGTGTCGTTGCCGAGGCCGCCATTGAGGTCATCGGCACCGCCGCCGCCGGTGAGCTTGTCGTCGCCGTCCGAGCCCATCAGGGCATTGGTCCCGCCATTGCCGATCAGGGTGTCGGCGAAGGCCGAGCCGAAGACGTTCTCGATCCCGGAATAGGTGTCGCCCTGGGCGTCGTTGCCGATGCCCAGGCCGAGAGTCAGGTTGACCGTCACGGCACCGGCCGAGGTGTCGTAGAACACGATGTCGAAGCCGGTGCCGCCATCGAGGACGTCGGCCCCGGCACCGCCGCTGAGCGTGTCGGTGCCATCGCCGCCGGACAGGCTGTTGGCCCCGACGTTGCCGATCAGGGTGTCGTTGGCGGCCGTGCCGACGACGTTCTCGATATTCTGGTAGGTGTCGCCCTGGGCGTCGCCGCCGGAACCCTGCCCGGTGGCCAGGTTCACGGTCACCCCGACGATGTCGTAATAGACCGTGTCGATGCCGGCGCCGCCATCGATGGCGTCGGCGCCGCCATAGCTGGCGATCTGGTCGTTGCCGGCGCCGCCATCGATGATGTTGGCCCCGTTGTCGCCGCGCAGCGTGTCGGCGAAGGCCGAGCCGGTCAGGTTCTCGATGCTCAGCAGCACGTCGCCCTGGGCGTCGCCGCCGGCAGTGAAGCCGGCCTTCAGGTCGACGGTGACCGCGGCGGCGGAGAAGACATAGGCCGCCGTGTCGCTGCCGGCGCCGCCCTGCAGGGTGTCGGCGCCGACCAGGCCCTCGAGCACGTCGTTGCCGTCGCCGCCATCGAGGAAGTTGTTCTGGGCGCTGCCGTACAGGGTGTCGGCGAAGTTCGAGCCGACCACGTTCTCCATGTTGGCGTAGCTATCGCCCTGGGCCCAGCCGCCCTGGCCGATGCCGCCGTTCAGGTTGACCAGGACCGCGGCGTCGGACCCGACATAGGTCACCCCGTCGGTGCCGGCGCGGCCGTCGAAGAAATTGGCCGCGGCGCTGACGCCGAAGAAGTCGTCGAAGGCCGACCCGATTACGTTCTCGACATCGAACAGCGTGTCGCCCTGCGCGTCGCCGCCCGACGCGGCGCCGGTGTTCACATTGACGATGACTCCGGCGCCGGAATACTCGTAGGCGGCGGTGTCGCTGCCGGTGCCGCCGTTCAGGACATCGCCCAGCGCCCCGCCCTGGAGATAATCGTTGCCGGCGCCGCCGCTGAGTGAGTCGTTGCCGCTGGTGCCGACGATGTTGAGGAAGTCGTCCCCCAGCAGCACGTCGTTGCCGTCGCCGCCGGTGACCGTGTCGTCGCCGCCCAGCCCGCCCAGGGTCGAGCCGCCGGGGGCGGCGATCAGGGTGTCGTTGAAGCCGGTGGCGATGACGTTTTCGAAATTGGCGAAGGTGGTGCCCGCAGCCCCGCCGCCGCCGATGCCGGTGGCCATGTTGATGGTCACGGCCGAGCCGGCGGTGCGGCAGTCCAGGAAGTCGCCGTTGGCGCCGCCATCCAGGAAGTCGGTGCCGCCGCTGATCGAGATGATGTCGGTGCCGGCGCCGCCGTCGATGGTGTTGTTCCCGGCATCGCCCGCCAGGATGTCGTTGAAGGCGGACCCGATGATGGCCTCGAAGCCGGTCATGGTGTCGCCCACGGCTTCGCCGCCGAAGGCGCCGCCATTGATGTTCACCCAGACGCCGGCGGTGGCGTTGGCGAAGGTGAGCGTGTCGAAGCCCGCGCCGCCATCCAGGATGTCGGCGCCCAATCCGCCGGAGATCGTGTCGTTGCCGCCCAGGCCGGTGAGCGTGTCGTTGCTGTCGCCGCCATTGATGATGTCGATGCCGTCGGGGTTGGCGGGGTTGCCGGGATCGGTGCCGGTGAGGATGTCGGGGCCGGCGGTGCCGTTGAGGGTCTGAGTCACGGAGGCCTCCTGTTTATCGGGCCGGCACCGCCCTTTTTCGCGGCGCGTCCGGGTGAGCCCGGCTGGCCGGGCAGGCACGCATCGGGAAGGACCTAGCAGGCATTTCGCATAGCCCGTTAGGTCCAGACGGGACCTGTCGATGGGTCCAGATGCGGGTTCGATGGGTCCAGATGGGGTCTTTCAATGGATCCAGATCGCGGTCAGGCCCGGTCGATGAACACAATGTTCATTGCGCGATCGCATCGATATAGTTCATGATATGTTCTATGGATGAGGCGCAGCCCGAACCGAACAAGCCGAGCGACACCGACCTGCACTGGACGGAGTGGGCGCTGGACCGGCTGCGCGAGGTGGTGGATCTCGACATCCGCACCATGCGGGCCACCGTGCGGGAGCACGAGCGGATCCTGCGGGGCGCGGAGATGCCGGACTATCCGCTGATGCAGTCCCGCCTCTCCCGCTCGGTGCGCCTGTCGATCGCCATGACCGAGCGGATCCGGCGCGATTACCTGCTGCGCCAGCAGGCGCGGATCGCGTCGGGCGAGCAGGAACGCCGCCGGGCGAAGCGGGAGCAGGCGGTCGAGACCGCGGTCAAGGCGATCGCCAGGCCCGCCGAGCCTGGGGATATCGAGCGCGTCCGGTCGCTGGTCTGGGAGAGGTTGACCGAGGACGAGATCCTCGACGTGCAGCTGGACCTGCTGTCACCGGAGGACTTCGTGCGCGCGGTGAGCCGCAGGATCGGCCTGCCGCCCGACCCGTCCTGGCTGCCGCCGGGATGGGCGGATGAGGCGGTGACCGTCGAGGTCGTGGAGGAGGCCGCCGAAGGTGCGCCCATATTGAGCTGGCCCCGCCCGCTCAACGACTCTGCCGCTGGATTGCCCGTGCCACCGCCGCCGAAACCGGACAGCAGCTGATCGCTGCGCCCCCTCACCGTCATTGCGAGGAGGCGAAGCCGACGAAGCAATCCATCGTCCCGTGCAAGCTGCTGCATGGATTGCTTCGCTGCGCTCGCAATGACGGCTTGGGTTGGAGAGTCAGAGACCAGAATCGTTGTTTTGCCTCTCCCGCCTGCGAGACCTTTTCAGAATCCCAAACCCCGCTCTTTTCTAGTCCCCCCTCCCCTTGCGGGAGGGGGGCAGGGGGAGGGGTCTGCGCGCGTCCGCGCGCGAATGCGCAAGGAGCAAGCCTCGCTTCCAGGGGCGGAACATCATGGTTCAGGCCGGCTCTGGCGGCGGTCCGAACCGGCGAGAGTCTGGACAGATTGGACCGGAGAGATGGTTGACAGGTTTCCTGGACGGCAAGGGAGGGCTTGCCGATGCCGTGGATGGAGACCTGCGTGGAGGACGAGAAGATAGGGTTCATCGTGTCGTATCTTGCGGGAGGCGAGCCGATGACGGTGCTGGATTCCCGCTCCCTGGCCTTCGCCGACGAGATCCGCTGGAAGCTGGGCGGCGTCGACGTGGTGCTGAACTCGCTGTCCGGCGA
>NZ_NHON01000111.1 GCF_002195995.1 Inquilinus limosus
CTGCATGCGAACCCCGAGCTGAAATACGAGGAGCGCGGCACCGCCGATCTGGTCGCATCGAGACTGCGCGGCCTCGGCCAGCTGCATGCGCGGCCTCGGCCAGCTGCATGCCGATCTCGGCGAGGCGCGTGAGCATCTCGCATTGCTGCAGCGCGCAGCCACGGCCATAGGCCTCGACATCGAACTCGGCGGGCATCTCCTTCATGGAACGTATCATGAACGAGATTCGCAGGCGAGCGCAATGAACATTGCGTTAACACGCCCGCCGCAGGCTCCGCCACGGCAGGATGCCCGGGTCTGGCAGGGCGGCCGATGTGGGCCGCAACGGGGACAATCCGGCCTTCAACGGCCCGCTGGCCCAAGACGGCTTCATCGAGCTTCGGCGGTCGCTGGAGGGCGAGTCGAAGATCGCGGATGGAAGTCGTACGAGTTACTCGATTCTGAACTGGAGCTCGCGGTACAGCGCGAAATCGTTCATTGAGGCCACACCGAAGGTTCCGCACACATCCGGAATGTGCCGGTTTTGGCGTTGCGCGCTCGGCCTGGAGACCTCGCGCGTCACAACCACCCTGTCCGGACCACAGAGTGCCGCGGCAATGAGGAACGGATCTCGCCCGACTGTGGCGATTTCGATGTCGTTGAGATTGGGTGCATAGCCATGCTCGATCACCCGTTGCACCATCGTTGGATTGGTTGGCTCGGCCAGGATCAACGCCCTCTTGACGTCAGTGTCATGGAGCCAATCCCCGAGCATGTCGATCGACTGCGCGACTTCATCATAGATCTGTCCCGGCATCTTGATGATGCCGGCGGCAGCGCGCCCGTACAGCCAAACCCAGAACTGCGGTATCCGGTCGATCGGGTAGTAGTCCCCATGTGCCCGGATAAGGACGTTGGCATCCAGCAGGTAAAGGGTCATGCTGCGCGTAGCCGCTCCTGCAGCAGAGGCCCGACATTGGTCGGGCTGACGCCGAGAATTCTCGCAGCTTTGATGTGAGTTACCACGTCACCCTGAAGCCCACGCCGAACGGCACTCAGGAGCGCCGCTCCGAGGCGGTGACGCCGGACAATGTAGTAACTTGGTCCAGAATTCTCCGAGCCATCCCTGGAGCGTTGCTTCTCATTGCGCCATCGCTGGGCAAAGTGCCGGAAGAGACGCCCAGCGATGTCGTCTCCGATCCATCCCAGCCGGTCCATCCGGTAGGCCGCGAGGCCCTGGCTGACGTTCCACTCCAGCGCAATCCGCTCGGTTGCGCGGAGCACCACGTCAAACGCGGCATCCTGCAACCCTGCCGGTCGCGCGAGTTCCCCGCTCGGCAACAGCAGTTCGCCCGCCACATCGTTACAGAAGCGCTCGATCACATTTGCGGACATGGTCTGCAGTGGCCCGCTAACGCCGCTCGCCCCGATCCAGAGGTGCGCTACCTCATGCAAAAGAGTGAAGGATCGAGCTGGCTTCGCGTCGTTGTCGTTGACGATCACGAATGGCGCGACGTCGTCGGCCAGGGCGATTCCGCGGAACACATCCTCACTGAGATCGGAGTGATGCGATCCCATATCACCGACCAGCAGAACATATACCCCGAGCCGTTCTGTGGCTGTTCGAAAGAGGTTGAACAGAGCTTCGGGACCCTTGGCGGCTCTCTGGTCCTGCACGGAAATGCTCAGCGCCGACCTGATCGCTGCGACAACCCTGTCTCGGCCATCATCGATCCGGCTGCTACCAATGAAGCTCAGCGGATGTGCGTCATCCTGGTCCTCGAGCATAGCGCGCAACAATTGCTGTCGCGCTCGCAGATCGCGTAGCAGCGCGTCCAAGGTGGCATTTTCACGCGGGGACGCAGCATCCGGGGTTGTACGGAAATCCTCTCCGCGCTCTCCGCGCCCGGGAGGCTCGGCAAGATAGAAGACGACCAGGGGGCGCCGATAAACAGATGCCGCGCGCTGGAGCTGCTGTGACGTCGGGGCTCTTTCCCCCGCCTCAAGCGATGCGAGCTTCTCAGCACCGGTGGTGCGTCCGGTGGTCGACAGGCCAAGCTTCTGCGCGGCCTCCTCCAAGGAGAGACCGGCGGTCTCGCGCGCCCAGGCCAGGATGCGCGGATTGATCTGCTCATGCTCAGCCATACTGGGAGTCTACCGGGAATATGGGCGCGACGGAATCCGGATCGGATCTCGACGGAGCCGGTAGAGCATGCGGGCTCCAACTGACTACCGCCCTACCCGCCCGGCCGGTAGCGCAGCCCGTCCAGCACCAGGCGCAGCAGCCGGCCGGCGCGCTGGCGCCAGTCGGGCTGGCCGGCGATCGACCAGATGCCGGCGGCCGCCGCCAGCAGCACGTCGTCGGGATCGGCATCGCCCCGGATCGCCCCGGCCTTGGCGGCGGCGTCGAGCAGCAGCGCCATCGCCTGCCGGATCCGGGCCTTGGTCTGCACCATGGCGTCGGAATCGGAGGCCCGTGCCCGCATCAGCACGTCAGCCATGCCGCGCTTGGCCGCGACCATCGCGGCGTAGCGGTCCATCCAGTCGGCCAGCGCGACCTCCGGCGGCCGATCGCGCAGCAGCGTCTCGGCCGCCGCGCACAGCCGGTCGACCTCGTTGCGGTACACCGCCTCGACCAGCGCCTCGCGGGTCGGGAAATGGCGGTAGAGCGTGCCGATGCCGACCCCGGCCCGGGCCGCCACCGCCGACAGCGTGACCTCGCCCTCGACCGCGCCGAACAGCTCCGCCGCCGCTTCCAGCAGCCGCTCGCGGTTGCGCCGGGCGTCGGCGCGCCCCGCTGCCTCCTGCGTCTCCTGCCCGTCCAACGCCGTCACGCCCTTCCTCGCCGATCCAGGACCGCCATCATGCACCATTCACGGCGCCGGTTGAAAACGGAGGGTCCTCCGCTTAGATAGGCGAAACGGAGGACCCTCCGTTTCGATCCCGACAGCGCATAGGACGAGGACGGCATGTCAGGCAAGGTCTGGTTCATCACCGGCACATCCAAGGGGCTCGGCCGGGCCTGGGCGGAGGCGGCGCTGGCCCGCGGCGACCGGGTCGCGGCGACGGCCCGCGACATCTCCAGCCTGTGCGGCCTGGTGCATGACCACGGCGCCCAGGTCGCGCCGATCCGGCTGGACGTGACCGACCGCGCCGCCGTCTTCGCCGCGGTGGCGACGGCACAGGAGCGGTTCGGCCGGATCGACGTGGTGGTCAACAATGCCGGCTACGGGCTGCTCGGCGCGGTCGAGGAGGTCGGCGAGGACCAGGCCCGGGCGCAGATCGAGACCAACCTGTTCGGCGCGCTGTGGGTGACCCAGGCGGCGCTGCCGATCCTGCGGGCCCAGGGGGCGGGCCACATCATCCAGGTGTCCTCGGTCGGCGGCGTCAACGCCTTCCCGATGCTGGGCCTGTACCACGCCTCGAAATGGGCGCTGGAAGGCTTCAGCCAGTCGCTGCAGGGCGAGCTGGCCGGCACCGGCATCCATGTCACGCTGGTCGAGCCCGGCGGCTACGCCACCGACTGGAAGGGCGGGTCGATGGTGCATGCCGAGCCGATCCCCGCCTATGACGAGATCCGCGCCGGGCGGCTGCAGCGCTGGCGCGACGCCGAATTCGCCGATCCGGGCGCCAGCGGCGCGGCCATCCTGCGCGTCGTCGACGCCGCCGAGCCGCCGCTGCGGGTGTTCTTCGGCCCGCACAATCTGGAGATGATGCGGGCCGAATACGGCAAGCGGCTCGCCGGCTGGGAGCAGTGGCAGGACGTCGCCAGCCTGGCGGTCGGCCGCTGACAGCCTTGGTGCGCAGATATCGAGGCCGGGTCTCCGCGTTGCCTCTCCCGCCGGACGCGGGAGAGGCAACAACTCGCTGCCTTCGAGATCCGGCCCGAACTCATCCCGCTCCTAGCCCCCCGCCAGGCGCTGCTGATAGACGGCGAGATGGGTCGCGGCCAGGGCCAGCAGCGGGGTGTCGAGCCCGGCGGCCCGGCCGCGGGCCAGCAGGTCGCCGATGATCTGGTCGGCCTCGATCGGCGCGCCCTGCTGCAGGTCGCGGTACATCGAGGAGGTGCGGCCGGCCCCCGGCTCGGTCAGGAAGGCGCGGGTGGTCGCCAGGAACGCGGCGCCCGGCGCCGTGCCGACCGCGCCGACCACCGCCACCACCTCGTCCAGGAAGCGGCCGGCGAAATCGGCGCCGCCGGGCGCGGCCACCACCTCGCCGGTGCTGCCGCGCATCAGGCAGGTGATGCCGCCCAGCGCCGCCAGCATCACCCATTTCTCCCACATCTCGCGCTCGATCTCCGGCGTCAGCCGGGCGTCGAAGCCGGCGCCGCGCAGCACCGAATCGAGCCGGTCGGTGCGGGCCGAGAGCGTGCCGTCGCGCTCGCCATAGGCCAGCTCGTGGAACCCGGCGAGCTGCACGATCCGGCCCTCGGCATCGACCGTGCCGGCGATCTTGCAGACCCCGCCCAGCACCGTGGCGGAGCCGAAGCGGGCCGACAGCAGGTCCATGTGCCGCATGCCGTTCAGGAGCGGCAGGATCATTGTCTCCGGCCCGACGGCGGGGGCGAGGTCGGCCATGGCGCCGGCGAGGCCGTAGGCCTTCACCGCCAGCAGCACGACGTCATACGGGCCGTCGATCGCGTCGGCGGTGACCAGCCGCGGCGCCAGCGTGGCGGCGCCATGCGGGCTGACGATGCGCAGGCCGTCCGCCCGCAGCGCGGCGGCACGGCCGGGCCGCACCAGGAAGGTGACGTCGCGGCCGGCCTGGGCCAGCCGGCCGCCGAAATACCCGCCGGTCGCCCCGGCGCCGACAACCAACACCCGCATCGCATGCTCCCGTTCTGAGCCGGCCCGAGCCCGGGCGGCGGCACCCCTCACCGGCCAAGCTGGGGTCCGCCCCGCCCGATGTAAAGGATGCGCGGCAGCGGCGCGCAGGCCCGGGCGCGCTGCCTGGGCTGCGCATCGCGGGGGTGGACGCCGCCCCCTGCGGGTGCAATGACTCGGATCCTCGTCGGCCTGCCCGGCCCCGGCCCTGCCGCCGCCCTCGGCCCGACGCTGCTCAATCGGCCAAGGGGAGCTCGACCATCCATGGATACGCGCGGCATCAACGACATCGGCGCCTCGATCGACGCGGCGGTCGACGCCATCGCCCCCGGCCTGGTCGAGGTGCGGCGCGACATCCATGCCCATCCGGAGATCGGCTTCGAGGTGCAGCGCACCGCCGGGGTGGTGGCGGCGGAGCTGGACAAGCTGGGCATCCCCTACCGCACCGGCATCGGCCGCACCGGCATCGTCGCCGAGATCCAGGGCGGCGCCCCCGGCCCCTGCCTGCTGATCCGCGCCGACATGGACGCGCTGCCGATCCAGGAGATGACCGGCCTGCCCTTCGCCAGCACCGTCGCCGGCAAGATGCATGCCTGCGGCCACGACATCCACACCGCGACGCTGATCGGCGTCGGCGCCGTGCTGAAGGACCTGGCGCCGCGGCTGCGCGGGTCGGTGCGGCTGGTGTTCCAGCCGGCCGAGGAGACGCCGGAGAGCGGGGCCGCCGCGATGATCGTCGACGGCGCGGCCGACGGCGCCGACATGGCGCTGGCCTTCCACAACAGCCCGACCATGCCGACCGGCGAGTTCGGTTATCTGCACGGCGCCAGCACCGCCTCGGCCGACACCTTCGACGTCACCGTGCGCGGCCGGTCCGGCCATGCGGCGCGGCCGCAGGACGCGGCCGACCCGATCGTCGCCGCCGCCTATCTGGTGACCCAGCTGCAGACCGTGGTGTCGCGCACCATCGACCCGGCCCAGGGCGCGGTGGTGACGGTCGGCAGCATCGCCGGCGGCGCCACCCACAACATCATCCCCGACACCTGCACCCTGCGCGGCACGGTGCGCGCCCGGTCGCCCGAGGCGCGGGCGGCGGCTGAGGCGGCGATCCGCCGGATCGTCCAGGGCATCGAGCTGACCCAGGGCGTGACCTGCGACCTCGACTACCAGCTGGGCGTGCCGCCGCTGATGAACGATCCGCGCGTGCTGCAGGCCTCGGTCGCCGCGGTGCGGGCGCAGTTCGGCGATGTGGTGCACGAGACCACGCCGGGCTTCGGCGCCGAGGACTTCTCGTTCTTCTCCGAGCGGGTGCCGTCCTTCCACCTGCGGGTCGGCGCCAGCCAGCCGGGACGCCACGACCACCTGCACAACTCCGACTACCAGCCGGATGAGCGCTGCATCGGCCTGGGCGCCGCCGCCCTGGCGCGCAGCGCCGTCGAGCTGCTGTCCTGACGCGCAGCGCGGTCGAACTTCTGTCCTGACGCCGGCCCCCGCCGGCGCCCGGTTCAGCGCGCCGGCGGGACGTTCTGGTTCAGGCTGAAGAAGTTGTCCGGGTCGTACTTCGCCTTCACCGCGGCCAGCCGGTCGTAGTTCGGGCCGAAGGCGGCGCGAATCACCTCCGCCGGCTCGTTGTCGATGAAGTTCAGGAAGCCGCCGCCGCTGGAATAGGGCTGCATCGCCTCCCACGCCGCCCGCGCCCAGGCGATGTGGCGGTCGCCATCGGCCGGATCCAGCCATTGCGCGGTGATGCCGAGGTTGAACACCGACTGGCGCTGGCCATAGGCGGTGTCGGTGGCGCCGACCCGGCTGTAGGCGCCGCCATAGCACTCGACCACGACGCCGGACAGCGGCGACCCGGCGCGGTTGCCATGCTCGACGATCGTGTCGATCGCCGCGTCGGTCAGCGCCGTCAGGAAGGTCGATTTCCAGTAGTTGTGGGCGCGGTCCGGAAAGGCGCCGTCCAGGATCGACTGCATCGCCAGGAACGGCATCGGCTGCACCGCGTCCAGCAGCGGCGTGCCGAAGCTGCGCAGCGGCCGGACCGCGCGCTCACCCGCCGCCAGGTCGTCGCCGCTGTAGCACAGCACCACGGCCGTGGCCGGCGCGCCGTCGGGGGTCGAGATCAGCCCGGCATAGGCGGTCAGCTCGTCCGGCGCCGTTGCCATCACCTCGCGGTAATGGCGCAGGAATTCCGCGGCGACCTCGCGCGGATAGACCACCAGCCCGCCCAGAACCGTCGCCACTGGATGCGCCCGGAACAGGAAGGAGGTGACGATGCCGAAATTGCCGCCGCCGCCGCGCAGGCCCCAGAACAGGTCCGGGTGGCTGCCGGCATCGGCGGTGACGACCTCGCCTTCCGCGGTGACGACCTCGGCGGACAGCAGGTTGTCGCAGGTCAGCCCGTGCTTGCGCACCAGCCAGCCGACGCCGCCGCCCAGCGCCAGCCCGCCGATACCGGTGGGCGAGACCACGCCGACCGGCACCGCCAGCCCGTGCAGCTGGGTCTCGCGGTCCAGCTCGCCCAAAGTGGTGCCGCCGCGCACCCGCACGGTCCGCGCCTGCGGGTCGACGAAGACGCCGGTCATCGCCGACAGGTCGATGACGATGCCGTCGTCGCACAGGGCGCGGCCGGCGACGTTGTGGCCGCCGCCGCGCACCGCGACCAGCAGGTCGTTGGCGCGCGCGAACCTGACCGCATGCACCACGTCGGCGGTGCCGGCGCAGCGGGCAATCAGCCCGGGATGCTTGTCGACATGGGCGTTCCAGATCTGCCGCGCGGAGTCGTAGCCCTCGTCCTGCGGCAGGATCGCCCGGCCGGCGAAGCCCTGGCGGAACGCCTCGACGGCCGCCGCGTCGACCGGGGCGCCGTCGCGCCGCTTGAGCTGGTGGGTCTGCATGCTCTGCCTCGCCGGATCGGTGATCGGAGGGTGGCAGGCTGCGGCCCCGCGGTTACGCCGCGGTGTCGACGCAACCGAATCCGGTTACGGATGTAGGCGCGGCGGGTCGCCGCCCCCATCGGAAACCTCGCCATCGGGCCCGATTTCCGTCACCTTTCTCGGGTGGATTGCAGGAGGCGAGTCGCGCGGCCGCGGCCGCGACCCCGGAAGCGAGGAAGAGACACCGATGATCGAGGCGATGAACCTCGCCATTCTCGTTGCGGCGGGACTCATTGCGCTCAGCGTCTTCACCAGCCTGATCTCGTTCCGGGTCGGGGCTCCCCTGCTGCTGGTGTTCCTCGCCGTCGGCCTCGGCGCCGGCGAGGACGGCATCGGCAAGATCCATTTCGACAACGCCCCGGCGGCCTATTTCATCGGCAGCGTCGCCCTGGCGCTGATCCTGTTCGACAGCGGCTTCGAGACCCGGCTGCAGAGCTTCCGCGCCGCCGCCGCCCCGGCCCTGACCCTGGCGACCGCCGGCGTGCTGCTGACCACCGGGCTGGTCGCCGTCGCCGCCCGCTGGGCCTTCGGCTTCGGCTGGTACGAATCGCTGCTGACCGGCGCCATCGTCAGCTCGACCGACGCCGCCGCGGTGTTCTTCCTGCTGCGGGTCGGCGGCATCACCCTGCGCGACCGCATGCGGTCGACGCTGGAGATCGAATCCGGCAGCAACGACCCGATCGCCATCTTCCTGACGCTCGCCCTGGTCGAGGCGGCGCGGCTGGGCACCGGGGCGGAGACGCTGACCTGGTCGCTGGCCACGACCTTCCTGCTGCAGGCCGGCATCGGCATCGCCCTCGGGCTGGCCGGCGGCTTCATGATCGTGCGGGTGATCAACCGCGTCAGCCTGGACCCCGGCCTGTATCCGGTGATCGTGCTGAGCCTGGCCCTCTTGATCTTCGCCGCCACCGGCATGGTCGAGGGGTCGGGCTTCATCGCCGTCTATGTCGCCGGCATGGTCGCCGGCAACGCCAGGCTGCGCGCCTCGGCCCTGCTGCGCCGGTTCCAGAGCGGCATGACCTGGCTGGCGCAGATCTGCATGTTCCTGACGCTGGGCCTGCTGGCGACGCCGTCGCAGTTCCCCGCCGTGGCCCTGCCGGCGCTGGCGGTGGCCCTGGCGCTGACCTTCGTGGCCCGGCCGATCGCGGTGTGGCTGTGCCTGCTGCCCTACGGCTTCTCGCGCAACGAGACCACCTTCGTCGCCTGGGTCGGGCTGCGGGGCGCGGTGTCGATCCTGCTGGCCATCCTGCCGCTGATCGCGCAGCTGCCGGACGGGCGGATGATCTTCAACGGCGTGTTCGTGGTGGTGATCGTCTCGCTGCTGCTGCAGGGCTGGACCATCCGCCCGCTGGCCAAGTGGCTGGGCCTGATCGTGCCGCCGCGGATCGGCCCGGTCGACCGTGTCGAGCTGGAGCTGCCGGGCCGCGCCAACCACGAGCTGGTGGTCTACCGCATCGCGGCGCAGAGCCCGGTGGCGCGCGGCGAGCGCATCCCGCGCTGGGCCCGGCCGGCGCTGATCGTGCGCGACGGCCAGTCGGTCGACATCCACCATGCCGGGCGGCTGCAGGGCGGCGACCAGGTCTACATCTTCACCCCGCCGCAGCAGGTGCGCCTGCTGGACCGGCTGTTCGCCACCCCGACCCGGTTGGCCGAGGACGACCGCGACTTCTTCGGCGACTTCACTCTGAACGCCGAGGCGCCGCTGGCCGAGGTGGCCGAGAGCTACGGCTTCGCCCTGCCCGACCCGGCCGAGACCCGGACCACCGGCGCCTTCCTGCAGGATGCGTTCGGCGGCCGGGCCGAGATCGGCGACCGGCTGCCGGTCGGCGGGGTCGAGCTGATCGTCCGCGCCGTCGACGACGAGAACGAGGTCACCGAGGTCGGGCTGGCGCTGGAGCCGAGCCGCGGCGCCCAGCCGAAGCTGCCGGTGTTCCAGAACCTGTCGGAGATCGCAGCCTGGTTCCGCCACCGGATGCGCGAGCGCCGTGCCCGGCGGGCCCCGCCGCCCGCCGCAGTCACCGAGCCGCCGGTGCCCGACACGCCCGAGGCCGACCGGCCGGAGTAGCGCGTCCCCCGTTCCAGGCCCGCGCCGCATCCGCTAGTCTCGCCGGCAACAGCGAGAGAGCAGGGACGCGATGCTGACGATCTATTCCGAGGACCACCGGCTGCAGCACGGCAAGGTGGAGCTGACCGGCGGCCACTTCATCCCGGTGGTGGAGAAGCCGGAGCGCGCCGAGACCATCCTGGCCCGGATCAAGTCCGTCGGCCTGGGCGAGGTGCGGGCGCCGGAGCGCTTCGGCACCGACCCGATCGCCCGGGTGCACGCCCCCCACTTCATCCGCTTCCTGGAGACCGCCTGGGACGAATGGGTGGCCGCGCATGGCGAGATCGACGCGCTGCCGACCAACTGGGCGGTGCGCAACATGCGCCAGGTCGTGCCCAGCTCGATCGAGGGCAAGCTCGGCTACTACGCCAGCGACTGCGGCACGCCGATCACCGCCGGCACCTGGCGCGCGGCGCTGAGCTCGGTCGACGTCGCCCTGACCGGGGCGAAGCTGGTGGCGGCGGACGGCAAGCCGGTGTTCTCGCTGTGCCGGCCGCCGGGGCACCACGCCTCGACCGACGTCTATTGCGGCTACTGCTTCTTCAACAATGCCGCTGTGGCGGCGCAGTGGTTCCGCGACAACGGTGCCGCCCGCGTCGCGGTGCTGGACATCGACTATCATCACGGCAACGGCACGCAGGAGATCTTCTGGGGCCGCGACGACGTGCTGTTCGTGTCGCTGCACGCCGATCCGAACGTCGAGTATCCCTACTATCTCGGCTATGCCGAGGAGCGCGGCGAGGGCGCCGGCGAGGGCTTCAACCTCAACCTGCCGATGCCGTTCGGCACCACCTGGGACCGCTACCGCGAGGCGCTGGACGCCGGCCTGGCGCGGATCCGCGACTACGGCGCCGATGCGGTGGTGCTGTCCTTCGGCGCCGACACCTTCCAGGAGGACCCGATCTCGCAGTTCAAGCTGAACAGCGACGACTTCACCCGGATGGGCGAGATCCTGGGCCGCGGCCTGGGCGTGCCGACCCTGACGGTGATGGAGGGCGGCTACGCCGTCGACGCGCTGGGCGTCAACGTCTCCAACCTGCTGCAGGCGCTGGAGGCATCGGCCTGAGCCGATTGCCTCTCCCGCTTGCGAGGCTTTTTGGCACTACCCACTCCTCGACGTCATTGCGAGGAGGCGAAGCCGACGAAGCAATCCATCGGCCCGCAAGAGCGGCTGCATGGATTGCTTCGCTGCGCTCGCAATGACGGTTCTGGGACTTCAGAAAGGTCCGCAAGCGGGAGAGGCCAGGCGAACGCAGCCGACGCCCTGCGAGTCCCTGCCGGGCAGTGCCACCGTCCGATCCCGCCTCAGCCGGCGACGGCGAGGTAGCCGGAGACGGTGGCCAACGAGACCACGGTCGAGACCAGGATCACCTTGGCCGTGACCGCCGCCTCACGCCGGTAGAACTCGGCCAGCATGAACGGGCCAGTGCCGGTCGGCAGCGCGGCCAGCAGCACGGCGGTGTGGGCCAGCACCGGCGGCAGGCGGAACAGCACCGCCAGCCCCCAGGCCACCGCCGGCTGCAGCGCCAGCTTGAAGACCACCAGCAGCGTGGTGGCGGCGCCGTCGCGCTCGCCGGCCCCGCGCTTCTCGGCCAGGAACAGGCCGAGCGCGACCAGGGCGCAGGGCGAGGAGGCGCCGCCCAGCAGCTTGAGGAAGGCTTCGGCCGGCGCCGGCACGGCCAGGCCGAAGAGCGGCACCAGTGCGCCGAGGGCCGGCGCCACCAGCAGCGGGTTGCGCGCCAGCGACTTCAGGATCTTCGCCACCAGATGCGCCCGCCGCGCCTCGGTCTGCAGCCCGACCTCGATCAGCACGATCGCCACGGCAAAAACGACGCAGACGGTGATGATCGACGCGATCGTCGTCGGCACCAGCGAATCGGTGCCCAGCACCGCCAGCGCCAGCGGGAAGCCGAGGAAGCCGGTGTTGGCGTAGCCGGCGTTGAGCCCGTCGATCGCCGCATCGGCCAGGTGCCGCGCGCCGCGCAGCCGGATGGCGATGGTCAGCACGAACACGGCGGCGCTGCTGAGCCCGAACACGGCGATGAAGCCGGGCTGCCAGAGATCGGCCCAGCGGGTGTGCGCCATGATGTCGAACAGCAGCGCCGGCAGCGCCAGCCAGACCACGAAGCGGTTCAGCTCCGTCGTCGCGTTCGGGCCCAGCACGCCGGTCCGTCGCGCCAGCCAGCCGGCGAAGATCAGGGCGAAGATCGGCAGCACGACCAGGAAGGGGGACAGCATCGGCGAGAACCGGGCGCGACGGGCGGGGATGCCTCGGTATCCCTTACCCGGCCGATGCAATCCAATGCATAGTGACGGCCGGATCAATACCGAAACGGTATGCCATGATCGACATCCGCCAGATGCGCTATTTCACGGCGCTGGCCGAGACGCTGCATTTCGGCCGCGCCGCCGAGCGGCTGCACCTGACCCAGCCGCCGCTGAGCCGGCAGATCGCCGCGCTGGAGCGGGAGCTGGGGGTGAAGCTGCTGGAGCGGCATTCGCGCCAGGCGGCGCTGACCCGTGCCGGCCGCCGCTTCCTGGAGGATTCGCGTACCGTGCTGGCCGCCTTCGACCAGGCCTGCCGCAACGCGGTGCTGGCCGAGCGCGGCGAGTTGGGCGAGCTGTCGGTCGGCTTCATGATGCACGCCGCCTTCACGATCGTGCCGAGCCTGACCCGGCGCTACGTCACCGCCTATCCCGAGATCGAGCTGACGCTGCGCGAGGCGATGCCGGCCGGGCTGGTCGACGACGTGCTGGCCGGCCGCTTCGATGTCGGCATCCTGTTCCCGCCGGGGCCGGTGCGCGGGCTGGAGACCTGGCCGGTGCACAGCGAGAGCCTGTGCGCCGCCCTGCCCGCCGGTCATCCGCTGGCCGGGCGGGACCGGCTGGATGCCCGCGACCTGGAGGGCCAGCCGCTGATCGCCACGCCGCCGGAGGTGTCGCCGACCCTGCGCGACGCCATCGCCCGCTACTGCCGCAGCGCCGGCTTCCAGCCCGCGATCCGGCTGGAGACGCAGATGCAGCAGACCATCGTCCAGCTGGTGGCGGAGGAGCTGGGCATCGCCCTGGTGCCGGAATGCATGGGCGCGCTGGGCGTCGCCGGGGTGGTGTTCCGGCCGCTCGCGGACGCGCCGGTGATCGACCATGTCATCGCCTGGCGGGCAGGCAACCTGAACCCGGCGCTGAAGACCTTCCTGGCCACGGCCGGCGCCGCGCCGGCGTGATCATCCGCCGGCCCCGTGCCGTTGCCGGCCGGCGGCCGATGCCGCATTCTCGCCGGCATGACGGCCAATGCCATCCTCGCGCTGCTCGACTCCGCGTCGATCCCCTGGACCGCCTCGCGGGCGGAGCTGATGGACCGGTACGGCATCCGGCGGGATCCCTGGTACGACGACGACATCGTCCTGCTGGAGACGCCGCAGCCGCTGGTCCCCGGGCTGATGCGGCCGATCGGGTTCCGGGCCGTCCCCCGCTTCGCGCCCTGGCTGCCGCCGGTCTATCTGGGCGGGCATGTGCATCAGTCCGGAGATCCGCGCCGCAACCTGGACATGGCCGCCGCAGCGCTCTCGACGTGGCTCGGCCCCGGCCGGCCTTCCGGCGTCTCCAACACACGGGGCTGGCGCTGGCAGGAGGGGCTCTCGATCATCGAGCTGACCTGCTGGCCGCCGGAGCTGCAGCATCCCGGCCTCCAGAACCGGGCGCATGAGCGCGAGCCGCGGCTCTCCGTCACCTGCCATCTAACGATATGCACCGGGTACAGGCCGCCGGTGACGCCCGAGGAGCAGGCCGGGCTGGACGGGTTCGAGGAGATCGGCCGCCTGGCCGAGACCGAGCTGCGCATAGCCGGCAACGACACGCCCGAATATGCGCTGGAATTCATCCGCGCCCCCAGCGCCGCTGCCGGGCGCTTCACCGGCCGCGTCGGCCTGTCGCGCGGCGGCGGCCACCTGATCTTCGGCTGGGACGAGCTCTATCTTGTCGCCGTCGACCGGATCCTGCGGTTCGAGCTGCTGCACCTGCTGCCGGCCCGCGGCCCCGGCGGCGCGACCCTGTCCGTGCGCTGCGCGACCGCCATCCCGGCCTGGCCGGAGAAACAACTCGTGATCACCACCGCGCTCGGCATCGACCCGGCCGCGGCGCTGGCATCCAGGCTCGCCGGGGCGACCGGGAAGACGATCGAACGAAGCACCGCGCTCGACGACTGAGCCGTCACGCCCCCGGATCGCGCGGCGGCGGGATGTCGATGGTGAAACGGGTGCCGCCGGGGCCGCTGTCGATGTCGATGGCGGCGTCGAGCTGCCGCACCTGGGCCTGCAGCACCATCATGCCGAGGCCGCTGCCATTGGCCGGCATCTTGCCCTGCGGCAGGCCGACGCCGTTGTCGGCGATCTCGAGCCGCCAGCCATTCTCCGCCCGCGGCTGGAAGCGGATCTGCACCCGCCCCTCGCGCCGGTCGGGGAAGGCGTATTTCACCGCGTTGGTGACCAGCTCGTTGACGATCAGGCCCAGCGGCACCATCCGCGACGGCGGCAGCTCGGCCGACGCCACGTCGCAGATGATCGAGATGCCGCCATTCTCCGGCAGCAGCGCCCGCGACAGGTCCTCGCACAGCCCGGTCAGGTAGTCCTTCACCTCGACCCGGTCGACCGAGACATTGGCGTAGAGCCGGCGGTGGACGATGGCCAGCGCCTGGATCCGGTCATTCGCCTCGGCCAAGGCGTGCTTCGCCTCGGGGTTCTGCGCCCGGCGCGCCTGCAGCCCGAACAGGCTGGACAGCAGCTGGAAGCTGTTCATCACCCGGTGGTTGATCTCGCGCAGCAGCAGGTCCTTCTGCTTCAGGTTCTCCTCGATCCTGTCGGCCATGGCGTCGAAGGCGGTGGCGAGGCGGCCGAACTCGTCGCGGCCGTGGCGCAGCCGGACGCGCGCGTCGAGCCGGCCGCGCTGCCATTCGCGCGTCGCGGCCAGCAGCCGGTCGATCGGCCGCAGCAGGAACAGCCGGCCGCCGATGCCGGCGGCGGCGAGCGAGACCAGCAGGCCGGCGACGATCAGGGCGATGCCGCGCCGGGTCGCGGCGTCGATGGTGGCGAAGGCCGCGGCCCGGTCGATGCCGACCAGGACGAACAGGTCCAGCTCCTCCGACCGCATCGGCACATAGCCGTAGATCCGCATCGTGTCGTCAATCGCGCCGCTGGTGACCGACCCGGCCTGCGGCGAGCCCAGCAGGTCGAGGAACTTGTTCGGCAACTGCTTGCCGACCCAGGGCGTGTCCGGCCCGGGCAGGCGCGACATCACCACCCCGGCGCGGTCGGTGATCATGATCACGGCGTTGCGCGATTCGGTGTCGATGTTGATCGCCGCGGCCATGGCGTCGACGCTGAGCGCCGCCACCACGGCGCCCTGGAAGACGTCGCCGTCGAAGATCGGATAGGCGACATGCAGCACCTTCTCGCCGACCGCGTCGGTGGTGGCGAAGCCGCCGACGGCGAAGCCGCGGATCTCCCGCGCCCGCTGGAAGAAGCCCTGATGGCCGACCGAGACCGAGATCGCCGCGGTGTGGTTGGCGCCGCACAGCAGGTTGCCGTCGGCATCGACCACGGCGATGGCGTTCAGGCTCGGCACCTCCGACCGCAGGTCGTCCACCACCTCGGTGCAGCGGCCGCCCTGGCCCTCGCGCACCGCCGGCACCCGGGCCATCGCCGCCAGCAGTTGGCGGATGCCGTCGACGATGCGGAACTGCGCCCCGGCGGCGACATTGGCCAGGCGGATGGCGTCGTCCTGGATCTCGTTGGTGCGGGCGATGCGCAGCGCATATTCGTTATAGCCCTGCAGCGCGATGCCGGGCGCGACGGCCAGGCCGACCAGCAGGAACAGGCGCGATAGCAGATTCATCGCGACGGCAGCCGGCAGCGGCCAGAGACGGGACGGCCCGACCTGCCCGGCTTCATGACCCCAGCCTGCAGGCTGATTCTTGCCGCCCCCAAATCATCAGCCCCATCCTGAAGCGAGCCCCGCCCGATGCCAACCGGCAACTCCGCCGCACCGTCGCTGCCCGGCCGGCGCGGCGGGATTGCGGGCGGGTTCTACAACAGCAGCCTTGGAAAAGCCATCGCCAGGCCCCAAAGTGGTCACCGCCGGGCACGGGAACAAACTGTTGCACGGCCCGTTTTTCAACGGTGAAGTGCCCGGCTGTAACCGGCGCTTGAGCATGGAGACGACGACGATGTTCAAACCCACCATGATCGTGCTCGCGGCCGCGCTGGCCCTTGCGGCGTGCGGTCGTGATACGGGCGGCCGGGCCCTGTCCGGCGGCCTGCTCGGCGCGGGCGCCGGCGCCGGCATCTCCGCCCTGACCGGCGGCAATGTCGGCACCGGCGCGCTGATCGGCGGCGCCGTCGGCGCGGTCGGCGGCGCGGCGACGAGCTGCCGGACCATCAACCTCGGCGGCCGCTGCTGATTTCGGCGCTGCCGGCGGAATTGATATCGAGCGGGGACAGAGTCGCCTCTGTCCCCGTTTGCTTTGGGACGCACCCGATCCCGCGCCCCAAGCGACGCGCAACCAACGGAGCGAGGAACAGACATGGCCACGCGGAACCTGGACCAGGAGCTCGACACGCTGCGCGCCGATCTCGGCAAGATCCGTGAGGACATCGCGTCGCTGACCCGCACCTTGGGCGAGTCCGCCGCCGCCGAGGCCAAGGCCGGCGGCGCCCGGCTGAACGACGCCGCCCACGCCGCGGCGCGCACCGCCAAGGAGCGGGCGCAGCACTTCGCCGACACCGCCCGCGCCCAGGGCGAGGAAGGCATCGCCGCGCTGGAGCAGCGGATCGAGCAGAACCCCATCACCAGCGTCCTCGTCGCCTTCGGCGTCGGCCTCGTCATCGGCAAGCTGCTCGACCGCTGAGGCCGGCGTGAAGACCGATCTCGGCGTCGCCCTGCTGGGCGCCCTCGCCGCCCGCCAGCGCCTCCGGCTGAGCCGGGCGCTGCGCCGCGCCTGCATCGCCGCCGCGCTGTTCCTGGTCGCCCTGGTCCTGGTGGTGATCGCGCTGATACTGCTGGCCTGGTCCGGCTTCTACCTGCTGCTGCCGAAGCTGGGGCCGGCCGGCGCCGCGCTGGTGGTCGGGCTGGTCGTGCTCGGCCTCGCCGCCGTGGTCGCCCTGATCGGAATCCTGGCCGGCCCCAGCTTCGGCAGGCCAGCAGTATCAGCGCGATCACCACCAGGACCAGGGCGACCAGGAACAGCGCGGCGGCGATGCAGGCGCGGCGCCACCTTCGGCTGCGCGCGGCGCCACCTTCGGCTGCAGCAGCGCCCAGCCGACGATGT
>NZ_NHON01000112.1 GCF_002195995.1 Inquilinus limosus
CCTACCCCCCTCCCGCGAGGGGAGGGGGGACTCGTGAGAGCGACTTGCTTCAGCCCCTCCCCATCCACCTCCGTCCCGACCGCCTCTCCGGCCGCCGCCAGGAACGCCTCTAGCGCCGCATGCTCGCCGGCCTGGACCAGGCCGAGATGGCGGGACGGCAGCGCCAGGGCCGGCAGCCGTGGAACCAGGCCGAGCACCGGCAGGCCGGCATGATCGGCGGCCCGGCGCAGGATCGCCGCGTGCCGGGCGCTGCCGATCCGGTTGAAGATCACCCCGGCGACCCGAACATCGGCGCGGAAGCCCCTGAACCCGGCCAGCACAGCGGCGGCGGAGAAGCCCTGGCCACCGGCATCCAGCACCAGCACCACCGGCCAGCCGAAGCGGGCGGCGAGGTCGGCCGCCGAGCCGTCGCCGACCGAGCCGGGCCCGGGCGCGCCGTCGAACAGCCCCATCGCCGCCTCGACCACCAGCAGCTCGGCATTCTCGGCCTGGCGGGCCGCCAGCGCATCCAGCGTCTGCGGCCGCATCGCCCAGGCGTCGAGGTTGACGCAGGGCCGGCCGCTCGCCGCCGCGTGGAAGGCGGGGTCGATATAGTCCGGCCCGGACTTGGCCGAGGCGACGGCCACGCCGCGGTCGCGCAGATGCCGCAGCAGGCCGAGCGTCACCACCGTCTTGCCGCTGCCGGAGGCCGGCGCCGCGATCATCAGGGCGGGAACAGGCATGGCTAGAACGTGCCGGCCAGAGGCACCGCACTCGCCCCCTCACCCGAAATCGCTGCGCGATTTCGACCTCTCCCCAAGGAGAGGTAAAGTCGCAACGCTCCAATCCCTTCTCGGGAAGCTACGGCGTGCACACATCGATCGGCGACACCGACGGCGAGCGTACAAACGAATTGCCTCTCCCGCTTGCGGGAGAGGTCGGACATCCGAAGGATGTCCGGGTGAGGGGATCGCGGCTTTGCCGAAAGCGCGGCTTTGCGGCAAGCGAGCGCATGATCCGCCCTTGTTCTGAAACGCAGCTCGTAGCGTCGCGGCCGGATTGCCCTCACCCGGTCTCGCTGCGCGAGCCCGACCTCTCCCGCAAGCGGGAGAGGCAAATTGACGGCGCCCGGAGATCGGTTAATCCGAGAGAGAGGGACGGGCGTCGAAGCCATCACCCTGCCTCGCCCTTCGCGCGGGTGCCGAGCGGATCCGGGATCAGGACCTTGCCGTCCAGCGCGCCGAGCCAGTCGAGCGCCTGGCGCAGCCGCACCACCTCGCCGACCACGACCACCGCCGGGGCCTCCATGCCCTGGGCCGCGACATCCTCCGCCGCGCGGGCCAGCGTGGTCTCCAGCACCCGCTGCTGCGGCGTCGTCGCGCGGCTGATCACCGCCACCGGCTCGTCCGGCGACCGGCCGCCCTCGATCAGATGCGCCGCGATCCGGGCGATGTGCTTGATCGCCATGTAAACCACGATCACAGGCGAGCCGCGGGCGATCGCGTCCCAGGCGACGCCGTGGGTCATGTCGCCGCTGGCGTCGTGGCCGGTCAGGAAAGTGACGGCGTGGTTGGTGTCGCGATGCGTCACCGGAATGCCGGCATAGGCCGGGCCGCCGACGCCGGCGGTGATGCCGGGGACGATGCGGAACGGGATGCCGGCCTCGACCAGGGCCAGCCCCTCCTCCCCGCCCCGGCCGAAGACGAAGGGGTCGCCGCCCTTCAGGCGCAGCACGCGCTTGCCGGACCGGGCCAGCTGGATCAGACGGGCGGTGATGTCGGGCTGCTTCGGCGACGGCTTGCCGCCGCGCTTGCCGGCGAATTCCAGCTGTGCGCCCGGCACCGCCAGGCCGATGATGGCGTCGGACACCAGCGCGTCATAGACCACGACATCGGCCGAGCGCAGCGCGTGCAGCGCGTGCAGGGTCAACAGGCCGGGATCGCCGGGACCGGCGCCGACCAGCCAGACCCAGCCGGGCTCGAAGGCCGGAAAGGGCAAGGGAAGATCAATCATCACCGGAACCTTAGAAGCCATGCCGCGACACCGCTAGGCAGCTTGCGACGCATGACATATGAGACGAGGCATGACCTGCAACCAGACGAAGCCCTGATGGCCGGCAGGCTGCTGATCCTGGGCGGCACCACCGAGGCCGCGGCGCTGGCCCGCGCTTTGGTCGACGCCGGAGCCTGGCAGGTCACCACCTCGCTGGCCGGGCGCACCCGGGCACCAGCGGCGCTGCCGGGCGCGGTGCGGATCGGCGGCTTCGGCGGCGCCGACGGGCTGGCGGCGTATCTGCGGGCCGGACGGATCGACCGGGTGATCGACGCCACCCATCCCTTCGCCGCCGCCATCTCCGCCCATGCCGCGGCCGCCTGCGCCGAACTGGGCATGCCGCTGCTGCGGATCGAGCGGCCGGCCTGGGCGCCGGTGCTGGGCGACCGCTGGATCGACGTGGCCGATGCCGCGGAGGCGACCGGCTGGCTGGCCGGGGCGCTGCCGGCCGGCTCCGCGGTGCTGCTGACACTGGGCCGGCAGGATGTGACGGCGTTCCGGCGCTGTCCGGATCTGCGCTTCGTGCTGCGCTCGATCGAGCCGCCGGCGCCGGAAGACCTGCCGCCGGACTGCCTGCTGCTGAATGAGCGCGGCCCGTTCACGCTGGACGGCGAGCGCGACTTGATCGCCCGGCACGGCATCCGTGCGATCGTCGCCAAGAATGCCGGCGGCGACGCCACGGCGGCGAAGCTGGCGGCGGCGCGCGAGGCGTCGATCCCGGTGGTCATGATCCGGCGCCCGGCACCCCCGGCGATGTCAGCCGCCACTGGGGCCGTGCCGGACGTCGCCGGGGCGCTGGACTGGCTCAGCCGGCCGCGATGACCACGCCGGCCACGGCGATGGCGGCGCCCAGCGCGCGCTCCACCGGGGCGAAGCGCAGCCGGTTCAGGCCCAGCGCCGCGCCGATGCCGATGCCGTGCAGGATCGCGGTCGCGGCGATGAAGCCGAGCCCGTAGGTCAGGGCCGAGGAATCCGGATGCATCTCGGCGCCATGGGCGTAGCCGTGGAACACGGCGAACACCCCGGTCACCGCCATGCCGACCCAGGCCACCGGCCGTACCGCCAGCGCGATCAGCGCGCCGAAGACGATGATCGACCCGGCGATGCCGAGCTCGACCATCGGCAGGCCCAGGCCCTCGATGCCGGCGACGCCGCCCAGCGCCATCAGGGTCAGGAAGGCCAGCGGCGCCTGCCAGATGTAGCGGCCGCCGACCTGGCCGGCCCAGATGCCGACCGCGACCATGGCGAGGATGTGGTCGAGGCCCGAGAACGGGTGCTCGAAGCCGGCCGAGAAGCCGACGACGTCATGCCCCGGATGGGCATAGGCCGCCACCGGCAGCAGCGTCGCCAGCGCGGTCAGGGCGAGGGTCTTGGCGAGTTTCATGGACGGGTCTCCAGGGTCAGGACGTCAGGGAATGAATGCCGGCCCATAATCCCAAACCGTCATGGCGAGGAGCGCAGCGACGTGGCCATCCAAGGGGCGGTGCCGCTGGATGGCCACGCCCCTTCGGGGCTCGCCATGACGGTTCGGGATTACGGGCCATCGGTATCACGCAGATGCAACTTTCGTGCCGCGCTTCGGGCGCAGCACATGGACATGCGCCGGGTCGTAGAGGGCGCTGTCGGTGAACGCGGTGTCGCCGCCCAGCACGCGGCCGACCAGGATCAGCGCGGTGCGGGTGATCTTCGCCGCGCGCACCCGGGCGCCGATATCGGCCAGGGTGCCGCGGATGATCTGCTGGTCCGGCCAGGTGGCGCGGTACACCACCACCACCGGGCAATCGGCGCCGTAGGTCGGCTCCAGCGCCCGGCGCACCGCCGGAATGTTGCGGATCGACAGATGGATCGCCAGGGTCGCGCCGGAGCGGCCGAGCGTCTCCAGCTCCTCGCCCGGCGGCATGGCCGAGGCCTTCATCGTGGTCCGCGTCAGGATCACGGTCTGGCTGACGTCGGGCAAGGTCAGCTCGGTGCCCAGGGCGGCGGCAGCCGCCGCGAAAGCCGGCACGCCGGGGGTGATGGTGTAGGCGATGCCCAGCGCCTTCAGCCGGCGGATCTGCTCGGCGATCGCGCCGTAGAGCGACGGGTCGCCGGAATGCACCCGGGCGACGTCCTGGCCGCGGGCGTGGGCAGCCTCGATCTCGGCGATGATCTGGTCGAGATGCAGCGGCGCGGTGTCGATCACCCGCGCGTCGGGCGGCGCATGCGCCACCACCGCCTCCGGCACCAGCGAGCCGGCATAGAGGCAGATCGGGCAGCGGGCGATCAGGTCGCGCCCCCGCAGGGTCAGCAGGTCCGGGTCGCCGGGGCCGGCGCCGATGAAATGCACGGTCATGCCCGCGCTCCTTCGAGAACGGACACCGCCGTCGCGCTATCCAGATTGCCTCTCCCGCTTGCGGGAGAGGTCGGAGACGCGAAGCGGCTCCGGGTGAGGGTCCTTCGTCGAGGCCGGTGCCAGCCCTCACCCGGACGTCCTGGCGGACGTCCGACCTCTCCCGCCCCGCGGGAGAGGCAACGCGCTGTCTCTCGCTTCATCGATCCGTTCGCCCTGCCCCTCATGCCCGCTGCGCCTCCGGCTTGTCGCCATAGCCGCGCGGCGTGTAGACGCGCGGGGTGCCGTCGCCGAGCGTCAACGCCCGGCTTTCCGAGGAGCCGACCAGCACCAGGGTCAGCATGTCGACCATGTCGACGGTCAGCGCGCCGAGCGTCGTGACGGTCAGGGTCTCGCCCTCACGGCCAAGATTGCGGCCCAGCACCACCGGCGTCGCCGCCGGGCGATGCCCCAGCAGGGTCTCCTGCGCCCGCGCCAGCTGGAAGCGGCGGCGCTGCGACACCGGGTTGTAGAAGGCGACGACGAAATCGCCCTGCGCCGCCGCCGCGATCCGCCGCTCGATCGCCGGCCAGGGCGTCATCAGGTCGGACAGCGAGATGGCGCAGAAATCATGGCCCAGCGGCGCGCCGATGCGGGACGCGGCCGCCTGCATCGCCGAGATTCCGGGCACGGTGGTGACCTCGACCCGGCGCCAGTCCGGCCGGCCGCCGCGCTCGATCAGCTCCCACAGCAGGCTGCCCATCGCGTAGATGCCGGCGTCGCCGGAGCAGATCAGGGCGACGTCCCGCCCCTCCGCCGCCAGGTCCAGCGCCGCGCGTACCCGCAGCTCCTCCTCGCCCAGCTTGTAGTCGTGCCGCGCCTTGCCGGCCGCGGCTGGGCCGAGCAGGTCGATGTACAGGCTGTAGCCGACCAGGTCGGTGGCCGCAGCGATCCGCCGGTCGGCCTCGGGTGCCCGCCAGTCGGACCGGCCCGGGCCCATGCCGATCAGCGCCAGCGTGCCGCGCCTGCGGCCGATCCGCCCGGGGTCGAGGATCGAAGGCGCCTCGGCCACGGCGCAGGTGGCGCGGCGCGACTTGTGCTTCTCGACGATGAGGCGGCCGCCCTCACCCGCTGCCGCGAGCGCCGCCGCCTCGGCCACGCCGTGGCAGCCGATCTCGCGGAACACCACCTCGGACGGGTTCGCGAGGCGCGGCGTCTCGGCCTCCAGCGTCGCCGGGTCGAACACGCGCAGCGGCAGGCCCAGCGTCCGCGCCGCCGCCTGCAGCCCGGCCTCGTCGGCCTTGAGGTCGACCGAGACCAGCGCCGCCACGGACTCCGGGGCCAGCCCGGCCTCGGCCAAGGTGTCGCGGATCAGCGCCTCGATCTCCGCCGCCTCGGCGCCGCGCTCGCAGCCGACGCCGACCGCCAGCCTCGCCGGGTGGAACACCAGCCGGTCGGGATCGGCCGGCGGCGTGCGCACGCTGGCGACGATCGCCTTGCGCGCGGCCGGGTCGAGCGGCAGCCCGGCCTCTGCCAGCCAGGGCAGGTCGCCGTCGATACGGACGGTCTCGCCGGCCAGAAGATCGGCGGCGAAGCTCTTGTAATCGCTGGACTCCGACAGCCGCCAGCCGGGCGGCGGATCGTCCAGCGCCACGCCGAAGCGCAGGTCGCCGGCGGTGGTGATCGCCGGGGCGATGCCGAGAATCTGCGCTACCTGCCGGGCCAGGTCGTTGGCGCCGTGATGGCCGCCCAGCAGCGGCACCACGGCGCTGCCATCCTCAGCCACCGCCAGCACAGGCGGCTCGCTGCGCTTGTCGGCCAGCAGCGGCGCCAGGATGCGGATCAGGGCGCCGGCGGCGCAGAGGCCGATGATCGGCTCGCCCGCCGCGAACAGGGTGCGCAGATGGTCGGCCAGCTTACCGAAGGCGATGTCGGCGCCGGTGACGCGGCAGGACGGCGCGTGGATCGCGGAGCCCGGCAGCAGCGGCTTGAGCCGCTGCGCGGTGGCGAGCCCGCCCGGGGTCAGGGTGATCAGCGCCGTCATCGCCACGCCGCCCCGCGCCGATGCGCCAGGATCATCGAGAAATAGGGCACGGATTCGGGGTCGACTTCGCTCAGCTTCAGCACGCGCTGATGGCCCAGCGTGGCCCGCTCGACATAGCGTGCATTCTCATACAATCCAGTTTCTTCAAGCAATTGTGATATCTTCTTGAAGTGACGCCTGAGCTTCATGATCGCCACGGCCTCGGCCGCCTGCAGCCTTGGCCGCAGCTCCTCCTCCGGCAGCGGCGCCGGCAAAACCGTCAGCACGTCGTTGCGGGCGGCCAGCGGCAGGCCGGTGGCGGCGGCGCAGGCGGTCAGCGACGAGACGCCGGGCACGACCTCGACCCGGTGGCGCTCCGCCAGCCGGCCGAACAGATACATGAAGGAGCCGTAGAAGAACGGGTCGCCCTCGCACAGCACCGCCACGTCGCGGCCAGCGTCGAGATGGCCGCCGATCTCGACCGCCGCAGCGTCGTAGACCGCCTGGGCCGGGGTCGGGTCGACCCGCATCGGCACGCGGATGGCGATCTCCATCTGGCCGCCCGGCAGATGCGACGCCACGATTGCACGGGCGAAGCTGTCGCCGACATCCGGCGCCGGATAGGCCAGCACCGGCACCGCCCGCAGCAGCCGCAGCGCCTTTAGCGTCACCAGCTCCGGATCGCCCGGCCCGACGCCGAGGCCGTAGAGGGTGCCGGTCATCTGCGTTGCCCTCGAGCCAAATCCCCTCTCCTCGGGGAGAGGGAGGGGCCCGACGCCGAAGGCGGCGGGAGGGTGAGGGGGAGAGCCGGCTTCGACATTGCGAACGACTCCAGGGGCCGGAGCCGCCCCCTCACCCGGAATCGCTGCGCGATTCCGACCTCTCCCCAAGGAGAGGTAAAGGGCCGCGGCCGCTCCATCACGCCTCACCCCACGGCTTCGTGGCAGTCCATTGCGTCACCGGCATCAGTGGGCGCCAGCCGTGATAGCCGCCGACCGGTTCGGCGCGTGAGACGGCGATGCGGGACAGGCTGCCGCCGAGCCGGGGCTGGTGGCCGATCACCGCGACCTCGCCCTCCGCCGTCACCACATTGGCGACCAGCCTTCCGCCCGGCGGCAGCGCCGCCCAGCAGGCCTCGACGACGCCCTCCGCCGTGATGCCGCCGCCGATGAACACCGCGTCGGGCCGCGGCAGGTCCTCGCCGAGAACCGTCGGCGCCTCGCCCCGCGCGACCTTGAGGAAGGGCGTGCCCAGCGCCGCCGCGTTCTGGGCGATCAGGGCCAGGCGGCCGTCGTCGCGCTCGACCGCCACGGCCCGGCAGCGCGGGTCGCTGCGCATCCACTCGATCGCGATCGAGCCGCAACCAGCGCCGACATCCCACAGCATCTGGCCGGGCGACGGCGCCAGCGCCGCCAGGGTGATGGCCCGGACCTCGCGCTTGGTCAGCTGGCCGTCATGGGCGAAGGCGTCGTCCGGCAGGCCCGGCACGGCCGGCAGCACGCGCGTGTCCGGCCCGGCGACGCAGTCGATGGCGATGGTGTTGAGGTCGTCGACCTCCCGGCCCCCCCACTCCGCGGCGGTGGCGCGGGTGAGGCGCTCGCCCTCCCCGCCCATCCGCTCCAGCACGACGAAGCCGCTGCGGCCCCAGCCGGTGCGGCGAAGCAACTCCGCCAGGCTCGCCGGGGTGGTGCGGTCGGCGCTGAGCACCAGGAGCTTCGCGCCGGGCTGGAGGTGCGGCACCACCAGCTCCAGCGGCCGTCCGTGCAGCGTCACCATGCGGGCCTCGACCAGCGGCCAGCCCAGCCGGGCGCAGGCCAGGCTGAAGGCCGAGGGCGTGGGCAGCACCACCATCTCGGCGATCGGGATGCGGCGCGACAGGGTGACGCCGACGCCGAAGCACATCGGGTCGCCGCTGGCCAGGACGCAGACCCGGCGGCCGCGCAGCGCCTCGATCTCCGGCACCAGGGCCAGCAGCTGCGGCGGCCAGGGGATGCGGCGGCGGCCATCCTCCGGCACCATCGCCAGGTGCCGCTTGCCGCCGACCACGATCTCGGCGCCGTCATAGAGGGCGCGGGCGGCCGGCGACAGGCCGGCCAGCCCGTCCTCGCCGATGCCGATGACGCTGAGCCAAGGGGCCATCAGATCCCCTCCCGCGCCAGGGCGTTGACCGCGGCCGAGGCCATGGCGCTGCCGCCGCGCCGGCCCGGCAGGGTCAGGAACGGCAGGTCGCTTTCGGCCAGGGCCGCCTTGGATTCGGCGGCGCCGACGAAGCCGACCGGGAAGCCCAGGATGGCGGCGGGCCTTGCCGCGCCTTCCTCCAGCAGCTCAAGCAGCCGGAACAGCGCGGTCGGGGCGTTGCCGATCGCCACCACCGCGCCGTCCAGCCGGTCGCGCCACAGATCGACCATCGCGGCGGAGCGGGTGGTGCCGAGGCGGTGGGCCAGATCGGGCAGCGACGGGTCGCCGATCAGCGACACGACCTCGTTTCCCGCCGGAAGGCGGGCACGGATGATGCCGGACTCGACCATCCGGCAATCGACCAGCACCGGCGCACCGGCCGCCAGCGCCGCCCGGCCGCGCGCAGCGACATCGAGGGTGAAGAGCAGGTCGTCGACCACCTCGACCATGCCGCAGGCATGCGCTACCCGCACCGCGAGCGCGGCCACGTCCGGCGGGAACCGCTCCAGCCGCGCCTCCGCCCGGATGGTGGCGAAGGACTGGCGGTAGATCGCTTCCGGGTCGCGGAGATAGGCGTGCGCCACCTGCCCTCACCCGGCCTTCTTCAGGCTCTTCGGCCCCAGCGGATGGTCGGCATGGGGATAGGGATGATGGTGGTGGCCATGGTCGTGGCTGTGCCTATGGCCATGATCGTGACCGTGCTCATGGCTGTGGTCATGCTCGTGATGGTGATGGCCGTCATCTTGATGATGGTGATGGTGGCCGTGATCGCCGTGGTGATGATGGTCATGCCCATGGTCATGGTGATGCCCATGATCGTGGTGATGGTGCGCCGGGCCGCCGGAGATGCCTTCGACGTGGTGGTGGTGGCTTTCCTGCGGCAGGCCGACCTCGGCCTCGAAGCCCAGCACCTGCATCCGGTACTTGCACATCTGGCAGTTCATGTTGCCGGTGCCGGCGAGGATCTCGGCGATCCGCTCCTCCAGCGTCTCCAGCACCAGCGGGTGGTCGTTCAGGTAGCGCGCCTTGACGAATTCGATGCCCGGATGGCGGGCGGCGACGGCGTCGGTGGCGTCATAGATCCGGTCGACCAGGATGCCGGTGAACAGGAAATACGGGAACACGACGATGCGGCGGTAGCCCAGCTTGGCGGCATGTTCCAGCGCCGGCTCGACCAGCGGGAAGGTGACGCCGGAATAGGCGGTCTCGCCCCAGCCGAAGCCGATGCCCTCCCACAGCATCCGCATCACCTTGGCGACATTGGAGTTGGCGTCGGGGTCCGAGGCGCCGCGGCCGACCACCACCAGCATGGTCTCGTGCAGCGGCACGGGCCCATCTTCCCGCTTGGCATCGGCGATCTCCACCGCCTCCTGCACCCGCTCGCCGGCGGCGCGCAGCATCTTCACGTCGATGCCCAGCTCGCGGCCGTAGCGGATGGTCAGGCCCGGGTTCTGCGCCTGGTAGGTGTTCAGCACCGAAGGAATGTCGTTCTTGGCGTGGCCGGCGGCGAACAGCATGCCGGGGATCGCCAGCACCTCGGTCACGCCCTTGGCGCGCAGCCGGTCCAGCCCGTCGCGGATGATCGGCCGGGCGAATTCGAGATAGCCGTAATCGACCTCGTATTGCGGCAGGCGGCGGCGCAGCTGCAGGGACACGGCGGCGAACTCGTCCACGGCCCCCTGGTCCCGGCTGCCATGGCCGCAGATCATCACGCCCAGCTTGCCCGCCATCATGCCCTCCTGGCTTCCCGCCATGCCGGCACGGCCGGGACGGGTCCCGGCAGCGGACGGTGGGCGGCACGCGCGGATATCGCTTGGATCTATCCGTCCAGAGACCCCGTTGCCTTTGAGCATCCCGGGGGCGTCGCGGGACGCACCGTCGACGTCCCGGCCGGCACATTGCTATAGGCTTCCCCTGGAAGGCAACAGCGACGCGACATGTGATGGACGATCTGCGACCCGGCCGTCTTTTCGTCTTCGGCCTCGGCTACAGCATGACCCGGCTGGCCCGGCGGCTGCGCGACCTCGGCTGGCAGGTCGCCGGCACCACGCGCGACGCCGACCGGCTGGAGCGGCTGCGGGACGAAGGCTTCGACGCCCATGCCTTCGGCCCGGACCAACCGCTGGACCCCGCGGCCCTGGCCGGGACCACGCATCTGATCCAGTCGATCTCGCCGGAGGAATCGGGCGACCCGGCGGTGCCGGCACTGGCCGAGGCGCTGCGGGCGCTGCCGCAGCTGGGCTGGGCCGGGTATCTCTCAACGCCGTCGGTCTATGGCGACCGCGGCGGTGCCTGGATCGACGAGACCGCCGATCCGACCCCGGGCTCGCCGCGCGGCTGGAAGCGGCTGGAGGCGGAGCGCGCCTGGTTCACGGCCTTTCAGAGCACCGGCGTGGCGGTGCAGGTGTTCCGCCTGGCCGGGATCTACGGGCCTGGGCGCAGCGCCCTCGACCAGCTGCGGCACGGCCGCGCCCGCCGCATCGACAAGCCGGGCCAGGTGTTCAACCGCATTCATGTCGACGATATCGGCAGCGTGCTGATGGCGTCGATGCGCGCACCCAATCCGGGCGCGATCTACAATGTCGCCGACGGCCACCCGTCCAGCCCGAACGACCCGATCGAGCATGCCGCCAAGCTGCTCGGCATCGACCCGCCGCCGTTGATTCCGTTCGAGCAGGCCGGCCTGTCGCCGCTCGGCCGCGAGTTCTACTCGGAGTGCAAGCGGCTGCGCGTCGACCGGATCATCGACGAGCTCGGGGCGCACCTGGCCTATCCGAGCTTCCGCGAGGGGCTGGACGCGATCTGGGCGGAGGAGCGGGCGTAGAGGCCACTCGGCGAAGGGCGGCGGATTTCGAGCGTCTGCGCGTGACCTCTCCCGCCTGGCGGGAGAGGTCGGACGTCCGCAGGACGGCCGGGTGAGGGTTGGCCCAGGCCTCGACAAACTCCCCTCACCCGGAGCCGCTTCGCGTCTCCGACCTCTCCCGCAAGCGGGAGAGGCCACGCAAAAAGCGATCCTCTATGCCGCCTCTGCCAAACCCCGCTTCTTCAGCAGCGCCGCCGGCTCCGGCGGGCGGCCGCGGAAGGCCTGGTAGGCCTCGGCCGGGTCGCGGCGGTAGCCGGCGGAATAGACGAACTCCGCCAGGCGCTGCGACACCGCCGGGTCGAAGATGTCGCCGGCCTCCTCGAAGGCGCCGAAGCCGTCCGCGTCCAGCACCTCGGACCACAGATAGCTGTAATAGCCGGCGGAATAGCCGCTGCCGGCGAAGACGTGCTGGAAATGCGGCGGCCGGTGCCGCATCACGATCGCCGACGGCATGCCGATGCGCTGCAAGGTCGCCCGCTCGAACGCCGCCGGGTCGGACGCGTCGGCGCCCGCGGCGTGGAAGTCGAGATCGACCAGGGCGGAGGAGATGAACTCGACCGTGGCGAAGCCCTGGTTGAAGCTGCGCGCCGCCAGCACCCGCTGCAGCAGCGCCTCCGGCATCGGCTCGCCGGTGCGGTAGTGCAGCGCGTGGCGGCGCAGGATCTCCGGCCGCTCCAGCCAGTGCTCGTAGAGCTGCGACGGGAACTCGACGAAGTCGCGCGCCACATTGGTGCCGGCGATCGTTGGGTAGGTCAGGTCCGACATCAGCCCGTGCAAAGCGTGGCCGAACTCGTGGAACAGGGTGCGGGCGTCGTCGAAGCTGAGCAGGCTCGGCGTGCCCTCCGCCACCTTGGCGAAGTTCATGACGTTGACGACGATCGGGCGCACCTCGCCGTCGAGACTCTCCTGCTCGCGGATCGCCTCCATCCAGGCGCCGCTGCGCTTGGACGGCCGGGCGAAATAGTCCCCGTAGAACAGCCCGACGAAGCGCCCGTCCCGGCCGGTCACCTCCCAGGTCCGGACATCGGGGTGCCAGACCGGCACGTCGGGCCGTTCCCGGAAGGACAGGCCGAACAGGCGGTGCGCCGTGTCGAAGGCGGCCTCGATGATCCGTTCGAGCTGCAGGTAGGGCTTGAGCTCGCTCTCGTCGAGGTCGAACTCCCGCTTGCGCTGCTGCTCGGCGTAGTAGCGCCAGTCCCAGGCGGCGACCTCGAAATTGCCGCCCTCCTCCGCCACCAGCGCCTGCAGCTTCTCCTGCTCGCGCAGGGCGCGGGCGCGGGCCGGCTGCCACACAGAGTTCAGCAGGCCGAGCGCCGCCTCCGGCGTCTTGGCCATGGTGTCGGCCAGGCGGAAATCGGCGTAGCTGGGATAGCCCAGCAGCTGGGCCTGCTCCGCCCGCAGCGCCACGGTCTCGGCGATGATCGGCCGGTTGTCGGCCGCGGCGCCCTCGCCGCGGGCGATCCAGGCCTTGAAGGCGGTCTCGCGCAGGTCGCGCCGGGTGGAGAATTGCAGGAACGGCTCGATGCTGGACCGGCCGAGCGTGATCGCGTGCCGGCCCGGCTGGCCGCGATCGGCTGCCGCCGCAGCGGCCGCGTCGCGCAGCTCCTGCGGCAGGCCGGCCAGGTCGGCCTCGCCGTCCAGCATCAGGGCATAGGCCTTCTCGTCGGCCAGGACGTTCTGGCCGAAGCTTGTGCCCAGCGTGGCCAGCCGCTCGACGATCTCGGACAGGCGGCGCTTCGCCGCCTCGTCCAGCCCGGCGCCGCTGCGGGTGAAGCCGAGATGGTAGCGCTCCAGCACCCGGCCCTGCTCCGGCGTCAGGCCGAGATCGCCGCGGCGGGCGAACAGGGCGTCGACCCGGCGGAACAGCGCCGGGTTCTGCTGGATCGCGTTGTGGTGCCGGGCCAGCAGCGGCGCGATATCGCGCTCCACCGCCTCCAGCGCGTCGTTGCTGTGGGCCGAGGTCAGGTTGAAGAAGGCGGCGGCGACCCGGCGCAGCGTCCGCCCGCTGCGCTCCAGCGCCGCGACGGTGTTGTCGAAGCTCGGCTCGGCCGGGTCGCCGGCGATCGCCGCGATCTCGCGGTCATGCTCGGCCAGGGCGGCATCGAAGGCCGGGCGGAAATGTGCGACCTCGATCCGCTGCCAGGGCGGGCTGCCGAAGGGCGCGGTCGACTCCGCGAGCAGCGGGTTGGCGGCGGTCGGGGTGGGCTGGTCGGAGCTCATCTGGGGCACCGCTGTGATCTGGATCCTTGGCCGCCAGACTAGCGAGGATCGCCGCCCCATGTCAGCAGCCGCGTCGCCGACCCGGACGGAGCCGGACCGTCGGATCAGCATCGATCTTCGAAGATTTGAAATCTTATAAATTTTGCATTGCAGCAAAATACTTCAGATATTGATTCACTTTCACAAAGATTTAATCGCGGAATTACTGTCATCGCGATGGCGGTTCCCACCCCGCGTCGCTAGCATACCCCCGTATTCCAACGAAGAGCCGCCGGACCGGAGTCCGGGGCCAGGAGGGGTTTGCAGATGACGACGCTGACCGTGAACGCGCCGAACGGCATCGACGGCGCGGGATTCTCCTTCGATGCCCTGGGACAGCTCGATTTCGACAATCCCAGGATCACCTCCCTCACCTCCACCGCCGGGCACATCAATTTCGACGGGGTGTCGATCGACATCGCCGGCACCGGCCTCGGCATCGGCCTGTTCGGCATCACCGGCGTCGTGAGCGGGCTGGTGCTGTCGCAGAACGGCGTCGCCATCGCCACGCTGTCCGGCATGTCGGCCAGCGCGGCGACGACCTATTCGCAGATCTCGAACGGCGACTTCACCGGCCTGGCCAACAGCCTGTTCGCCGGCAACGACAGCCAGACCGGGTCGCAGAAGGCCGACACCCTGTCCGGCCTGGCCGGCAACGACACGCTCAGCGGCCTCGCCGGCAACGACACGCTCGAGGGCGGCAACGGCAACGATGTCCTGCGCGGGGGCGCCGGGGCCGACCATCTGGTCGGCGGCTCCGGCATCGACATCGCCATGTACAGCGAAAGCTCGGTCGGCGTGACGGTCGATATCGCTGCCGGCAAGGGCATCGGCGGCAACGCCCAGGGCGACATACTGAGCGGCATCGAGGGCGTCTATGGCAGCTCCGGCAATGACGTCCTTTATGGCGGCGCCACCGCGAACACCCTGGTCGGCAATGCCGGCAACGACGTGATCGATGGCCGTGCCGGCCAGGACGGCCTGGGCGGCGGCGCCGGAGCCGATCGCTTCGTCTTCGACTCGATCACCCACAGCAAGGTGGCCGCCCCCGACCGGATCGCCGATTTCAGCCATGCCGAGGGCGACCGGATCGACCTGCGCCCGATCGACGCCAACACCGGCGCCGGCGGCAACCAGGCATTCAGCTTCATCGGCACGGCGGCGTTCGGCCATCACGCCGGCGAGCTGCATTACGCCATCACCGGCAGCACCACCACGGTCTCCGGCGACGTCAATGGCGACGCCAAGGCCGATTTCAGCATCGTCCTGACCGGCGCGATCCATCTGGTCGCGGCCGACTTCCTGCTGTGACCGGACCGAGCGGACGTCAGCAGCCGGTCAGGCGCGGCGTCCGCTCGACCTCCAGGGCAAAGGCCGGACGGAGATAAGTGCCGGCGACATTGCCGAAGAAGGCGGCGACCAGCCACAGCCAGCCATGCAGGCTGCCGGAGGCGATGCCCGAGAAATAGGCGCCGATGTTGCAGCCATAGGCCAGGCGGGCGCCGTAGCCGAGCAGCAGCCCGCCGACGACCGCTGCGGCGACCTGGCGGCCGGGGATCCGCCACACCGGCGCGAAGCGCCCGGCCAGGCCAGCGGCCAGCAGCGCGCCGACGATGATGCCGATATCCATCACCGAGGTGACGTCGCTCAGGATGCTGCCGTTCAGGGCCGCCGCACTGGCCGGCTTGGACCAATAGGGCCAGGAGGCCGGGTCGAACCCGACCAGCGCCGCCGCCTTGGAGCCCCACAGGGCGAAGGCCGAGGTGATGCCCCAGGGCCGCCCAGCCAGGGCCAGGGTGACGAAGTTCAGCACCGCCAGGGCGACGCCGCCCCAGACAAGCGGCCACGGGCCGCGCAGCAGGCGCTGCAGCCCGCGCGTCGCCGGCGCCTCGGACGCCACCAGGGCACCGTGGAGGCGGCGCTCGCGCAGCACGGTCAGGCCGGCGATGGCGGCGAACAGGGCGAGGCTGAGCGCCAGCGCCGGCCACAGTCCGAGGCTGGTGACCAGCGACACGGCCGGCAGCGAGGGCTGCGCCGTCCACCAGTGCAGATGCGCCGCGCCGACCGCAGAGCCGATGATGAAGAACACCAGGGTCAGCACCATGCGGGTCGAGCCGCCGCCGACCGTGTAGAGCGTGCCGGAGGCGCAGCCGCCGCCGAGCTGCATGCCGATGCCGAAGAGGAAGGCGCCGACCACCACCGAGACGCCGAGCGGCGAGACGTTGCCGCTGACCGGCTGGCCGAACAGCGTGCCGGCCGACAGCGCCGGGAAGAACAGCAGCACGGCCACCGCCAGCATCACCATCTGCGCCCTGAGGCCGGCGCCGCGGCCATCGGCGATGAAGACGCGCCAGGCCGAGGTGAAGCCGAACGCGGCGTGGTACAGCACCGCGCCGAGCGCCGCGCCCAGGACGTAGAGCGCCGCCTGGCGGGCATCGATCACTGCGGAGAGCAGCAGCACGCCGGCGAGCAGCACCAGGCCGGCCAGGCCGACGACGCGCCCGTTGATCGCCGGGGCAAGGCGGGGACCGGCGGAGACACCCCCGCCCGGAAGACTGACAGTCGACATCGCATGAATCCGGAAGCGATCGCCGCCGCGGCGATCTCCAGCGGATCACATGGACATGCCGTACAAAATGTCAATTCCAAATAATCAACACGCCGAAAATGGATTTCCGGCGTGTTGATCGGGCTGCGGGCCTGGACGGCGGAGCGTCAGGCGGTGGCGGGCGGCAGCGTGCCGTTCGGCGTGGCGTGGTCGACCGCGGCCGGCAGGTGCTGGGACAGGAAGGCCAGGACCTTGTCGGTGGGAATGCCGAGCGACGCGGCGATCTGCTGGACATGCTGGTCGCCCAGCGCGGCCTGGATCTGCTCGGCGCTGACCGGCAGGTTGCCGCCGGTGCCGATCCAGGAACTGACCTGGTCGCCGAGGCCGCCGGCCTGCAGCTTGGCCAGGATGCCCTGCAGCCCGCCGGCCTGGGCCAGGGCGTTGGACAGCAGCGCCGGAATGCCCTCCGGCGCCTCCTTGGCGATGAGGTCGCCGACGGCGCCCTTGATGTTGTCGAACAAGCTCATGATCGGCTCCCCGTCGCTGGGCGATGGAAGGGACAGTGACGCAGCACTCAGGTTGGGCGGGCGGCGCGCGCGGTCAGGCCGGCGCGCCGCCCCGGGCCCGGATCAGCTCTTCAGGCGGGCGTTGCACTGGCTGTAGTAGCCGCCGCCCTTCTCGATCCAGCGCAGGCCGCCATTGCCGTTGTTGGCCTTGTTGGCGTTGTACTGGTCGAGGCAGGTGTGCATCCGCGCCTTGCCCGGGGTCTCGTTCGCGTATTTCGACGAGACGGCCGTCGGGAACACCGCATTGCCGGCCGCCGCAGGCGCCGCCGGGGCCGCGACAGCGGGCTTGGCGGCCGCAGCGGGCGCC
>NZ_NHON01000113.1 GCF_002195995.1 Inquilinus limosus
ACCCACACGCTGGCGCCGGGCCTGAATGCCTATGCCGAGGTGATCTACGAGAAGCAGAACTTCCGCGAAGGCCAGGATTTCGAGAACGCCAACCTGATCACCGGCGTCATCCTCGGTTTCTGAGAGGGAGAGCGCTCTCAAAGCCCAAACAATCCGTGTCCCCCCTCCCCTCGCGGGAGGGGGCTAGGGGGAGGGGATTCGCGGGTGAAGAGAGCCGCCCTCCCTCTCAGAAACCGAGGATGACGCCGGTGATCAGGTTGGCGTTCTCGAAATCCTGGCCTTCGCGGAAGTTCTGCTTCTCGTAGATCACCTCGGCATAGGCATTCAGGCCCGGCGCCAGCGTGTGGGTGAAGTTCGCGCCGAGGATGTGGTTGTCCTTCAGGTCCTGGCCGCTGGTGTACTGCGAATCCAGGCCGTTGCCCTTGTCCGCCCAGGTATAGGCATAGGACAGCGACGCCAGATTCGCGCCCCACCGGTAGCTGACGTCGCTGACGATGGAATCGACCGGCTTGTCGGCGACGGCAATGCTCTCATTGTGGGTCCAGTTCACGCTGGCATGGATGCCCTGGTACCCGACCTGGCCGCCCAGCGTGTAGACCTCGAGGTCGTTGCCATGCGGATTGGCGCCGGTGGCCGAGGTCCGAGTGCCATGGCCATAGGCCACGGTGGCCGCCGCCCGCACCGACCAGTCGCCGAACGTGTCCTGGTAGTTCACGCCGCCGGTGACGACATTCTCGTAATACGTGTCGTCGTCGTCGAACAGGTCGTTGCGGCCGCCATTGCCGGCATGGCCGGCGCCGCCGACCACCGGTGTGAAGTCGACGGCGAAGTTGAAGCCGTTGATCATCGGCGAAGTGTATTTGATGCGGGTGTCCTGGTTGGTCAGCCCGGCGAGGTAGGTGGCATTGATCGAATAGAAATTGCCGCCGCCCACCGGGAAGTCGCCGTCCAGCAGTTCGCCATAATCCATCGCGCCGGCGCCCATGTCGCCGACCAGATCGTCATGGACGTAGACATAGCCGATGTCGTCGGCGACCGTCGGCGCGTCGCCGAAGGTGATGGTGCCGAACGCGCCCTTCACATAGGTGTAGACGCGCGTGATCCGGGCGTTGTCGCGACGGTTGACCGAATCGAAGCGGATGCGGCCGCCGTATTCGAGGCCGGAATCGGTGACGTTCTTGACGTCGAAGATGATCCGCGCATTGGACTGGAAGTCGTAGTCGCGGTCGAAGTCGCTGTCCTGGCTGTCGCTGAGCACCAGGGTCGACTGGAAGCCGAGGAAGCCGCTGATCTTCAGCTGCAGACCCGAGGTCACATTCGCATCGGCCGCGAAGGCCGGCATCGCGCCGGCCAGCCCCATGGCGGCGAGCGCCGCCCCACCCAGAAGAACCGTCTTCACTTTCCCCTCCTCCGCCCCATCGCCACGACCGCCTGCTGCCCGGCGCGCAGTCATCGCCGGACTCAGGCCCGTCCGGGGGCCGTGAGAGCCTGTCATCATGAATATAGAGACCAAGTCTCCCGTGGCGAGTTCCGCCCATCTCGCGAGACCGGGGATCGGGACTCGACCCATCCGGAAGACACGGAAACGATAATCCCGCGGCAGGTCTTGGGCAACATCAATATACATTCATGTATGTATGCATACTGGAAGAAAGAATCCCGCGAGATGCCGACAAAAAAAGAGGATGCGCGGTCTGCAGAACCGCGCATCCTCCGTCGACCGGACGTGATTTACAGCCTTCGAGGGGACGAGACAGAGACCGTCAGGAGTGGTCCGTCACGCCCGGTCTTCCCGGACCGTCACCGGAGTGACGGCATGATCAGAACGCCAGGAGCACGCCCGTCATGAGATTGGCCGTCTCCCAATCCCCGCCGGTACGGAAGTTCTGCTTCTCGTAGATCACCTGGCCGTAGGTGTTCAGGCCCGGCGCCAGGGTGTAGGTGAAGTTGGCACCGGCGATGTGGTTGTCCTGCAGATCCTCGCCGCTCGAGAAGTTCGAGTTCAGCCCGTTGCCCTTGTCGGCCCAGGTATAGGCGTAGGACAGCGACGCCAAGTACGGGCCCCACTGGTAGCTGACGTCAGCGACGATCGAGTCGACCGGCTTCTTGGCGACCGCGATCTCCTCGTTGTGGGTCCAGTTCACGCTGGCGGCGATGCCGCCCGACTGGACCATGCCGCCGAGGGTGTAGACCTGCAGGTCGTTGCCGTCCGGATTGGCGCCGGAGTCGGAGGTGCGGACGCCGTTGCCATAGGCGGCGGTGGCGGCCAGGCGGACCCAGAGTGAGTCGAAGGTCTGCTCGTAGTTCAGGCCGCCGGTGACGACGTTCTCGTAATAGCTCTGGTCATCGTCGAACAGGTCGTTGCGGCCGCCGTTGCCGGCGTGGTTCCTGCCGCCGACGACCGGCGTGAAATCGACCGCGAAGCTGAAGCCGTCGAAGCTCGGCGAGGTGTACTTGATGCGGGTGTCGGCGTTGCTCAGACCCGCCAGATAGGTGGCGTTGATCGAGTAGAAGTCGCCGCCGCCCAGCTTGAAGTCGCCGTCCAGCAGGTCGCCGAAATTGAGACCGCCGGCGCCGATCTCGCCCGCCAGGGCGTCATGGGCGTAGACATAGCCGATGTCGTCGGCCACGGTCGGCGCGTTGCCGAAGGTGACCGTGCCGAAGCTGCCCTTCACATAGACATAGGTGCGGTCGACGCTGACATTGTCGCGGCGGTTGACGTTGTCGAAGCGGATGCGGCCGCCGTATTCCAGGCCCGAATCGGTGACGTTCTTGATGTCGAAGATGATTCGCGCGCCGCTCTGGAAATCATAGTCGCGGGCGAATTCGTCGTTCTGGGTATCCCCCAGATTTAACGCGGCCTGGAAGCCGATGAAACCGCTGATCTTCAGCTGCAGGCCGGACGTCACATTGGCGTCCGCGGCCGAGGCCGGCGCCGCGCCGGCCAGCACCATGGCGGACAGCGCCGCCCCACCCAACAGAACCTTCTTCACTTCCCCTCCTCCGCTCGGTTCCTCCCGATGGCCGTGCCGGCCTGGTCGCAGTGCCGGACCGTCCGGTGGCCATCGATGCCGAGCCCTGGCTTCGCATCAGGACATCGAGAGTGCGTCTCCCGGGACGAAGGCCGCTCCACCCTGAATTCGGGGCCTCCGGAACTCGGCCGTCCGCGAGATTACAGAACCGTAAACTGGCCGGTGGATCAAAGCAATCAGAATATACATTCATGAACGTATGTAATCATTCGCGGATGATCCGGCAAAACCGCGGTGGCGGCGGCGCTGCGGAAGACCATAAAAAAAGGATGCGCGGCCTGCAGTGCCGCGCATCCTCCGTCGACCGGGACGTGACGTTTCAGCCTTCGAGGGGACGAGACAGAGACCGTTAGGAGTGGTCCGTCACGCCCGGTCTTCTTGAGCCGACCTTTCGGTCCGGGCCCGCCCTGGGATCCTAGAACCCGAGGACGATACCGGTGCCGAGGCTGGCGGACTCGTTGTCGCGGCCCGCGCGGAACTTCTGATTCGAGTAGATGACTTCCGCGTAGGTGTTGAGGCCCGGGGCGAGAGTGTAGGTCAGGTTCACACCGGCGAGGTGATCTTCCTTGAGGTCCGTGCCGCTGGAGATCGACGAGTTCAGGCCGTTGCCCTTGTCGGCCCAGGTGTAGGCGTAGGACGCCGACGCCAGGAACGGACCCCACTGGTAGCTGAGGTCGCCGATGATGGTGTCCACCGGCTTGTCCGCGGCCGCGGTCTGCTCGTTGTGCGTCCAGTTCACGCTGGCGAGGATGCCGCCGGAACCGATCTGGCCGCCGAGGGTGTAGACCTCGAGGTCGTTGCCGTTCGGGTTGGCGTCGCTGCCGTCGTTGAAGACCGAGGTCTTGACGCCGTTGCCGTAGATGGCCGACGCGGCGACGCGGACCGACAGCGAGTCGAAGGTCTGCTCGTAGTTGACGCCGGCGCTGACCACGTTCTCGTAGATCGTGTTGCCGTCGTTGAACAGGTCGTCGCGGCCGCCGTTGCCGGCATGGGTCGCGCCGCCGATCTCCGGGGTGAAGTCGACGCCGAAGCTGAAGCCGTCGAAGGTCGGCGAGGTGTACTTGATGCGGGTGTCGGCATTGCTGACACCGGCCAGGTAGGTGGCATCGATCGAGAAGAACTCGTTGCCGCCGAAGTAGAAGTTGCCGTCCAGCAGGTCGCCGAAGCCGGCGCCCAGGCCCATGTTGCCGCTCAGCTGGTCATGCGCGTAGACGTAACCGAAATCGTCGGCGGTGGTCGGCGCATTACCGAAGGTGACCGTACCGAAGCCGCCCTTCACATAGACATAGGTGCGGTCGACCTTGACGTTGTCCTGGCGGTTGACCGAGTTGAAACGGATACGACCGCCGTACTCCAGGCCGGAATCAGTGACGTTCTTGACGTCGAACTGCAACCGGGCGCTGCTCTGGAAATCGTAGTCGCGATCGAAGTCGCTGTTCGAGGAATCGCCCAGCGACAGGGTCGCCTGCGACCCGATGAAACCGCTGATCTTCAGCTGAAGACCCGAGGTCACGGGGGTCGCATCGGCCGCCAACGCCGGCATGGAACCGATCACGGCGGCGGCGACCAGCGCCGTACCACCCAGCAATACCTTCTTCATCTTCCCTCCTATGCCCCGCACCGTGGGGCGCTTCGCTCAAGACACTCTCGGCCCGCCTGCTTGCTGGTCCCGTCTAGGCTGCCCAACAGGGCCTGCAGGCAGAACCCGACGCGTGGTCGGGTGATGGCGGCCGTGTCGAAAGCGAGTCCCCCGAAACGGCGCCGATCTGTGTCTTCGAAGGCACACTCCGATCGACTTTGACGGCCGGCCGGCGGAATGCCCGAAAACTCCGAGACCATAGTCCCGGCCTCGAACACGCGGCAATCGGATTATACATCCCAGAATGTATGTAAGATGAAATAGCAACGACCTGTGGCCAACAGGCCACACCGCCTTATCGGCGTGTTTCCGGGATACCCGCGGCCGGCGCGACCGGCCGCTGGCCGCGCCGGCTTCCCCTCGCAGGGGACGGTGTCCGCGCCGGGACTCCGGCAACAAAAAAGCCGGCGGGCAGCGCCTCGCCGGCTTCGATGCGGAGCGGGCGCCGCCGTGGCGGCGCGCCCGATGCGGAAGGGCCGCCGCCGTGGCGGCGCGCCCGATGCGGAGCGGGCGCCGCCGCGGCGGCGCCCTGACCGTCAATGCGCCAGGATCTGGCTCAGGAACAGCTTGGTCCGCTCCGACTTCGGGTTCTTGAAGAACTCCTCCGGCTCGTTCTGCTCCACGATCTGGCCCCGATCCATGAAGATCACGCGGTTCGCCACGGTGCGGGCGAAGCCCATCTCGTGGGTGACGCAGATCATGGTGATGCCTTCGCGGGCCAGCTCGATCATGACGTCGAGCACCTCCTTGATCATCTCCGGGTCCAGCGCCGAGGTCGGCTCATCGAACAGCAGGATCTTCGGCTTCATGCACAGCGAGCGGGCGATGGCCACGCGCTGCTGCTGGCCGCCGGAGAGCTGGCCCGGGTACTTGTTCGCCTGGTCGGGGATCTTGACCCGGCCGAGGAAGTACATCGCCGTCTCCTCGGCCTCCTTCTTCGGAATCTTGCGGACCCAGATCGGGGCCAGGGTCAGGTTCTCCAGCACCGTCAGATGCGGGAACAGGTTGAACTGCTGGAACACCATGCCGACCTCGCGGCGGATGGCGTCGATGTTCTTGACGTCGTTGGTCAGCTCGATGCCGTCGACGATGATCGAGCCCTTCTGGTGCTCCTCCAGCCGGTTCAGGCAGCGGATCAGGGTGGACTTGCCGGAGCCCGAGGGCCCGCAGATCACCACCTTCTCGCCCTTCTCGACGGCGAAGTTGATGTCCCTGAGGACATGGAACTCGCCATACCATTTGTTGACCCCGGACATCTGGATCAGGATTTCCGGCTGGCTCGCGGTCGCTTGTTGATTCACAGCCATTGTCATCTCTCCGTCAGCGGCGGCGCGTGCCCCGGTTCAGATAGGTTTCCAGGCGCTGTGAGTATCGCGACATCGCGAAGCAGAAGACGAAGAACAGCAGCGCCACGAACAGATAGGCTTCCTTGTAGAACGGCCCCCAGATCGGATCGGACAGGCCGAGGCGGGCGGCACCCAGCAGGTCGAACAGGCTGACCATGATCACCAGCGTCGTGTCCATGAACGACCCGATGAAGGTGTTGACCAGGGCCGGGATCGAGACCCTGAGCGCCTGCGGCAGGATGATCATCCGCTGCTTCTGCCAGTAGCCAAGGCCGAGGCTGTCCGCCGCCTCGAACTGGCCCTTGGGGATCGCCTGCAGGCCGCCGCGCACCACCTCGGCGAGATAGGCGGCGGTGAACAGGATGATCGCCACCTGGGCCCGCAGCAGATAGTTGAAGTTCCAGCCCTCCGGCAGGAACAGCGGGAACATCACCGAGGCCATGAACAGCACGGTGATCAGCGGCACGCCGCGGATCAGCTCGATATAGGTCACGCACAGGGTCCGGATCGCCGGCATGTTCGACCGGCGGCCCAGCGCCAGCAGGACCGAGAGCGGGAAGGCCAGCGCCATGCCGATCATCGACAGGCCCAGCGTCAGCGGCAGGCCGCCCCAGTTCCGGGTCTCGACCAGCGACAGGCCGGGAATCGGGATCTCGAAGAAGCCCAGCGGCACGGCGCCGTACATCAGGCTGATGGCGGCGACGATCACCACCACCCAGGCGACGATCAGGCGCTTGCCCCAGAACCGGCGCATGGTGCTGGCGACGGCGAGGCCGATCAGCATCAGCATGGCGATGATCGGCCGCCACTCCTCGCCGAAGGGATACAGGCCGAAGAAGATCAGCCGGTACTTCTCGTTGACGAAGCCCCAGCAGGCGCCGGCCGCGGCCCGGCAGGCATTCACCACCTCCTGCGGCGTCTGGTCCGGCGTCGCCGGCCCCCACACCGCGTCGATCAGCGCCCATTGGATGAAGGGCGGGATCAGGGTGATCGCCAGATAGGCGATCAGCACCGTCAGCACGATGTTGTACCAGGTGCTGAACAGGTTGTGCCGGACCCAGGCGATCGGCCCGGTGGTCGAGCCGGGGGGCGGCGACGCCGGGATCTCCTGCGTGGCGACGAAGGGGGCGGTCAGCGCGCCTTGTATATCGGCCATGCTCAGCGCTCCCGCAGCGACATGCGCCGGTTGTAGATGTTCATGCCGATCGAGATCGACAGGCTGATCAGCAGGTAGACCGCCATGAAGATCGAGATCGCCTCGACCACCTGGCCGGTCTGGTTGCCGATGGTGTTGCCGATCGACACCAGCTCCGGATAGCCGATCACCACCGCCAGCGAGCTGTTCTTGGTGACGTTGAGATACTGGCTGGTCAGCGGCGGGATGATGGTGCGCAGCGCCTGCGGCAGCACGATGCGGCGCAGCGTGATGCCGGAATGCAGGCCCAGCGCGCGGGCCGCCTCGGTCTGGCCGTGCGACACCGCCAGGATGCCGCCGCGCACGATCTCGGCGATGAAGGCCGCGGTGTAGACCGTCAGGCCGATCAGCATCGCCGCGAATTCCGGGGTCAGCGTCCAGCCGCCCTGGAAGTTGAAGCCCTTCAGCTCCGGCACCTCGAAGGCGGCCGGCGCGCCGCCGCCCAGCCAGACGATCAGCGGCAGGCCGATGAACAGGCCGATCCCGACCCAGATGCTGTGGAACTGCTGCCCGGTCGTCGCCTGGCGCTGCTTGGCCCAGCGGGCGATGCCCCAGCCGAGCACCAGCGCCACCAGCGCCGCGACCGCCATCCACAGGAAGATCGGGTTGTCCTCGAGCGAGGGGACCTGGATGCCGCGGTTGCTGACGAACACGCCCGGCACCGGATGTAGCGCCTGGCGCGGCGGCGGCGCGCTGACCCGGATCAGCCCGGCCCAGAGCAGCAGTTGCACGGTCAGCGGGATGTTGCGGACGACGTCGACATAGGCCGTGGCGATCTTGGCCAGCAGCCAGTTCGAGGACAGCTTGCTGACGCCGATCACCAGCCCCAGCAGGGTCGCCAGGATGATGCCGAGGACCGAGACCTTCAGCGTGTTCATCAGGCCGACCAGGAAGGCCCGGGCATAGGGGTCGCTGGGCGAATAAGAGATCGGGGACTCGGCGATGGCGAAGCCGGCCTCGCGGGACAGGAAGCCGTAGCCGGTCTGGATGCCGCGCACCTCGCGGTTGTGTATCAGGTTGGAGACCAGGAACCAGCCGACGGCGACGACCACCAGCAGCAGTACGACCTGGTAGAAAATCGCTCGGAGCCTGGGGTCGTTGAAAGCGGATCCACGGCGCACGGCAGTTCCTGCCGCGGCAACGTCCATGGTCATTGCGTCAAACCTCGCTCAAGCCGCCCGTCAAATTTCTTCTTCGCCCGGGGAAGCCGGGCCTGAAAACGACACCGCCGACCCGTTTCGGGGTCGGCGGCATCGATCGCGGATTACCGGATCGGGATGGCGTATTGCAGGCCACCCTGGGTCCACAGCGCGTTCAGGCCGCGCTTGAGGCCCAGCGGGGTCTTCTCGCCGACATTGCGCTCGAACATCTCGCCGTAATTGCCGACCTGCTTGATGGCGTTATAGGCCCAGTTCTCCGGCAGGCCGAGAGCCTCGCCCATGCCCGGGGTCTTGCCCAGCAGGCGCTGGATCGTCGGGTCGGGGGAATCGGCAAAGCTGTCGATGTTCTGGCTGGTCACGCCGCTCTCCTCGGCCTGGACCTGGGCCATGAACACCCAGCGGGTGATGTCGGCCCACTGGTCGTCGCCCTGGCGCACGGCGATCGACAGCGGCTCCTTGGAGATGATCTCCGGCAGGATGATGTAGTCCTCCGGCTTCGGCGCCTTGGCGGCGCGGGTGCCGGCCAGGCCCGACGCGTCGGTGGTGTAGGCGTCGCAGCGGCCGGAGAAGAAGGCGGCCTCGACGTCCTCCAGCTTCTCGATCACGACCGGCTTGAAGTCCAGCTTGTTGGCGCGGAACCAGTCGGTCAGGTTCAGCTCGGTGGTGGTGCCCGGCTGGACGCAGATGGTGGCGCCGTTCAGGTCCTTGGCGCTCGACACGCCGAGCGACTTGTTCACCATGAAGCCCTGGCCGTCATAGAAGTTGATGGCCGTGAAGGTCAGGCCCAGCGAGGTGTCGCGGGACAGCGAATAGGTCGTGTTGCGGGCCAGCACGTCGATTTCGCCCGACTGCAGCGCGGTGAAGCGCACCTGGGCGTTCAGCGGGGTGAACTTGACCTTGTCGGCATCGCCGAACACGGCGGCCGCGATGGCGCGGCAGGTGTCGACGTCGATGCCGGTCCACTTGCCCTGGCTGTCCGGCAGGGCGAAGCCGGCGAGGCCGGTGTTGACGCCGCACTGCAGGAAGCCGCGTTGCTTGACGGCGTCGAACGTCGCGCCCGCCTGGGCCGAAGCGGTGAAGCCGACCGCGGCGACGACCGCGGCCCCCGCCGCGAGCAGAGTACGAACCTTCATGAAACCTCCCCTTTTTGCCCCGGCCTTCGCCGTGGCGAAACCGCAAGACCGTCCCGGCGGCATGCCGCCGGGGGAGGGTCATTTAATGGAACATCCCCGATGAATGCACGGCCTTTTTTGTTCTCTCGCCGCCCGGGATCGGCCACAGCGTCATATTTCAATCAAGCTCGCGTCATATTGCATGCGTCCGGAATAATCATCCGACCATTCCTCGCGCAAGGGGTGATCGTTCTTTCGGCAAAGGCCCGCCTGCCCTGTCGCGCGGCGCTCCCGGCAACGGGTCCGACCGGATGTATCGTGACAATCGGCAAGAACAGGCGCGCCGTCGACTTCCCGCCTCAGCGCAGCAGCCCGTCCATGAATCCGCCGACGACGCGGTCGCGATCGATGCCGGTCGCCACCCGGACGGCGGGCCGCTCGGCCGCCCCCTGCTCCTCAGGCACGCCGCGGCGGTCGGCCAGGGTCATGCCCCGGGTCAGGTCGCCGCTGAGCTCGACCCGGACCGGCCAGTCGGAATACTCGGCGAGGCCGGGGTCGAGCAGCAGCATCGCCGCCGCCGGGTCGTGCAGGGCGCAGCCGCGGATGCCGTAGCGGGCGTGGTAGAAGCCGACATAGTGCTGCAGGATCGACCACGCGAAGCGGCCGCGCGGCCGGGGATCGGTCTCGATCCGCGCCAGCTCGGCCTCGCCCAGCCAGGCGGTCATGGTGACGTCCAGCCCGACCAACGTGACCGGCCAGGCCGCGGCGAACACCGCCTCCGCCGCCTCGGGGTCGTGGAAGATGTTGGCCTCGGCCGCGGCGGTGATGTTGCCCGGCACGGTCACCGCCCCGCCCATGATCACCACCCGGTCGACCAGCCGCGGCAACTCGGGCTCGAGATGCAGCGCCAGGGCCAGGTTGGTCAGCGGCCCGGTGGCCAGGAGGGAGAAGGCACCCGGCTCGGCCCGCGCCAGGCGGACCAGTTGCTCCGCCGCGGTCTCGGCCGCGAAGGGCCGCAGCGGTGCCTTCGGCCCCTGGCCGCCGAGGCCGTCATCGCCATGGACATGGCCGCTGATGCTGACCGGCTGGGCCAGCGGCGCCGCCGCCCCGACCGCGACCGGGACATGGCCCAGCCCGACCAGGTCGAAGACATGCTGGGCGTTGGCCGCGGCGATCGCGGCATGGGCGTTGCCGTGGACGCTGCCCAGCGCCGCGATCTCCACCCCCGGCCGTTCGGCCAGCCACAGGATGGCCAGCGCGTCGTCGATGCCGACGTCGCAATCGAGAATGATCCGGGGCATCGGCGGGGTCCTTTCCTGTCGGTCGGCCCGACCATAGCGCGGCCGGGCGCGGCGCAAAACGCCGCTGGATGCGGGGCGCGGTCCCGTGCCACTCTCGCCGCCCCTGCCCTGCCGACGCGCTGGAGACGATGCCGACGCCGCAAGCCCATCCCTGGCTCGAACCCCTCTGGGTCCGGCTGCTGATCGTCGTCCTCCTGATCGCCGCCCTGGCGGCGGAGTTCCTGTGGCTGGGCGACCGGCTGTGGCTGTTCCTGTGGGGCGCCGCCCTGGTCTACGCGATCTGGGATTTCTTCCTGCGCGGGGTCTACGGCAAGCCGAAGGAGTGACGAGCGGACCGCATCACAGCCTCTCGGCCACTGACGGAGTAACGTGTTGGGTTCGCCATGGCGAACCCAACCTATGCCTCTGCATCGGATTTGGTCTGCGCCGCGTGGTACGCCCACAGGCGCCGAAAGACGTCGCGGGCCGACACGCTGGCCCGCGGATCTGCCAAGGCCTCATCGACCTTCGCCCTCAGTGCTTCGGCGATTGCCGGCTCTTTCCGGTCTGATGCCTTCATAGCGCGCTCCCGCCCGCCGTCTCGAACAGGTGCAGCCGGTCCGGGTCCAGGCTGATCGTCGTCGGCTCGTCCGGCCGAGCCGGGAAATGGGCGTCGACCTGGGCGGTGAACCTGGCGCCCGCCACCTCGCCCAGGATCAGGGTGTGGGCACCGAGCGGCTCGATCACCCGGGGCAGGATCGGCAGCGTCACCGGCCCGGCGCCGCCGCCCGCCACATGCTCCGGCCGCAGCCCGATGGTGACGGCCAGGCCTTCGCGCCCGGCCAGCGCCGCCCGCTTGCCGGCCGGCGCCGGCAGCACCGTTCCGTCCTCCAGCCGGAGCCCGGGCGTCCCGCCGGCGACCACCGTCGCGGGCAGGAAGTTCATGCTGGGCGCGCCAATGAAGGCGGCGACGAACAGGTTGGCCGGGCGCTCGTAGAGGGTCAGCGGCTCAGCCGCCTGCTCGATCCGGCCCTGGTTCATCACCACCACCCGGTCAGCCATGGTCATGGCCTCGACCTGGTCGTGGGTGACGTAGACGATGGTGGTCTGCAGACGCCGGTGCAGCGCCTTGATCTCGGCCCGCATCTCGATCCGCAGCTTGGCGTCGAGATTGGACAGCGGCTCGTCGAACAGGAAGACATCGGGATCACGGACGATGGCGCGGCCGATGGCGACGCGCTGGCGCTGGCCGCCGGACAGCTGCTTTGGCCGGCGGTCGAGATAGGGCTCCAGCCCCAGCACCCGCGCCGCCTCCTTGATCTTGCCGTCGATCGCTGCCTTCGGCTCGCCCCGCACCTTCATGCCGTAGCCGATGTTCTCGCGCACGGTCATATGCGGGTACAGGGCGTAGTTCTGGAACACCATGGCGCAATTGCGCAGGCCGGGCCGCAGCTGGGTGACGTCGCGGTCGCCGATCCGGATGGTGCCGCCAGTCGCGGCCTCCAGCCCGGCGATCATGCGCAGGGTCGTGGTCTTGCCGCAGCCCGACGGGCCGACCAGCACGACGAATTCGCGGTCCGCGATCTCCAGGTCGAGCGACGGGATGACGGGCACGTCGCCAAAGCTCTTGGTGACGGCTTCGAGTCTGACGCGGGCCATGATGTCCTTGGGTCTGGAACGCTCCGTCCGTCCCCTCCCCGCCACGGGCCGCGGCGGGGAGGATCTCGGGCTTACTTCTTCAGCGGCGGCAGGCCCATCGAGGCGCGATAGGCGGCCAGCTGGGTGTCGCGACCGAACTCGTCGGTCAGCTTGTTCCACTGCTCGGCGATCGAATCGAGCGCCTGCTGCGCCGTCTCCTCGCCCGCCAGCGCCTTGGACAGCTCGATCTCCAGCACCTCGGTGTAGGAGAAATAGCCGGGGATGCGCATGTCGAGGGCCACGTTCTTGGCCTCGAGGCTGCCGCGCTGCGCCGCCAGGTACTCGTCCGCCTCCTCCTTGGTCATCTTCGCCAGCCAGCGGTCCGGCGCGAAATGGCTGAGGCGGTACGGGTTGACGCCGGAGCCGCCGGTCACCGTGGCGGTGCCGCTGTTCTCCGGGTTCGAGACCCATTCGACATAGTTCCAGGCGGCCTCGACGTTCTTGCCGGACGAGGGTACCGCCGCCTGCCAGCCGCCGAAGGCCATGAAGGGCGAGAACACCGGCTGGTCGAACTTGTCCCAGCTCTTGGTCTTGTGGTTCCAGATCTCGGTCGACCCCGGGGTCAGGGCCGAGCCGACATGGCCGGCCACCTTGCTCTGGGTCTTGTCGGCGGCGATCACGCCGGTGTCGCCCCAGTCGAAGTTCATCGCCACCTGGCCGCCGGAGAAGGCGGTGCGGATGTCGCCGGAGGAGAAGTTCAGCGCGCCGGGCGGCGAGAACTTCACCGACCTGATGTAGTCGTCCAGCGCCTTGACCCAGCCGGGGTTGTTCACTGCCGCGTCCATCGTCTCCGGGTCGAAGAACATGCTGCCCGGGTTCTGCGGGTCGTTGGTGTAGCTGGCGGCATGGGTGAAGAAGAACCAGAACTGCTGGCCGCCGCGGCGGAACGCCTCCGCCGTGCCCCACAGCTTCTGGTCCGGCCGGGTGAAGAACTCGGCGATGTCGTAATATTCTTTCCAGGTCTTGGGCGGGGCCAGGTCGTAGCCGTACTTGGCCTTGAACGCCTCCTTCTCCTTCGGGTCGTCGAACAGGTCGCGGCGGTAGGACAGGGTGTGCAGGTCGCCGTCGATGGTCTGCGACAGGTGCTTGCCGTCCCACACCATCAGCCGGTCGCGATAGACCGGGGCGATGTCCTCCCAATCCTTGCCCTGGCGCACCGAGTCCGGCATCTCCGACAGGTAGGGCGAGAAGTCGGGCATCCAGGCCGGGGCGAAGGTGATGACGTCGAAGGTGGATTCGCCGGCGGTCATCGCCGTCAGGTATTTCGGGTACAGTTCGCCGAACGGGAACTCGACGACATTGACCTTGCCGCAGGTCTTCTGCTCCCAGGTCTTGGCCGCCATCTGCAGCGCGAGCGCGATGAACGGCCCGGTCTGCGACCCTGCCGTGAGGGTCACGCCGGAATAATCCGGGTCGCAGGCCGCGGCGGCGGGGCCGTGCAGCGCCGCGGTGAGGGCCAGCGCACCGGCGGCGGTGAGAAGCATCGATTTCATTGTTGTCCCTCCCTGTCTCGCGATCATCGGATGCTGCCCAGCAGCAGGCCGGATCGCATCAGCCTGGCCAGGAAAATCGCCATCACCATCATCGGACCGATCGAGATCATGGCGGCGACCGAGATCGCCCACCACTCGTCGCCGCGGTAGGAGTTCTGCCCCGACAGCATGATCGGCAGGGTCTGCCAGCTTCCCGCGGTCAGCAGCAGCGAGAACAGGAACTCGTTCCAGACAAAGCTGAGCGTGATCATCGACGTGGCGACCAGCCCGGGCCGCGCCATCGGCAGCACGATCTCGAGGAAGATGCGGAAGCGCGGCACATCGTCGACCAGCGCCGCCTCCTCGATCTMCACCGGCAGCGCCTGGAAGAAGTCGCGCATCAGCCAGACCACGATCGGCAGCGAGAAGGCGGTGTAGCAGAGGGTCATGCCCCAGAAGCTGTCGAGCAAGGGCAGCCCTGCCTTGCCGATCTCGGAATAGAGCAGGTAGAGCGCGAAGGCGGTGACGATCGGCGGGAACATGCGCTGGCTGATGAACCAGAACACCACATCGTCATTGCCCAGCACCGGGCCCGGCAGACGCAGCGCGTTCAGCCCGATCGAGATCGCCAGCGCCGCCACCAGTGCGCCGCCCAGCGCCTGGACCCGGGGCAGGCCGAGGACGTTCTGCAGCAGCAGGAAGCCGCCGATCGCGACCACGGCGAAGGCGATGCCGGCCAGCAGCCGCACCTGGAACGGGAAGCGCACCAGCGCATAGGCGGCCATCGACCCCAGCGCCACCGACAGCGCCGTCGCCGCCAGGCCGATCAGGGTCGAGTTGACGAAGGGCGTGATGAAGTTGCCGCGGACCCCGGACAGGGCGTCGATCCAGGCCTGCAGCGTCGGCTCGAAATCGATCCAGGGCAGGTAGGTCGGGCCGCCGCTGACCGCGGTCGGCGGCTTGAACGAGGTGATCAGCGTCCAGTAGATCGGGAACAGCGTCACCACGAACCAGCCCAGGCAGAGCAGGAAGACCAGGCCGCGCTTCGACCGGGACGGGGTCATCGCCGCTTCTCCAGATGCGGCTTCAGCACCGCGAGGTAGATGGTGCCGAAGACGACGATGACGATCAGGAACAGGAAGCTGAGCGCCGAGGTGTAGCCGAGGTTGAACTTCTTGAATCCCTCCTGATAGGCGAACAGGGTCAGGGTCTCGGTCGACACGCCGGGGCCGCCGCCGGTCAGGACGAAGACCGTGTCGATGATCTTGAAGCCCTCGATGATGCGGATGAACACGACGGCGGCGGAGATCGGCAGCAGCATCGGGAAGGTGATGCCCCAGAACTGCTGCCAGGCGCTGGCGTTCTCGAGCTGCGCCGCCTCGTAGACGTCCTGCGGCAGGCTCTGCAGCCCGGCCAGCATCATCAGGATGACGAAGGGCGTCCACTGCCAGACCTCGACGGCGATGATGGTGCCCAAGGCCCAGATGGCGTCGGTCAGGAATGGCAGGTTCGGCAGGCCGAGCCAGGTGAACAGCTCGTTGACCGGGCCGACCGTGGAGTGGAACAGCATGCGGCCGACCAGCGACACGGCGATCGGCGCCATCAGCATCGGCAGCAGGAAGCCGACGCGGAACAGACGCTCGCCCGGAATTTTGCTATGCAGCGCCAGCGCGATGGCGAAGCCGAGCACGTACTGCACCGCGACCGAGAGGAAGACGACGGTCGCGGTGGTCTGCACGGTGGCCCAGAAGCGCGGATTGGCCAGCAGCGACGCGTAGTTGTCGAGCCCGACGAAGCGCGGCGGCAGCGGCGGCACCAGCCGCATGCTCTGGAAGCTGATGGTCAGGGAGTAGATGAGAGGGAAGATGCCGACCAGCAGGACGACGAGGAAGGCTGGCCAGATGAAGGCGTGCTTGATCGGCTCCCGCAAGGTCCGTGCCTCCCCCTCGCCCGCGCTTGCCGTCGCGCGGCGTCTTTGACTTGTCGTACGTTATGGTGACTCGCCCCGCCGGCGCAACCGGCGGAACCGGATGGAGAAGGATGTGATGGACACCGTCGACCCCGTGCGGACTGCCGCCCCCGCCCCCATGGCCGGCGGCATCGCGGCGGTGATCTTCGATTGCGACGGGGTGCTGGTCGACAGCGAGTTCATCGCCTGCCGGGCGGTGGCGCAGCTGATCGCGCAATACGAGCCGCAGGCGCCGGTCGAAGAGCTGGTGGAGCAGCTGGTCGGCACGCCGGACCTGCACATCGTACGCCAGGTGGCGGCGCGGTTCGGCACGGTGTTCCCGGAGGATATCGGCCCGCGCATGGCGCAGGTGATCGATGACGCGCTGGCGCTCAGCCTCGACGCCATTCCCGGCGTGCTGCCGGCGCTGCAGCAGCTGGGCCTGCCGATGGCGGTGGCGTCGAACAGCCATCTGGGCCGGGTGCGCCGCTCGCTCCAGATCGCCGGGCTGACCGCGCTGTTCGGCGAGCATGTCTACACGCCGGAGGCGGTGGAGCGGCCGAAGCCGGCGCCGGACCTGTATCTGCACGCGGCGGCGCAGCTCGGGGCCGAGGCCGCCCGCTGCCTGGTGATCGAGGACAGCGTCACCGGCACCACGGCCGGCGTCGCCGCCGGCATGACGGTGATCGGCTTCCTCGGCGGCCGCCACATCCGCGACGGCCATGCCGACCGGCTGCGCGACGCCGGCGCCCGGCTGATCTGCCCGCATATGGACGACCTGGCCGGGCTGGTGGCGGGGCTGAGGGGATAGGGGCGAGGCCGGCTCTTACGGCACGAACCCCCTCCCCCTTGTGTGTTGAAGATCTGCGAGGATGGTGGAGATGCGGTGCCGGGCAATGCCCGGCACCGCATCGCGGTCGTGAGCCCGTATCCCCCTTGGTTTGCAGCCCGTGGGGTAGCTTGGCGCCGCGGCCGCATCTTC
>NZ_NHON01000114.1 GCF_002195995.1 Inquilinus limosus
ATCGAGGCCCGGCTGCGGGAGCCCGACATCCCGGCCCTGCTCGACGCCGAGCCGCCGATGCGCGTCGCCGAACGCCTCTGCCTCTCCCTCGGCCTCGAACCCTTCCCCTGCCTCGACTGGGCCGACAAGCCCGACACCGGGTGACCGGACGACGGCCGGATGGGCCGGAGCCACCCCCTCACCCGAAATCGCTGTGCGATTTCGACCTCTCCCCTGGGGAGAGGTAATGGAGCGCCGCTTTTTCCCTCTCCTCGGGGAGAGGGAGGGGCCCGTCGCGTCGGCGACGGGAGGGTGAGGGGGCGTCGCCGGCCCGTCCGGGACTACAGTGTCTGCGCCGAGAAGGTGTCGCAGGTCGTCGGGTTGCCGCTGTCATAGCCGCGGCGGAACCAGCGCACCCGCTGCTCCGAGCTGCCATGGGTGAAGCTGTCGGGCACGGCATAGCCCTGGCTCTGCTTCTGCAGCGCGTCGTCGCCGACCGCCTCGGCGGCCTTCATCGCGCTCTCGATATCGCCCGGCTCGAGGAAATGGCCCTGCTGGTCGCCGCGCTTGGACCAGACCCCGGCGAAGCAGTCGGCCTGCAGCTCGACCCGCACCGACAGGGCGTTGCTGTCGCCGCCGCGGCCGCGCAGCTGGCCGACCTTGTCCATGATGCCGAGCAGGTTCTGCACATGGTGGCCGACCTCATGCGCCACCACATAGGCCTCGGCGAACTGGCCGGGCGCGCCGAAGCGGCGGCTCAGCTCGTCGAAGAAATCGGTGTCGATATACACGATCCGGTCGGCCGGGCAGTAGAACGGCCCCATCGCGGCGCTGGCCGAGCCGCAGCCGGACTGGGTGGCGCCGCTGAACCGCACCAGCTTGGGCGGCGTGTAGCGGCTGCCGGCCTCCTGGAACACGGCGCCCCAGGTGTCCTCGGTGCTGCCGAGCACGGCGGCGAGGAACTGGGACATCTCGTCCGGCGCCGCGCTCGACGGGCCGGACGCCGTCTCCGTCTGCGACGGGCCGGGGTCGACCTGCTGCAGCAGGGCCGAGGGGTCGACGCCGAAGAACAGCGCCACCAGCACGATCACGATCGCGCCGATGCCGCCCACGCCGCCGACCGCGGCCGGGCGCATGCCGCGCCGGTCCTCGACATTGCTGCTGCGCCTCAGATCCTGCCACCGCATCGCCGTCTCTCCCCTGATGCGCCCGGAAAACCCGCAGCGGTCCGTCGGGTTCCATCCTAAGGGAATCATCCTAAGGTAGGTTGAACGATCGCGCGATCCGCCATCGTTTCGCCTCGGGATCACGCCTAGGATGCGGAATCGTCTCGCTTCGGATGCCCTCCTGGTCCTGGCATGCCTGTTCCGATCTCGCGCCTGCTGGCGGCCTGGATGGCCCTCTGCCTCTGCGGCGGCGTGTCCGCCGCCCTGGCCGGCCCCGGCACCAAGCCCGGCCCCAACAGCTGCCGCTGGTCCTTCGACGACCGCTGCGACGAGCCGGTGATCGGCAGCGGCGACTGCGCCCCCGGCAGCGACACCGCGGATTGCCGGGCGATCCGGGCGGGCGGCAACGACAGCTGCCGCTGGGCCGGCGACCACAGCTGCGACGAGCCGAACATCGGCAGCGGCGTCTGCGCCGACGGCACCGATGTCACCGACTGCCGGCCGCTCTATGCCCGGCGCAACCGCACCAACAGCTGCGCCAGCGCCTTCGACGACATCTGCGACGAGCCGGTGACCGGCACCGGCCGCTGCGCCGCGCGCAGCGACACCGCCGATTGCCTGGGCCGCGACACGCCGGCCGGGATCCGCGACCATTTCTTCGGCCACGACCACCGCCGCCTGGCCGAGGTCGACCGCATGCCGTGGAGCGCGATCGGCGAGCTCAGCTTCGACCACGGCTCCTGCTCCGGCACCATGGTCGGACGGCGGGTGGTGCTGACCGCGGCCCATTGCTTCATGCGCGACGACGATTCGCTGGACAAGCCGCGCCGCTTCCGCGCCGGCCGCGCCGGGTCGACCCAGGTGGCGCAGGCCGGCGTCGCCGGCTTCTACCTGCCGCCCGGCTTCCGCGCGGGGCGCGGCCATGGCGGCGAGTCCTGGTACAATCTCGACTGGGCGCTGGTCGAGCTCGACGCCGATATCGGCGACACCACCGGCATCATGGCGGTGCACCGGCTGAAGCCGGAGGACCGCACCGACATCGCCGCCGGGCGGTGGGAGCGGGTGATGCAGGGCGGCTATTCCTGGGACGCGCCGGACCGGATGACCGAGCATGTCGGCTGCCGCATCGTCACGCTGCGCGACGACGGCACGCTGCTGCACGATTGCGACATGACCAAGGGCGACAGCGGCTCGCCGATCTTCGTCAAGCAGCCCGGCGGCTACGCCATCGTCGCCGTGGTCACCCGCTTCTACGGCGGCGACGATGGCAGCCGGTCGGCCTATCTCGCGGTCGACAGCCGGGCCTTCGAGAAGGCCGTGGCGAAATACGTGGCCGTCCATGGCGGCTGAGCGGTCGAGGGGCGGAGTCCTGCTCGCGGCGCTGGCCGTGCTGGTCCTGGCCGGGCCGGCCGCGGCCCCTGCCATGGCCGACGACAGCTGCCGCTGGGCGGGGGACGGCGCCTGCGACGAGCAGCGCTTCGGCGGCTCCGGCGAATGCGCGGCGGACACCGACGACGCCGATTGCGCCGCCGTCAAGATCGGCAACAACAGCTGCCGCTGGGCCTTCGACGGCCAGTGCGACGAGCCCGGGATCGGCACCGGCGAATGCGACGCCGGCACCGACAGCACCGATTGCCGGGCGCTGAGCACGGGCGGCAACGACAGCTGCTACTGGTCGCATGACGGCGCCTGCGACGAGCCCGGCATCGGCACCGGCGTCTGCCCGGACGGCACCGACCTCACCGACTGCCAGCTGTTCTATCCCCGGCGCAACCACATCAACAGCTGCGCCACCGCCTTCGACGATGTCTGCGACGAGCCGGGCATCGGCACCGGCCGCTGCGACGCCCGCACCGACACGGCGGACTGCCTGGGCCGCGAGACCATCCCCGGCATCCGCGACCATTTCTTCGGCCATGACGACCGCCGCATGGTCCGGCCCGACCGCATGCCCTGGTCGGCGGTCGGCGAGATCGCCTTCGACAGCGGCGGCACCTGCACCGGCACGCTGGTCGGCCGCCGGGTGGTGCTGACCGCGGCCCATTGCTTCTTCCGCGAGGGCGGCGACCGCGACACGCCAAGCGGCTTCCGCGCCGGCCGCGACGGCGACGATGCGGTGGCGGAGGCGGGCATCGCCTCGGTCACCCTGGCGCCGGGCTACCGCCCCGACACCGACCGGGAGGAGGATGAGCGCGCCGATTACGGCTCGGACTGGGCCATCGTCCTGCTCGACGCCGATATCGGCGACCGGGCCGGCACCATGGCGGTGCACCGGCTGACCGCCGATGACGAGGCGCGGATCGCGGCCGGCCGCTGGCTGCCGCTGGTCCTGGCCGGCTATGCCTGGGACGCGCCGGACCGGATGACGGCGCATAGCGGCTGCCACGCCCTGTCGCTGCGCCGCGACCACACGATGAAGCACGATTGCGACATGACCAAGGGCGACAGCGGCGGCCCGATCTTCACCAAGGAGAAGGGCGGCTACGCCATCGTCGCCGTGGTCACCCGCTTCTTCCGCGACGGCGGCAAGGACAACGCCTATCTCGCCGTCGACAGCCGGGCCTTCGCGGAGACACTGGAGAGGTATCTCGCTGCTCACGGAAACTAGGCTGGTGCCGTGCACCTCTCATGCAAGCAAGGACTCTCAGCATCCCATACCGTCATTGCGAGCGAAGCGAAGCAATCCATGTGGCAGCCCGTGCTGGACCATGGATTGCTTCGTCGGCTTCGCCTCCTCGCAATGACGGCCGAGGGAGGCGAAGCGTACCGTCACCACCCGCGCATGGGGGGTGAGCGAAAGACGGGGGGATCGGGGCGCCTTCGCCGTTGCGCCGGGGGCGCGAAGGCCCTAGCGTGCGGCACGTCATGACCGACGTGCTCAACACCGCCCTTCTCCCCGAAGGCTTCTACGACGTCCTTCCGCCCGACGCGGCGCAGGAAGCGGCGGTGATCGAACGCATGATGGCCGTTCTCGGCGGCCACGGCTTCGACCGCGTCAAGCCGCCGCTGGTCGAGTTCGAGGACACGCTGCTGTCCGGCGTCGGCGCCAGCATGGCGCGCCACACCTTCCGCCTGATGGACCCGATGGGCAGCCGCATGCTCGGCCTGCGCGCCGACATGACGGTGCAGGTCGCCCGCATCGCCCGCTCCCGCCTGGCCGCGGCGCCGCGGCCGCTGCGCCTGGCCTATGCCGGCGAGGTGCTGCAGGTGCGCGGCACCCAGCTGCGGCCGGAACGGCAGTTCGCCCAGGTCGGCGCCGAGCTGATCGGCGGCGCCCAGCCGGCGGCGGATGCCGAGGCGGCGCTGCTGGCGGTCGAGGCGCTGCAGGCGGTCGGGGTCGACCGGCTGGCGCTGGACCTGACCGAGCCGACCCTGGTGCCGGCGCTGCTCGGCGCCCTCGGCGTGGATGGAGAGGCGGGCACCGCGCTGCGCCACGCGCTCGACCGCAAGGATGCCGCCGCCGTCGCCCAGCTCGGCGGCGCCGCGGCCGCGGCCCTCGGCGGGCTGCTCGCCGTCTCCGGCCCGGCCGATGCGGCGCTGGCCGCGCTGTCCGGCATCGAGCTGCCGGCGGTGACCCGGCCGATCCTCGACCGCCTGGCCGAGGTGGTGCGGCTGATCCGCGCCTCGGCGCCGGACCTCATGGTGACGGTCGACTTCGTCGAGCATCGCGGCTTCGAGTACCACACCGGCGTCGCCTTCACCCTGTTCGCCCGCGGCGCGCGCGGCGAGGTCGGCCGTGGCGGCCGCTACCGCGCCGACGGGGCCGAGGGCGAGGAGGCGACCGGCTTCACCCTGTTCATGGACACGGTGCTGCGCGCGGCCACGCCGCCCCGGGCGCCGCGCCGGGTGTTCCTGCCGCGCGGCACCGCGCCGGCCGAGGGCGCCGCCCTCAGGGCCCAGGGCCATGTCACCATCGCCGGGCTGGAGCCCGGCGCCGATCCTCTCGTCGAGGCGCGCCGCCTCGGCTGCGGCTGGGTCCTGCGGGACGGCCGGCTCGACGAGATTTAGTCATACCGACGGCGGAGCACTTGACCTATCTCATCACCCACTATCGTCATGGCGAGGCGCGGAGCGCCGTGGCCATCCAGCGGCCGGTGCGAGCCGCCCTGGATGGCCACGCCCCTTCGGGGCTCGCCATGACGACTGGGGGAAGGGTCGAGAGCTCTCACCGTCCGAACTAGTCAGTACGAGGTATTCCGATGGCGAATGTGGCCGTGGTCGGCGCCCAGTGGGGTGACGAAGGCAAGGGCAAGATCGTCGACTGGCTGTCCAGCCGGGCCGACGTGGTGGTGCGGTTCCAGGGCGGCCACAATGCCGGCCACACGCTGGTCATCGGCAACAAGGTGCTGAAGCTGTCGCTGCTCCCGTCGGGCATCGTGCGGCCGGGCAAGCTCGGCATCATCGGCAACGGCGTGGTGGTCGACCCCTGGGCGCTGCTCGCCGAGATCGAGCGGATCCGCGACCAGGATGTCGAGGTCGGGCCGGAGAACCTGCTGCTGGCCGAGAACGCGGCGCTGATCCTGCCGGTGCATGGCGCGCTGGACCGGGCCCGCGAGGCGTCGCGCGGCGAGGCCAAGATCGGCACCACCGGCCGCGGCATCGGCCCGGCCTATGAGGACAAGACCGGCCGCCGCGCCATCCGCGTCTGCGACCTGGCCGACGACGCGGCGCTGCCCGGCAAGGTCGAGAGCCTGCTGGCGCATCACAACGCGCTCCTGCGCGCGCTGGGCGCCGACGAGGTCGACCCGGCCGAGCTGCTGGCCCAGCTGCGTGAGATCGCGCCGAAGATCCTGCCCTATGTCGGCGTGGTGTGGGAGCGGCTGGACGCGCTGAAGCGCGAGGGCAAGCGCATCCTGTTCGAGGGCGCCCAGGGCGCGATGCTGGACATCGACCACGGCACCTATCCCTTCGTCACCTCCTCCAACACCGTCGCCGGCCAGGCGGCCGCGGGCTCCGGCATCGGGCCGAAGAGCATCGGCTATGTGCTCGGCATCACCAAGGCCTACACCACCCGCGTCGGCTCCGGCCCGTTCCCGACCGAGCAGGAGAACGAGATCGGCCGCCGGCTGGGCGAGCGCGGGCACGAGTTCGGCACGGTCACCGGCCGGCCGCGGCGCTGCGGCTGGTTCGACGCGGTGATGGTGCGGCAGGCGGTGAAGACCGGCGGCATCGACGGCATCGCCCTGACCAAGCTGGACGTGCTGGACGGCTTCAAGACGCTGAAGATCTGCATCGGCTACGAGCTGGACGGCCAGGTGCTGCAGCATTTCCCGGCCGGCCAGTCGGCCCAGGCCAACGCCAAGGCGGTCTACGAGGAGTGGGACGGCTGGGAGGAGAGCACCAAGGGCGCGCGCTCCTGGGCCGACCTGCCGGCCACCGCGATCAAGTACATCCGCCGGATCGAGGAACTGATCGAGGCGCCGGTGGCGCTGCTCTCGACCAGCCCGGAACGCGACGACACCATCCTGGTGCGGGATCCGTTCGCGGATTGAGGCGGCCGGCGCTGGCTGACGGGCCGGCGCCACCCCTTTGACCGTCATTGCGAGCGCAGCGAAGCAATCCAGGGGCCGGTGCGAACCGGCCCCTGGATTGCTTCGTCGGCTTCGCCTCCTCGCAATGACGGCTTTGGGCAGGCGAAGATGGGTCGACCGGCCGCGCTCTAAGACGCCGGCCCCACCCGCAGGATCTCGCCGTCGCTCTCATCGGTGAGCAGGTACAGCGCCCCGTCCGGGCCCTGCACCACCTGGCGGATGCGCAAGGCCAGATCCTCCAGCAGGTCCTCCGACCCGGTGATGCGGTCGCCGTCGCGCTCCAGCCGCACCAGCTTGGGGATCGCGAGCCCGCCGACGAAGACGTTGCCGCGCCAGCCCGGCATCGCGTCGGCGGTGTAGAAGGCCATGCCGGAGACGCCGATCGACGGCGTCCAGTGATGGATCGGCCCGGTCATGCCCGCCGCCTCGCGCCGGCCCTCGCCGACCGGGCTGCCGTCGTAGTTCACGCCATGCGAGACCACCGGCCAGCCGTAGTTCCTGCCAGCCTCGGGGATGTTGATCTCGTCGCCGCCGCGCGGCCCGTGCTCGTTGATCCACAGCACCCCGGTGTCCGGGTTCAGCGCCGCGCCCTGGACGTTGCGGTGGCCGGTGGACCAGATCTCCGGCAGCGCGTCCTTGTCGGCGGTGAAGGGGTTGTCCTCCGGCGCCGAGCCGCCGGGCCAGATCCGGATCACCTTGCCGAGATGCGAATCGAGCTGCTGGGCCTGGCCGCGGAACTGGGCCTTGGAGCGCTCGCCGAGGGTGACGAAGAGATGGCCCTGCCGGTCGAACACCAGGCGCGAGCCGAAATGCATGGTGCTGTCGAGCTTCGGCTGCTGCGAGAAGATCACCTCCACCCCGGTCAGCCGCGTGCCGTCCTCGCTCAGCCGGCCGCGCGCCACGGCGGTGGAGTTGCCGCCGTCGCCGGCCTCGGAATAGCTGAGATAGATCAGGCGGCTCTGCACGAAGGTCGGGTCGATGGCCACATCCAGCAGCCCGCCCTGGCCGCCGGCATCCACCTCCGGCACGCCCTCCAGCGGCTCGGAGACCTTGCCGTCACCGACCAGGCGGAGATTGCCGTCGCGCTCGGTCACCAGCATCCGGCCGTCCGGCAGGAAGGCCAGGCCCCAGGGGTGGCTCAACCCCTCGGCCACGGTCTGGACCCGGATCCGGCCCTTCTGGGTGTCGTAGGCGGCGTCGACCGCGGCGGCCTCCGGCACAGGGGCCAGCAGGGCGGCGGCGGTGAGGGCGGGGGCGGCGAAGGCGGGGATGGGCATGCGCATCAGGCTCTCCTCGTCTCGGTGTCGTCCCGGTTGAGATGGGGGGATGGTCCTCGCAGGCAACACTTCGCCGCGCGGCGGTTCGCGGACATGATGACGCGGCCGGGGAGGGCATGCGGATGACGGATGGAATCGGCGAGGCGTTGCAGCAGGCAGTCTCCGCCACGCGCGGGCATTTCCTTTACGAATCGGGCCATCACGGCGATCTGTGGCTGGACCTCGACTCGCTGGTCCTCGACGCCGGCCGGATGCGCGGCTGGGCCGCGGTGCTGGCCGGGCGGGCGACGGGGCTGGGGGCGGAGATCGTCTGCGGTCCGCTGACCGGCGGCGCCTTCCTGGCGCAGGCGATCGCGGCGGAGCTCGAGTGCGACTTCGTCTATGCCGAGCGTGTGCTTGAGGACGGCGCGGTGCGGTACCGGATCCCGGCGCCGCTGACGGCGACGCTGGCCGGGCGGCGGGTGCTGGTGGCGGACGACGCGATCAATGCCGGCTCGGCGCTGGGTCTGACCTTGGCGGAGCTGTCGCGCCATGGCGCGGTGCCGGCCGGCATCGCCTGCCTGCTGACCCTTGGCGAGGCGGCGGGCCGGATCGCCGCGGCGCAGGGCGTGCCGCTGCTGGCCCTGGCGGCGCTGCAGCGCGGGATGTGGCTGCAGCGGGACTGCCCGCTCTGCGCCGCCGGCCTGCCGCTGCAGGATCCTGCCGCCTGAAGGAAGGGAATGCGATGGCGCATCAGCATATCAGCGCGGTCTCCGTGGTCGTCCGCGACTATGACGAGGCCAAGGCCTGGTACACCGGCGTGCTCGGTTTCGACCTGGTCGAGGACACGCCGATGGGCGACGGCAAGCGCTGGCTGCTGGTGGCGCCGCCCGGCGGGGGCGGCCCGAACCTGCTGCTGGCCCGCGCCGCGACGCCGGAGCAGGAGAGCCGGATCGGCGACCAGACCGGCGGCCGCGTCTTCCTGTTCCTGCACACGGACGATTTCCGGCGCGACCATGCAGCGATGACCGCGCGCGGCGTGATGTTCCGCGAAGAGCCGCGCGAGGAGCCCTATGCCACCGTCGCGGTGTTCGAGGATCTGTACGGCAACCTCTGGGACCTGCTGCAGCTCAGGCCCCGATAGCCGGATCGCCATCCGGCCTTCACGAAATCGCCCGGATTCCGCGGCAGGATCGGCAGCGACGGGGCGAGAGGCGGGGGCTCTCATGCAAGGCTGGCAGCGTGTGGCGGCAGTGGTCGTGGCGGCCGCGGCGATCGGCGGGGGCATCTATGCCTGGGGCGAGGGGGCGTTCCTGCCCTGCGGGCCGATGGATCGCCTGGTGCGCATCAGCGCCTGCCGCATCGTCGCGGTGCTGGACGATCAGGATCTCGCCGCGCTGAGTCCGGCGCCGGACGGCACGCTGTTCGGGGTGGTGCGGCAGCCGGGGCTGGGGCGGGAGGCCACGCGCCCGCAGGAACTGCTGCGGATCGACCCCGCCACCGGGTCGGTGCGGTCGCGCATTCCCCTGCCGGACGTGCCGAAGGATGCGAGCTGGCTGGGCCTCGCGGTCTCGCCCTCGGGCGGCCTCGTCGCCGGCGGGTTCTTCGAGGGGCCGATCCAGGTCATCGACAGCCGGACGGGCGTCACCGTTTCCAGCATCCGACGGGGCGCGGCCGGGCTGGCCTTCGTCGCCGACGACCGGATCATGATCGACATGGGGTGGGGCAGCTTCTGGGACGGTCCCGGCGGGACAGCGGTGCTCTCGGTCGCCGATGGCAGCGAGGTCGCGACGGTGCCCGTTCCCGGATCGTTGCGTGCCGCCGGCGTGTCCTCCGCCGTCTCGCCCGACGGCCTGACGGCGGCCGAGCATGTCGAGACCCGCGGCGACAGCGGCGTGGTCGCGATCCGCCTGGCCGACAACCGGCAGCGCAGCCTGTCGGGCCGGCTTCTGGTCGGCGCCCTGTCGACCTGGCGGGACAATGGTGCGCACCTGATCCCGCTGCTCGCCTTCAGCCCGGATGGGCGCTCCCTGGCCGCCAGCTTCGACGACCCCGACGTCTGGGGAAAGGAGACGGCGGCCCTGTTCGTCTGGGATGTCACCGACGGGCGGCTGCTGCGCCGGATCCCGACCCGGTCGCAATGGCGGAATCTGGTGTGGAGCGCGGATTCGCGCAGCCTGACGGCCACCCGCTATACGCCCGACACCTATACCGGGCCGGTGAAGACCGGGGTGTCGGAGCTGGCGCGGATCGACCTCGACTGAGAGGCCGCCTGGAAATGCGCTGGCGCGGCCGTCTGACAGCGGTTTCTGCGCTTCCGGTGCTCACGCACCAAACGTGCGCTGCGCTCCGGTTCTCGAAACCGCCGCCAGCCGACTCACGCCAGCGCATTTCCAAGCGGTCTCCGAGCCGAGCCAGCACAAACGAAAACGGCCGGAGCGAGGCTCCGGCCGTCCTCTCAATCCGGACCGCGGGTCAGTGGGCCAGCTTGGCCTCGACCGCGGCGTTGCGGATCGCCTTCTGCAGCTTCTCGAAGGCGCGCACCTCGATCTGGCGCACACGCTCGCGGCTGATGCCGTATTCCTGGCTCAGATCCTCCAGCGTGGTCGGCTCGTCGCGCAGCCGGCGCTCGGTCAGGATGCGGCGCTCACGGTCGTTCAGGCCGGACATCGCATCCTTCAGCAGCTTCTGGCGCTTGCCCAGCTCCTGCCGGTCGGCGAGCATCACCTCCTGGCTGTCGCGCTCATCGACCAGCCAGTCCTGCCACTCGCCCTCGCCGTCGACGCGCAGCGGCGCGTTCAGCGAATGGTCCGGCGCGGCCAGCCGGCGATTCATCGAGATCACGTCCTGCTCCGGCACCGACAGCTCGGTGGCGATCTTGGTCACCGTCTCCGGCTTCAGGTCGCCATCCTCGATCGCCTGCAGCTGGCCCTTCAGCTTGCGCAGGTTGAAGAACAGCTTCTTCTGCGCCGCCGTGGTGCCCATCTTCACCAGCGACCAGCTGTGCAGGATGTATTCCTGGATGGCGGCGCGGATCCACCACATCGCGTAGGTGGCCAGGCGGAAGCCGCGGTCCGGGTCGAACCGCTTCACCGCCTGCATCATGCCGACATTGCCCTCGGAGATCAGCTCCGAGATCGGCAGGCCGTAGCCGCGATAGCCCATGGCGATCTTCGCGACCAGCCGCAGATGGCTCGTCACCAGCCGATGCGCCGATTCGGTGTCGCCATGCTCCCGCCACGCCTTGGCGAGCATGAACTCCTCCTGCGGTTCCAGCATCGGGAACTGACGGATTTCCTGCAGGTACCGGCTCAGGTTGGATTCAGCGCCCAGGACGGGCAGGGTCGACGCGTTTGCCATGATATCTTGCTCCCTCTCCGGCGCCCTTTCCCCTGGCGGGGCGGGCGCCCTCCGGATTCGTCATCCGGACCGATGCATAATACCCGACTTCAGTACTCGGGTATACGGTCTTCCCCCGCGAGGGAGACGAGCAAATGTCGCATGTCTCCCGGAAGGGGCCTCGTGAATTCGAGTTCACGTTGATCCGCCGGATGGCGGAAGCGCAGTTTTGCCGCATGCAGCGCCTGCCGCGGGAAGCTGCGCGCCGTTTCATTCGCAATAGCCGAGCGCGGACGTCGGCCATAGACCGGGTCGCCGATCAGCGGATGGCCGATCGAGGTCATGTGGACCCTGATCTGGTGGGTCCGCCCGGTGTCCAGCTTGCAGGTCACCAGGCTGGCCTCGGCGCCGGCCGGGCGCAGCACCCGGTAATGAGTCCGCGCCGGCTTGCCGCCGGCCTTGACGATGGCCATGCGCTGGCGGTTCCGCGGGTCGCGGCCGATCGCGCCCTCGATCGTTCCGGCCGAGGGGCTCGGCCGGCCCCAGACCAGGGCGAGGTAGGTGCGCGACAGGGTGCGGTCGGCGAACTGGGCCGACAGCGCCTTATGGGCGGCGTCGGTCTTGGCCACCACCATCAGCCCGCTGGTCTCCTTGTCCAACCGGTGGACGATGCCCGGGCGGGCGACGCCGCCAATGCCGGACAGCTGCGCGCCGCAATGGGCGAGCAGGGCGTTGACCAGGGTGCCATCGGGATTGCCAGCCGCGGGGTGGACCACCAGTCCGGCCGGCTTGTCGATGACGATCAGATGGGGATCCTCGTACACGATATCAAGCCCGATCGCCTGGGGTTCCGGCTCCGCCCGCACCGGCGGCGGCACGCGGATTTCGAAGCGCTGGCCGGGTTTGACCTTGGTCGAGGCGTCTTCTACTGTCCGCTCGCCCTCCCGCACGCAGCCCGCGGCGATCAGCGCCTGCAGCCGCGACCTCGACAGGTCCGGCACCGCGTCGGCCAGGGCGCGGTCCAGCCGCTGGCCGGCGGCATCCGGGTGGATCGTAACGACCAGTGGGGTGACGGGATTGGTCCCGTCCGGGAATAGGGGTGAGGCGGGTGCGTCTGGAAGCTGGGTCATTGCGGGCGGTGAAGATAACCGTTTGGGCGATGCTTGTGGTCATCATCGTGCTCACCGCCGTCGTTGTCGGGGAATTGGGGCGCCAACTCTTCTCCGCAGGGCCGGCCAAGGCACCCGCCCCGGCCGCTCCCACCGCGGCGCCGGCCGTCACGGCCGCCGCCCCGTCCACGCTGCCCGCCGGCAGCCGCATCCTTAGCATCACCACCGCGGGCGATCGCGCAGTGATCCTGATCACACTGCCCGGCGGCGGGCAGGAGGTGCGCAGCATCGACCCGCAGACCGGCGCCGCCGCGACCCTCCTGACCACCACCCCGTAACCGCACCAATCCGTCCGAGGACTTCGGCATGACCGACGTGATCAACCTGGCCAGCGACAACGTCGCCGGCGCCGCGCCCGAGATCCTGGCGGCGATCGCCAGCGCCGCCGGGGGGCGCCAGCCCTCCTATGGCGGCGACGAGCTCACCGCCCGGCTGCAGGAGCGGCTGTCCGAAGTGTTCGAGCGCCGCGTCGCCGTCTTTCCGGTGCCGACCGGCACGGCGGCCAACGCCCTGGCCCTGGCCACCTTCACCCCGCCCTGGGGCGCGGTGGTGTGCCACCGCGAGGCGCATGTCGCCGTCGATGAATGCGGCGCGCCGGAATTCTACACCCATGGCGCCAAGCTGCTGCTGGCCGACGGCGCCCACGGCAAGCTGACGCCGCAGGCGGTGGCCGCCGCCGTCCCGGAGTGGCGCGGCGATGTCCATCGCAGCCAGCCGGCGATGCTCAGCCTGTCGCAGGCCACCGAATCCGGCACCACCTACAGCCCGGCCGAGGTCGGCGCGCTGGCCGAGGTCGCGCGGGGGCACGGCCTGGCCGTGCACATGGACGGCTCGCGCTTCGCCAACGCGCTGGCGGGGCAGATGGGGGCGGGGCAGGGTTGCTCCCCGGCGGAGCTGACCTGGAAGGCCGGAATCGACGTTCTGTCCTTCGGCGGCACCAAGAATGGCTGCGTGATGGCCGAGGCGGTGATCTTCTTCGATCCGGACAAGGCGGCGGATTTCGCCTTCCGCCGCAAGCGCGCCGGCCACCTCCTGTCGAAGATGCGGTTCGTCTCGGCCCAGCTCGAGGCCTATCTGGCCGACGGGCTGTGGCTGCGCCTGGCGCGCAACGCCAATGACCGGGCCCGGCAGCTGGCCGAGGGGCTGCAGGCGCTGCCGGGGGTCGAGCTGCTACACCCGGTCGAGGCGAACGAGGTGTTCGTGCGCCTGCCCGTGGCGCTGGCCGAGGGACTGGCGCGCGAGGGCGTGGTCGCGGCGCATTGGGAAGGCGAGATCTGGCGCTTCGTTGGCGCCTTCGACACCGACGCGGCCACGATCGAGACGGTGCTGCAGCGGGCACGGCGCTGCGTTGCGGCGGCCGTCTGAACAGGCTGTCAAAAAACCGACGGAAATGTCTTGCGTCGGCGCGCGGGCTCCCCTATATCCGGGCCCGCGCCTCAGTCCCCTTCGTCTAGAGGCCTAGGACACCGCCCTCTCACGGCGGTAACAGGGGTTCGAATCCCCTAGGGGACGCCAAGCCTTTTCAATGGCTTAGGCTAGTTCGCAAGGCGGCGCAGCGCTTCCGGACGGCAAAAATACGGCATAGACGGCGCGAAACGACCCCGGACGAGGGCGGATTTCGGCTGTCCGGCCCGTGTCGAATCATCTCCGGTCGCAGCTCGACGGGGCTTATGCCTCCCCCTACCTTCGCGGCCATGCGCTTGTTGATTCTTGTCCCGCTCATCCAGCTGACACGAGGCTGCCAGTTGGTCGGCCGCTCATTTCCATCCACAGAGTTCGAGCCTGCGCGTTTTGGACGTGGGAGGCGCCGCTGCGTCGGTGGGCTCCGCTTCCCGCCCCTCCCCGATGCACCCGTATTGCCGACCATCACCAGGCAGAATAAAATCAAATTGGATCGATCGTGGTCCTAATGAGCCTGGGAAATCGAAGCCGCCGATATCGGCCGGGATAAAAGGCCTTTCCCGTGAGGTGAGCCGGCGGCAAGCCAGAAGGGGGAAACGTCGATGCGCATTTCAGCACCCGCATCCGCACTGCCGTTCGATAGCACGGACATCCGGGACTATACCGGCAACGCCTTGGCCGCCTTGCCGAACCTGATCATCGGGACCATGGCGGATGACAGCCTCACCGGCACGGCTGCCTCGGACCTGATCCTCGGCCTCGATGGCAACGACGTGATCGACGCGAGGGAAGGCTCTGGCCGAGATGCAGAGGCCGACATCATCCTCGCGGGACGCGGCAACGACACGATCGACACGGGCGACAATGCAATTGTTCTCGCCGGCTCCGGCGACGATCAACTCCTGATCGGCGGGTCCAGCCTGATCATCCTCGGTGACGGCGTTGATACAGTGCGTATCGATGCCGATTATCCCACAGGAGGAGAGAACACCATCTTCGGCGGCGCCGGGGACGATGTTATCGACACGCAAACCCACGCGGTCGTGGCGAATGACCGCCTCTATGGCGGCGACGGCAACGACACGATCAACTTCATGGGCAACAATACGCTCGTACACGGCGGGGCCGGCAACGACCTGCTGTATGCAACTGTGGACGTTAAGGCTCCGACAGATAATGGCCGCGTCTATGGTGATGGCGGCGACGATCTGATCTTCCTCGGTGGCGATGATGCATTCTCCCCTGCCGGAACTCATTTCGAGCTCGATGGTGGAGACGGGAACGACACCATCATGTCCAACTCCAGAGGCTCGGACCAGATCAGCGGCGGTGCCGGAAATGATGTGTTCGTCTTCAATTGGATCGAGAGCAGCCGCCCGGACGATCCGGACGTGATCACCGATTTCACGTTCAATGCGCAGGAGCAGGACAAGATAGATCTGTCCATCCTCAGCGAATTTCCCGACTGGCGCCCTCCGATCAACGGCTTGCCCTCGAACCTCACCTTCATCGGATACGACGAGTTCAGCGGCGCCGGCCGTGAGGTGCGCCTCGTTAGTTCCGGGGACGGCACCGATGTCGTGATCGATATGGGACCCACCTCGTATATGAGATTGGTTTCCATCCATCTCGGCGGTGTCACGCAGGAGTTGACGACCGACGCCTTCCTGCTCTGATGGCACTGGATCGTTGCGGGCCAGCCTTCGGTATGCGGCTCGGACTGGAAGAGGAGCGGCCCGGCCGCAGGCGAGGCTTCATCTCGCGTGGCCGGGCCGCGAGCGCTGCCCGAGCGAAGCGCAGGCCCTGAGCGAGGCGGTCAACAAGGCCGTGAAGCGAGCCGCGGAGGAATACGCATTCAAAGTTATCAACGCACAGCAGCTATAGGGCCGGGTCGGTTGGATTCGGTGCGCCCAGGCCTTCAGCGATCGCCTCATCTTCTTCGACTGAAGGCTGGGTGCCCCGACAGCTCCATTGTCGCCGATGAGCGCGGCTTGGTCGCCTGCAGCAGCGCCCCGCCGGCCAGCAGCACGCACCCGAACAGCGCCGCGCCGGCGATCGGGTGCCAGCCGACGGTGAGTAGCAGCGCTGCTCCTCCCGTGGCCGCGGACACCATCCAGAAGCTCAGCCGGACCAGCCGCCAAGTCCAAGCCGCGTAGAGGTCGACCAGATCAGACGCGCGCGTGAGAGCGGCGTAGACGGCCCAGCACGCCGCAGCGAATGCCAGCGGGCCGGGGCGACATAGGCGAATGTCTGCAGCCCGCCTGTGGCGCTCTGAGAGGCGAGGGCGCCGAAGAACGCGACGGCGCCTAGCCCGATGGTCCAGTCGAGGATGCGCATGATCTTCTTCCTTCAAGTCCCGACGGGCAGGGCGCGAACTACGATCTGACGCCGAGTATCTTGCTGGGATGAACCTTCTCGGCCGCCTCGGACAACGGATCGATCCGATCGTGTTGATCCATGCTCATTCGCGGCACCGGGATATTCGCGCCGTAGCGGCTCTCCCAAGTTTCGACCCATTCCGGCAAATTGTCGCTGCGGACGACCGCCGCCTCTTCCTGGGTGGCGGAGAGCTCGGGGATGGAGGCCAGGATCGCGGCCGTGGCCTCTTGCATCACCCTGGGTATCGGCGGGGAGGGGTGGAGTGCGGAAGCAGGCTGCAATCTTCAACGGGATAGACGCCTTCCCGTCCGAACCCGGCCGCCTCCAGCTTTGTTCTTGACTGTTCGTTCCAGAATTCCTATATCCCTGCTCATGGCACGCCCCAAGGAATTCGACAGCGAGAAGGCCCTGGACGCCGCGATCGAGGTGTTCCGCGAGCATGGCTTCGACGGCACCTCGACCGACATGCTGGTGCGTGCGATGGGGATCGGCCGCCAGAGCCTCTACGACACGTTC
>NZ_NHON01000115.1 GCF_002195995.1 Inquilinus limosus
CCCTACCCCCCTCCCACAAGGGGAGGGGGGACTCGTCGGGGTCGGCGCATCCCTGTCCTGCCCTCCCGCCCATGATCCAGGAACCAACCCTGTCGGCGGGCGAGGCGGCGGCGGAGCTGGGGGTCAGCCTGGCGACGCTCTATGCCTATGTCAGCCGCGGCATGGTCCGATCGATCGCCGAGCCCGGACGGCGGCAGCGCCGCTATGCCGCCGCCGACATCCGCCGCCTGGCCCGCAAATCCGAGCCCGAGGCCGCCCAGCCGCCGCTGTACTGGGGCCAGCCGGTGCTGGAATCGGCGATCACCCTGGTGGCCGGCGGCCGGCTCTACTACCGCGGCCGGGACGCGGTGCGGCTGGCCGAGAGCGCGACGCTGGAGAGCGTGGCCGGCCTGTTGTGGTCCGTCGCCGCCGACGATCCCTTCGCCGGCCCGGCCGCGCCGGTGCCGCCCACGGCCGCCCGCATCGCGGCCGACGCCGCGGGCCTGCCGCCGCTGGAGCGGGCCATGGCGGTGCTGCCGGCGCTGGGGGTGGAGGACGACCGCGCCCTCGCCCGCTCCGCCGCCGGGCTGCAGCGCACCGGCGCCCGGCTGCTGCGCTGGCTGACCGCGGTGATGCTGCGCCGTCCCGCCTCCGCCGCGCCGGCGCATGAGGCGCTGGCCGAAGCCTGGGATGCCCCCGCCCCCGCCGCCGACCTGCTGCGCCGCGCCTTGGTGCTGTGCGCCGACCACGAGCTGACCGCCTCGACCTTCGCCGCCCGCATCACCGCCTCGACCGGCGCCTCGCCGCACGCCGCTGTCGCCGCCGGCCTCGCGGCGCTGAACGGCCCGCTGCACGGCGGGCTGAGCGCCCGCACCGGCGCCTTCCTGGAGGGGGTGCTGGGCGCCGCCGACGCCCGCCGCGTCGCGGTGGAGCGGCTGCAGCATGGCGAGGACCTGCCCGGCTTCGGCCACACCCTGTATCCGGAGGGCGACCCGCGCGGCCAGCACCTGCTGGACCGCATCGTCGCCACCCTGCCGGACGGGCCGGAGCTGGCGGTCGCCCGCACCCTGGTCGAGACCGTGTTCGACCTGACCGGCGAACGGCCGACGCTGGACTTCGCCCTGGTGCTGGCGGCGCGGCTGGCCGGCCTGCCGCCGGAGGCGCCGCTGGCGGTCTTCGCCCTCGGCCGCAGCGTCGGCTGGATGGCGCATGTGATGGAGCAGTACGCCGCCGCCCGGCTGATCCGGCCCCGCGCCCGCTATGTCGGGCCGCAACCCTAGGCGTCCGCCCCCTCGCGTAGCCCCACCAGGGCGTAGACCGCCACCGGCTCGCGGGCGCCGCGCGGCACCTCGTTGCCGACGAAGCGGAACTCGAAGCCCTCGCCGGCCGCCTGCCGCACCGCCTCGCTGACCAGGATGGTGGTGCCGTGGATCTTGTTCAGCGCCTCCAGCCGCGCGGCCACGTTCACGGTGTGGCCGAGCGCGGTGTAGTTCATCCGGTCGACCGAGCCGACATTGCCGACCACCGCCTCGCCGGTGTGCAGGCCGAAGCGGGTCGGCATGGCCCCGCGGCCCTCGGCCTCGAACTCGGCGTTCAGCCGGTCGATCCGCGCTGCGGCCCGCAGCGCGCCCAGGCAGGCCAGCCGGGCGTGGTCCGGCTGGGCCTCCGGCGCGTTCCAGAACGCCATGACGCTGTCGCCGATATACTTGTCGATGGTGGCGCCGGCGCCGATCAGCTCCGCCCCCAGCGCGCTGAAATAGCGCGAGGTGCGCTCCATCAACTCCTCCGGCGCCAGCCCCTCGGCCAGGGCGGTGAAGCCGGCGATGTCGGAGAACAGCACCGTGACCGGCTGTCGCCGCCCGCCCAGCGCCGGCACCAGCTTGCGGCCGACGATGCCGCGCACGATCTGCCCCGGCACATAGGCGGCGAAGCTGCGCAGGGTGACGGCCAGCACGTCGATGGCGCTGGCCAGCGACCGGATCTCCTCGATCCGCGACGGGGCCGGGTCGTCATGGTCGAAGTCGAAGCGCATGATCCGCCCCAGCTCCCCCGTCACCCGGCGCAGCGGCCGCGCCAGCGCCCTCGCGGCCACCAGGACGATGCCGAGCGCCAGCAGCGTGGCGCCGGCGCCGATCAAGAGCGAGGTGAAGCGGATCCGGTCGGCCGGCCCGACCACCAGGTCGAAGGGATAGGCCAGGCCCAGCACCACATCCGGCATGCCCGGGCCGACCGGCTCGAACCGCTCGAGATAGGTGCGGCCGGCCAGCGTGCCGGTCAGGTTGCGGCCGGTCCGGGCGGCCTGGTAGCTGCGGTACAGCTCGGCCAGCAGCGGCGAGCCGAGATCGGCCAGGCCCGGCAGATTGTCCGCCTGCCGCTCCCGGAAGGCGGTGCGGTAGCGCACGCCGTCCGGATGGGCGATCAGCGCGCCCGAGGCGCGGTCGAAGATCACCAGCTCCAGCTCGGGCGTCCGGCGCAGCTCGGCCAGGGTGCGGTCGAGCCCGGCGAGGCTGATGTCGACCCCGAACACCACGTCCGCGTCCAGGCGCGACCGCCGGGCCAGGGTGACGCCGACCTCGTCGACATGGCTGAAGCGGTAGGGCGCGGTCATCACCGGCCCGGTGGTCGCCATGGCCTGCCGGTACCAGGGCCGGGTGCGCGGGTCGTATTCGGTCGGCAGGGCCTGCGGCGCGCCGACGGGGCGGCCCTCGGCGTCGGTCACCACCCAGCGGGCCGGGCCGCCGGCGGCGTCAACGACCTGCAGCGCATAGGCGGCCCCGGGCAGCGTCGCCGCCGGCACGCCCGGCAGCTCGACATCCGCCAGCGACTGGACCAGGACGAAGCGGCCGTCGCTCCAGGCGACGTAGAAGGCGGTGGCGGCCGGCAGCGCCTGCTCCAGGTCGCGCAGCGTGCCGCCCAGCACCGTGCCCAGCCGGTCGGCCGGGACGTCGGCCTCGACCGTCAGCGTCGCCGTGTCCAGCACCGTGTCGGCCAGGCGCAGCGCGTTGCCGAAGGCGTTGTGGACGCGCTCGACCACGCGGTCGAAGCGGGCGCCGGCATCGGCGCGGACCAGCCGGGTGACCTCGCCATGGTTGAACCAGATCAGCCCGCCGGCGATCGCCAGGACGATGACGGCGAACACCGCCGCCACCACGACCTGCAGCCTCCACGGGCCGAGCCCGGTTGCAACCACCCCCCGCATGCCCCGTCCCGCGGTTGTGCCGCCCCACCCTAGCCCGATGCCGGGCCGGCCGGAACCCGTCCGATCGGGCCATGCCGGACAAATCGGGGCTGACCTTCGATCACGCCGTTTGACACGGCTCGCCGGGCCGCGCTTGCCTGCAGGAAACGCCCCGAGCCGCCCGGATCATGCCCGCCGTCTACCTGCCCGTCGCCGCCATCATCCTCGGCATCTCCGTCCTGCAGATCGCCAACGGCATCCTGGTCACCATCCTGCCGATCTCGCTGACCGAGGCCGGCTATTCGATCCAGGCCTTCAGCGCGGTGGCGACGGCGCATTCGCTGAGCTTCCTGTTCGGCTGCCTGCTGTCGACCCGGATCATCGGCGCGGTCGGCCATATCCGCGCCTTCGCCGCCTATGCCGCCGCCACCTCGGTGACGGCGCTCAGCTTCACCATCGCCGCCGACCCGGCCTGGTGGATGGCGCTGCGCCTGGTCACCGGCTTCTGCTCCGCCGGGCTGTTCACCGTGGCCGAGAGCTGGCTGAACGAGATGACGCCGAACGCCCATCGCGGCCGGGTGTTCTCGGCCTACACTATCGTCCAGAAGGTGGCGCTGGTCGGCGGCCAGTTCGTGCTGCTGATCACCGGCGGCCCGGTGGTGCTGGGGCTGTTCATGATCGCCTCGGCCTTCTACTCGATGTCGCTGATCCCGGTGGCGATGACCCGCGCCACCACCCCGTCGATCGCCGCCATCCGCACCCTGCCGCTGCGCCAGCTGTATCGGATCGCGCCAGCGGCGGTGATCGGCTGCGCCTCCAGCGGGCTGATCAACAGCGCCGTCGCCTCGATCGGGCCGATCTGGGGGCTGCAGGTCGGGCTGGGCGTCGGCCTGGCCGGCGCCATCCCGGCGATGTCCCAGGTCGGCAACCTCCTGGCGCAATGGCCGCTGGGCCGGCTGTCCGACCGGGTCGACCGGCGCTTGGTCATGCTCGGCGCCAGCGTCGTCACCATCCTGGTGTCGCTGGCCCTGGCCCTGGCGCGGCCCGACTCGGACTGGCTGCTGGCGGTGCTGTTCGGCCTGTGGGGCGCGGCCTCGATCTCGACCTACGGCATCTGCGTCGCCCATGCCAACGACCTGGCGCCGCGCGGCACCGCCGTGGCGCTGTCGAGCAGCCTGCTCTTGTGCTGGGGCGTCGGCGCCTGCGCCGGGCCGCTGGTGGCGTCGACCGTGATGGGCTGGGTCGGGCCGCGGGGCCTGTTCCTGCACGGCGCCGCCATCGCCACCGCCACCGCGATCTTCACCGCCTGGCGCATCACCCGCCGCCAGGCCGTGCCGGCCGAGGCGCGCGAGCCCTTCGTCAACCGGCCAGCGACCAGCCCGATCGTCGGCGAGATCACGGCCTCCCGCGAGTCGAAGGCCTGAAACGGAAACGGGCGGCCCGGAGGCCGCCCGCTTCACCGCAACGATTCAGGTCACGCGGCGAGGCCTCAGGCCGTCCGCCGCGACGCGGGCTGCAGGGCGAGCCGAGGGGCTATGGTTTTCGCCGGCGCCGCGGCGGCTCCGCGTCCGCGCCGCTCGCCTGCGAAGTCGCCTCGTCTCGCCGATCCTCGCCCCGCGCTGAGCAGCCTCGACAGCTCGCGCCGGGCCCGGGACAGGCGGCTCTTCACCGTGCCGACGGCACAGTTGCAGATCTCCGCCGCCTCCTCGTAGCTGAAGCCCGAGGCGCCGACCATCAGCAGGATCTCGCGCTGGTCGGGCGTCAGCAGCATCAGCGCCCGGCGGAAATCCTGGAACTCCAGCTTCGCGTCCTGCGACGGCGGCACCCAGAGGAGGTCGAGGTCGACGCCGTCCTTCGGCTCGGCCACGAACTTCCGGCGGCGCAGCTGGTTGACATACTGGTTGCGCAGGATCGTGAAGATCCAGGCCCGGAAATTGGTGCCCGGCGTGAACTGGCTCTCGGCCCGCAGCGCGCGAAGGATCGCGTCCTGGACCAGATCATCGGCGCGATCCGCATCACCGCTGAGCGAACGCGCGAATGCCCGCAGATGCGGGATCGCCTTGGTCAGCTCGGCGTGAAAGTCGAATGGCACATTTCCCTCCTTGTTGACGCCGACGGCGGTGCCGCCCACGCGGGATCGATGGCGATGCGGCCGGAACTCTCGGCATCGAATAAGGCAGAAATTCGGCCAGCCCGCACGTCGCCGTGCCTCTGTCGGTCAGCGATCCTCGTCCTCCTTCTTCCCGGCGCCCCCCTTGGCGCCTTCCTCGAGCATCTTCATCAGGTCGTCCGGCAACGGCTCCTCGAGCACCGGATCGTACAACGACCGGAGCTGCTGCGAGAGCCAGTTGTCGAATTGCGGCGGCCGCTTCAGGCGGTCGGCTGCCGGCCGGCCGGGATCGGCCGGCCGCTGCCCGGTCTCCCGCCTTCGCGTCTTCTCGCCGCGCCGTCGATTCATCAACGCTGGATCCCGCTCTGCTTCGGCCAGTGGTGGTGCGCTACATTACCAATCCACGACCAGGATGGAAGTTCCTGTGGCGCCCCTTGCCCCTCGAGCATGTTCTGCGGCATTGGAACGGATTGCGATCAGGAGCATCGGCCGTTAAGCATAAACGCTCGACGGGGCGAGCCCCTCGGACATTCCAAGGTGGACTTCGATGACCGGCACTTCGCAGGAAATCCTCAAGCACCTGCCCTACCTGCGGCGCTATGCCCGGGCCCTGGTCGGATCGCAGGAGCGCGGCGACCAGTACATGCGCGTGTTCCTGGAGGCGATCCTGGCCGACCCGCAGCGGATCCCGCCGGAGGGCAATCTGCGGGTCCAGCTCTTCGCCGTGTTCCACGACGTCTGCACCCTGCTGCACGCCACCGACGGCGACGACGGCACGGCGCCGCTGCAGGGGCTGGTGCCGGTCGAGACGCGGCTGTCGCAGCTGACGCCGACCCAGCGCCAGGTGCTGCTGCTGGTCTCGCTGGAAGGCTTCTCCTTCGAGGATGTCGGCTTCATCCTGCATCTGCCGGAGGCGGAGGTGCGCGACCAGCTGGACGCCGCCCGCAAGGAGATGCAGCGCCAGCACCCGGCCCGGATCCTGATCGTCGAGGACGAGCCGCTGATCGCCATGGACATCGCCCGCATCGTCGAGGAGATGGGCCACACCGTCTGCGGCACCGCCGCCAACCATGCCGAGGCCGTCGCCCTGTTCAAGCGGGAGGCGCCGCATATCGTGCTGGCCGACATCCAGCTCAAGGGCGGCGACAGCGGCATCGAGGCGGTGCACGAGATCCTGACCGGCATCTCGGTGCCGGTGGTGTTCGTCACCGGCTTCCCCGAGCGGCTGCTGACCGGCGAGCGGCTGGAGCCGACCTTCCTCGTGACCAAGCCGTTCCGGCCGGAGGCGCTGGTCTCGGTGATCGGCCAGGCGCTGGCCATGCATCCGCCGCTCGCGCCGGCCTGAGGCCGGCCGGCGTCCGGGTAGAGCGGCGGCCCCGCCATGAGCAGCGCAGCCACGGCCAGCGCCCTGATCACGGCCATCGACACCCGCGAGGAACGCGACGTGATCGCGGCGCGCCAGCGCGTCCGGCTGGTGGCGACCGAGCTGGGCTTCGACGGCCGCGACCGGGTGCGGATCGTCGCCGCCGCCTCGGCCATGACCCGCAGCTTCCTGGCGCGGTTCGAGCAGGCCAACCTGTCGCTGCTGGTGACGTCCGGCCCGCCGATGGCGCTGGAGATCGTGCTGGCGGCGCCGCGCCGGCCGACCGGCCAGGGGCAGCCGCAGCGCCCGCGCCTGGACACCGCGGCGGTGCGGGCGCTGATGGATTGGGTCGAGCTGCGCCATGCCCGCGGCGTCGTCCGGCTGGTGATGCGCAAGGAGCTGCCGGCCGCGGCCGGCCAGGACCCGACGGTGCTGGCCCATCGGACCATGGCGGCGCTGGCCGGCGAGACCGGCGTCGACCCCTTCGAGGAGGTGCACAGGCAGACCGTGGAGCAGATCGCCAGCCTGACCGAGCTGCGCCAGCGCGAGGAGCAGCTGATCGCCGCCAATGCCCAGTTGCGCGAGGTCGAGCGGGCGCTGCGCGCCAGCCTGGAGGAGAAGGACGTGCTGATGCGCGAGGTGCATCACCGCGTCAACAACAACCTCCAGATCATTTCCAGCCTGCTGAACCTGCAGGCGTCGCGCGCCACCGAGGCGGCGGTGCGGGACGAGCTGGCGGTGGTGGGCCACCGCATCCAGTCGCTGAGCCTGGTGCACCAGAAGCTGTACCGGTCGGACGACCTGTCCCACATCGATGCCGGCAGCTATGTCCAGGAGCTGTGCGCCCATCTGCAGTCGGCCTTCGCCGCCAGCACCGGGCCGGTGGCGTTGACGGTCGAGGCCCCGCCCCAGCAGATCCCCCTGGACGCCGCCATCCATCTGGGCCTGATCGTCAACGAGCTGGTGACCAACAGCCTGAAGCACGGCTTCCGCGACGGCCGCGGCGGCCGGATCGCGGTGTCGCTGCACCGCGGCGACGGCGACAGCCTGACCCTGACCATCATCGATGACGGCCGTCCGGACGACGGCAGCCGGCGCGGCTTCGGCATGACCCTGGTCGAGGCGATGGCCCGGCGGCTGGACGGCAGCCTGACCGTCGACCGGAACGGCGGAACCCGGACCACCCTGACCCTGCCGCTGCCGAAGAGCGCCGATCAAAAGCGTTCCAAATCAGCTCTCTAGAGAGAAAGTTCGCAGCATCGCGTCAACTTTGACGCCTATAGTATTGATCATTAAATACAAGCTGAATTGTATGGCATTTTTCTTTGTCCGATCAAGGACCTCGCGCCGGTCTTTTAGAAAAACACTCCACTCTTGCTGAATCTATGGTATAGTTCCTCGTGCAGTACCTTCTGCACCCTTCCGCTTCCTAACGACCTCAACCAAGCCGCGGTCCCCCGCGGCTTGTTTTTGCGCGCATGCCGGCAGGCGACCCGGACGGCGGCCCCGCCGTGCCGGGGCAGGACGGGGCCGCCGGGACGCTCTTGCGCAGCCTAGGCCGGCTGCAGCTGCCGCGGCCGCCGGGACGGCAGCGGCGGGAAGGCCAGTGCGATGGCGACCGCCCCGAGCCCGACCGCGAAGGACCCGATATAGAGCCAGTGATAGGCGGCGAAGGTGTCGAACACCCAGCCGCCGGCCAGGGGCCCCAGCGCCATGCCGATGCTGGAGGCCATGGTCGCGGCGCCGAACACGCTGCCCATCGCGGCCTGGCCGAAATACTCGCGCGCCAGCACGGCGTAGAGCGGCATGACCCCGCCATAGGCGGTGCCGAAGATCGTGGCCAGCAGGTAGAACTCGCCGAGATTGGCGGCCATGAGATAGGCGACGATCACCACCGCCTGCACCAGCAGCCCGGCCACCAGCACGCGCTTGACCCCGAGCCGGTCGGCCGCCACGCCCAGCAGCAGGCGCCCGCCCAGCCCGGCCAGCCCCTCGACGCTGTAGATGCTGACCGCCGTCAGCGCCGGGATGCCGCAGGTGACGGCGTAGCTGACCATGTGGAAGATCGGCCCGGAATGGGCGGCGCAGCACAGGAAGAAGGTTGCCGCCAGCAAGGCGAATTGCGGCGTGCGGAAGGCCCGCCCCGCGGACATGTCGCCGATCCCGCCGGACGGCGCCGCGGCGCCCATGCCCGCCGCGCCCGCCGCGGCCGGCCGCCGCCGCACCAGCAGCCCGGCCGGCAGCAGCAGGATCCAGGCGGCGATGCCGATCACCATCATCGCCGTGCGCCAGCCGTAATCCGCCACCAGCCAGGCGGCGAAGGGCGAGACGGTCATCGGCGCCACGCCGACGCCGGCCGAGACCAGGGAGACCGCCAGGCCGCGATGGGTCTCGAACCAGGCGGTGGCGGCCGACACCATCGGCGCGAAGAAGGCGCCGGCCGCCAGCCCGACCAGCGTGCCGTAGATCAGCTGGAACCAGGCCAGCGAGGTGGCGTGGCTGGCCAGCACCAGGGCCAGCCCCAGCAGCGCCGCGCCGCTCAGCACCACGATCCGGGCGCCGAGCCGGTCGCTGAGCGTGCCCCAGCCGAAGCCGGCCACGCCCATGACCAGGAAGTTGAGCGTCATGGCGCTGGAGATGCCGGCCCGGCTCCAGCCCGTATCGGTCGCCATCGGCTGCAGGAAGATCGCCAGCGAGAACATCGCGCCGATGCCGACGCAGGTCATCAGCGCGCCGACGCCGATGATGACCCAGCGATAGGAAGTGTCCGTCCGCGGCTGCGACATGGGAATCCTCTTCCGCCCTGTGCCGGATCGTCTCGCGGAGGGGCCCATCCCGCTCCGGACCGCCGGCTCTCAGGAAGAAGACGAACGGGCCGGCCCGGAATCGACAGGCCGGCCGAAAAAATTTACCGACAGGTAAAGTATGTGCCGCGCCGGCAGGGCAATCACTTGAGACGATGAGCGCGGATTTCCTCTCCCGCCGGACGCGGGAGAGGTCGGGCTCGCGCCAGCGAGACCGGGTGAGGGCTGGTCCTGGCCTCGACGAAGTCCCCTCACCCGGAGCCGCTTCGCGTCTCCGACCTCTCCCGCAAGCGGGAGAGGCAATACGAGAAAGCGCCTTTTCCTCTCAAGCGATTGCCCAGGTGCCGCCGGCTCAGGGCTTGACGAAGCCGAGAGGGATCTCGGTCGTCGACTTGATCTCCTCCATGGCGAACATGGAGGTGACGTCGGCCAGCTCGATGCGGGCGATGATCTTCCGGTACAGCTCGTCATAGCTGGCGATGTCGGCGACATAGGCCTTGAGCAGATAGTCGACCTCGCCGCTCATCCGGTAGACGTCGACCACCTCCGGCAGGTCGCGCACGGCCCGGCTGAAGCGCTCGAGCCACTCGACCGAGTGCTGGTTCGTGCGCACGGCGATGAACACCGTCACGCCGACATTGAGGGCCGCCTTGTCGAGCAGCGCCACACGCCTGCGGACGATGCCCGCCTGCTCCAGCTTCTGCACCCGGCGCCAGCACGGCGTGGCCGAGATGCCGGCCTTCTCCGCCAGCTCGGCCAGGGCGATGGTCGCATCCGCCTGCAGCGCCTTCAGGATCCTGAGGTCGATCTCGTCGAGCTTGAGCGTGGTCGGCGGGGCCATGGCGGTCCTTCGGTTGCGGCGCATGGGCGGCATCGCCCGGAACGCCGATGACGGAACCATTTTCTACGGATCTGACGAAAATCGAAAATCATTTCCCCACCACCCCGTTCTTTCCGGCAACAACGCAAGCTGATTCCCGCCGGCCGGGCCTACGCTGGTCCCAGGATTGGAGAGGCAGGCCGGACCATGACCCACGCAGCCGCAGCAGATGCCGTCCGCCCCGCCGCCCGGTGGCAGGGCGCGACGCTGAAGACCCTGCCGGATTTCGGCGGGTCGGCCGAGGCGGTGCTGGAGCATTTCACCGCCCATCCCGAGCTGGTCTGCGACTTGGACCTGATGTGGCGGCCCGGCCGCTATGCCCGCAACCTGCTGTGGAACGATGCCCGGCGCAGCGTCTGGGCCATGGTGTGGGACCGCGGCGCCCGGACGGCGATCCACGACCATCACTGCCCCTGCGCCTTCGGCATCATCCGCGGCAGCCTGAGCGAATTCCGCTTCCGGGCGCTGGACGAGGTCCGCGTGGCCCGGACCTCGGAAGCCCTGCACCGGCCGGGCGACATGGCGAGCCTGGAGACGACCGGCCCCAACATCCACCAGATGGTCAATGACGGCGACGCGGTCGCGATCTCGCTGCACGTCTACGGCTTCGACCACCGCGTGCACGAGTCCTCGGTCGACCGCGAATACCTGCTGGCACAGGCCTGAGCGGCGCCGCAGCCGCTTCCCCCCATTTCCGCTGTAGCTCCGGCCGGCTTTCCTCTTATCCTCTGTGAAAGGCGGCGCACCCGCCGCGGCACAGGGGAGGAGCCGATGCTCGGCCGGATGCAGCACGAACCCTTGCGCATCGGCGCGCTGCTGGAGCATGCGGCCCGTTTCCACCGGGAAGCGCGGATCGTCACCCAGCGCCGCGACGGCAGCACCGTCACCCACTCCTACCCCGAGATCGCCGCCCGCACCGCCCGCCTGGCCCATGCCCTGGCCAAGCGCGGCGTGGCCCAGGGCGAGCGGCTGGCGACGCTGGCCTGGAACGATCACCGGCATCTCGAGCTCTATTACGGCGTCAGCGGCATCGGCGCGGTGTGCCACACCGTCAATCCGCGGCTGTTCCCGGGCCAGATCGCCTACATCCTGGCCGATGCCGGCGACACCCATCTGTTCCTCGACCCGATGTTCCTGCCGGTCCTGGCCGGCATCGGCGACGGGCTGCCGGCGGCGCTGAGGACGCTGGTGCTGCTGGAACCGCCGGCCGAGCCGGTGCCCCCTGCCCTCGCCGCCCGCTTCGAGATCCTGGACTACGAGGATCTGATCGCCGGCAACCCCGACGGCTTCGACTGGCCGGTGCTGGACGAGAACACGGCCGCCTTCCTCTGCTACTCCTCCGGCACCACCGGCGAGCCGAAGGGGGTGCTGTCCTCGCACCGCTCGACCGTCCTGCACGCCTATGCCGCCAACCAGCCGGACGCCTTCGGCCTGCGCGCCACCGACATCGCCATGCCGGTGGTGCCGATGTTCCACGTCAACGCCTGGGGCATCCCGTTCAAGGCGCCCCTCGCCGGCGCGTCCCTGGTCCTGCCCGGACCGCGGCTGGACGGCGCCTCTCTGTTCCGGCTGATGGAGGAGACCGGGGTGACCGCCGCGGCCGGCGTGCCGACGATCTGGCTCGGCCTGCTGGCCCATCTGCGTGAGACCGGCGCGCGCTTCACCCGCCCGCCGCGGCTGGTGATCGGCGGCTCGGCCTGCCCGCTGCCGCTGGCCGAGGCGTTCGAGCGCGACTACGGCGTCGAGATCTGCCATGCCTGGGGCATGACCGAGACCAGCCCGATCGGCCTGTTCAACGCGCCGAAGCCGGAGACGCAGGGGCTGGACGAGGCCACGCGGCTGGCGCTGAAGCGCAAGCAGGGCCGGCCGGTGTTCGGCATCCGGCTGCGCGTGGTCGACGCCGAGGGCCGTGACGTGCCGGCGGACGGCGTCGCCTTCGGCGAGATCCTGGTGCGCGGCCCCTGGGTCGCCGGCGCCTATTTCGGCCGCGACAGCGACCCCGCCTTCACCCCGGACGGCTGGTTCCGCACCGGCGACGTCGCCACCATCGACGGCAGCGGCTATGTCGAGATCGTCGACCGCGCCAAGGACGTGATCAAGTCGGGCGGCGAATGGATCAGCTCGATCACGCTGGAGAACATCGCCGTCGGCCACCCCAAGCTGCGCGAGGCGGCGGTGATCGGCGCCCGCCACCCGAAATGGGACGAGCGGCCGGTGCTGATCGCGGTGCCGGCCGAAGGCGCGGCGCCGACCAAGGCCGAGATCCTGGGCTGGTTCGACGGCAAGGTCGCGAAATGGTGGCGGCCGGACGACGTGGTGTTCGTCGACGCGCTGCCGCACACCGCCACCGGCAAGCTGCTGAAGACCGAGCTGCGCAAGCGCTACCGCGACCATCTCGCAGCCGCGGACGAGGCCGGCTAGCGCCCCTCGATCCCCGGGATGCCGGCGATCCGCTCGGCCAGGAAATCGACCAGCAGCCGCACCCGGGCGATGCCCGCGCGCTCCGGCACGATCAGCAGGCTTAAGGGGACGGGCGGCGGCTCCCAGCCCGGCAGGATCGCCTCGACCCGGCCGTCCGCCAGCAGGTCGTCGACCAGCCAGCGATGCGCCGGGCTGATGCCGCGGCCGGCGGCAAGCGCCTCGCGCGCCGCAAGGCCGTGATCGACCCGGAACCGGCCGCCGAACGGCACCGTGTGGCGCTCGCCGCCCGGCCCTTCCAGCACCAGAGTCTCGCTGCCGGCGACGTTGGTCATGCGGATGCCCTCATGGCCGGCCAGGTCCTGCGGCACGGACGGGCGGCCGCGCGCCGCCAGATAGGCCGGAGCCGCCGCCATCAGCCGCCGCGACCGGCCGAGCGGGCGCAGCTTCATCGAGCTGTCGGCCAGCGGCCCCAGGCGCAGCGCGACATCGACGCCCTCGCGCACCAGGTCGACATAGTCGTCGGTCAGGTTGAGGTCGACGACGATGCCGGGGTGGAGGTCCTGGAAGGCGAAGACCAGCCGGCTGACCTGCAGCACCCCGAAGGCCGCGGTGCAGGAGACCCGGATGGTACCGGATGCGGCGCCGCGCGCGGCCCGGGCCTCGTCCCCCGCCTGCTCGACCAGCCGCAGGATCTGGATGCAGTCGGCATGGTAGCGGCGGCCCTCGTCGGTCAGGGTGACGCGCCGCGTGGTGCGGCTGAGCAGCGGCACGCCGACCGCCGCCTCCAACTCCCGCAGATGCCGGGTGATGGTCGACTGGCCGACCCGCAGCTCGCGCGCCACCGCCGACAGGTTGCCGCGCTCGGCGACACGGACGAAGCTGCGCATGCGCTCGAGCGAGACGTCCGGCCTATCCATTTTTCGGCATGATCCTATCCATTATCGACATATAGCGGATCAGTTCGTCGGTCGCCACCTGAGGGGTCGGTTTCGTGAAAGGATCCCCGACCATGAAGGTGCTGCTTGTCTTCGCCCATCCCGAGCCACGCTCGCTGAACGGCGCGCTGCGCGACGTCGCCATCCATGAGCTGGAGGCGCAGGGCCATGAGGTGAGGGTGTCGGATCTCTACGCCGAGGGCTGGAAGTCCGAGGTCGACCGCGCCGACTTCCCGTCGCAGCCGCCGGACGAGCGGCTGATCGCGGTCGCCGCGTCCAAGGCGGCGTTCGACACCGGCACCCTGACCGAGGACGTCAGGGCCGAGATCGAGAAGCTGCTGTGGGCCGATGTCCTGATCCTCCAGTTCCCCCTCTGGTGGTTCGGCATGCCGGCCATCCTCAAGGGCTGGGTCGACCGGGTCTTCGCCTACGGCTTCGCCTATGGCGTCGGCGAGCACAGCGACCGACGCTGGGGCGACCGTTACGGCGAGGGCACCCTGGCCGGCAAGCGCGCCATGCTGATCGTGACCGCCGGCGGCTGGGAGGAGCACTACGCCGCCCGCGGGGTCAACGGGCCGATCGACGACCTGCTGTTCCCGATCAATCACGGGATCCTCTACTACCCGGGCTATGAGGTGCTGCCGCCCTTCGTGGCCTACCGGGTCGATCGCCTCGCCGAGGCCGGCTTCGAGGCGGTCGCCGAGCGTCTGCGCGAACGGATGCGGACGCTGGCCACCACCCCGCCGATCCCCTACCGGCGGCAGAATGGCGGCGACTACCTGATCCCGAGCATGCAACTGCGCCCCGGCCTCGGTGATCCGGGCACGTCCGGCTTCGGACTCCATGCCGACGAGGTGGCGACGGGCATCTAGCCCAGCACCAGGTCGTCGCGGTGGATCATCTCGTCCCGGCCGCGATAGCCGAGGATGGCCTCGATCTCGCGGCTCTTATGGCCGCGGATGCGGTCGGCGTCGTCGGAATCATAGGCCGACAGGCCGCGGGCCAGCACCCGCCCCTGCCCGTCCTTGACCGCGATCGGGTCGCCGCGGCGGAAGCGGCCCTCGACCGCGGTCACCCCGGCCGGCAGCAGGCTGCGGCCATCGGCCAGCGCCCTGGCCGCGCCGGCATCGATCACCACCGACCCGATCGGCTTGAGCGACCCCGCGATCCAGCGCTTGCGGGCGGTGCGCGGTTCCGCCCCCGGCACGAACCAGGTGCAGGGCGCGCCGGATTCGATGCGCTGCAGCGGCGCCGCCTCCTTCCCCATGGCGATGACCATGCGGCAGCCGGCGCCCATGGCGATGCGGGCGGCCACCAGCTTGGTGACCATGCCGCCGGAGGAGTAGCCGGGCAGCGCCTCGCCGGCCATCGCCTCGATCTCCGGCGTCAGCTCGTGGACCTCGGGGATCAGCGTCGCGGACGGGTCGCGCTTGGGGTCGGCGGTGTAGAGGCCGTCGATATCCGACAGCAGCACCAGCGTGTCGGCCGAGACCATCTGCGACACGCGCGCCGCCAGCCGGTCGTTGTCGCCGAAGCGGATCTCGGCCGTGGCCACCGTGTCGTTCTCGTTGATCACCGGCACCGCGCCCAGCCGCAGCAGCGTCTCGATCGTGGCGCGGCCGTTCAGGTGGCGGCGGCGGTCCTCGGTGTCCTGCAGGGTCAAGAGGATCTGGGCCACGGTGATGTCGTGCCGGGCCAGCGTCTCCTGATAGGCATGGGCCAGGCGGATCTGGCCGGTGGCGGCCGCCGCCTGCTTCTCCTCCAGCCGCAGCGGCCGGCCCTTGAGGCCGAGATGCTCGCGCCCCGCCGCGATCGAGCCGGAGGAGACGATGATCACCTCCTGCCCGCGCGCGCGGCAGCGGGCGACGTCGTCGGCCAGCGCGTCCAACCAGGCGCGGCGCAGCAGCCCGGTGCGCGGGTCGACCAGCAGGGCGGATCCGACCTTGATGACGAGACGGCGGGCCTGGGCGAGGGAAGCGGTCATGGCGGGCATTCTGGAGAAAGGCGGGCGACGGCCGAAAGGCAAGGCTCCCTTCCTAGCCTCTCGGCCCGTTCCGGGCAAAGCCGTTCCGCGACCCGCCCTCCCCTCGCCGCGGCACGGCGGCTATGATCCGGCGCGACGCCCGATTCCGAGGATACACGATGACCGAGGACGCGACCGTCCTGCTGTTCTCCTACGGCACGCTGCAGCAGGAGAATGTCCAGCTCTCCTCCTTCGGCCGCCGCCTCGAAGGGACGCCGGACGCGATGCCGGGCTGGCGCCGGGGCGAGATCGAGATCACCGATCCCGAGGTGATCCGCACCAGCGGCAAGCGCTTCCACCCGATCGTCGAGCCCGGCGCGGCGGCGGACCGGGTGGCGGGGACGGTGTTCCGCATCACCGAGGCCGAGCTTGCCGCCGCCGATGCCTATGAGGTGTCGGACTACAAGCGCATCCTGGTGCCGCTGGCGTCCGGCCTGGAGGCCTGGGTCTACGTGCGGCGGTAGCGGTCATGGGTGTTCCGTATCAACACCCATTGTCATCTTCGGGCTTGACCCACGGGTGTCCGGCCGAGCTTTTGGGCTGTGGATAGAGTCCCTGATCTCAACCTTTACTGTCATTGCCGGGCTTGACCCGGCAATCCCGGGGCCGCCGAGAGCGGCTTTGAAAGCCCCTGGATCCTCGGGTCGAGCCCGAGGATGACAATAAATAGGACACAGATCTGAGCTAAACACGCCTCGGCTGCCGCTTTTCTTCAACCGGACATTCGTGGGTCAAGCCCACGGGTGTCCGGTTGAGGTTTCATGGTCACAGAAGGACGATTTGCCTTGGGTCTGAGCGTGGTGTGGGCTTTGCTCCGCTCAGGCGATCGATGGATCGTCGGTGCATGAGGTTGAGACGGACGAGACGAGCGAAGGC
>NZ_NHON01000116.1 GCF_002195995.1 Inquilinus limosus
GCCCCGCGCCCCGCCGATCTGGTCCGCGCCGCGCTTGGTCAGGTTCACCAGATACGGCACCAGATCGCCCTCGACCTCGCTCGGGTTCACGAAATGGGTCATGCCGAAGCGCTCGCCCCATTCCTTCTTCGAGTTGTTCAGGTCGACGCCGATGATCATGTCGGCCCCGGCCAGCCGCAGACCCTGGATCACGTTCAGCCCGATGCCGCCGAGCCCGAACACGATCGCGGTCGCCCCCTCCTCCACCTTCGCCGTGTTGATCACGGCGCCGATACCGGTGGTCACGCCGCAGCCGATGTAGCAGATCTTGTCGAAGGGCGCGTCCGGGTTGACCTTCGCCAGCGCGATCTCCGGCAGCACCGTGAAGTTCGAGAAGGTCGAGCAGCCCATGTAGTGGAAGATCTTCTCCTTGCCGATCGAGAACCGGCTGGTGCCGTCCGGCATCAGCCCCTGSCCCTGGGTCGACCGGATCGCCGTGCACAGGTTGGTCTTGCGCGACAGGCAGGACGGGCATTGCCGGCATTCCGGCGTGTACAAGGGGATCACATGGTCGCCCTTCTGCAGGCTGGTCACCCCCAGCCCCACATCGACCACCACGCCCGCGCCCTCATGCCCCAGGATCGACGGGAACAGCCCTTCCGGATCCGCGCCCGACAGCGTGAACTCGTCCGTGTGGCAGATCCCGGTCGCCTTGATCTCGACCAGAACCTCGCCGAACTTCGGACCCTCCAGGTCCACCTCCAGGATCTCCAGCGGCTTCCCTGCGGCGACAGCCACTGCGGCACGCGTCTTCATCGGCTTCCTCCTGTCTGTCGCGCCGTCCGGTGCGGGCGCGTGCCCGGGTCGCGCCACGGCCGTTCGAACCGGCGCCTGAACCTCGGGAAAACGGTACCGGCAAAGAAACACCGGCCGGAATAGGACTTTGGCACAACGGGAATCCGGGCCGATAATTGGACCTTGGATCAGTGGTCCCCACCAGAGGGGCCCGATAAGCTTCTCGGGAGGAAGCGATGCCCCAAGCCAGTCAAGCCCAGGAGAGGACGGCCGTCACCGGCCCGAGCGGCATCCGTCGGGGGATGAGCATGAAGGCGTCGACGGAGGACGCGGTCGAGGAACTGCTGGACGCGATCGCCCAGGACCGGATGGAGATGGTCCTGCTGTTCTGCTCGCCCACCTACGACCTGCCGGCGGTGCTGGCCGAGATCGGCCGCCGGGCGCCGGAGGTGCGGGTGCTGGGCTGCACCACCGCCGGCGAGATCACCCCGGCCGGCTATCGCCAGGGCACGATCACCGGGATGAGCCTGTCGGCCGACCATTTCGCCACCTCGGTCCGGCTGATCGAGCCGGCCAGCTTCGAGATCGCCGACGGCGCCGCCATCATCAAGGCGCTGCTGGCCGAGCACCAGGCCCGGCACCAGCACCGCTTCGACCCGTCGCGCAGCTTCGCCCTGCTGATCAATGACGGGCTGTCGATGCATGAGGAGATCATCGTCAGCGCGCTGGGCGACGCGCTGGGCGAGATCCCGCTGGTCGGCGGGTCGGCCGGCGACAACCTGGCCTTCCGCGAGACCGCGATCTTCGTGGACGGCCGCATCCTGTCCAGCGCGTCGCTGCTGGTGCTGGTGTCGACCGACCTGGCCTTCCGGGTGTTCGAGCGCCAGCATTTCGACGCGCTGGACCAGAAGATGGTGGTGACCCGGGCCGACCCGGCGCAGCGCCGGGTGATGGAGATCAACGCCGAGCCGGCGGCCGAGGAATACGCCCGGCTGATCGGGCTGGAGCGGGCGGACCTGACGCCGCTGGTCTTCGCCTCACACCCGCTGGTGGTGAAGGCCGGCGGCCGCCACTACGTCCGCGCCATCAAGCGGGCCGACGACGACGGCAGCCTGCATTTCTTCTGCGCCATCGATGAGGGAATCATCCTGAGCGTCGCAAAGAGCAGCGATCTGGTCGCGAATCTGGTGTCCCTGTTCGACGACCTGCGCGCGGAATTGGGCAGCATCGACGCCGTGATCGGCTTCGACTGCGTGCTGCGCTATGTCGAGATGGAACAGCGCCAGATGCTGACCGAGGTCTCGAAGATCATGGCCCAGAACAACGTCGTCGGCTTCAACACCTATGGCGAGCAGTTCGGCATGATGCATGTCAGCCAGACCTTCACCGGGATCGCCTTCGGGCCGGGCTGAGCATGGGGCGGGAGGTCGCGACGCAGGATCGGACGGACGGCGAGGCCGAGCTTCGGCGCCAGGTCGCCAAGCTGTCCGAGATCAACCGCGCCCTGATGCAGCGGGTCGAGCACAGCCTCGACATGCAGGGCAACGCCTACCAACTGTTCCAGACCGCGATCCTCTTGGACCAGAAGGTGCGCGACCGGACGCGCGAGCTGGAGCACGCGCTGAAGGCGGTCGAGCAGTCGAACCTGGAGCTGAGCGAGGCGATCGTCGCCAGCCGCACGGCGCAGAACCGGCTGCAGGACGCGATCGACAGCATCTCCGAAGGCTTCGCCATCTTCGACCCCGAGGACCGGCTGGTGCTGTTCAACCGTCGGTTCCTGGATTTCTGGCCGCGGCTGACCGACAGCATCCGGCCCGGCCTGTCGCTGGGCGCGCTGGTGCGCCTCGGCCTCGACGCCGGCATCATCCAGTCGGACGGGCTGACGCCGGAGGCCTGGATGGCCGAGCGCCGGCTGCAGCGCGCCACCACCCGCGACGGCGGCGCCCAGCGCTGGGTCTACGCCCTGGCCGACGGGCGCTGGGTCCAGGTCAACGACCGGCGGTCGACCGAGGGCGGCATCGCCTCGATCTACACCGACATCACCGACGTCAAGGACGCCGAGCGGCAGGAGCGCGAGAAGGCGCTGGCCGAGCGGTCGGCCCATCTGCAGGCGACGCTGGAGAGCATGTCGATCGGCGTCGCCGTGTTCGACCGCGACCAGAAGCTGGTGACCGCCAACCGGCGCTACGGCGAGCTGCTGGAGCTGCCGGCCGAGCTGCGCCGGGCCGGCGCCTCCTACCGCCGGTTCCAGGAGTTCAACGACGCCCGCGGCGCCCCGGCGCTGGGCACGGCCTCGCCGATCGGGCCCGGCTCTGCCCGCGGTTCCGGCCCGCCGTCGGAGGTGGCGCTGAACGGCCGCTGGTTCGAGGTCAAGGGCGACCCGATGCCGGATGGCGGCTTCGTCACCTCCTATGTCGAGATCACCGAGCGCAAGATGGCCGAGGAGGCCCTCTTGGACAGCGAGCAGCGGATCCGGCTGTTCGCCAATGCGGTGCCGACCATGATCTCCTATGTCGACCGCGACCAGCGCTACCGCTTCGTCAACCGCGCCTACCGCGCCGGCTATGCGCCGAACGGCACGCCGATTCTGGGCCAGACGCTGCGCGCGGTGCTGGGCGACGCCGAGTACGGCCCGCGCCAGCCCTTCATCGAGCGGGCGCTGGCCGGCGCCACCGTGACCTTCGACCTGCCGCTGCCGGGGTCCGGCGACGAGATGCGCTTCGGCTTCGCCACCTATGTGCCGCACCGCAACCACCGCGACGAGGTGGTGGGCTTCTTCACTCTGATTCAGGACATCACCGAGCGCCGCCGGGCCGAGCGCATCCTGGAGGCGGCGAATGAGGAGCTGGAGCGGCGGGTGCATGAGCGCACCGCCACCCTGTCGCGGCTGAACGAGGCGCTGTCGGCGGAGGTGGAGAAGCGCCGCCGCATCGCCCGCGAGCTGCGCGTCGCCAAGACCGAGGCGGAGCGCGCCAATGTCAGCAAGACCAAGTTCCTGGCCGATGCCAGCCACGACCTGCTGCAGCCGCTGAACGCCGCCCGGCTGTTCGTGGCGACGCTGGAGGACACGACGCTGCCGGCCGAGGGCGAGGCCCTGCTGGGCAAGATCGATCATGCGCTGGAGAATGTCGAGGAGCTGCTGAACATCCTGCTCGACATCTCCAAGCTCGATGCCGGCCGGGTCGGCGCCAACCTGCAGAGCGTGGCGCTGCCGCCGCTGATGGAGGCGCTGCACGACGAGGTGGCGGCGCTGGCGCAGCGCAAGGGCGTGGCCTTCACCCTGCTGCCGTGCTCGCTGACCGTCTGCTCCGACCCGCAGCTGCTGCGCCGCCTGCTGCAGAACTTCCTGACCAACGCCGTGCGCTACACCCATGCCGGGCGGATCCTGTTCGGGGCCCGGCGCCGCGGCGACAAGGTCGAGCTGCAGGTGGCCGACACCGGCATCGGCATCCCGCAGGAGCGGCTGGACGAGATCTTCGAGGAGTTCCGCCGCCTGGACGGCCCGGAGGACGGGCCGAAGCCGGAGGCCGGGCAGAAGGGCTACGGCCTCGGCCTGTCGATCGTGCGGCGCATCAGCCGGCTGCTGGGCACCGAGGTCAAGGTGCGCTCGGCCGTCGGCCGCGGCTCGATGTTCTCGGTGCTGGTGCCGCTGACCGACCCGGCGCAGGCCTGCGCGGCGCCGCAGCCCGCCGCGGCCGCGGTGACGCCGGGCGCGGTCGACCGGGTGCGGGTGCTGGTGGTCGACAACGACCCCGCCATCCTCGACGGCATGACCCGGCTGCTGCGCAGCTGGGGCTGCCGCGTCGCCGCCGCGGGGGACAAGGCCGGGATGGAGGCGCGGATCGGGGCGGAGGGCTTCCGCCCGGACATCATCCTGGCCGACTACCACCTCGACGGCGGCCAACGCGGCACCGAGCTGATCATCGGCCTGCGCCACGCGCTGGACGAGGACATCCCGGCCGCGGTGATCACCGCCGACCGCAGCCCCGAGGTGCAGTCCCTGGTGCAGGCGCTGTCCGGCGTCAGCCTGCTGACCAAGCCGATCAAGCCGGCCCGGCTGCGGGCCTTGATTGCCTCCGCCCGGCGCTAGGCCGGGCCGAGGCGAGCGATCTCGCCGCCGGGGCGCCGGCCGAGCTTCTGGGACTTGGCGCGGGCCGAGCACAGCGCGGCATAGCCGGGGGCGATCATCGGATAGCTCGCCGGCAGCCCCCATTTCTCGCGATACGCCTCCGGCGTCAGGTTGTAGGCCGCCTTGAGGTAGCGCTTCATCGACCTGAACCGCCGGCCGTCCTCCAGGCAGACGATGTAGTCCGGGGTCACCGACTGGCCCACCGGCACCGCCGGACGCAGGCCGGTCTCCGGCGGGCGCTCCGCCGTCGAGATCTGCTCCAGCACGCCGTGCAGGTCGGCGATCAGCTTCGGCAGCGCCTGGCTGTCGACGGAATTGCGGGCGAGATAGGCCAGGACGATGTCGACTGTCCAGGACACCGCGTTGCCCTCGCTCCGCTCCGACGCGGACCGGACCACCGGCCCGATCGCGGCCCGATCGGCGAGCCCATCGCCGCGGCGTGTCGGAGCGTCGGACAAGGTGGCCGCGGCCAGCCGCGGGCCATCCTCGATACTGGGCACAGCCTGGATCGGATCCCGATCCGCACCCATCGCCACCGTGGCCTGGGCAATGGCGTCAGCAACCGGAGCGACAGCGCGTCCGGGAAGTTCGGATTTCGACAGCACGTTCAACGCCCCGCAACTATGACGTTATGAATTTCGAGAAGATTTACGCCAAATGATTTCTGCTTTTTGTCGTACCATTACAAATTGCAATCAGACAGACGAGATTTGTATCCGAACGTTGCCTGCAACAATGGCGATAAGAATATCCGCCTAAATTCCCAGTCATGCCCGAATAAGCAACAGAGATAGGCAGCATTTGCAATATAGGAGTATGCCCCCTATGCCGGCAACGACGCTCTGGCCGGCACTAACTCCATGCGAGATATGGCAAAATAGACCATTCGGTCCAGACTGACCATAGCCAAGCGGCACCATGGACATCACGATACTACAAGATGACTGCCGCCGAGCCGCCGGGGGGGGGGGCAGGGCCTCGCGCCACCCGGATTCGGCCGACGCGGCTCAGGGGCCGAACGGCGTCGGCCCCGTCCAGCCGAGCAGGCCCATCACGGGCAATTCGACCGTGGTGACCAGCCAGCGATCAGGTCCGGTCCACGAGATCGCCCGGAAGCTGACGGCGAGCCTGCCGGTTTCCTGCCACCACGCCATCAGGGCATCCGGCCCCGCCATCTCCCTGGGCTGAACCGCAAACGGAATGTCCTGCGCATTCAGCGCCGCCAGCTTGGCGAAGAGATCATCGTTCCGCCAGACCGGCCCCTCGCCGGCGAACCGGATCTCCGATGGCAGCCGGAGCGCACCAACGCCACCAAGGATGATGCGGCTGTCCGAAAGACGGGAGACATGGCGCGGCGGCATCTCGCCTGCCCGGCCATGCTCGACGGCGAAGGGAAGGCGCCGTCCCGGATAGGTCATGACGCCCAGCCGGACACCGGCCTCACAGCGCGCGGCGGTACTTCTGGAACAGGATCACCGCCTGGGTGCGGCTGGAGACGCCGAGCTTCTGCAGCAGGCTGGAGACATGCGCCTTGACCGTCGTGATCTGCACGTCGATGGCGTAGGCGATCTGCTTGTTCAGCAGGCCCTCGGCCATCAGCTCCAGCACCTTGCGCTGCTGGTTGGTCAACAGCTCGAACCGGCAGCGCACCGCCTCGTCCAGCGGCTCGTCCTCCTCCAGCTCGCCCGGGCCGATGGCGTCGAGCCCCGGGGTGTAGCTGCCGCCGTCGAGGATGGCGGAGATGGCGGAGACGATGGCGTCGCGCGACAGCGATTTCGGGATGTAGCCGACCGCGCCGGCGTCGAAGCATTCGCGCATCACGAAGCTGTCGGCCAGGGCCGAGATCACCGCCACCGGCACGTCCGGCCGGCGGGTGCGCAGCGAGCGCACGCCCTTGACCCCGTTCATTCCCGGCATGCGGAGGTCGAGCAGGATCAGGTCGATGTCCATCACCGAGGCGATCTGGTCCACAGCCTCGCCGAAGGTGCCGCTCTCGAGCACATCGACCTGGTCGTCGAGCGTCTTGAGCGTGCCCGCCAGGGCCTCGCGGAACATCGGGTGATCGTCAGCGACCAGGACCGTGCGCATCGGCGTATCCTCGATCTCGGCGGCAACACGGAATTGAACGTCGCGCGAGTCGCCGGGTCAAGCAGGAAGCGTCGGCATTGGCCTTTGGTCCAAGGCGGGGCGAGCCCGGCCGGCGCCTCGAAGGCTTGGCGCGACGGCGGATTCGGGCGAGCCTTGCCGCCGGATGCCGGGATGTAGCCCAGGATCAGCAAGGACCCATGCCGATGGCCACGCCTGCCGTGCCGGAGCCCGATATCGACCAGCTGCGCCGCTGGGTCGGCCGCGAGGAGACGGCGGAGGACATCGTCACCGCCGACCTCGCCCGCAAGTTCCACGCGACGCTCGATCTGCCGGGTCCGCCGCCGCGGGCCGGCGAGGCGGCGCCGCGGCTGATTCATTTCTGCCTGGGACAGCCGGCCGCGCCGACGGCGGCGTTGGGGCCGGACGGCCATCCCGAACGCGGCGGCTTCCTGCCGCCGGTGCCGCTGCCGCGCCGGATGTGGGCCGGCGGCAGCGTGGCTTTCGACGGCGAGCTGCGGGTCGGCGACGCGGTGCGGCGGGTGTCCCGCATCACCGACGTGGTCGCCAAGCAGGGCCGCACCGGCCCGCTGTGCTTCGTCACGGTCGAGCATGTCATCGAGGCCGGCGGCCGCGCGGCGGTGCGGGAGCGGCAGGACCTGGTCTATCGCGGCCCCGACAGCGGGGCGAAGGCGCCGGCGCCGGCGGCCGAGCCCGGCCGGCACCGGCGCCGAGTCGCGGCCGGCGCGCCGCTGCTGTTCCGCTATTCCGCCCTGACCTTTAACGGCCACCGCATCCATTACGACCGCCGCCACGCGACCGATGTCGAGTTCTATCCCGGCCTGGTCGTGCACGGGCCGCTGCAGGCGACGCTGCTGTGCCATTTCGCGGCGGCGATCCGCGGCACGCCGCCAGACCGCTTCGCCTTCCGCAGCCATTCGACGCTGTTCGATGGCGATGCCATCACGCTGCATGCCGGGGAGGCCGAAGGCGGAACGCTTCGGCTGTGGACGGCCCGCGAAGGCGGGCCGGTGGCGATGGCGGCCGAGGCCGGTTGGACCTGAGAGATCGGCGCGTCAGAAGCCGACGCCGCCATTGACCTGCAGGATCTCGCCGGCCAGGAAGGCGGCGCGGTCCGAGGCCAGGTACAGCACCGCCTCGGCCACGTCCTCGGGCCGGCCCTCGCGGCGCAGCGGCGTCCGCTCGACGGCGGCGGCACGGCCTTCCGGCGTGTTGAACACGTCGTGGAAGCGGGTGCCGATCAGCCCCGGGGCGACGCCGTTCACGCGGATGCCGAGCGGTCCGACCTCCTTGGCCAGGCTGCGGGTGAAGGTGGCGACGGCGCCCTTGGTCGCGGCGTAGTGCGCGGCGCCGAAGCCGCCGCCGTCGAAGGCGGCCAGCGACGACATGGTGACGATGGCGCCGCTGCGGCGCGGCTCCATCGACCGCAGCGCCGCCTGGCAGCACAGGAAGGTGCTGGTCAGGTTGACCGCGATCGCCTGCTGCCACAGCTCCAGCGAGGTGTCGACGCAGCGGCTGCGCTGCAGCAGGCCGCCGGCATTGGCGAACAGCACGTCGAGCGGCCCGAGCTCGCGCTCGGTGCGGGCGAAGATCTCGGTCACCACCTCCGGCCGGGTCAGGTCGGCCGGCAGCGCCAGGGCCTTCAGCTCTGCCGCAAGCGCATCGGCCTCGTCCCGGCTGGTCGCGTAGGTGAAGGCGACCCGGGCGCCCTCCCTGGCGAAGGCGCGGGTGGCGGCGGCGCCAATGCCCGACGCGCCGCCGGTGACGAGCACGACCTTGTCCTGGAAGCTCATGGAAGTTCCTTTCGCTTAGGTCAGACGGAGGCCGTCCGAGCACGCGTCTGGCGTGAGTCGGCTGGTGGTGGTTTCGAGAACCGGAGCGCAGCGCACATTGGGTGCGTGAGCACCGGAAGCGGAGAAACCGCCATCAGACGGCCGCGCCAGGCGTGTGATCGGACGGACTCAAGCCATGGTGGCGAGCATCGCCGGCGTCACCCGGTGGCGCAGCGGCTCGCCGGCCAGGAAGCGGCGGATCTCGTCGACCGTGGTCGCGCCCTGGCGCTTGTGCGAATCCGCGCTGTGGCCGGCGGCGTGCGGCGACAGCACGACATTCGTCAGGCGGCGGAACGGGCTGTCGGCCGGCAGCGGCTCCTGGTCGAAGACGTCGAGCGCGGCGGTGAAGCGGCCGGTGCGCAGCGCGGCCAGCAGCGCCGCCTCGTCGACCAGCGCCGGGCGGGCGGTGTTGATGAACAGGCAGCCGTCGCGCAGCCGCGCCAGCTGGGCTGCGCCGATCATGTGCCGCGTCTCCGGCAACGCCGGGGCGTGCAGCGAGACGATGTCGCAGCCGGCCAGCAGTTCGTCGAGGCTCGCGCGCTCGACCCCGAGCTCCGCCGCCTTCTCCGCCGTCAGATACGGGTCGGACACCAGCAGGCGGCAGCCGAAGGCGCGGAACAGCCCGATCACCAGCCGGCCGACATAGCCGGCGCCGACGAGGCCCACCGTCTGCGCGCCCAGCAGCCGGCCGAGATGGCGCTGGCGCAGGTCGAGCCAGCCTTCCCCGGCCTTCATCCCGGCATCGTGCTTGTGCGGCTCGCGCAGGATCGACAGGGTCTGGGCGATCACGAACTCGGCCACCGATTCCGCGATGTTCACTGCGGCGTGGGAGACCTGCAGGCGGCCGCTCTCGATCGCCGCAGGCGGCACCAGGCGGCGGACGCTGCCGGCGGAATGGGCGACCAGCGCCAGATCCGGCCGCGCCGCCAGCACCTCGTCGCCGAGCGGCGGCGTGCCCCAGCCGGTCAGCGCCGCCACGGCGCCGTCCAGCAGCCGGGGCAGGTTGTCCGCCGTCAGTTCGCCCGGCGCCGGCGCCCGCACCGTCGCGGCATCGGCCAGCGCCTGTTCCGCCGCGGGCGGGATCATCTGCGCCCGCATCTCCGGCGTCAGCAGCAGTGCCACCACCGGCCTCGATCCTGTCGACATCTTCGCGTCCTCTGATGGGGGCCGGTCAGCTCCGGCTCGGCTGCAGCATGATCTCGGCGACATGGGCGCGCGGCGGCAGCGCCATGACGAACAGGCAGGCGGCGGCGACATCTTCCGGCTGCAGCGCCTTCTGCCGCGCCTCGGCCGGCACTGGCACCGGGCGCTTGTCGAGCAGCGGCGTGTCGGTCATGCCGGGCAGGATCACGGTCAGGCGCAGGCCATGCTCGCGCTCCTCCTCCATCACTGCGTGCGACAGGGCCATCACCCCGGCCTTGGTCGCCTGATAGGCGGCGCCGGAGCGGTCGGGCCGGCGTGCCGCGACCGAGGCGATGTGGATGATCAGCCCCTGGCCGCGGCCACGCATGCCGGGCACCACGGCACGCGTCAGGTTGAAGGCGGCGTTGAGGTTGGCGTCGACCATGCCGGCCCAGCTTTCGGCCGTCAGCTCGCCGAAGGCGCGCTTGACGATGTTGGTGCCGATCGAGTTGACGACGATGTCGATCGCCCCGGCATGCGGCGCCAGCGCCGCCTCCAGACCCGCCGCGTCGGCGGCGTCGACGGCGATCACGACGGCCGGCCGGTCCGGGGCGATCCCGCGGATCTCCGCCGCCACCGCCTTCAGCTTCGCCTGGTCGCGGCCGAGGAGGAGCAGCGAGCCCCCTTCCGCCGCGGCGGCCAGCGCCGTCGCCCGGCCCATGCCGCTGCTGGCGCCGGCGACCAGGATCGTCCGGCCGGAAACCACACCCGCCATTGTCAGCTCCCTTGCTTGGGCGGCGCCGTCGAGGCCCGCACGATCAGCTGGGGCATGGCGCTGACATGCGCCTCCTGCCCCGCATCGGTGCCCTCGAGCACCCGGATCAGCGCGCCGACCGAGGCCTCGGCCATCACCGCCAGCGGCTGACGCACGGTGGTCAGCGCCGGATGCACCACGGCGGCGAGGTCGACATCATCGAAGCCGACGATCGAGACGTCGCCGGGGATCGAGGCGCCGAGGTCGCGGGCGCCGGCATAGGCGCCCATCGCGTACATGTCGTTCACCGTGACCACCGCGGTCGGCGGGTCGTCGCGGCTGAGCAGCTCGCGGATGCCGATGCGGCCGAGCTCCGGCCCCTCGGTGTCGCCATAGCCGCCGATGCCGGCGCCCTGCCAGACCAGGGCGGGATCCAGCGCCAGCCCCGCCTTGGCCATCGCCGCCCTGAGCCCGTCGAGGCGGCCGGCGCGGCTGGAGGTCCGGATCGGCCCGGACAGGAAGCCGATGCGGCGGTGGCCGAGGCCGACCAGGTGCTGGCCGGCCAGCCGGGCGCCGAGCTCGTTGTCGACGCTGACGCTGCAGGCCACCACCTCCTCCGCCCCCTGGCCCCTGCGGTCGAAGGCGGCGACCACCAGGCCGCGGCGGACGAGATGGGCGATGTGGTCGAAGGTCAGCGGCGAGGAGCTGAAGATCACCCCGCGCACGCCGGAGGACAGCAGCGTCTCGGCATAGCGCGCCTCCTGCTGCGGGTCGCGCTCGGCGTTGCAGATCAGCACCTTGTAGCCGAGGGCGGTGGCCGCACGCTCGACCTTGTGCGCCAGCGCGCCCCAGAACGGGTTGGCGACCGAGGGCACGATCAGCCCGATGGTGCGGTTGCGGCCGGATTTGAACTGCTGCGCCAGCGCGTTCGGGGTGTAGCCGAGCTCTTCGATCGCCTGCAGCACCCGCGCCCTGGTCTCGGCCTGCATGCGCCCGTGCCGGCCGTTCAGCACGTTCGACACCGTGCTGGCCGAGACGCCCGCCGCCCGCGCCACGTCGAGAATGCTCGCCACGATCCCCCAAACCCGCTGTTTCGTGAAAACGCCCGGTACAACGTTTTATCACGAATAGCGCCGCCCCGGCGCCAATGTCAAATGGCGGATCTCCAGGCCAGTCCCATGCTGTGAAACATTGCCGTGTTGACTCGGCGGACGATCGTGGTGTTACGTTGCACCAACTTGCGTACATTGAGCCGGTCATGGTGAGAGGCGCGGCAAGCGCCCCACCGCCTCAGGGGGAGGACCCGACATGTCCAGGAGACCCGATTCCGAAAAATTCGGCCGGCGCGACGCCCTGCGGCACGGCGCGGCACTGATCGGCGGGGCGGCCCTCGCCGGCCTCGCCCCCCGCGCCTTCGCCCAGGACACGGCCCGCATCCGCTTCGGCGGCTATGTCGAGTCGCAGGAGCAGCTGAAGCAGACGCTGGCGACGCTGAAGGCCTATACCGACGGCCATCCGGGGGTCGAGATCGTCCCGGAATTCACCAGCTTCAGCGCCTTCACCGACAAGCTGGCCACCGAGGCGGCGGGCGGCAACGCGCCCGACATGTTCAGCGTCAATGTCGACCTGCTGGGCGAATATGCCCAGCGCGGCGTGCTGGCGCCGCTGAACGGCTACATCCCCAAGCCGCTGGACCTGTCGGACTATGTCGACGGGGCGATCAAGGCCGGCACCCTGAACGGCCAGCTCTACGCCATCCCGAATGACTGCATCGCCCCGGCGATCACGGTGAAGACCGCGGTGTTCGAGGAGACGGGCGTGCCCCTGCCCGACCAGATGTTCACCTGGGAGCAGCTGGCCGAGACCGCGGTCGCGATCAGCAAGGCCAAGGGCAAGCGCTTCTGGGGGCTGGAGGATGCGGGGTCGAACTACATCCCCTGCGACGTCTTCCTGCGCGCCAGGGGCAAGTCGATGTTCACGCCGGAGCGGCAGTTCGGCTTCGCCCGCGAGGACATGGCCGAATGGTTCGGCTACTGGGCCCGGCTGCGCGACGCCGGCGGCATCCCGCCCGGCGAGGTGCAGGCCCTGGCCAATGGCGACGATCCGGCCCTGACCGGCCTGATCAGCGGCCGCGCCGCGATGTTCGCGTCGCTGACCGACAGCTTCGTCGGGCTGCAGGCGCTGACCGAGGACGATCTGGTGCTGCACATGATGCCGAACGGCTTCCAGGGCGGCACGCTCAAGCAGCACCACTATACTTATGCCGGCAACTCCACCGGCCTGTGGACCAAGTCGCCGCACAAGGACCGGATGGTCGACATCATCCGCTTCATGCATTTCGAGCCGGCGGGGATCGCACTGTACTACCGCGGCAGCGGCATGGTGCCGGCGTCGAAGGCCGGCCGGGCCGCCCTGGGCCAGGAGGGCACCGACTCCGACCGCAAGATCATCGCCTATATCGACCTCTTGCAGCAGGACCCGGCGCCGCCGCGTTATCCCGGCATCACCGGCATGTCCGGCATGCTGCGCCGGGCCAACGAGGCGGTGGCCTTCGGCAAGCTGAAGCCGCAGGAGGCCGCCGACCAGTTCATCGGCGAAGCCAAGGCGCGGCTGTGAGGCGGCGGAGCCCCGGCTCGCGGGGCGTCGGCAGCACGGCGGAGCAGAACGGCGCCGCCTACCTGTTCCTGGCGCCGTGGATCGTCGGCGCCCTGTGCCTGACGCTGGGGCCGATCCTGGCGTCGCTGTACCTGTCCTTCACCAGCTACGACCTGTTCAACCCGCCGGTCTGGGCCGGGCTGCACAATTACGAGCGGCTGCTGTTCGAGGACCCGCGCTATCTCCAGGCGGTCAAGGTCACCTTCCATTACGTCTTCCTGTCGGTGCCCATGAAGCTGGCCTTCGCCCTGGCGGTGGCGGTGATGCTGAACCGCGGCATCCGGTTCCTCGGCCTCTATCGCGGCCTGTACTACCTGCCCTCGCTGCTCGGCGGCAGCGTCGCCGTCGCCATCATGTGGCGGCAGATCTTCAGCTATGACGGGCTGATCAACCACATCCTGCTGTGGTTCGACATCGACGGGCCGAGCTGGATCTCGAACCCGGACACCGCGCTGTACACCCTGGTCAGCCTGGCGGTGTGGCAGTTCGGGTCGCCGATGATCATCTTCCTGGCCGGGCTGAAGCAGATCCCGCAGGATCTGTACGACGCCGCCTCGGTCGACGGCGCCGGGCCGGTGACCAAGTTCTTCCGCATCACCCTGCCGCTCCTCACCCCGATCATCTTCTTCAACTTCGTGATGCAGATGATCGGCGCGTTCCAGGCCTTCACCCCGTCCTTCATCATCAGCAACGGCACCGGCGGGCCGGCGGATTCGACGCTGTTCTACACCCTCTATCTCTACGAGCAGGGCTTCACCAATTTCCAGATGGGCTACGCCTCGGCCATGGCCTGGATCCTGGTCGGGATCATCGCCACGGCCACCGCCGTGGCCTTCCTGTCGGCGCGTTTCTGGGTGCATTACGGGGATGAGCGATGACGGCGGCGCCGGTCGGGGACGAGGCGCCGATGCGCGCGGGGTCGCAGGGCTTGCCGTTCTGGATGGCCGATGTCCGGCCGAGGCGGATCCTGGTCCACCTGGCGCTGATCGCCGGCGCGGTGGTGATGATCTACCCGCTGCTGTGGCTGGCCAGCAGCTCGGTCAAGCCGTCGACCCAGATCTTCTCCGACCCCGGGCTGTGGCCGTCGAAGCTGCGGCTGCAGAACTACAGCGACGGCTGGCGCGGCGCCGCCCTGCCCTTCAGCGTGTTCTTCGGCAATTCCTTCCTGATCTCGGCCCTGGCGGTGATCGGCAACGTCATGGCCTGCAGCCTGGTGGCCTACGCCTTCGCCCGGCTGAACTTCCGCTTCAAGCGCACGCTGTTCGGGCTGATGCTGGCCACCATCATGCTGCCGCTGCACGCGACGCTGATCCCGCAATACATCCTGTTCCACAACCTGGGCTGGGTGAACACGATCCTGCCGCTGGTGGTGCCGAAGTTCCTGGCGGCCGACGCCTTCTTCGTCTTCCTGATGGTGCAGTTCATCCGCGGCATCCCGCGCGAGCTGGACGAGGCGGCGATGATGGACGGCGCCGGACCGTTCCGGATCTACCGCTCGATCATCCTGCCGCTGCTGACCCCGGCCCTGGTCACCACCGCCGTCTTCTCCTTCATCTGGACCTATGAGGATTTCCTGACGCCCCTGGTCTATCTGACCGACATGGCCTCCTATACCGTGCCGCAGGGGCTGCGGCTGTTCATGGCCTCGACCGGCGTCTCGGCCTGGGGCCCGATGCTGGCGATGTCGCTGCTGTCGCTGGTCCCCCTGTTCGTCCTGTTCTTCGTCTTTCAGCGCCGGCTGATCGAGGGGATCGCGACGACGGGCCTGAAATGAAACCCATGGGACCCCCGATGCTGATCCGCCACGACACCCTGACCGCGCTGGTCGGGGACATCTTCGCCGCCCAGGGCTGCAGCGCCGCCGAGAGCGGGCGCATCGCCCGCACCCTCGTCGCCGCCAACCTGACCGGGCATGACAGCCATGGCGTCATCCGCGTGCCGCGCTATGTCGGCATGCTGGCCAAGGACGAGGTGCGGCGCGACGTCACCGCCGAGGTGGTCACCGACACCCCGGCCTTCGCCCTGGTCGATGGCGGCTACGGCTTCGGCCAGACGGTGGGGCCGCAGGCGGTGCGGCTCGGCATCGACAAGGCGCTCGCGGGCGGCGTCGCCGTGGTCGGGCTGCGCCATGCCGGCCATCTCGGCCGCATCGGCGAATGGGCGGAGATGGCGGCGGCGGCCGGGCTGTGCTCGCTGCACTTCGTCAATGTCGCGGGCAGCGAGCTGGTGGCGCCCTTCGGCGGGGTCGAGCGGCGCTTCTCCACCGCCCCCTTCGCCGCCGGCTTCCTGGTGCCCGGCCGGGCGCCGGTGATCCTGGACTTCGCCACCTCGCTGGTGGCGGAGGGCAAGGTGCTGGTGGCGGCCAATGGCGGCAAGCCCCTGCCCGAGGGCGCGCTGATCGAGCCCGACGGCACGCTGAGCCAGGACCCCGACACGCTCTACGGCCCGGCCGTGCCCGGCACGGCGCGCAACGCCCAGAACGGGCTCGGCGCCATCCGCGCCTTCGGCGAGCACAAGGGGTCGGGCCTGGCCCTGATCTGCGAGCTGGTGGCCGGCGCCCTGACCGGGTCGGGCTGCGCCGGGCCGGGGCCGCGCCGCTTCTGCAACGGCATGCTGTCGATCTACATGGCGCCCGGCCAGTTCGGCCCGGCCGAGGATCTGGCGGCCGAGACCACGCGCTACATCGACTATTTCAAGGCCTGCCGCCCGGCGGAGGCCGGCAGCGAGGTGCTGCTGCCCGGCGAGCCCGAGGCGCGCCGCCGCGCAGAGCGCATCGCCGCCGGCGTGCCCCTGCCCGAGGAGGTCTGGCGCAGCCTGGGCGACACCGCCCGCTCCGCCGGCCTGGACCTCACCCGCTACCCGGCGGCGCCCGGGGCATGACCGTTCCAGCCGAGCCCGGGCGCCGCCGGGTAGCGGGTGAGGTCGCGGAGCGGGCGGTGTCGCCCAGGGCCCAGGCTGCGCCAGACCTCCTCGGGCAGGGGCACGCCGGCGGCGATGCGCTCTGCGCGGCGGCGC
>NZ_NHON01000117.1 GCF_002195995.1 Inquilinus limosus
GCCCACCGCCCCCCTGCCGATCGACCGCGTCGCCGCCCTCGACTGGGACGCCGCCGCGGCGGAGCTGGACCAGCACGGCGCCGCGGTGCTGCCCGCCCTGCTGTCGCCGGAGGAATGCCGCACCGTCGCTGCGCTCTATCCGGAGGACAAGCCGTTCCGCAGCCGGGTGGTGATGGCCCGGCACGGCTTCGGCCGCGGCGAGTACAGGTATTTCGCCTATCCCCTGCCCGCCCCGATCGCCGGGCTGCGCGCCGCGCTCTACCCCCGCCTGGCGCCGGTCGCCAATGACTGGAACGCGCGCATGGGCATCGCCACCCGCTATCCGGAGCGGCACGAGGCCTTCCTGGAGGCCTGCCACGCCGCCGGCCAGACCCGGCCGACGCCGCTGCTGCTGCAATACGAGCCGGGCGACTTCAACTGCCTGCACCAGGACCTGTACGGCGACCTGGCCTTCCCGCTGCAGGTGGCGATCCTGCTGTCCGAGCCCGGCCGCGACTTCACCGGCGGCGAGTTCGTGCTGACCGAGCAGCGACCGCGCATGCAGTCGCGGCCTGAGGTGGTGCCGTTGCGCCAGGGCGACGGCGTCGCCTTCGCCGTGCACCACCGCCCGGTGGCGGGGACGCGCGGCGACTACCGGGTCAATCTGCGCCACGGCGTCAGCCGGCTGCGCGGCGGCCGCCGGCACACGCTGGGTATCATCTTCCACGACGCGCGCTGAAGGCTGGCCCGGAACTTGTTCCGGGCCAGCCCCTGACGTCCTGGCCGGCTCGAAAGCCGGTGGACCCGGGCCGTCCTGTGCTATCGTTCGGGCCCCGTTGCCCGAGGTTGCGCCGCCCATGCCCACCCGCATCATCTCGCCCGCCCAGCACCGCCTGATGCCCTGGCGCAATGGCGGGGGCCGGACGGCCGAGATCGCGGTCGAGCCGGCCGGCACCCCGTCCGGCTTCCGCTGGCGGCTGAGCCTCGCCGAGGTCGAGGTGGACGGCCCGTTCTCCCCCTTCCCGGCCTGCGGCCGCACCATCATGCTGCTGTCCGGCCGCGGCATGGACCTCACCATCGCGGATCCGGGCGACCTGCCGCGCACGGTCCGCATCGACCGGCCGCACGAGCCCTTCGATTTCGACGGCGAGGCCACGACCAGTTGCAGGCTGGTGGCCGGCCCGGTGCGCGACCTGAACGTGATCGCCGACCGGTCGCTGCAGATCGACCACCGGGTGGCGGCGCTGGACGACGCCGACGCGATGCTGGAGCCGGCGCCGGTCTGGCTGTTCTACGTCCTGCGCGGCACTGCCGTGGTCGATATCGGCCGGCACCTGGCGGTGACCGAGGGCGAGACCGCGGTGATCACCGACGAGGACGACCGCGCCCCGCATCTGCGCGGCGCCGAGGCCGACAGCCTGGTCTATGCCGTGGCCCTGCGGCCGCGGTGACCGCCGGCCAAGCTGTGCCGGATTTCATCGAGACCCGAACCACCCCGCATCATGATCGTCGGCATCGACCTGGGCACCACCAACAGCCTGGCCAGCGTCTGGCGCGACGGCGAGGCGGTGCTGATCCCGAACGCGCTGGGCCATGTGCTGACGCCATCGGCGGTCGGCCTGGCCGATGACGGCCGGCTGCTGGTCGGGCTGGCGGCGCGCGAGCGGCTGGTCAGCCACCCGGCGCTGACCACCGCCGCCTTCAAGCGCCGCATGGGCACCGACCAGGCGGTGTCGCTGGGCCGGCGCAGCTTCCGGCCGGAGGAGCTGTCGGCCCTGGTGCTGCGGTCGCTCAAGGCCGATGCCGAAGCCTTCCTGGGCGAGCCGGTCGGCCAGGCGGTGATCACGGTCCCGGCCTATTTCAACGAGGCGCAGCGCCGGGCCACCCAGCTGGCGGGCGAGCTGGCCGGGCTGGAGGTGGTGCGCCTGCTGAGCGAGCCGACCGCCGCCGCCCTGGCCTATGGCCTGCAGGAGGCTCGGACCGGCGAAGGCACCATCCTGGTCTTCGACCTGGGCGGCGGCACCTTCGACGTCTCGATCCTGGAGTTCTTCGACGGGGTGATGGAGGTGCGCGCCGCCGCCGGCGACGCCTTCCTCGGCGGCGAGGATTTCGTCGACGCCATCGTCGCCGCCTTCCATGCGGACCGGGCAGCCTCCGCCGGCTTCCCGGCGCCGTCCGCGGCGCATCCGGCCCATGCCCTGCTGCGCCGCCAGGCGGAGGTCGCCAAGCGGCGGCTGAGCGAGGCCGAGGAGGCGGTGCTGGAACTCCCCTTCGAGGACCGCACGATCCGCTGGCCGCTGTCGCGCCACGCCTTCGAGACGGCGGCGGAGCCGCTGCTGGCCCGGCTGCGCGGGCCGATCGAGCGGGCGCTGCGGGATGCGCGGCTGCGGCCCGAGGCGCTGAGCCAGGTGGTGCTGGTCGGCGGCGCCACCCGCATGCCGATGATCCGGCGGCTGGTGTCGCTGCTGTTCCGCCGCCTGCCGCTGCAGCGGCTGAACCCGGACGAGGTCGTGGCCCGCGGCGCCGCGGTGCAGGCCGGGCTGAAGATGAAGGACGCGGCGCTGGACGAGGTCGTCATGACCGACGTGACCCCGTTCACCCTGGGCGTCGACATCGCGGTCAGCGTCCAGGACCAGCATGTCGAGGGGCACTACCTGCCGATCATCGAGCGCAACACCGTCGTGCCGGTCAGCCGGGTGAAGCGCGTCCAGACCCTGACCGACAACCAGAGGCGCCTTCGCGTTCGGGTCTTCCAGGGCGAGGCGCGGCTGGTGGCCGACAACATCGCGCTCGGCGAGCTGACGGTGACGGTGCCGCCGGCGCCGGCCGGGCAGGAGCAGCTCGACATCCGCTTCAGCTACGATTCCAGCGGGCTGCTGGAGGTGCAGGCGACGGCGGTCAGCACCGGCCGGGAGGAGCGGCTGGTGATCGAGGGCCAGGCCGGCCGGCTGTCGCGGGAGGAGATCGAGGCGAAGCTTCGGGCCTTCCAGGCGATCAAGATCCATCCGCGCGACATGGCGGAGAACACCGCCGTGCTGGCGCGCGGCGACCGCCTGTTCCAGGAGCGGCTGGGGGCGGAGCGCGAGACCATCGGGATGTGGCTCGCCGCCTTCTCCGCCGTGCTCGACCGCCAGGACCCGAGGGAGATCGCCCAGGCGCGGCAGCAGCTGACCGAGCTGTTCGATTCCGTCGATCGCGGCGTGTTCCTGTAGCGCCGCCATGGTCTGGACCGAGCTCGACATCGCGCCGACGCAGGATCCCCGCCTGATCCGCCGGGCCTATGCGGCGCGCCTGAAATCCTTCGACCCGGATGCCGAGCCGGAGCGGTTCCAGCGCCTGCGCCAGGCCTATGAGGCGGCGCTGCGGCAGGCCGGGCGTCCGGCGGGGCCGCATGCGCGCGCCCCGGATCCGCCCGTCGAGACCGTCGCCGCCCCGGCACCGCCGCCGCCCGTTCCGGCCGCCGATGTGCCCACGACGCCGGAATCCGCCCCCGGGCCGTCGGCCCCGGAGCCCGACCGGATCCTGGCCGGCATCGCCGAGCGGTTCAACCGGGGCGAGACGGTCGCGGCGGTCGCGGCGCTGGACCAGGCGCTGCAGGGCGGCGCCCTGCCGCTCGGCTATGGCGAGGCCGCGGCCGAAACCGTGCTGATGCGGGCGATCGGAGACCCTGCGGTCCCCGTCGAGGCCCTGCTGCGGCTGGCCCAGCGGATCGGCTGGGACCAGGCCAGCGGGGCGGCCTCCTGGCCGGCGCGGCGGGCCCGCGACCAGCTGTTCGCCGCATCGATGCCGAGGCGTGGCACCGCCGGCTCAGCGACTTCGCCGACCGGCCCCTGCTGCGGGAATGGCGCCGCCGGCGCCTGCGCCACGCGGCCCGCCTGCTGCTGGGCCGGTCGCCCCGCTGGACCGCCCGGCTGGTCGACCGGGCTCGCCCGCTGCGCGAGCTGCTGGCCGTCCACGACCTGCACGCCCCCTGGGTGGGCGGGCGGTTCGACCCGCAGCGGGTGGCCTGGTGCCGCCGCGTCGCGGGAGCCCGGTTCCGCCTGACGCCGGGCCGGGTCCTGCTGCTGCTGTGCGGGCTGGGGGCGCTGCTCCAGAATCCCAGGCTCGTCCTGGTCTGGGGCGTGGTGTTCGGCGCCATCCTGGCCTGGCAGCACCTCCGCAGCATGCGCTCCTAGCGGCCGGCGGCAGCCGGCCATGGAGGGGAGGGACGGATGACGATCTCGATGTACCAGACCTCGGTGCCGGTCTTCGCCCGGGCGCTCGCCAATTGCCGCGGCATCCTGGCGAAGGCCGAGGCCCACGCCTCGGCCGCGGGGATCGACCCGGCGGTCCTGCTGGAGGCCCGGCTGGCGCCCGACATGTTCCCGCTGCACCGGCAGGTGCAGATCGCCGCCGACGGCGCCCGCGGCGCCGCGATCCGCCTGGCCGGCCTGCCCCCGCCCGACCCGGAGGCGGAGGATGTCGCCGTGTTCAACCGCGGCATCCAGCACCGCTTCCCGCCCGCTCCCGTGAGCTTCGCGGCGCTCACCGCCCGGCTCGACGCCGCCCTCGCCACCCTCGGGACCCTGCGGCCGGAACAGGTCGACGGGTCGGAGGCACGGGTGATCGACGTCACCCTGGGCGGCCGCACCCGCCGCTTCGCCGGGCTGCCCTTCCTGCTGCACTACGCGCTGCCGAACCTGCAGTTCCACATCGCCATGGCCTACGCCATCCTGCGCCACGCCGGCGTCGCGCTGGGCAAGCAGGATTTCGAAGGACCGGCGGTCTATCTGAGCCTGCCGTAGCGCCGGCGGCCGACCCCTATTGTCCCGCCGTCACCGCCGGTGCGTTCAGCACCGCCATACAGGCGGCCGGCATCGGCGGCGGGACATAGGGCCTGCCGCCCTTCTTCGGCACCGGCGCGCGCATCGGGAACCAGGACATCAGGTCGGCGCCGCAGCCGTCGCCGGCCGGCGCCGGGTCCTGCTCGCGGCACAGCGGGCTGCCGGAGGGGCAGCCGATGCGGATGTGCAGATGCTCGTTGTGGCCGGTCCAGGGCCGCACGACATGCAGCCAGGACCGGTCGTCCCAGTTCATTGCGCACAGCTCCCGCTTGATCGCCGGGTGGATGAAGATTCGCTCGACCCGCGGCTCGGTCGCCGCCAGGCGGATCAGCTGCGCCTGCTGCGGCGACAGGGCGCCGCGCGGGATGTAATCGGTCCAGGGCCCGGTGATGTATTCCGGCTTCAGCGTCTCGCGCTGGTCGCGTGCCAGCATCGGCAGGTCGAGGCGCAGCCAGATGTCGGCGTCCAGCCCGTTCTCATGCGCCGCATGGTCGGTGATCGGGCCGCCGCGCGGCTGGCCCATATCCGCGATCAGGATCGGCGGCAGCCCGGCGGCCTGGGCCCGGCGGCCCAGATCCGCCAGCGTCGCCACCAGGTTCGGGTGGCCCCAGTTGCGGTTCCGGCTGAGCCGGATGATCTGGTAGCCGGGGCCTTCCGGCGGCAGTTGCACCGCGCCGGCGATGCAGCCGTTGGAGTAGCTGCCGATCACCTGCGGCGCGCCCTGCGTGCCCAGCCGCACCCGGCTCCAGGCCGGATCCTCCTCCACCGCGCCGGCCGGCGCCGCCAGCAACAGGGGGGCCAGCATCCAGGCGGCAGCCAGCGCCGCCCCGATCCGTTTCGCGATCACCCCGATCCCTCCGCTTCCGCCGACTCGCCCCGCCAGGATGCGCGTCCTAGCGGCGGAGTTGAAGCCCCGGCAGCGCCTGTCCGCTGCGGCCGCTTGCCCTTGCACCTTGCCGCGACGGGGGCGGCGTCGCTACATGACCGGGATGGCCCCGGAACCGACGGACCGCACGATGCCCGATTCCCATGACGCGACCCTGGACCTCCTGTCCGGCCTGATCGACAAGGCCAAGAGGGCCGGCGCCGATGCCGCCGACGCGGTGCTGTTCGACAGCACCTCGATCTCGATCAGCTACCGCCTCGGCAAGCTCGAGCATGTCGAGCGGTCCGAGGGCGGCGACCTGGGCCTGCGCGTCTTCATCGGCAAGCGCATGGCGATCGTCTCCTCCTCCGACCGCCGCCCGGCGGCGCTGGACGAGGCGGTGGAGCGCGCCGTGGCCATGGCCAAGGTGGTGCCGGAGGATCCCTATTGCGGCATCGCCGACCCGTCCGAGCTGGCGACCCAGTTGCCGGAGCTCGACCTGGTCGACCCGATCGAGCCGTCAACCGAGACCCTGTCCGACCGCGCCCGGGCGGCCGAAGAGGCGGCGCTAGCGGTGGCGGGCGTGACCAATTCGGAGGGCGCCAGCGCCGGCTTCGGCCGCAGCATGGCGGCGATGGTGGCCAGCAACGGCTTCGCCCGCGTCACCGGGTCGACCGGCAGCAGCATCTCGGTCTCCGCCATCGCCGGCGAGGGCACGGCGATGGAGACCGACTACGACCACACCAGCGCGGTCCATGCCGACGACCTGCAATCGGCGGACGGGGTCGGCCGCAGCGCCGGCGCCCGCGCCGTGGCCCGGCTGGGCGCCCGCAAGGCGGCGACCGCGCGGGTGCCGGTGGTGTTCGACCCGCGCGTGTCGCGCAGCCTGCTGGGCCATCTGGTCGGCGCCATCAACGGCGCCGCCATCGCCCGCGGTACCAGCTTCCTGAAGGAGAAGATGGGCGAGGCGGTGTTCGCCCCGGGCATCGAGGTGATCGACGACCCGCATATCCGCCGCGGCCTGCGCTCGCGCCCCTGCGACAGCGAGGGTGTGGCCAGCCGCCGCCGCGCTTTGATCGAGGATGGCCGCCTGACCACCTGGCTGCTCGACCTGCGCTCGGCCCGGCAGCTGGCGCTGGCCCCGACCGGCCATGCCGTGCGCGGCACCAGCGGCCCGCCCGGCGCCTCCCCCGCCAACCTGTACCTGGCGCCCGGCAGCGCGTCGCCGCAGGAGCTGCTGGCCGACATCCAGGACGGCTTCTACGTCACCGGGCTGATGGGATCGTCGGTCAACGGCGTCACCGGCGACTACAGCCGCGGCGCCCACGGCGTCTGGATCGAGCGCGGGCGGCTGGCCTATCCGGTCAACGAGGTCACCATCGCCGGCAACCTGAAGGACATGTACCGGGCGCTGGTGCCGGCCGACGACCTGGTGCTGCGCTACGGCATGGACGCGCCAACGGTGCGGATCGACGGCATGACGGTGGCCGGGCGGTAGCACCGCCCGGCGTCGGCCGGCAGGAATTCCCTCCCCTCGCCCAGCCGGCTTGCATATCATAATATTCGGTAGAATTTTAGAATCTTCCGTGGGATCGCGGTCCCGCGCCGATATCCGCTGACGCATAAGACAGCCGTCCGGGCCGCACCCGGATCGGGATCAATAGGGGGAGGATTTCTGTGGCAGTTTTCAGCGTTCCCAACGGCACCGGCATCGACACCAACAACGACTTCATCGGCGACGGCATCCAGTTCGGCTCGATCTTCTCCACCATCACGGCCTCCGGAATCCTCGGCCTGCCGATCATCACCCCGATCTCCGGCACCGTCCTGTTCCTCGACGGCGGCAATCTCACCATCGCCGGCACCGGGCTGGGCTTCACTTTTCCATCCACCTTCAGCGGCACCGTCACCGACATCTCGTACAGCAAGCTGCTGCTGACGGCCTTCTCCATCACCGGGCTCAACGTGCCGCTGGCCACGATCGGCGGCATCCTGCTCGGCGGCGGATCGGAGCTGACGGTGCTGGGCACGATGTTCGCCGGCAATGACAGCATCAGCGGTTCGGGCCTGCATGACGTGCTGATGGGCTTCGATGGCAATGACACGCTGCGGGGCGGCGGTGGGCCTGACAATCTAGATGGCGGCACGGGGTCGGATTTCGCCAATTACCAAGGCTCCCTGGCCGGGGTGACGGTGAACCTGCTGACCGGCGTCAACACCGGCGGCGACGCCCAGGGCGATGTGCTGACCAACATCGAGAACCTCTACGGCTCCAGCAATGCCGACACCCTGACCGGCGACGCCGGCCGCAACATCATCGGCGGCGAGCTCGGCGACGATACCATCACAGGCAATGGCGGCGACGACAGCCTGTCCGGCGAGGGCAGCACCGACACCGTCAATGGCGGCGACGGCAACGACCGGATCACCGGCGGCGCCGGGGTCGACACCCTGGGCGGCGATGCCGGCAGCGATTCGATCGACGCCGGAGCGGACCAGGACTTCGTCTTCGGCGGCGACGGCAACGACACCCTCTATGGCGGCGACGGCAACGACCTGCTCGACGGCGGCGAGGGCAACGACATGTTTGAGGGCGCGGCCGGCGCCGACGCCATGTTCGGCGGCAACGGCATCGACACCGTGAGCTATGCCGGCTCGGGCTCCGCCGTGACCGTGAGCATCGGCGGCCCCGGCAGCGGTGGCGACGCCGCCGCTGACTCGATGTCCGGCATCGAGCAGCTGATGGGCTCGGCCTTCGCCGACACCATCGGCGGCGACGCCAACGCCAACACGCTGTGGGGCCTGGCCGGCGACGATCTCCTGGTCGGGCTCGGCGGAGCCGATGTCCTCAAGGGAGGCGCCGGCAACGACACCTTCCGCTACGCCACCCTGGTCGACAGCACGGTCGCAGCCGCCGGCAAGGACACGATCGTGGACTTCACCACCGGCGACAGGATCGACCTGGCCCTGATCGATGCCGATGGCAACGCCCTCAACGGCGACGCCGCCTTCACCTTCGGCACCGGCGCCTTCACCGGGGCCGGCCAGATCCGGGTCGTGGCCTTCGCCAATGGCCGCTACGGCGTCTACATCGAGACCACCGGCGACCAGCAGCCGGAATCGATCATCAATGTCTATTCCGACCATGCGCTCACGGCGGCGGACTTCGTGCTCTGACGCCCGGCCGGAGCACCCTCCCCGCATAGCGACTGATGGTGGCGAGCCGCGCTCGCCCCTGCCGCCCGTCAATTTCGTTTCAGGTCCGGAACATAAAAAATCCGGAACCCCGCCGTTTCAAAATAAATACGCAATTTTCAGAAAATTTTCGTGAAAGCTAGTTATTCTCATTTGACACCTCCCTTGCGTTCTTTATCGGACAGCGGGAACGCTCTCGAACCGCTCCGAATTCGGCTCAATATTTAGATAATCCCGATCAGAAACGGCCATAACGGCCCGCAGTTTGGAACGATCGGGGGCATATTGGGGAGGTATTTCCATGGCTGTTTTCACCGTGCTCAACGGCACCGGCATCAACGGCAACGGCGTCCAGTTCGGATCGATCGGGTCGACCATCGCCGCCGGCGGCATCGCGGGCAATCCGTCGATGAGCGGGACCAGCGGCTTCGTCAATCTCGTCGGCGGCGGCAAGCTGAGCGTCACCGGCACCGGCTTGGCCTTCACTCCGCCGTTCAACCTCAGCGGCACTGTCGACAGCATGACGTATGCGAAGTCAGGCATCGACGTCTTCTCGATCACCGGCATGAGCATGGCGCTGGCTACCCTGGCCGGGCTGGTCACGGGTGGCGACGAGAACACGGTCCTCGGCGCCATCTTCTCGGGCGACGACCGGATCTTCGGCTCGACCCAGGCCGACACCCTGAAGGGCTATGACGGCAACGACACCATCCGGGGCGGCGCCGGCGCCGACACCATCGACGGCGGCAACGGCTCGGACTTCGCCAACTACCAGGGCTCGTCGGCCGAGGTGAATGTCGACCTGCTGAACCACACCGCCTCGGGCGGCGACGCCCAGAACGACACGCTGACCAACATCGAGAACCTGTACGGCTCCAGCAATGCCGACACGCTGTCCGGCGATGACAACGCCAACATCATCGGCGGCGAGAACGGCAACGACACGCTCAACGGCAATGGTGGCAACGATCATCTGTCCGGCGAGGCCGGAGACGACACCGTCAATGGCGGTGGCGGCGCCGACCGGCTGACCGGCGGGGCCGGAGCCGACACCCTGAATGGCGACGCCGGCAACGATTCGGTCGACGCCGGGGCCGACAACGACCAGATCTCCGGCGGTGACGGTAATGACACACTGTATGGCGGTGCTGGCGACGATGTGCTCGACGGCGGGGTCGGCAATGACATCCTGGAAGGTGCCGCCGGCGCCGACACGCTGACCGGCGGCGACGGCATCGACACGGTGAGCTATGCCAGCTCGCCCGGCGCCGTGACCGTGGTCATGGGCGGCACCTCCACCGGCGGCGACGCCGAGGGCGACACGATGTCCGGGATCGAGCAGGTGATGGGCTCGGCCTTCGACGACAGCATCACCGGCGACGCCAACGCCAACACGCTGTGGGGCCTGGCCGGGAATGACACGCTGACCGGCGGCGTCGGAGCCGATGTCCTGAAGGGCGGGGCCGGCAATGACACCTTCGCCTATGTCAGCCTGGCCGACAGCACGGTCGCGCTGGCCGGCAAGGACACGGTCATCGACTTCAGCACGGGCGACAAGATCGACCTGTCGGCGATCGACGCCGACGGCAACGAGGGCAACGGCGACACCGCCTTCACCTTCGACACCGGCGCCTTCACCGGCGCCGGCGAGATCCGGGTGCTGGCCTTCGCCAACAACCGCTACGGCGTCTATATCGAGACCACCGGTGACCAGACGCCGGAATCGATCATCAACGTCTATTCCGACCACGCCCTGACCGCGGCGGACTTCGTGCTGTAGCACGGGCCCCGCACCCGCCCTCCTCCGACCGCAACCAGGGGGAGGGCGGGATCTTTCGAGAGGATCAGGGCTCCCTGGGCCGCCACGCGCCCCGGAATCAGCATGATCTGACCGGCCGACGGAAACGTCGTTCCGCCAGCCCGACCGATTCCTTGCGTTCTTTGGTCCCGCGCAGGAACGCGCTCGAACCGTTTCGGATTTTGCTCAATCTTGAGGCAGTTCCGATCCCGAATGGCCAGAGGGCCGCAAGATCAAGGGATCGGCCGCATTTTCAGGGGGAGGCATTTCCATGGCGGTTTTCTCCGTCCTCAACGGCACGGGACTCAACGGCGCCGGGATTCAGTTCGGCACCCTTTCGCAGATCGCGAATGCGGGCATCGCCGGCTTTCCGGTCATCACGCCGGTCACCGGCTTCGTCTCCTTCAACGACACCGGGCTGCTGTCGATCACCGGGACCGGGATGTCCTTCATCTTCCCGAGCACCTTCGCCGGCACGGTCACCAGCCTGACCTACAGCAAGCCGGCGGTCACGCCGGTCTTCTCGATCACCGGCATGAGCACGGCCCTGACGGACATCGCCGCCGGCCTGCTCAGCCCCGGCGGCGAGATGGCGATGCTGGCCACCATCTTCTCCGGCAACGACAGCATCACCGGATCGTCCCAGGCCGATGTGCTGATGGGCTTCGACGGGGCCGATATCATCAATGGCGGCGACGGCAACGATACCCTGCGCGGCGGTGCCGGCGGCGACACCCTCAACGGTGGCACCGGCTCGGACTTCGCCAACTACCAGGGGTCGAGCCAGGAGGTCTTCGTCGACCTGCAGACGCCCCTGGTGTTCAGCGGCGACGCCACGGGCGACACGCTGATCAGCATCGAGAACCTCTACGGCTCCAGCTTCGGCGACACCCTGTCCGGCGATGCCGGCCGCAACATCATCGGCGGCGAGGGCGGTGCCGATCTCATCGACGGCCGCGCCGGCGACGATTCGCTGTCGGGCGAGGCCGGCGATGACATCCTGAATGGCCGCGACGGCACCGACCGGCTGGTCGGCGGCGACGGGGCCGACACCCTCGGCGGCGATGCCGGCAATGATTCGATCGATGGCGGCGCCGGCAATGACGGCGCCTTCGGCGGCGCCGACAATGACAGCATCACCGGCGGCGCCGGCGACGACACGCTCGACGGCGGCGACGGCAACGACATCCTCGATGGCGGCGCCGGCGCCGACCAGCTGACCGGCGGCGCCGGCATCGACACCGCCGTCTATGCCAGTTCGGCAGCTGCCGTGACCGTGGTCATCGGCGGCGGCCCCGGCACCGGCGGCGACGCCCAGGGCGACACGCTGACCGGGATCGAGCAGGTGATGGGCTCGGGCTTCAATGACACCATCACCGGCGACGTCAACGCCAACACCCTGTGGGGCCTTGCGGGGGACGATGTGCTGACCGGGGGCGGCGGTGCCGATGTGCTGAAGGGCGGCGCCGGCAACGACACCTTCCGCTACGTCGCGATCGGCGACAGCACGGTCGCGGCCTCGGGCCGGGACACGATCACCGACTTCACCACCGGCGACAAGATCGACCTGTCGGCGATCGACGCCAACGGGGCGGGGCCGGGCGACGCCGCCTTCACCTTCGGCACCGGCGCCTTCACCGCCGCCGGCCAGATCCGGGCGCTGGATTTCGGCGGCGGCCGCTACGGCGTCTATCTCGAGACCACCGGCGACAAGCAACCGGATGCCATCATTACTGTCTATTCCAACCACGCCCTGACCGCGGCGGATTTCGTGCTGTAGCACGGCTGCCGCTCCGCCCTTCCCCCGCCCGCGGGATAGGGCGGAGCCTTGCGGCACGGACGAACCGTTTTGCGGCGTCCGCCGGCACGCCCGTCCGGCGGAAATTTTGTTCCTACTGTCCTGCCGCTTCGTTGCGTTCTTTCCTGGGACGCTGGAACCCTCTCGAACTGCCTTGGATTTTGCCCGATCTTGAGCCGCCTTGATTTCGGGACGGCCGCCATGGCCGCGATGTCAGATGGCCGCGGCGGATTTCGCGCTTCAGCGCGCCCGCGGCTGCCCGCCCTCCCTTGTCCGCAACCAGGGGAGGGCGGGCTCTTCTTCTTTCGAACCCAATCCAACCGTTTCAGAAAAGATTCACAAAGCCCTGCAACAGTCGGCGAACAGATCGCGACAGATCGGGCGGCCGAAAGCACTCATGACCGTTTTATTAATTTTTGCATCTGCGAGATCGTAGACGACATCAACATGTTGTTTGCCGAAGGCGTCTCGGTTATATGGACGGTATATGACCGCCGAAGGACCGATGCCCATGGATCAGGTGACGCGCTATCGCACCATCTGGATCTCGGACGTCCATCTCGGCACCCGGGCCTGCAACGCCAATCTTCTTCTCGACTTCCTGAAGCACACCGACTCCGACACGCTGTACCTGGTCGGCGACATCGTCGATGGCTGGCGGCTGAAGAAGAGCTGGTACTGGCCGCAGCAGCACAACGACGTGATCCAGAAGCTGCTGCGCAAGGCCCGCAAGGGCACCCGCGTGCTGTACATCCCGGGCAACCATGACGAGGCCGCGCGCCAGTTCGTGGGCCAGAACTTCGGCGATGTCGACGTCGCCGACGACTGCATCCACGAGACCGCGGACGGCCGCCGCTTCCTGGTCATCCATGGCGACCAGTTCGACGTGGTGGTGCGCTACGCCAAGTGGCTGGCCCATATCGGCGACAAGGCCTATGAGCTGCTGCTGCACACCAACACCGCGCTCAACATCGTCCGCCGCCGTCTCGGCTTCTCCTACTGGTCGCTCTCGGCGTATATGAAGCAGCGGGCCAAGCGGGCGGTCGAGTTCGTCGGCCGGTTCGAGCTCGCGCTGGTCGAAGAGGCCAGGCGGCGCGGCGTGGACGGGGTGATCTGCGGCCACATCCACACCGCCGAGCTGAAGGACATGCAGGGCATGACCTATGTGAATGACGGCGACTGGGTGGAGAGCTGCACCGCGCTGGTGGAGCATGACGACGGCCGCCTGGAGATCCTGCACTGGGCGGACATCGTCGCGGCCCGCGACGCGGTGGCGACGCCGGAGCCCGCGCTGAAGCCGCAGCGCGCCGCTTGATCCGATCGGGTATAGTCTCCCTGGACATGGCAGCGACGGGATCTACAGTCGGCTGATGCGCATCCTGATCGTGAGCGACGCCTGGCTGCCCCAGGTCAACGGGGTGGTGCGCACCATCGAATCGACCCGTGACGAGCTGCGCCGCCGCGGCCACACAGTCGATGTCGTCGGCCCCGACCGCTTCGCCTCGATCCCCTGCCCGACCTATCCCGAGATCCGCCTGGCGATCGGTCAGAGCCGGCGCATGGCCCGGCTGATCGACGAGTTCGACCCCGACGCCATCCACATCTCGACCGAGGGCCCGCTGGGCTGGGCGGCACGGCGCTACTGCATCCGCCGGCGGCTGTCCTTCACCACCTCGTTCCACACCCAGTTCCCGGAATATGTCCAGCTGCGCACCGGCATGCCGCTGGCCTCGACCTACGCGCTGCTGCGGCATTTCCACCGCGCCGCCAGCGCCGTGATGGTGGCGACCGACACGCTGGAGCGGAACCTGAACAGCCGCGGCTTCCGCCGCCTGGCGCGCTGGAGCCGCGGCGTCGACACCGACCGCTTCCGCCCGGCGCAGCGCGGCGAGAGGGAGCGGCCCCGGCACCTCTATGTCGGCCGGGTGGCGGTGGAGAAGAACCTCGACGCCTTCCTGTCGCTGAAGCTGGACGGCGAGAAGGTGGTGGTCGGCGGCGGCCCGTCCCTGCCCGCCTTCCAGGCCCGATATCCGGACGTCACCTTCACCGGCGCCAAGCAGGGGCAGGCGCTGGTCGACGCCTATGCCGATGCCGACGTCTTCGTCTTCCCGTCACGCACCGACACCTTCGGCCTGGTGATGCTGGAGGCGCTGGCCTGCGGCGTGCCGGTCGCGGCCTATCCGGTGCAGGGGCCGGCCGACGTCATCGGCGACGCGCCGGTCGGCCGGCTGGACGAGGATCTGGGCCTGGCCATCCGCGAGGCGCTGAAGGTTCCGTCGGAGGATTGCCGCAGTTTTGCGCTGCGCTATTCCTGGGAGGCATGTACAGATCAGTTTCTGACTCATCTGCATCCCTTCCGATGACCCTTCCGACCGGATGATCTATGCGCTGTATCGCGGGCTGACCGATGCCGCCGGCCCCTTCGTGCCCCTGCTGCTGGCCCGCCGCACCGCGGCGGGCCGCGAGGATCCCGCCCGCCGCGGCGAGCGGCTGGGCCATGCCAGCATCCCGCGCCCGGCCGGGCCGCTGATCTGGGTCCATGCCGCCAGCGTCGGCGAGGTGCTGTCGGTACAGGTGCTGGTGCGCCGCCTGCTGGAGCGCGACCCGCGCCTGACCATCCTGGTCACCACCGGCACCGTCACCTCCGCCCGGCTGATCGGCGAAAGGCTGCCCGACCGGGCGATGCACCAGTTCGCACCGCTCGACCGCATGGCCTTCGTCCGCCGCTTCCTCGACCATTGGAAGCCGGACCTGGCGATCTGGGTCGAATCCGAGATCTGGCCCAACATGCTGACCGAGATGGAGAAGCGCGGCCTGCCCATCGCCCTGGTCAACGCCCGGATGTCGGAGCGGTCGTTCAAGCGCTGGCGCCGCCTGCCGCGGCTGATCCGCAAGCTGCTCGGCATCTTCCGGGTGATCCTGCCCTGGGACGAGCGGTCGGCCCGCAACTTCCGCGCCCTCGGCGCCCGCGGCGTCGGCCAGGTCGGCAACCTGAAATTCTCCTCCGACCCGCCGGATGCCGAGCTGGAGGAGCTGGCGGCGATGCGCGCCGCGATCGGCCGCCGGCCGGTCTGGCTGGCCGCCAGCACCCATGCCGGCGAGGAGGAGCAGATCATCCAGGCGCACAAGGCCCTGGCGGCCAAGCGCCCCGGCCTGCTGACCGTGCTGGCGCCGCGCCACCCCGACCGGGGCGAGGAGATCGCCGCCCTGGCCAAGGCGGCAGGGCTGCGTGCCCTGCGCCGCAGCCAGACCCGGCGGCCGGCCGCCGACACCGACATCCTGGTGGCCGACACGATCGGCGAGATGGGAATCTGGCTGCGGGTCTGCCCGATCGCCTTCGTCGGCGGCTCGCTGGTGCCGTTCGGCGGTCACAACCCGATCGAGGCAGCGCAGCTGGGCGCGGCGCTGGTCTATGGGCCGCACATGACCAACTTCCCTGACATCACCGCCCAGCTGGGCCAGGCCCGCGCGGCGATGCCGGTGGCCGACGCCGCGGCCCTGACCGCCGCGGTCGGCCGCCTGCTGGACGACCCGGTGGAGCGCCGCCGCATGGCCCGCGCCGCCGGTGCCGTGGCCCAGCGCAACCGCGGCGTGGTCTCGACCGTGATGGCGACGCTGGAGCCGCTGATCACGCCGATTTTGGCATGAGGTCAACACCACTCCCGTCCGACGCTTCTCTCCGGCTCAGCTTTTGTGAGTCCCCCCTCCCCTTGCGGGAGGGGGATAGGGGAGGGGTCTGCGCGCGTCCGCGCGCGAATGCGGGGGGAACCGGCCCCACCACTTGGCTGGTTCGCTGGCGACCTCGGCCGGATCAAACCGGGAAACCCCCC
>NZ_NHON01000118.1 GCF_002195995.1 Inquilinus limosus
ACCCGCTTCAGCAGATCGTGGAACACGCTATTGTGATGCCGCACGGTGTTGCTCCGGGTCGTGTCCAGGTGACGCGCCAACGTCCTGAACCCGAGCTGAATCAACACCGTGCGCTATGTCCACCTTTTCTTAACCGGACACCCGTGGGTCAAGCCCGAGGATGACAACAAGAGAATATCGACCTGCTGCCAAAGTCTTACCTCTCCGCCAGCGCCGCCAGGATCCGCGCCCAGGAGCGGATGCCCTTGTGGAAGCTGGTCAGGTCGTATTTCTCGTTCGGGCTGTGGATCTGGTCGTCGTCCAGGCCGAAGCCGACCATCACCGAATCCATGCCCAGGATCGTCTTGAACGACCCGACCACCGGGATCGAGCCGCCGGAGCCGATCAGCATCGCCGGCCGGCCCCATTCGTCCTGCAGCGCCGCGCGGGCGCGGGTCAGGGCCGGGCTGTCGATCGCCAGCGACAGGGCCGGGCTGCCGTCGCGCGACCAGAACTCGGCCGAGCAGTCGGCCGGCAGGCGGGACGTCACGAAGTCGTGGAAGGCGTCGCGGATCTTCGCGGGGTCCTGGTCGCCGACCAGCCGGAACGAGACCTTGGCGAAGGCCTTGGCCGGGATCACCGTCTTGGCGCCTTCGCCGGTATAGCCGCCCCAGATGCCGTTGACGTCGCAGGTCGGCCGCGCCCACAGCCGCTCCAGCGCCGGCCGGCCGCGCTCGCCGGCGGGAATCGACAGGCCGATCTGGCCCAGCGACTCCGCCTCGTCGAAGCCCATCGACTGCCATTGCGCCTTCAGCTGGGTCGGCACCTCCGGCACGCCGTCATAGAAGCCGGGCACGGTGATGCGGCCGTCCTCGTCGCGCAGATCGGCCAGGATCCGCGTCAGCACATGGATCGGGTTGCGGGCGGAGCCGCCATAGATGCCGGAATGCAGGTCGCGATTGGCCGCGGTCACCGTCACCTGCTCATAGACCATGCCGCGCAGGCTGGTGGTGATCGCCGGCGTCTTCGGGTCCCACATGCCGGTGTCGCAGATCAGCGCCAGGTCTTTCGACAGCTCCGCGCGGTTGGCCTCCAGGAACGGGTTCAGGCTGGGGCTGCCCGATTCCTCCTCGCCCTCGAAGAACACGGTGATCGGCAGCGGCAGCGACCCGGTCACCGCCTTCCAGGCACGGCAGGCCTCGACGAAGGTCATCAGCTGGCCCTTGTCGTCCGAGGCGCCGCGGGCGCGGATGCGCTTGACGCCGTCGGCCCCGGTCTCGATCCGCGGCTCGAAGGGCGGGGCGTGCCACAGGTCCAGCGGGTCGACCGGCTGCACGTCGTAATGGCCGTAGAACAGCACCTCCGGGCCGGGGCCGGCGGCGACGGCGTGGCCGACCACCATCGGGTGGCCGGGGGTCGGCCGCACCTCGGCGGCGATGCCGGCATCGGCCAGGCCGGCCGCGAGCCATTCGGCGGCGGCGCGGCACTGGTCCTTGTAGGCGGGGTCGGTCGAGATGCTCTGCAGGCGCAGGAACGCCATCAGCCGGTCGAGGCTGGAATCGAGGCCGGCGTCGATCGCCGACAGGACCTGGTCGAGCGTGCTCACGGAAAGACTCCTCCGGAATTCGTTGGACCGACCCTAGAGCAGATCGGACGCGGCGGGAAAGGGGAGGGGAGGTCTCGGTCTGGTCCACTGACCCGTCATGGCGAGCCCCGTAGGGGCGCGGCCATCCAGGGGCCAGTGCGAGCGGCCCTGGATGGCCACGGCGCTGCGCGCCTCGCCATGACGGGAAAAGCCGTGGAGACGATCTTAAAAGCCGGCCGCGTCAGCCTTTGCGGTCCGCCATGTGCTTCAGATACCCGATGACCTGGTCGATCTCGCGATCGCTCATCTGCTCGGGCGTGAAGCCCTGCATCTTACGGTCCGGCCAGTCACGCACCGAGGCCGGGTCGCGGATCAGGGCGTGCAGCGCGGCCGCGGTCAGGTACTGGGTCGGGTTCATCGGCCGGTTCAGGTCGGGCCCGACATCGGCCGACCCGGCGCCGCTGAATTTGTGGCAGACCAGGCACTGGGTGACGAACAGCGTCTGGCCGCTGCGGATCGGGTCGGCCGCCGGCAGGGCCGGGTCGACCGCCAGCTCCGGCCAGCGCGCGGCGGGGGAGGGCTGGGTGTCGAGCTTGGCCATCTGGTAGGGCCACTGCTCGCTGCGCACCGTCGCCGCCTGGTCGCCGGTCCAGACCAGGTAGAAGGTGCCGGCGCTGACCGTCTTCTCCGGCAGCTTGGGCCACGGGGCGTCGGCCGGCTCGATCGCCACCCAGGCGATCACGGTCTTCGGGTCGGTGCTGAGAATCTGGTCGACCGGCAGCTGCGCCGCGTAGCCGTCGGTCGCGATCGCCTCGATCACGGTGCCGGGCGGCGGCGTCAGCCCGGCGATCAGCCCCGCCAGCGGCACGGCGCGATAGGTCATGGCGCGGCCGTAGATGGCGTCCTTCGCCACCTCGATCGTCGCGGCATCCGGCCGGGCCAGAAGCTGCTCCCGGGTGAAGTGGCGGCTCTCGCCGCCGATGGTCAGGTCCAGCACCGGCTCGGCAGCGCTGGCGGTGACGGCCCACAGCAGCAGGCCGATGACAGCAAAGATGCGCATGATTGCCTCCCCTCGCGGCGAGAATGCGCCGCGTTGGGGATAGGAAACCATGCCGCCGGGGTGAGTCGCCAGCGCCGGGAGGATGTCAGGCGGCTTTTCCCGCCGGGGTTGCCGGCCGGACCGGGGTTTCTCCCGCGAGCAGCGGCCCGGCATCGCCCTCCAGCGCCTCCAGCCGCAGCAGCGCCAGGCCGATGCCGTCGCGGCTGGACCGCATCTCGCCGGCCTCGCGCCCGTCGCGCAGGATCGGCGTGCCGGGTTCCGGCGCCGGCCCGTCCAGCTCCACCGGCGCCAGCCGCTTCTTCAAGAGGCCGCGATAGCGGGTGCGGGCGGTCAGCTCCTGCCCCATGTAGCAGCCCTTGTCCCAGGCGATGGCATTCAGCGAATCGTAGTTCGCCTCCAGCAGCACCGTCTTCTCGGGCACCAGGTCGCGGGTGCCGTCGGGCACGCCCAGGGCCAGGCGCAGCCGGTCCCAGGCCTCCGGCCCGGTCTCGGTGAGGCCGAGGCCCTCCAGCGCGGCCTTGGCGCTGGCCTTCGGCAGCAGCGCCCGGGCGCCGAGCGCCGCCGTCCGGGCGTCGACATGGGCGATGCCGTCGGCCAGGGCGCGCGCCGCCCCCGGCTCGTCCGGCAGGCCGAGAGCGGCGTTCCCGGCTCCGCCCGGGATCGCCGCCACCGCCCAGTCGGCGGTGACGTCGGCCAGCTCGACCCTGGAGCGCAGCCGGTACATCCGCAGCCGCCGGAACAGGTCGGCGCCGCGCCCGGCCTCGCAGTCGATCAGCCAGGCATCGCCCAGCGCCACCACGTGGAAATCGTGCAGATACTTGCCCTGCGGCGTCAGGAAGGCGGCGAAGACGGCGCGGCCCGGCGCCACCTTCCGCATGTCGTTGGAGACCAGCCCCTGCAGGAAGGCGGCGCGGTCCTCGCCCGTCAGGCGCAGGACGTCGCGGTCCAGGAAGGTGTAGTCGGCCATGGCATTCGCCCGGTTGCGGAACGGCATCTGCTCCAAGAGGTGGGCCAAGTTCCGGGGTCGCGCAAGCGTCCGTGAGTCTGACTTGCGACGGAAGCGGCGCCCTGCGCCGTGAAGGGAGCATCAGGCACCCATGGCGGTGCGCAATGTCGAGAGCATCATGAAGACGAAGTGGATTGTCGGGTCCGCGCTGGTCGCCCTCATCGGCGGCACCGTCATGGCGGCGGCCCAGGAAGGGGCCCCCCAGGGCGGCTGGCGCGGCGGCTTCTTCCGTCAGCTCGACACCAACAAGGACGGCAAGATCGAGCGGACGGAGGTCCAGGCCTGGTCGGAGGCGCGGTTCAAGAAACTCGACACGGCAGGTGACGGGGCGCTGACCAAGGAGCAGTATGTCGACGCCATGATCGCGCAGATCCGCCCCCGCCTGGAACAGCGTTTCGACAAGCTCGACGCCGACAAGGATGGAAAGGTGACCGCGGCTGAATTCGAGGCGCCGGCCCTGGCCCGCTTCGACCGCCGCGACACCGCCAAGACGGGTGAACTGTCGATCGATGACCTCAAGACCCACCGCAACTGAAGCGTGGCCGAGAGCGACGATGCCCTGGTGGCGGCGGTGGCGGCGGGAGACGCCGCCGCCTGCCGCCGCCTGGTCGACCGGCATCTCGGGCGTCTGCTCGCCTTCGCCCAGCGCATGCTGGGCAGCCGCGCCGATGCCGAGGACGTGGCCCAGGACGCGTTCCTGGCCCTGTGGAAGGAGGCCGGGCGCTGGCGGCCGGACGGCAGCGCCACGGTTTCGACCTGGCTCACCCGCGTCACCTACAACCGGTCGATCGACCGGCTGCGGCGGCAGCCTTCCGTCGCGCTCGACGCGGTGCCGGAGCCGCCGGACCCCGCCGCCGGCGCCGAGGCCGCGCTGCAGCGCGCCCGGGTCTCGCGCCGGGTGGCCGAAGCCCTGGCCCAGCTGCCCGAGCGCCAGCGCGCCGCCATCCTGCTCAGCCACTATGAGGGCCAGGGCAATCGCGAGATCGGGGAGGCGCTGGGGGTCGGCGTCGAGGCGGTCGAATCGCTGCTGGCGCGCGGCCGGCGCGCTCTCCGCCAGGCTTTGGCGGCGGAGCGGGCCGATCTGATGGGAGAGGTGTGACATGGCCGAGATGACGCTCGATCGATTCCTCGATCTGCTCGACCGGCACGGCCCGGTGATCGACCGGTGGCCGGCGCCCGACCAGGATGGCGCGGAGGCGCTGCTGGCGGCCTCGGCCGAGGCGCGATCCGCCATGGCCGACGCCCGGGCGGTGGCCTCGATCCTCAACGACCTGCGGGTGGCGCCGCCCTCGGCGGCGATGCTGGGCCGCATCCTCGACGCCGCGCCGCGGCCGCGCCGCTGGATTTCCGAGATTCTGTCGTGGCGGCCGGCGATCGCCTTCGCCGCGGCGCTGGTGGTGGGCGTGTATCTGGGCGCGATGGTGCCGACGGTGCAGGCCAGCGATGACGACTGGTCGTCGGGCCTCGGCTACGCCCTGGCCGACGACACGTCGCCCTTCGGAGGAACGCCGTGACTGTTAGCCCGCATGCCTCACACTCCCTGTACCCTGCGCCGTCGCCAGAGACCGGCAGGGCAGGAGCCGCGCGCGGCGCGATGCAGCGCATCGGGCAAGCGCGGCGACGCACNCCCCCCCCCCGCCGGCCCCCCCCCCAAGACGACCCTTCGGGCCGTCTTGCGGCGGGCGCCTGCGGGGGCGGGCCGCTCGACCGTAGTGCCGCTACGCTTTTCGCGTCCCGCCCCCGCATCCGCCTCGCCGCAAGGCGACGCAGGGCACAGGGAGTGTGAGGCATGCGGGCTAGCTCGTGGCGCTGGGCCCTCGTCGCCTCGCTCGCGCTCAACCTCCTGCTGCTGGGCGTGATCGGCACCTGGTGGTGGCGATCGGATTCGCGGTCCTCCGGCCCGTCGGCGCTGGCCGAGGCCGTGGCGACGCTGCCGGAGCCCGACCGCACGGCGCTGGGCCATCTGCTCGACCAGCGCCGGGCCGAGGCGGACGCGCTCTGGAAGGAGCTGCGCCAGCTGCGCACGGCATCGAACGAGGCGCTCTCCGCCGACCCCTACGACCCTGCCAAGGCGGCCGCGGGGCTGGCGGCGATGCGCGACAAGTTCAAGGAACTGCGTGACGTGGTGGAGGGGACGGCGCTCGAGATCATGCCGAAGCTGCCGGCCGAGCAGCGGCGGAAGATGCTGGAACGGCGCAGCGCGCTCTGGCGGCTCTAGCCTCTTCGGGCCTTACTGGTTGCCCATCGGCGTCAGGATCAGCACGTCGAGATCGGCGGCGGGGGTGAAGTCGGTCTTGCGTATCTCGAACTGGGTCGGCGAGATCTTCTTCAGCCCGTCGCCGCAGAAGGTGACCAGGTTGCGCGGGTCGCCCTTGTCGACCACCAGCCGGAAATCCTTGATCGGCCCGGCCCAGTTCGCCCCGGTCTTGAGGATGTAGGAGACGCGCTGGTCGCCGAATGGCGCGAACTCCGCCTTCGCGGCGACTCGGGCCCGCTCGATCGCCGCCAGGAAGCTCTTGTCGACGCAGTATTTGCGCACGGCCTCGGCATAGCCGCTGTCGGGCCCGGAATCGGGATAGGCCAGGCTGGTGCCGACGCCGCTGCCGGTCGCGGGGGTGTAGCGGTGCTCGATCACCACCTCGCGCCCGGCCGGGAAGGTCTGCTCGAAATGATAGGTGGTCTTGACCGTCCAGGTCGGGACCACGTGCTGCTCCCAGCCCTTGCCGGCGTCGAACTCGTTGATGGTGGCGAGGCCGAGCTTGATCAGCTCGTCTCGCTGGGCCTTCGGCAGCGCGGTCAGGCCGTCATAGTCGATATCCGGATACAGCGGCACGCCCAGCTTGCGCAGCAGCGCCGTCTGGTCGACGTCGTCGGCGAAGGCCTTGACCTCGACCTGGGTCGAGACCGGCTTGCCGTCCGCCCTGGTCGAGAAGTCGAGGAAGTTCTCCGTGCCGGGATGCGGCACGGCGGTCAGGCCGTCGATGAAGTCCAGCGTGACGTCCGGCATCGGGAAGGCGACGGTCACCGTCTTGTCCCGGGCCGACCGGTTGAAGAAATGGTAGGTGACCCGGATCTCCTTCGCCGAGACGAAGAGGTCCTCCGACCGCATCTCGATGTCGTCGGTCCTAGTCAGCACCAGGCCGCCGGCGGCGAGCTCGGCGGTTGAATCATTGGCCTGCGCGGCGGCGAGCGGGACGAGGAGGGCGGCGAGGCCGAGGGACAGGGCGGTCAGGCGGGCGGTCACGATCGGCTCCGGGCTGTCGAATCGGCCGCATCGTCGCGCCGCAGATCGGCATTTCCAAGGCACCGATGCCGCGGCGTCCGGGCCGGCGTTCCCGCGGGAACAGGCGCAGGCGGGCGGGTGCCGTAAGCAGAAGCCATGCACACCCGCACCATCGCAGAGGCGCCCATGGCTTCCGAGACTGCATCCCCCGGCCGCGACGACGTCCCGGCCGCGGGCCGCACCATGCGCCGGATCGTCAGCATCGCCTGGCTGGCGATCCTCCTGGGCTTCGCCATGCAGGGCCTGGTGCTGTCGGCACGGATGTCGGCGGGCGGCCAGGTCCCGGGCGCCCGGTTCGTGGCCGATCTGGTGCAGGGCATCACCTGGTCCGTCCTGGTCTGCTTCGGCGTCAGCATGGGCACGGTGCTGATCAAGCTGCGGGCGGCTCTGGCCGGGATCCTGGCCGCGGTCTGCACCCCCGTCGCGATCGGGGCGGCCAATGCCGGCCAGAAAGTGATGGCGGCATCGCTCGGCGCCGCAGGCCAGCCCGCCGCGCTGCCGCTGGTCGTCATCGCCGCGCTCAAGGCCGTCGAATACGGCCTGCTGGGTTGGGCACTGGGGCGGATGGTCGAGCGGGAGGTGAGGGGGCCGGCGCCGTTCCTGCTGGCGGGGGCGGCGACCGGCCTGATGTTCGGCGGTGCCATCACCGTCCTGACCTGGCAGGCGATCGCGGCCGGCGGCGCGGTGCCGGAGCTGGCGCGGATCGTCGGCGTCGGCGTCAACGAGATGCTGTTCCCGGTCGGCTGCGCCCTGGTGATCTTCCTCGGCCGCTTCATCCGGCTGCCGCGCTGACGGGCTCAGGCGGCCCATTGCGGCTGGCGGAAACGACCGTCGGGAAGGCGGTTTTTGCCCCGTGCAGGACCGGCCGGAGTTTCGCCACACTCTGATCCCCTTGCGTTCCCGCCCCGTTCGGCGCTATCAGGGCGCCGCATGCCGCAATCTGCCGTCCGTCCGGACCGGCGTTGCAGCGTCCTGATCCCGCGAAGCGAAGCGGCCTCAGGGAGCGTCGGGTCTTGTGTCGTCTTTAAAATGCAACAAAATCAGCGGGTTGCAATGCACGGCCCGCTCATCGTTTCGATTGTTTCCGATCCTGCGTCTCCCTATACTCCGCGCCGCCCAGGCTCGGAAGAAGGCCGGCACGTCAGAGAGTGAGTGGTTGTTGCGATGACAGCGATGCTTCTGCCCCCGGATTATCGGCCGTCGGATGATGAAGACTTCATGAATCCGATGATGGTGGAGTACTTTCGGCGCAAGCTTCTGAAGTGGCGGGCCGACCTCCTCGCCGAATCCAACGCGACCCTGAACAGCCTGCAGGATGGCGGCATCCAGGAGCCGGATCTGACCGATCGGGCCTCCGCCGAGACTGACCGCTCGCTCGAGCTCAGGACCCGCGATCGCGAGCGTAAGCTCCTGTCCAAGATCGACGCGGCGATGCGCCGGATCGAGGATGGCTCCTACGGCTTCTGCGAGGAGACGGGCGAGCCGATCGGCGTGAAGCGGCTGGAGGCGCGGCCGACCGCGACCCTCAGCCTCGAGGCGCAGGAGCGTCATGAGCGGCTGGAGCGCACCCACCGCGACGATTGAGCGATCCCGGCGCCGAAAGGCGCCGTTATCGACTGTGGTCTTGGCCGAAAGGCGTGTTCTCGCTCGCCGCCGATCACATCTTCGATGGAAGGCGTTGTTCGCATCTCCGCCTCGCTGCGTGTCCGTGCTAGGGTGACGCCGAGGGGCTTTCAGATCGAGGGTATTCGATGCTTCGTGGCGCTGCGCTTTTCGCCGCCGTTCTCGCCGTCTCGGGCTGCGGGATTGATCCGGTGGCGCCGAAGGAGACCCGTGTCGACTATGCGGGTTTCATCAACAGTGCGGATCAGGCCGCCATCTACGCCAATTCGCAATGCGCCCAGATCAACCGCCTGGCCGTGTTCAAGGCCGAGGACGTGGTCGACGGCCGCAAGGGGGCGACGTTCCAGTGCCTGCCGGTGCCGAACTGCTATCCGGCCGAGGCGGCGGCGCCGGGCCAGCCGGTGGTGCTGGCGCCGGGGGCGGTCCCGGTCGCCGCGCCGGGAACCTCCGCCGGCCAGCCCTACGCCGTTCCGGCCGCCGCGGCCACCCGGCTGCCGGGTCCGGTCGTGGCGATGGCGCCGGTGTCCTCGAAGCGCGACCGCAAGGCTGGCCGCCGCGCCGCCAGCGGGCCGTCGATCGAGGATCAGTCGGACGACACCTATATCCCGTTCGCCGCCGTTCCGGTGGCGGCCGGTCCGCAGCCGCAGCGCGTCCCGTCCTATGAGACGATCAACGTGCCGACCGGCCCGAATCCGGTCTCGGCCGCGGCCCCGGGCCCGCAGCCCGTGGGCTCCTACGCCACCGCGGCGGCGCCGTCCTGGCAGCGGGCGGTGACCTGCAAGCCCAGTCAGAACCTGCCCCTGGCCGTGGACCGGCTGCCGACCGGTGACGCCTACCCGTTCTGATCAACGTCAGGCGGGCGCCGCTTGCGACCACTCCGGGGCATGCCCCGGGGCGGTCGTCCGCGGTTAGGGCCTGTGCTGGTTTCGCGCTCTTGCGCTCTTCTCCCGTTTCCCCCAAGCTTCCTGTCCTAATCAGCGCCCGTTCAGGGGCGGAGTCTGTCGTGTTGTCAGCAATTTTCTGAAAATAGTCTTTTCTTTTGTGGAGGGGGAATATGGTTGCGGGAAGCAAATCCGATGACGTTCTGACCGGCGACGCCGGCGACAATCGGCTGGACGGGCTCGATGGCAATGATCGTCTGTCGGGGCTCGGCGGCGACGACCTGCTGATCGGCGGCGCCGGTGCCGATGTCCTGGACGGCGGCGCCGGCACCGACCTCGCCTCCTACTATACCTCCGCGGCGGGCGTGGCCATCAGCCTGGCCAATCACACGGCGGCAGGGGGCGAAGCCCAGGGCGATACGCTGACCGGAATCGAGGATCTCGAAGGCAGCGACTGGAACGACACGCTGATCGGCGACAGCGGTGACAACTGGCTGTATGGGCTGGACGGCAACGACAGGCTGACGGGTGGCGATGGTGACGATGCGCTGATAGGGGGGGCGGGAGCGGACCTTCTCGATGGCGGCAACGGCTACAACATCGTCTTTTATGCGGGATCGTCTCATGGAGTTTCGGTCGATCTGACCCAGGGCCGCGCTTTGTATGGCGACGCGGACGGTGACACCTTGATTCGGATCACCGACGTGGTCGGGTCCGATTTCGCTGACACGCTGGTCGGGAACGACGCCGGCAACTTTCTCTATGGAGAAGCCGGTAACGATATCCTCGTGGGAAATGCGGGCGACGATCTGTTGAGCGGCGGTGCGGGCGCGGACGCGCTGTATGGCGGGACCGGGGTCAACGCCGCGTCCTATAGCGGGTCGTCATCTGGGATCGCGGTCAACCTCGCGACCGGCGTCTTGGGTGCCGGCGATGCCGAAGGCGATAAGCTGTATCAGATCTCGGACCTGATCGGATCCGACTTCAATGACTTCCTGACCGGGAACGCCGGGAAAAATTGGCTTTCCGGCGGCGCCGGCGGTGACTTGCTGGCCGGCGGCAACGGGGATGACACCCTGAAAGGCGGGACGGGTTCCGACACGTTGCTGGGCGAAGGCGGGAACGATCTGCTCAACGGTGGTGCCGGAGCGGATACGCTTTATGGCGGAGAGGGGTTCAACGCGGCCTCCTATAGCGAATCGTCATCCGGGGTTGCGGTCAACCTGGCGACCCGGGTCCTGGGCGCTGGCGACGCGCAGGGGGACAGGCTGTATCAGATCACGGATCTGATCGGATCCGACTTCAACGACTTCCTGACCGGCGACGTAGGCGGCAACTGGCTCTCCGGCGGAGCCGGCAGGGATCTGCTCGCCGGCGGCAACGGGAATGATTGGCTGGAAGGGGGCGAGGGCGTCGACACGTTGCTGGGTGAGGCCGGGAACGATGTGCTCGAGGGCGGCGGCGGTGCGGACACCCTCTATGGCGGGGCCGGCTTCAACACGGCGTCCTATGCGGGCTCTGGATCCGCGGTCGCGGTCAATCTCGCCACCGGCATCCTGGGCGCCGGCGATGCCGAAGGCGACAAGCTGTTCCAGATCACGGATCTGACGGGGTCCAGCTTCAATGATTTCCTGACCGGCGACGCCGGCAGCAACTGGCTTTTCGGCGGCGCGGGCAGCGACCTTCTCAGCGGCGGCGACGGGAACGATGTATTGGAAGGAGGCGCCGGGGCCGACACGCTTTATGGGGGCGCCGGATCCAACACCGCATCCTATTCCGAAGCATCATCAGCAGTCTCGGTCAATCTCGCGACCGGAGGACTCGGTGGAGATGATGCGAAAGGTGACAAGCTGTACCAGATCGGCAACCTGATTGGATCGGATTTCAACGATTCTCTGCTCGGAGACGCCGGCAACAACTGGCTCTCGGGTGGCGCCGGGCTCGACTATATTGCCGGCGGTAATGGGAATGATGTGCTGGAAGGCGGAGCCGGCGCGGATTCACTCTTCGGCGGGGCGGGCTTCAATGCGGCGTCCTACTCCGAGTCGTCATCCGCCGTATCGATCAATCTTGCAACCGGTGCCCTGGGTGGTGGCGATGCGGTGGGAGACAAGCTGTATCAGATCACCGATCTGATCGGATCGGATTTCAATGATTTCCTGACCGGAGACGGCAACAGCAATTGGCTCTCTGGCGGCGCCGGCGGCGACTTGCTCTCCGGTGGCCGGGGGAACGATCTGGTGGAAGGAGGGGCGGGAGCCGACGTGCTGGTCGGCGGCTCCGGTGCGGATCTTTTTGTGTACGAGGACGCCGCCGACAGCGGCGTCACTGCCGCCACACGCGACCGCATCGTGGATTTTCTGTGGGACGGCGACCAGATTGACCTGTCGGAAATTGATGCCAATACCGCTGTGGGGGGCGACCAGGCGTTCAGGTTCGTCGGCACCGCCGGGTTCTCCGGCGGGGGAGGGCAGTTGCGGTACTTCGCCGAAGGAGGCGTTCTGATCGTTGCCGGCGACGTGAACGGCGATCGGCAGGCCGACTTCACCATCGCCGTCGAGACGAATGCGAAGTCTCTCTCGGCATCGGACTTCGTCCTCTAGCGGATCCGGGCTGGCCGACCGGACCGGGCTCGGCCCGGTCGGCTGCCTCGCGGCAACGTCATCCTCGCCCTTCCGGGATCGTCCGGATCGGCAGGTGGATGTCGGTGATCAGCTCGGCCGGCGGGGTGCTGCGCGGGTCGTTCAGGTATTCCTCGAAGATCGGCGTCTCCGCCGGCTCGGCGCCGCTGGTCGGCAGCCAGGTCCGGTACAGCCAGGCATAGGACCGCTCCAGCTCGGCATAGGGGCCGGTGTGGCGCAGCACCGCGTGTGGCCCGCCGGCGACGGTGCGGAGCACGACCTCGCTTTCGCCGGCGACGCCCTCGGGGATCTCCAGGCAGGCGTCGGAGCGGAGATCGGCGGGCGCCACCGCCGCCGGATCGTCGTAATAGATGCCCAGGCTGCGGGCGCCCGGGCGCAGCAGCTGGCGGGCACGGGCCCAGGACATCAGGATGTCGAAGCTGCGGCCGACCTCCATATAGGGGCCGACATGGCGGACGGCGGCGACGCGAATCGGCGCCAGGGTGCGGTAGGTCACGTCGGGCATGGCTGTCTCTCCTTCGGGTGAGTCGAAGGGGAACGACCGGCGCGTGCCGCGATAGGCCGCCGGCGGGCGGCCGTAGCGTTCGGCGAAGGCGCGGCTGAAGGCGGCGGCGCTGCCGTAGCCCGCCCGCTGCGCGATGCGGGCCACCGCCGTCTCGCTGTCCAGCAGGGTGCCGGCGGCGCGGTGCAGCCGCAGCCGGCGCACCGTGTCCGCCACCGTCTCGCCCAGCAGGTACCGGTAGGCCCGGTGGAAGTGGTAGGGCGAGAAGCAGGCCACCCCGGCCAACTGGTCCAGGTCGATCGGGTCGTCGAGATGGGCGACGATGTGGTCGATCACCCGCTGGATGCGGGCGAGGTGGCGGTCGAGCGTGGCGTCCTTCGGCATCGGTTCGTTCTCCTGACCCCGTACTAGCCCGAAGCGGATTGATCCTGCTTGCGAAGCCGCGGCCGCGGAAGGGCCCGCGTCGCGCGGGTCTTGCTTGGTAGGAACAAAACGTGTACAAGTGCTGCATTGACGCGGCGCATGGCGCCATGCAACTGGAAAGGGCAGGTGATGTCGATCCCGACTCTCCGTGTTGTCGAAAGGGCCCCGATGGACAAGACCAAGGCGCTGGAAGCCGCCCTGACCCAGATCGAACGGGCCTTCGGCAAGGGCTCGGTGATGAAGCTCGGGGCGCGGCCCCAGATCGAGACGGAGGTGATCTCGACCGGATCGCTGGGCCTCGATATCGCGCTCGGCATCGGCGGCCTGCCGAAGGGCCGCATCGTCGAGATCTACGGGCCGGAAAGCTCCGGCAAGACCACGCTGGCGCTGCATGCGGTGGCCGAGGCGCAGAAGGTCGGCGGCACCTGCGCCTATGTCGATGCCGAGCATGCGCTCGACCCGACCTATGCCCGCAAGCTCGGCGTCAACATCGACGAGCTGCTGATCTCCCAGCCCGATGCCGGCGAGCAGGCGCTGGAGATCACCGACACGCTGGTCCGCTCCGGCGCGATCGACGTCATCGTCATCGATTCGGTGGCGGCGCTGGTGCCGCGGGCCGAGCTCGAGGGCGAGATGGGCGACAACCAGCCCGGCCTGCAGGCCCGGCTGATGAGCCAGGCGATGCGCAAGCTCACCGGCTCGATCGCGCGGTCGAACACCATGGTGATCTTCATCAACCAGATCCGCCTGAAGATCGGCGTGATGTTCGGCAACCCGGAGACGACGACGGGCGGCAACGCGCTGAAGTTCTACTCCTCGATCCGGCTCGACATCCGCCGCATCGGCGCGATCAAGGACCGCGAGACCGTCACCGGCAACCAGACCCGGGTCAAGGTGGTGAAGAACAAGCTGGCGCCGCCGTTCCGCGCCGTCGAGTTCGACATCATGTATGGCGAGGGCGTGTCGAAGACCGGCGAACTGCTCGACCTCGGCGTCCAGGCCGGGGTGGTGGAGAAGTCGGGCGCCTGGTTCTCCCATGACGGCCAGCGCATCGGCCAGGGCCGCGAGAACGCCAAGATCTTCCTGCGCGACAATCCCGAGACGGCGAAGGTGATCGAAGCCAAGATCCGGGCCAATGCCGGGCTGGTCTCGGACCGCATGATGACTGCCGGCGGCGGTGCCGAGAGCGACGGCGACGGCGGCGACGAGTGATCGTCGCCGGTCTCTGACCGGAGTCAGTCACCACGACGGAAAGGCCCGGGAGACCGGGCCTTTTCCGTTCCCGGCCCGATCGTGCTATCTCCCCGCCCATGACCGACGTGCCGACTTCCACCCCGATCATCACCCGCTTCGCCCCGAGCCCGACCGGCCTGCTGCATGTCGGCAATGTCCGCACCGCGCTGGTGTGCTGGCTCGCCGCCCGCGCCACCGGCGGACGCTTCCTGCTGCGGCTCGACGACACCGACACCGAGCGAGGCAGCGCCGAATTCGCCGCGGCGATCGAGCAGGATCTGCGCTGGCTCGGCCTGCATTGGGATGGCTTCGCCCGCCAGTCCGACCGCACGGATCGCTATCGGGACGCGCTCGACCGGCTGAAGGCGGCCGGCCGGCTCTATCCCTGCTACGAGACGGCGGAGGAACTGGAGCTCAAGCGCAAGAGCCTGCTGGCCCGCGGCCTGCCGCCGCTCTACGACCGCGCCGCGCTGGCCCTGACCGATGCCGACCGCGCCCGGCTGGAGGGGGAGGGGCATCGGCCCTATTGGCGCTTCAGGATGGCGGATGCGCCGGTCGAGTGGGACGACAGGGTCCGCGGCCGGGTCCATTTCAACGGCCGCGACATCTCCGACCCGGTTCTGGTGCGCGAGGACGGGCGGCCGCTCTATCACATCGGCTCGGTGGTCGATGACATCGACATGGGCATCACCCTGGTGGTGCGCGGCGAGGATCATGTCGCCAACACCGCCATGCACATCCAGCTGGCCGAGGCGCTGGGCGCGACGCCGCCGGACTATGCCCATCTCTCGCTGATCGCCGATGCCGAGGGCCACGGCCTGTCCAAGCGGATCGGCAGCCTGTCGCTGCGCAGCCTGCGGGAGGAGGGGATCGAGCCGATGGCGGTGACCAGCCTGCTGGCCAAGCTCGGCACCTCCGACCCGATCGAGCCGCGGCTGGCGCTCGGCGACCTCGTCGCCGAGTTCGACTTCGCCAAGTTCTCCCGCACCATCCCGCGCTTCGACCCGGCCGAGCTGGAGCGGCTGAACGGCCGCATCCTGCACGAGACGCCCTTTGCGGCGGTGCGCGACCGGCTGGCGGCGCTGGGCCTCGGCGCCATCGACGAGGCCGCCTGGTCGGTGCTGCGCCCGAACCTGCAGCGGCTCGATGATACGGCCGGCTGGTGGCAGGTGGTCACCGGGCCGGTCACGCCGGTCGTCGCCGACGCCGATCTGTTGTCCGCCGCGGCCGGGCTGCTGCCGCCGGAGCCCTGGACCGACGCGACCTGGGGCGAATGGACGGCGGCGGTGCGGGACCGCACCGGCGTCAAGGGCAAGCCGCTGTTCCTGACCCTGCGCCTGGCCCTGACCGGCCTCGACCATGGTCCGGAGCTGCGCGGCCTCTTGCCGCTGATCGGGCGGGATCGGGCGCTGGCCCGGCTCTCCGGTCCTGCGGCCTGACGCCCCGCGATGCTAAAACTTGCATAAAACTTAATCCTACCCCCCTTGGCGCCGACCTGCGGTCCGGAGTAAGAACCCGATATGACCGACGAGACATTGCCTACCCAGGACACCCCGGCGCTGCCGGTGGCCGCGGTCTTCCTCGATGTGGCGTCGCTGCCCGGCGGCGACCCCGAGGACCTCGCGCGCATCCTCGGCGCGCTCGGCACCGTCTGCCGCCCGGCCCGCCGCATCGCCTATGCCGATTGGGCGGCGCTGTCCGACCTGCGCAGCGTCGCCCACCGCCACGGCTTCGACCAGGTGCAGACCACCGAGATCGAGCCGGGCCGCGACGCCGCCTCGCTGCGCCTTGTCGTCGATGCCATGGAGCTGGCGCTGCTGGAGCGCGGCATCGACACGGTGGTGCTGGTGACCGGCAGCGCGGCGCTGCTGCCGCTGGTCCGCAGCCTGCGCCGCCACGGCAAGAAGGTGATCGCCATCGGCCCCGGCCGCCGGATGGACCCGCTGTTCCAGTCGGAATGCGACCGCTTCGTCGATTGCGCGATGCTCGGCCGCCCGGTCCCGGCGCGGGCCGAGATCCGCCCGACCGCGGCGGTGCCGGCGGCTCGGCCGGCCGCCCCGGCGCTGCGG
>NZ_NHON01000119.1 GCF_002195995.1 Inquilinus limosus
GCTCCACCGCCCGCACCACTCGCTCACGGAGATCCATCGAGCACGGTTTACCCATCCAGGCTGGCCTCCTCCCAGCCAGCATGGTGAATCACATTCCCTCGCCCCTGGGAATCCCCTTCCGATTCTAACCAACCTCATTCCGCTCTAATCCTCGGGGGATGCTGCGTGCCGTCGTTCCAACGAGACTGGAGACGCACCCGGAGGGGATGGGGATGGGCCGCCGCCTGTGCCGCCGGTAACAGGCCGGCACGGGCGGCGCGACGCATCCTCCGGTGCGGCTGGGCAGGCCGGGATCGATCCGGCCGCCATCGATCAATGAGGGGACATGATGCGCAGCATCGACAGAGCGTTCTTCATCCTGGCCGTGCTGATGGCGCTGGCCGGCATGCTGCTGGGAATCCAGATGGGCATGGCCCATGACTTCCAGTTGGTGCCGGTGCACGCCCATATCAATCTCGTCGGCTGGGTCTCGCTCGCCCTGTTCGGGGTGGGCTACCGGCTGGGCTTCGCCAGGACGGGCGCGCTGGCCGTCATCCATTTCTGGGTCGCGGCCGCCGGTGCCATCCTGCTGCCGGCCGGCATCTATCTCGCGATAACGCAGGAGCAGCAGGCCGTGGTGATCATCGGCTCGCTGCTGACGCTGGCCTCGATGCTGCTGTTCCTGGTCAATGTCGTGCGGGCCTGGAACGCGCCCACCGCGGCCTGATCAGGCCAGCCAGGACGGCTTGCGCTTCTCCAGGAAGGCGGCGACGCCTTCCTTGCCTTCGTCGCCGGCGCGGATCGCGGCGATGCGGCGGGCGCAATCGTCCTCGACCTCGGCGGGCGCCTTGCCGGCCACGGCGGCGACCAGATCCTTGGCCGCCCGCACCGCCGCCGGGCCGTTGCCGCGCAGCGCCGCCAGGACCTGCCGGGCCGCCTCCTCCAGCCCGTCGCCCGACACCAGCTCATGCACCAGGCCCAGGCGCCGGGCCTCCACCGCGTCGAAGCGTTCGGCGGTCAGGAAATAGCGGCGCGCGGCGCGGGCGCCGATGGCGCGCACCACATAGGGGCTGATCACCGCCGGGATCAGGCCGAGCTTGACCTCGGACAGCGAGAATGCGGCAGCCTCGGTGGCGATGGCGATGTCGCAGCAGGCGACGAGGCCGACCCCGCCGCCATAGGCCGCGCCATGGACCAGGGCGACCGTCGGCTTGGGCAGCGTGTCGATGGTGCGCATCAGCGCCGCCAGGGCCTTGGCATCGGCCAGGTTGGCGGCCTCGTCATAGGCCGCCATGCGGCGCATCCAGTCGAGATCGGCGCCGGCCGAGAAGCTCTTGCCGGCACCGCGCAGCACCACGGCACGAACGGAGTCGTCGGCGCCCAGCCTGGCGAAGCCCGCCGTCAGCTCGGCGATGACGTGCTCGTCGAAGGCGTTGTGGCGGTCCGGCCGGTCCATCACAACCGTGCCGACGCCGTTCCCGATCTCGATCCGGACCGCGCTCATCGCACCACCCAGCTCAGCACCAGAAGGCCCAGCAGCGCCCAGACCACGCCGGCCACGATCGACCGGGCGATGAAGGCGCGGACGGAGGTGTACAGCAGGAACAGGCCGAGGATCAGCAGCGCGAAGGAGAAGATCGAGCTGTTCATCCCGATGGCCCGGGCCATGCCGTCGAGGAAATCGTTCACGGCGCCGCTGATGCCGCCGAACACGCCGCGGACGACGCGGATGATGAAGTGGATCAGCGTGCCCAGCGCCTCGCCGAGCCATTCGAAGAAGCTCTGCGACTCGAACACCGCCTGGCGGCCGCGCAGCAGGTCGTACAGGATCATCATATCCCCGTCACATCCGGAACACGCCGAAGCGGGTCGGCTCGATCGGCGCGTTCAGCGACGCCGACAGCGCCAAGGCCAGCACCCGCCGGCTGTCCGCCGGGTCGATCACCCCGTCGTCCCACAGCCGGGCCGAGGCATAGTAGGGATGGCCCTGCGTCTCGTACTGGTCGCGGATCGGCGCCTTGAACGCCTCCTCCTCCGCCTGCGGCCAGGTCTCGCCCTTGGCCTCGATGCCGTCGCGCCGCACCTGGGCCAGGACGTTGGCCGCCTGCTCGCCGCCCATCACCGAGATCCGGGCGTTCGGCCACATGAACAGGAAGCGCGGCCCGTAGGCGCGCCCGCACATGCCGTAATTGCCGGCGCCGAAGCTGCCGCCGATCATCAGGGTCAGCTTCGGCACCTGGGCGGAGGCCACGGCGGTGACCAGCTTGGCGCCGTCCTTGGCGATGCCGCCGCGCTCGTATTTCGAGCCGACCATGAAGCCGGTGATGTTCTGCAGGAACAGCAGCGGGATGCCGCGCTGGCAGCACAGCTCGACGAAATGCGCCCCCTTCAGCGCGCTTTCCGAGAACAGGATGCCGTTGTTGGCGACAATGCCCACCGGGATGCCCCAGAGATGGGCGAAGCCGCAGACCAGCGTGGTGCCGTACAGCGCCTTGAACTCGTCGAACTCCGACCCGTCGACCAGGCGCGCGATCACCTCGCGCACGTCGAAGGGCTTCCGCAGGTCGGTGCCGACGATGCCGTAGAGGTCGGCGGCCGGGTACAGCGGCTCCGCCGGGTCGCGCAGCGCCAGGGCCGGGCGCTTGACCCGGTTCAGGTCGGCGACGATGCGGCGGGCGATGGCCAGGGCATGGTGGTCGTCCTGGGCGTAGTGGTCGGTGACGCCGGAGATGCGGCTGTGCACGTCGGCGCCACCGAGATCCTCGGCCGACACCTCCTCGCCGGTCGCGGCCTTCACCAGCGGCGGGCCGCCGAGGAAGATGGTGCCCTGGCCCTTGACGATGATGGATTCGTCCGACATCGCCGGGACATAGGCGCCGCCGGCGGTGCAGGAGCCCATCACCACCGCGATCTGCGGGATGCCGGCGGCCGACATCGTCGCCTGGTTGTAGAAGATCCGGCCGAAATGGTCGCGGTCGGGGAAGACCTGGTCCTGCAGCGGCAGGAAGGCGCCGCCGGAATCGACCAGATAGAGGCAGGGCAGGTTGTTCTCGCGCGCGATCTCCTGCGCCCGCAGGTGCTTCTTCACCGTCAGCGGGTAATAGGTGCCGCCCTTCACCGTCGCGTCGTTGACGACGATCACGCATTCCTGGCCGGAGACCGGGCCGATGCCGGTGATGATGCCGGCGGCCGGGACGTCGTCGCGATAGACGTCGTGGCCGGCCAGCTGCGACAGCTCCAGGAACGGCGCGCCGGGGTCGAGCAGCGCGCGGATCCGCTCGCGAGGCAGCAGCTTGCCGCGGCCGACATGGCGGTCGCGGGCCGCCTGGCCGCCGCCCAGCTTGATCCGGGCCACGGTCGATTGCAGGTCGTCGACGGCCGTGCGCATGGCCGTCTCGTTGTCGCGGAAGGCGGCGGACCGGGTGTCGGCCGCGCTGTTCAGCACGGGCATGGGCGCTCCAGCTCGAGCCAAGGATGCCGCGCACCATGCCGGGATGAATGGGTCCGGGCAAGGGCAGAAAGATTATTGCCGGAAGGTCGTCGCGTCATGTCCGACAAGAAAGGGGGCCGAAGCCCCCTTTTCCCCTTCCAGCCGCTTTCAGAGCGCCGGACCGATCACGGGCACTGCGGGTCGCCCTTGGTGCACTGCGGGCCATTGGTGATGAGTTGGTTCGGCGCGCGATAGACATAGCGGTTGACGAGTTGGCCGTTCGGCCCAACCTCGGTGGTCGAGCTTTCGAGGGTCGAGCCCGGCGCCACATTGGCGGGCAGCGCCGACGGCGCCGCCGGAGTGCCGCCTGCCACGGCCGCAGGCTCCTGCGGCTGGGCGCAGGCGCCAAGCGCCAGGAGCGCAGCGAAACCGGAAAGCAGGGCGGTTCTACGAAGCGCGATGCGCATGGCACTAAACTCCTCTTTTATCATTATCGGTCTGGCCGCAGACGCGGCATTACCCCGATACAACACCGGAAGGGTGGTTCAGGCTCCCATCAATTTCAACCTTGAAACCTGCTAAATAGTTCCCGCCTCGATTCGCCTGGTCATGCCCAATCCGGGTTGGGGATGGCCTGATAGGCCTGCCGCAGGGCATCGGACCAGCGCTGGCGCAGGCCGGAGAAGTAGGGGTCGTCCTCGCCGACCCGCTTGCGCAGGGCCAGCTCCAGCGCGTCGCGGCGGTACAGCGCGATGTCGATCGGCAGCCCGACCGACAGGTTGCTGCGCAGCGTCGAATCCATCGACACCAGGCCGAGCTTGAGACCGTCGATCAGCGGCGTCTCGAACCGCGCGGCGCGGTCGAGGATCGGCTTGCCGTATTTGTGCTCGCCGATCTGCAGATAGGGCGTGTCGGCCGTCGCCTCGATGAAGTTGCCGGCCTGGTAGATCTCGAACAGGCGGCAGCGGCGCCCGGCGATCTGGCCGCCGAGCAGGAAGGAGGCGTTGAAGCCGCCGGCATGCTGCTCCATCGCCGGGCCGTCGCGGTTCCAGACCGCGCGCACCGCCTCGCCCACCAGCTCGGCGCAGCGGAACATCGACGGCGCGGTGGCCAGGCTCTCGCGCCCGTCATCGGCGTCGACCGCCTCGGACAGCAGGGCAACCACGGACTGGGTGACGGCGAGGTTGCCGGCGGTGAGCAGGACCATCACCCGGTCGCCCGGCCGCTCCCAGATGTGCATCTTGCGGAAGGTCGAGATGTTGTCGACCCCGGCATTGGTGCGGGTGTCGGCGATCATCACCAGCCCCTCTTCGAGCAGCAGGCCGAGGCAGTAGGTCATGCGAAGCGGTCCGGGATCATCGTGAAGGATCAGGCCTGCGCCTGGGTCTGGGCCTGGGTTTGCAGCTCACCGACGCGGATCACGACCTCCAGCGCCTCGGCGCCGCCGCCCTGGCGCAGGCCGCGGACCGGCGCGGCGTCGCGGTAGTCGAGGCCGATGGCGACCCGGACATAATGCTCGGTCGGGCAGATTCCGTTGGCGGCGTCGAAGCCGACCCAGCCGAGCCCGTCGATGAAGGCTTCCGCCCAGGCATGGCCCGCCGCCTGCTCGACGCTGCCGTCGGCCATCAACAGATAGCCCGAGACATAACGGGCCGGCAGGCCGAGATGGCGGGCGCAGGCGAGGAACACATGGGTGTGGTCCTGGCAGACGCCGGTGCCGGCGGCCAGCGCCTCGGCCGCGGTGGTGGCGGCATGGGTCAGGCCGGGCTGGAAGGCGATCCGGCCATGCACCGCCCGCATCAGGGCATGGGCCAGGGCCAGCGGCTCGCGCCCACCGGCGGCCACCTCTTCCGCCAGCGCGACCAGCGCCGCGTCCGTGCCGGCCAGCGGCGAGGAGCGCAGGTAGAAGGCGGCCGGGAACCGCTCCTGCGTCCCGGTGACGACGCCATGGGTGTCGCGGGTCTCGACCTCGCCCTCGACCAGCAGGGTCAGGGCATCGTGCGGCCGCTCCAGCGACAGCATGTCGACGATGTTGCCGTAGCCGTCCTCGCCGGTCGCGAGAGTCGCCCCGGCCGGCGGCACCACCCGCCAGCGCAGCACCTCCTGCCCGTCATGCGACTGGGGCGTCAGGCGCAGCGTCTGCAGGGTGCGGCTGACCGGGCTGTCGTAGCGGTAGCGGGTCTCGTGGCGGATCAGGAGGCGCATGGGCCGAGGCGGATCAGATCAGATAGGCCTTGCTGACCTCGAGGCCGAGGATGTTGTTCTGCTGGATGAACGCGGTCAGGTATTCGTGCAATCCGGTCGAGAAGATCGTGTCGATCCGGCCGTAGCGCAAGCGCGAATGCATCTCCCCGGCCAGCCGCTGGCATTCATGCTTGCGGCCGTAGAGGTCGGCCAGCTCGCCCAGCAGCTCGACCATCTCGCCGAGGCAGCCGGCCAGCGACCGCGGCATCTCCGGCCGCAGGATCAGGAGCTCGGCCACCTGCCAGGGCTTGATGCCGTCGCGATAGAGGTAGGAGTAGCTGCCGAGCGCGGAGGCGCCGCGCAGGATCGCCGTCCACTGGTAGAAGTCGAGGCCGCCGCCGACCTCCTCATTCGCCGGCAGCAGCACATGGTACTTCACGTCGAGCAGCCGGGCGGTGTTGTCGGCCCGCTCCAGCATGGTGCCGAGCTGCAGGAAGATATGGGCGTCGTCGCGCAGCATGGTGTCGGCGACGGCGCCGTGGAACAGCAGCGCCCGCTCCTTCACCCATTCCAGCAGGTCGCGCAGGTCGCCGCCGGCGATCCGCCCCTCGCGGGAATCGAGGTCCAGCCAGGTGGCGTTCAGCGTCTCCCACATCGGCCGGGTCAGCGCCGCGCGCACCGCCCGCCCGTTGGCCCGCGCCCGCTGCAGGCAGGAGCGGATGCTGGTCGGGTTGTCGGGGCTGCGGGCGATGTAGTCGACCACGGCGGCCGGGGTCGCCCGCTCATGCGTCTTGTAGAACCCCTCCTGGCAGCCGGAGATGACGACGGCGGAATGCCATTCGTCCTGCCGCGCGCCGCCGCTGTTCGGCGTCAGCGCCATGCGGTCGGCCACCTCCAGGATGCGGGCCAGGTTCTCGGCGCGCTCGATGTAGCGGCCGAGCCAGTAGAGGCTGTCGGCGGTGCGGCTCAGCATCCCGATCGTCCTGCCTTGATGTCCTGCACCGTCATGCCGTCAGCACCCAGGTGTCCTTGGTGCCGCCTCCCTGGCTGGAATTGACCACCAGCGAGCCTTCGCGCAGCGCCACCCGGGTCAGCCCGCCCGGCACGATCCGGACCTGGTCCTGGCCGGTCAGGACGAAGGGGCGAAGATCGACATGGCGCGGCGCCACGCCCTGCTCGACGAAGGTCGGGCAGGTCGACAGCGCCAGGGTCGGCTGGGCGATGAACAGGTCGGGCTGCGCCTTGACCCGCTCGGCATAGGCCTCGCGCTCGGCCCGGCTGGCGGTCGGCCCGACCAGCATGCCGTAGCCACCCGACCCCGCCACCTCCTTGACCACCAGCTCCGCCAGGTTGGCCAGGACATGGGCGCATTCGTCGGGCTTGGAGCAGTCCCAGGTCGGGACGTTCTTCAGGATCGGCTCCTCGCCCAGATAGAAGCGGATCATCGCCGGGACGTGGATGTACATCGCCTTGTTGTCGGCGATGCCGGTGCCCATGGCGTTGGCCAGGGAGACGTTGCCGGCGCGGTAGGCGTGATACAGGCCAGGGACGCCGAGCACCGAATCCGGGTTGAACACCAGCGGGTCGATGAAGTCGTCGTCGATCCGGCGGTAGATCACGTCGACCCGCTTCGGCCCGCGGGTGGTGCGCATGTAGACCACGGCGTCGCGCACGAACAGGTCCGGCCCCTCGACCAGCTCGATGCCCATGCGGTCGGCCAGGAAGCTGTGCTCGAAATAGGCGCTGTTGTAGATGCCGGGGGTCAGGAGGGCGACCGTCGGCTCGCCCTCGCAATTGCGCGGCGCCACCGATGTCAGCGTCGCCAGCAGCTCCTGCGGGTAATGCTCGACCGGCGCCACGCTGTGCCGAGCGAACAGGTCCGGGAACAGCCGCATCATCATCTCGCGGCCTTCCAGCATGTAGGAGACGCCGGACGGGGTCCGGGCATTGTCCTCCAGCACATAGAAGTCGTTCGGCCCGACCCGGACGATGTCGATGCCGGCGATGTGGGTGTAGATGCCGCCGGGCGGATCCAGCCCCTGCATCTCCGGCAGGTAGCCGGGGTTGTGCAGCACCAGCCGCTCCGGCACCTGGCCGGCGCGCAGGATCTCCTGGTCGTGATAGACGTCGTGCAGGAAGGCGTTGAGCGCCTTCACCCGCTGCACCAGCCCCTGCTCGAGATGCCGCCACTCGGCGGCGTCGAGCACCCGGGGCATGATGTCGAAGGGGATCAGCCGCTCGGGATCGCCGCCCTCGCCATAGACCGCGAAGGTGATGCCGATGCGGCGGAACAGCGCCGCCGCCTCCCGGCGCTTGAGATCGAAGACCGAGGCCGGCGTCGCCGCCAGCCAATCCGCCAGGGCCGCATAGGGGGACCGGACCGGTCCGCTGCCCATCTCGTCGAATGCCTGCACCATTCCTCCGGCACGTCCCTGCTCGACGAAACCATCAAGCAAGGCATGTGCCATGGATCGCAAGCAAAATTCTGCGGCGCCTCGCGGGGAATGCCTAAAATTCCAGCAAGGCTTGCCGGATCAATAGGCGTAGGCGGTGAAGACCGGGTCGACCGAGCCGCCCCATTCGGTCTCGTAGCGGCGCAGCATCTCCGACGCCTGGGTCTCGCCGCTGTCGGCGATGCGCTGCAGATCGTTGAGGAAGCCCTCCTCGGTGCCGCCGATCGCGTCGGTGTGGGCCCGGGCGGCGAGGCCCTGGCGGGCGATCGCCAGCACCCGCAGCGCCACGTCGCGCACCGTGCCGCCGCGGAACGGGGTGGCGAGGCCGAGCCGCGGCACGTCGCGGCGCAGCGCCGCCCGTTCTTCCGTGGTCCAGTCCTTGACCAGGTCCCAGGCGGCGTCCAGCGCCGTGCCGTCATAGAGCAGCCCGACCCAGAGCGCCGGCAGGGCGCACAGGCGCGACCACGGCCCGCCATCGGCGCCACGCATCTCCAGGAACTTCTTCAGCCGCACCTCGGGGAAGGCGGTGGTCAGGTGGTCGGCCCAGTCGTTCAGCGTCGGCAGCTGGCCCGGATAGACCGCCAGCTTGCCCTTGAGGAAGTCGCGGAAGCTGTGGCCGGCGGCGTCGATGTAGCGGCCGTCGCGGTAGACGAAGTACATCGGCACGTCGAGCAGGTAGTCGACATAGCGCTCGAAGCCGAAGCCCTCCTCGAACACGAAGGGCAGGTCGCCGGTGCGGTCGGGATCCGTGTCGGTCCAGATATGGCTGCGCATGCTCTGGAAGCCGTTCGGCTTGCCCTCGGTGAAGGGCGAGTTGGCGAACAGCGCCGTGGCGATCGGCTGCAGCGCCAGGCTGGCCCGGAACTTCTTCACCATGTCGGCTTCGGAGGCGAAGTCGAGATTGACCTGCACCGTGCAGGTGCGGGTCATCATGTCGAGGCCGAGCGAGCCGCGCTTCGGCATGTAGTCGCGCATGATCTTGTAGCGGCCCTTGGGCATCCAGGGGATGTCCTCGCGCCGCCATTTCGGCTGGAAGCCCAGGCCGATCATGCCGATGCCGAGCTGCGCCCCGACCTTCTTCACCAGCGCCAGGTGGTCCGCCACCTCGGCGCAGGTGTCGTGGATGCTGCGCAGCGGCGCGCCCGACAGCTCGACCTGGCCGCCCGGCTCCAGCGTCACCGAGGCCTTGTCGCGGGCCAACGCGATCAGGTTGCCGTTCTCCTCCACCCGCTCCCAGCCGCAGCCGGCCAGGCCCTCGAGCACGGCGCGGATGCCGTCCGGCCCGTCAAAGGGCAGCGGCTTCAGGTCCGACAGGCGGAAGGCGAACTTCTCGTGCTCGGTGCCGATGCGCCAGTCCTCGGGCGGCTTCGACCCGGCGGCGAGATAGTCGACGAGCTGCGCCTTGCTCTCGATCGGTGCGGCGCTGGCGCTCTGGGGACCGGACATGGGCGAGTACTCGGGTGTCGGGATAAGCGGGGTATCAGACGCGATGCGGCGGCCGGCCGCGCCCGTCGCCGGCCAGGGATTGCCAGACCGCGAGCGCGGCGATGGCCGCCGTGTCGGCGCGCAGAATACGAGGGCCGAGGCCGACCGGTCGAACAAATTCGTGACGAATCAGGGCATCCAGCTCCGCCGGCGCGAAGCCGCCTTCCGGGCCGACCAGCAGCGCGGCGGGACCGGCTGCTTCCGCCGCGGCCTCGGCCAGGGGGCGCGCGGCGCCGGCTTCGGCGCAGACCAGCAGGATCCGCCCCGCGGGCCAGCCGGCCAGCAGGGCGTCGAGCCCGACCGGGTCGCGCACCTCCGGCACGTCCAGCCGCTCGCATTGCTCGGCCGCGGCCACGGCATGGGCGCGCAGCCGGTCGAGATTGACGCGCTGGACGTCGGTGAAGCGGGTGAAGACCGGCTGCAGCACGGCGGCGCCGAGCTCGGTCCCCTTCTCCACCACCGCGTCGATCGCATCCTTCTTCACCGGGGCGAAGCACAGCCAGAGGTCCGGCGCGGGGGCCGGCGGGCGCAGCCGCCGTTCCGCCAGGGCCGAGCCGCCGGCCTTGGTCAGCGTCTCGAGCCGCGCCAGCCACTCACCGTCGCGCGGGTTGAACAGGCGCAGCCCCGCGCCGGGGGCCAGGCGCAGCACCCCGCGCAGGTGATGCGCCTGAGGTTCGGACAAGGCCACGGCCCGCCCCTCCCCGAGGGGGGCATCGACATGCAGGCGGGTGCGCGGCAGGGCGTCGGAGGTCATGCGCGGACGCTAGCCGCTGGCCGGGCACCCGGCAACGTGTCCTTGGGAGGACAACGGGGCACTCGGTTGCAAGCAATGCGATGCCGGATGCCTTCGCGTTGCCTCTCCCGCCTGCAGGACCTTCAGAATTCCAGGCACCGTCATCGCAACCCGGCCCCCGGATGGCTTCGTCCGCTTCACCTCCTTGCCGTGACAGGACCGAAGCCTCTTGACTTTATGTTCCCTATATGTTCTCATCATCGGATGGCCGATATTACCAGGACCGAGACTGAGATCGCTGCCCCGCCGGATCCGGACGAGGCCGATGACGCGATCCTGTCCGGCCTGATCGAGCTCGGCATGGCGATGGCGCGGGCGTTCCAGGCGGACGCCATCGCCGCCCTGCAGGCCGACGACCTCGACCGCGCCGGCAAGGCCGAAACTCATTTCAGCCGCCTCTTTCTCGGCATCCGCCGTGCCATCGCGCTGCGGGCCAGGCTGCGCCAGCAGCGGGAGGAGGCCCAGCGTGGGATCGAGCAGGACCGGGACGAGCGCGTGGCCCTGGCGGCCGACCGCCGCCGCCGCGTCGCCCAGGGCGTCACCGGCGCCATCGCGGCCGCGACCGCCGATCCCGACACGCGGGACCGGCAGATCGCCGATCTCTGGGACCGGCTGGCCGGCGACCATGCCGACGGCCGCGACAGGGCCGACAGGGCCCTGCCGATCGAAGACCTGATCCGCAGCCTGTGCCGCGCCCTCGGCATCCCGCCCGACCGGACCGCGATCGCCGCGGCCGTCGCCGGGACCCTGGAGGTGCCCGGCAGGACCAGGACGGGGACTGCGGGACGAAGGCCCATGCAAGGCTGGGTCCGCCCTGCGGATGCGCCCGCCCTCACCCGGCCTCCGCCGAGGCCGCCGGGACCGGACAGCGGCTGAGGCCCGGGCCGGCGCAAACGCATAAGTTCGGTTCGCAAGGCCGGCCTCAGGCCCGGCGGCGCTCCCGGGCCACCTGCTCGATGATCGCCTGGCGGTCCGGCATGCGGGCGCGGTTGCGCGCGGTGACCAGCTCGACGATCTCCGGCGCCGCGGTCTCGGGGCGGCCGGAATCGAAGGGCGGCGCCGGCGCGTATTCGAGCGACAGCTGGATCGCCTGCGCCGTCGCCTCATCCGCCAGCTCGGCCGCGAGGGTCAGGGCGAAGTCGATGCCGGCCGTGACGCCGCCGCCGGTGAACACATTGCCGTCGCGGACCACGCGGCCGGGATCGGGGATCGCGCCGAACAGGGCCAGCTGGTCGCGCCAGGCCCAGTGGCTGGCCGCCCGCCTGCCTTCCAGCAGCCCGGCGGCCGCCAGGATCAGCGACCCGGTGCAGACCGAGGTGACATAGCGGGCCGTGGCGGCCAGCCGGCGGATCTCGCCCAGGAACGCGTCGCTGCGCATGGCGTCGACGCAGCCGAAGCCGCCCGGCACGCACAGCACGTCGCAGGGCTCCACCTCCTCCAGCCGGGCCAGGCCGGCGAAGGTCAGCCCGTCGACCGTCACCGGCTCGCCGCCCAGCGAGGCGACGACGGTCCTGGCGCCGGGCAGCCGGGCCAGCACCTGGTGCGGGCCGGTGAAATCGAGATGGGTGACCCCGGGATAGATCGGGAAGACGATGACGGTGTCCATGGCGGCCTCCGGACGGGATTGACAGCCCTCAGTATCGCGACGCAGGGTGATGTCTGAAACGACATTGTTCCCTCGTTTACAGCCATGACTCGCGCGATCGGCTTCCTGGTCTTCCCCGGCTTCAACATCCTCGACCTGTCCGGGCCGCTGGCGGCCTTCGACACCGCGTCGCGGGACCGCGCGCCGCCGCCCTACCGGCTGCGGGTGATCTCAGAACGGGGCGGCGCGGTGGCGAGCTCCGCCGGCCTGCCGGTGCTGACCGAGCCCCTGGACGGCGAGCCACTGGACACGCTGGTGGCCGTCGGCGGCCGCGGGGTGGCGCAGGCGCTGGACTCGGCGCCGCTGCTCGGCTTCATCCGCGGCGCGACCGCGGCCCGGCGGGTCACCAGCGTCTGCACCGGCGCCTTCCTGCTGGCCGCGGCCGGCCTGCTGGACGGACGGCGCGCCACCACCCATTGGCTGCAGGCGGCGGCGCTGCAGCGGCTGCACCCGCGGGTGCGGGTCGAGGCGGACCGGATCTTCGTCAGGGACGGCCCGGTCTGGTCCTCGGCCGGGATCACCGCCGGCATCGACCTGGCGCTGGCGCTGATCGAGGAGGATCTGGGCGTCGACGCCGCCCGTGCCGTGGCCCGGACCCTGGTGGTCTATCACCGCCGGCCCGGCGGCCAGTCGCAGTTCTCCGCCCTGCTCGACCTCGCCCCGGCCTCGGACCGGATCCAGGCCGCGCTGGGCTTCGCGCGCGAGCATCTGCGCGAGCCGCTTCCCGTCGATCGCCTGGCCGAGGCGGCGTGCCTGAGCCCGCGCCAGTTCGGCCGCGCCTTCCTGGCCGAGACCGGACAGACCCCGGCCAAGGCGGTGGAGCGGCTGCGGGCCGAGGCGGCCCGGCCGCGGATCGAGGACGGCGCCGAGCCGATCGAAGCGATCGCGCGCGATGTCGGCTTCAGCGATCCGGAACGGATGCGCCGGGCCTTCCTGCGCTGCTTCGGCCAGCCGCCTCAGGCGATGCGGCGCGGCCGGCGCGGCTCGGCGCCGGCGATGCATCCTTGAGCGCAGCGTCGATCTCGGCCTTTGCCGGCGGCCCGCAACGGCGGTACTGATGCGCCAGCACGCGCCATCGGCGACAGGACCATGACCGACACCGCCTCCGACATCCGGACCCAGAGCCGGCTGCTCCGCTGGGCGCCGCCCGGCGTCCGGCCCTACCTGACCCTGGCCCGGCTGGACCGGCCGAAGCCGGTCATGCTGCTGCTCTACCCCTGCTGGTGGGGGCTGGCGATGGCGCCCAGGCCCATTGGAGTCGAGGGGGCGGGGTTCGGCTGGACCGATCTCTGGTACGCCGTGCTGTTCGGCATCGGCGCGCTGGTGATGCGCGGCGCCGGCTGCACGGTGAACGACATCCTGGACCGCGACTTCGACGGCCGGGTGGCGCGCACCCGCACCCGCCCGATCCCCAGCGGCGCGGTCAGCCCGACCCAGGCGGTGCTGTTCCTGATCGCCCAGCTGCTGGTGGGCTTCCTGATCCTGGTCCAGTTCAACAGCACCACCGTCGGGCTGGGCATCGCCTCGCTGCTGGTGGTCTTCACCTATCCGCTGATGAAGCGGATCACCTGGTGGCCGCAATTCTTCCTGGGCCTGGCCTTCAACTGGGGCGCGCTGGTCGGCTGGACCGCGGTGACCGGCGGGCTGGCCCTGCCGTCGCTGATCCTGTTCGCCGCCGGCATCTGCTGGACCCTGGGCTACGACACGATCTACGCGCTGCAGGACATCGAGGACGACGCCCGCATCGGCCTCAAATCGACCGCCCGGCTGTTCGGCGGCGCCACCCGGCGCTGGGTCGCCGGCTTCTACGCGCTGACCGTGCTCGGCATCGGCGCCGCCGGCCTCCTGGCCGGGCTGGCGCCCCTGCCCTTCCTGGTGCCGCTGGCCCTTGCCGCGGCGCAGCTGGCCTGGCAGGTGGCGACGCTGGTGCCCGACCGACCGGCCGACTGCCTGGCCAAGTTCAACTCGAACCGCTGGTTCGGCCTGCTGGTGCTGGCCGGGCTTGTCGCCGGACGGGCCATCGCCTAGCCGCCGAGATACTTCGCCAAGGCGATGGCGTTGTTCTGCCGCTCGTCACGGCTGGCATAGAGCAGCGTGACCCAGCCGTCCTTGCTCTTCTGCCGCAGGAAGGCCACCGCATTGGGATGAGCGTCCAGCTCGGCCGTGTAGCGATGGCAGAATTCCGGCCATTTCTCCGGCGCGGAATGCAGCCAGCGGCGCAGCTCGTCGCTCGGGGCCACGGTCTTGAGCCAGAGGTCGAGCGCGGCCTCGTCCTTGGTCAGGCCGCGCGGCCACAGCCGGTCAACCAGAACGCGGAAACCGTCGCCCTCCTCGGGCGGGTCGTAGACGCGCTTGACCCGGATCATGAGCCCGCCTCGCCGCGCTTCCGCGGCTTGGGCTCGGCCTTCGGCTTCGGGTCCAGCCCGGCATAGGCCGGGTCGATCTCATGCAGGTAGCAGGGCGGGGAGCTACACTCCCCGATCTCCTCTTCGGCCGGGCCGTCCTTCGGCCGGGCCGGGGCATGGCGGGTCGCCATCTCACTCGTTTCCTCATCTGCAGCGACGGTCTGCGCCGCCGCCATTGCCCCGAATCTTCCGCATTCCGGCGCGCGACATCAAGAGTCCGTGGCTCAACGCCGCCTTGCAGGATAGGAAGGGCGGCCATGGACGACATCGACGCCTTCATCCGCGCCAACACGGCGCCGACCCGCACGCCCCTGCTGCCCGAGCTGGTGCTGCACCTCGCCACCGAGGTGACGCCGCTGTGGCAGGCGACCGAGGAGACGCTGCGCCGCACCGGCCTGCCGCCGCCCTACTGGGCCTTCGCCTGGGTCGGCGGCCAGGCGGTGGCGCGGCACATCCTGGACCGTCCGGACAGCGTGGCCGGGAAGCGGGTGTTCGACTTCGCCGCCGGCTCCGGCATCGTCGCGCTGGCCGCGTCCCGGGCCGGTGCCGCCGCGGTGACGGCGGCGGAGATCGACCCGATCGCCGTGGCGGCGATCCGGCTGAACGCGGCGGCCAATGGCTGCGCGGTCGCGGCCGACAGCGGCGACCGGATCGGCGACGCGCTGGACGGGTTCGACATCGTGACCGCCGGCGACGTCTGCTACGAGAAGCCGATGTCGGACCGGGTCATGCCCTGGCTGCGGGCGCTGGCCGGCGCCGGCAAGACCGTGCTGCTGGGCGACCCCGGCCGCGCCTATCGGCCGCAGGACGGGCTGGAGGAGATCGCCCGCCACCAGGTGCCGACCAGCGTCGAGATCGAGGACCGCGCCGTGCGCGAGGCCGTGGTCTGGCGCGTGCTGCCGGGCTGAGCCTTCCGGCGGGGGCGGCTCACCCTCACCTGGAGCAAGGATCCTTGTCACTCATCCCAAACCGTCATTGCGAGGAGGCGAAGCCGACGAAGCAATCCAGGGGCGGTGCGCACCGGCCCCTGGATTGCTTCGCTGCGCTCGCAATGACGGCGTTGGAATTCCGAAAAGGTCGCGAAGGAGAGGCGAAGCAATACCCCCCCTCCCTCTCCTCGGGAAAGGGAGGGTGATGGGGGACCGCCTCAGTTGGTGGTCGGGGCCGCCGGCGTCGTGGTCGCGGGAGCGGCCGGAGCAGTCGCCGGAGGCGGGGTGACCGGCGCCGCCGGAGTCGCCGGGGCGACAGGCTCGGTCACGGCCGGGGCCGCGGGCGCGGCGGGAACCGCGGGAGCCGGCGCGGCGGGGGTGGCCGGCGTGGCCGGAGCCGGGGTCGCCGGAGCCCCCGGGG
>NZ_NHON01000120.1 GCF_002195995.1 Inquilinus limosus
AGCACCTCCTGCGCAAGGCCGCTCGACGCAACCCCGACGCTATCTGCGACAGCACCTCCTGCGCAAGGCCGCTCGACGCAACCCCGACGCTATCTGCGACGCCATCGCCTCCATCCTCGACACTGTCACCCCGCCACAGTGCCGCAACTTCTTCGCCCAGGCCGGTTATGACCTCAGATAAATTCATCCCGCTCTAGCTCTTAGCCCAGCGTCGCCAGCAGGCGGACGGCGGATTGCAGGTCCGCCGTCTCCGCCCCTTCGGTGAAGCCGTCGACCACCGGCCGCAGCAGGGCCACGGCCTCGCCGGACCGGCCCTGCCCGGCCAGCAGCGCCGCCAGGTCGGTCGCGGTCCGCAGCTCCCAGGCCGGGGCGGCGTGCGCGCGGGCCCGGTCCAGCGAGTGGCGCAGGGACGCTTCGGCCTCGGCCGCCTGCCCCGTCGCCAGCAACGCCCGGCCTTTGACCCGCAGCAGCTCCGACCGGTAGATCAGGTCGCCATGGGCCTCGACCCGCCGGAGCGCCGCATCGGCCAAGGCCAGCCCCTCGGCCGCCCGGCCGGTCGCCGCCAGCCCTTCCGCCAGCGCGATCTCGAGCGCTGTGGTCAGCACCTCATGGCCCGCCCCGCGCAGCGTCGCCAGGCTGCCGCGCAGTGCCGCGACCCCGGCCTCCGCCTCGCCGCGGCGGATGGCGATGGCCCCGGCGAAGGCCTGGCCCACGGCGAGGTAGGGTCCCAGCGAGTGCGAGCCGGCGCGGGCGGTGAAGCGGGCCGCCAGCGCCTCGGCCCGGTCCAGGTCGCCGGTCCAGAGATACACCGTGATCGCCCACAGCGTGGCCACGGACAGCGTGACCGGATGGTCCATCCACTCCGCCTCCCGCACCGCGCGGGCAGCAAGCTCCGCCGCCTGGACCGGATATCCCTGAAGCCACAGGGTCCTCGCCAGGATCACGCCGGCCAAGTTCGGCCCCTCGAAGCCGAGATGGATCATGCCGGCCGATGACGGACCCGCCGGCTGCCGCAGCGCCGCCTCGAGCGCCGCGCGGGCGCCGCCGAGATCGCCGGCCAGGTGCAGCGAGATGCCCAGCAGGAACTGCGCCAGTGCCACCGTGGCCGCATCCTCGGCCGCACCGGCCAGGGCCGCCCCCTGCCGCGCCAGGCCCAGCGCCGTGTCGAAGGCCCCGACGCGCAGGTGGAACATGTGCAGCGGGCCCAGCACCATCAGCTGCCCCGGAATGTCGCGGCGGGCCTCGGCAATGGCGAGGCTCCGCTCCAGCGCCGCGCGCGCGGCGTCGCTGCTGCCCTGCATGAACATCAGCGCCATGCCGCGCGCCGCCTGCAGCTGCATCTCGTCGACGCCGCCGCGGGTGCCGGCGTCGAGGGCCTGGATCGCCTGGCCCGACCAGCGGTCGCATTCGGTCAGCAACGACATCGCCAGGAACACCGGCGCCGCGGCCGCGGCCAGGGCGACGCCGAGCCGGACATCGCCGCCGGCGCCGAAGCACCATTGCAGCGCCGCACGGACATTGTTCATGGCGGACAGGGTGGGCCCGCGCTCCGCCGCGTCCGACAGCGACGGCCATTCGGCCTTGAGCTGGTCCAGCCAGTGCCGGTGGTATTCGGCATGGCGCGCCGCCAGGGCCGCGCGCTCGTCATCCCCGGCGATCTGCCGGGCATAGGCGCGGGTGGTGTCCAGGAGACGGTAGCGCATCATCGCCCCGACCGGCCGGGTCGCGACCATCGACTTGGCGATCAGGCTGTCGATGGCGGCGAAGACCGTCGCGTCGTCCACCGGCCCGCCCGTCACCACGCCCAGCGCCGCCTCCATCGTGAACGGGCCGACGAACACGGCGAGCCGGCGCAGCACCAGCCGCTCCGCCTCCGACAGCAGGCCGTAGCTCCAGTCCAGCGTCGCCTGCAGGGTGCGCTGCCGCGGCGGCGCGTTGCGCTGGCCCGGCCAGGACAGCGGCAGGCGCTGGTCCAGCAGGGCCGCGGTCTGCTTGAGGCCATAGGCCTGGACCCGCCCGGCCGCGAGCTCGATCGCCAGCGCCATGCCGTCGAGCCGACGGCAGATCTCCGCCACCAGGGCCGCGTCGGCGTCGCTGAGGGCAAGCGACGCGCCGGCCGCCGCCGCGCGCTCCAGGAACAGCTGGGCGGCGGGGAAGGCCGTGGCGGACGCGGCGGTCAGGCCGGGCTCGTCCGGCGGGCAGTCCAGCGGCGCCAGGGGGTGCACATGCTCGCCTTCCACCCGCAGCGCCTCGCGGCTGGTGGCGAGGATATGCGCCTGGGGCACGGCCCGGAAGATCTCGGCGGCCAGACCGGCGGCGCCGTCGATCACATGCTCGCAGCTGTCCAGCACCAGCAGGAAACGGCGGTCGCGCAGATGCGCGATCAGGCCGGGGACCGGATCCTCCGACCGGATCGGCAGGCCCAGCATCGAGGCCACGGTGACGGGCACCAGGCGGGGGTCGGTCACCAGCCCGAAATCGACGAACAGGGCGGCGCCGGCGAAGCCTTCCAGCAGCTCATGCGCCACCGCCGCCGCCACCGTGGTCTTGCCGACCCCGCCGGGGCCGACGATGGTGACGAAACGCGCCGCGGCCAACTGGCCCGCCAGCGCCCGCACGCTGTCCTCTCGCCCCACCATCCGCGCCAGCCGCGCCGGCAGGAAGGTGGCGCCGGTGAAGGAGGCGCCGGCCGTGGCCGCGCCGGCCGTTATCGGCGAGGACGGGCCCGAGCGCAGGACCGGCGCGACGAAGCAGTAGCCGCGGCCCGGCAGCGTCGCGATGTAGCGCGCGCCGTCCTGGCCGTCGCCCAGCGCCTTGCGCAGCCCGGCGATGTGGAAGCGCAGGCTGCCCTCCTCGACGATCACGTCGGGCCACACCTCGGCGATCAGCTCGCGCTTGCCGACCGGCTCGTTCGGGCGGGTGACCAGGGCCACCAGGATGTCCAGCGCCCGGGCGCCGAGATCGACCGGGTCGCCGTCCCGGGTCAGCAGCCGCTCGCCCGCGGCCAGGCGGAAGGGTCCGAAGGAGAAGACGTCCCCCGCCTGCGCCGGCCCGATCATCATTCGCAACCCTCCGCCCATGACTCGGGCCGCATCCTAAGGGAAGGGCCGGCACGGCACCACCAACGGCCGATCCGTCGGGGCTCTGCGGCGCCGCAGGCCCGGCCGGATGCGAATTCCAGCGGCCCGGTGAAAGCCCGGGTGCGGCAGCCGCTAACACCGGCTCACAAGCCCTAACGGGCGGTCCGCCGCGCCGCCGACTAGATATCCAGCATCGACGACGGACTGGAGGATACGGGCGATGGAGAGGGACGGGACAAGCCTGGCGGCCTCGGCCATCGACGCGCCCTGCGGCGCGGCCGGGACGGCCGAGGCGGTGATCGAGGACGTCCGCCACCGGCTGGGCGAGCCCCCGAGCGCCTGGCGCCGGCGGCACCGGACCGCGGCCCCCCTTGCATCCCTCACGACACCCTGAATTCCAAGGAAAGCATCATGACCAAGATCGACAAGGTCCTGTACACCGGCAAGACCCACACCACCGGCGGCCGCGACGGCATGGCCCGCAGCTCGGACGGGCGGCTGGACATCAAGCTGACCCCCCCGGGCGGCCCGGGCACCGGCACCAATCCGGAGCAGCTGTTCGCCGCCGGCTGGTCGGCCTGCTTCATCGGCGCGATGGGCCGCGCCGCGACCGAGCTGAAGGTCACCCTGCCGGCCGACCGGGCGGTCGATGCCGAGGTCGATCTGGGCACCACCGAGGGCGCCTTCTTCCTGCAGGCCCGCCTGACCATCAGCCTGCCGGGCCTGGACCGCGAGACCGCCCGGAAGGTGGTCGAGGCCGCGCACCAGATCTGCCCGTATTCCAAGGCCACCCGCGGCAATATCGACGTTACCCTCACCGTGGCCTGAGAGGCTATCTGAGCCGCTCATCCCGATCCCGAAGGAAGCCTCCATGCCCGACGAAATCGATCTCCCGCGCCGCCGCCTGTTCGGCACCGCGCTGATGACCCTGGCCGCCGCCCCCTTCGTCTCGATCGGGACCGCCGAGGCCGCCCAGGCAAACACCCCGGCGGCCAAGGTCGCCGCCTCCGGCGCCGTCTTCGGCCCGCTGAAGCAGATCGATGCCGGCGACCTGACCGTCGGCTATGCCGAGGCCGGCCCGGCCGATGGCCCGGCGGTCCTGCTGCTGCACGGCTGGCCCTACGACATCTACAGCTTCGTCGACGTCGCGCCGGTGCTGGCCAAGGCCGGCTACCGGGTGATCATCCCCTATCTGCGCGGCTACGGCACCACCCGGATCCGGTCGGAGGCGACGGTCCGCAACGGCGAGCCGGCGGCCCTGGCCGTCGACGCCATCGCCCTGATGGACGCGCTGAAGATCAAGACCGCGATCGTGGCCGGCTTCGACTGGGGCGCCCGCACCGCCTGCATCCTCGCGGCGCTGTGGCCGGAGCGGTGCCAGGCGCTGGTCTCGGTCAGCGGCTACCTGATCAGCAGCGTTGCCGCCGGCCGGAAGCCGCTGCCGCCGAAGGCCGAGCTGCAATGGTGGTACCAGTTCTACTTCGCCACCGAGCGCGGCCGCGAGGGCTACAGCCAGAACCGGGACGATTTCAACAAGCTGATCTGGCAGCTGGCCTCGCCGCAATGGCGGTTCGACGACGCCACCTTCGACCGCAGCGCCACCGCCTTCGACAACCCGGACCATGTCGATATCGTGATCCACAACTACCGCTGGCGCATGGGCCTGGCCGAGGGCGAGACGCGGTATGACGATATCGAGCAGAAGCTGGCCCAGAGCCCGGTGATCAAGATCCCGACGATCACCATGGAGGGCGACGCCAACGGCGCGCCGCATCCGGAGCCGGCGGCCTATCGCGCCAGGTTCTCGGGCAAGTACGAGCACCGCACCATCACCGGCGGCATCGGCCACAACCTGCCGCAGGAGGCCCCGCAGGCCTTCGCCCAGGCCGTGCTCGACGTCGCCAAGCTCTGACCTGGAGGCTCCGATGAGCCTGTCTTTCTTCCGCCGCTTCGCCGCCGGCGCCATGCTCGGCGCCGCGGGCGCCTTCACCGCCGCCTGCGGCGCGCTGGGCGAGCAGGTCCGCTACGCCCCGGCGCCGGTGGCGCGGCTGGGCACCCGGCCGAAGACGGCACCCCATGGCGATGCACCGCTGCCGGACAGGACGGGATCCGGCGTCCCACCGACCCGCACCGGCAGGTGATCGCCTGACGGCCGCGGCGCGCCGGCATCCCCGCCGGCGCGCCGCGGTTTCTCTTAAAGAGCAGATGCCGGACGTCCTGGCGGATTGCCTCTCCCGCCTGGCGGGAGAGGTCGGGCGCCCGTAGGGCGACCGGGTGAGGGCTGGCCCAGGCCTCGACAAAATCCCCTCACCCGGAGCCGCTTCGCGTCTCCGACCTCTCCCGCAAGCGGGAGAGGCAACCAGAGCGCACCCAAGAACCTGCGGATGGGGCCGGTTGCCGAGCGCGCCGTGATCTGCCATCGTTATATTCATTCGAATATATCGTCGGGAGTCTCGGCGTGCCAACCCTGTCGGTTTTCGCGAATCCGCTCCAGCGGGCCCCGGCATCGTCTCCGCTGGTCATTCCGCATCCGCCCGCGGCGGTCGAGCCGGATGGCCTTCGTCTCCCGGCCAAGGGCCGCGACCGGATCTGGGAGCTGTCGCCGAACCTGCACTGCTCGGTGGTCGGCACCTGCCTGTCGACCGGCGACCTGCGGCAGCTCTTCGCCAAGCTGAACGAGCCCGATGCGCGCACCGCTTCCGACCATGTGCTGCACGGCCGGGCGGTGCGGGCGGCCGGGCAGAAGGAGGTCGCCGGCAAGCTGCTGAACAAGCTGCTCGACAAGCGGCACGAGACCGCGATCAGGCGCTTCGCCAAGGCGCGCACGGCGGCGGAGGTGCGGGCGCTGTGGCAGGAGGCGCTGGAGCGCGGCGACATCCCCGGCGCCTATTGGGCGGTGCTGAGCCACCCCGCCACCGACGGACCGCTGGTGCAGGAGGTGTATGGCGAGGTGCACATGCTGTCGCATCTCGTCGGCATGTCGAACCGCGCCGACATCGCCCGGCTGCGGCATCTGGAGCAGGAGCTGGGCGCCCGCGACGAGAGGATCGCGCGGCAGGAGGAGCGGCTGCTGCTTCTGGGCGCCGAGCGCGACGCCCTGGGCCGGCGGGTGGCGGAGCTGGAGCAGGCGGACCGACGCCGGGCCATTGCGCCCGCGCTCGCCGCTCCGGCGGATGAGGCGCTGCGCCGGCGCCTGGCCGACGAGCAGGCGCGCTCCGCCCTGCTGGCCGGGCGGCTGGCGGCGCAGGACGAGGCCATCGCCACGCTGACCGGGCGGGCGGAGCAGGCGGAGGACCAGGCCGCGGCGCTGCACGACGAGATCGCCGCGCTGGAGGCCGCGCTGGACGCGCCGGCCGCGGAGGCCGGCGACATGCCCGGCCCGACGCCGGCGCTGCGGGGGCGGACGCTGCTCTATGTCGGCGGCCGGCCGAAGCAGGTCGACCAGCTGCGGGCCCTCACCGCGCGCTTCGGCGGCATGCTGCTGAGCCATGACGGCGGCGTCGAGGACAGCCCGACGCTGCTGCCGGGCCTGGTCAGCCAGGCCGATGCCGCCTTCTTCCCGGTCGACTGTGTCAGCCACCACGCGGCCGGCCAGGTGAAGCGCCTGTGCCGCGAGGCCGAGAAGCCGTTCGTGCCGCTGCGCACGTCGAGCCTGGCCAGCTTCGCCGCCGCTGTGGGGACGATGGGGCGCGCCGCGGCGGAGTAGGCCTGCGCAGCGTCTCGGGACCTCTCTCAGAAATCCAGATACCGTCATTGCGAGCGCAGCGAAGCAATCCAGGGGCCACTCGCACTGGCCCCTGGATTGCTTCGTCGGCTTCGCCTCCTCGCAATGACGGCGAGAGATGGGTGATTCCGAAAGGGCGTGATCGGACGACCTGGGCCGGCCTGGCCTCACCCGGCCCTTAGTCGAGATAGCCCTTGCCCTGGAGCCAGGCCTTGAGCCCTGCCTTGCTGTCCGGCTTGACATGCCAGGCGAAGCCGTTCTCGTGCATCAGCGTCTGCTGCTTCGGGTCGTACCAGAGCGGATCCTGGCTCGGCACCGAGCCGGGGCCAATCGGGCCGTCGACCTTCTTCTGCGGCGCCCACCAGCGGTCGCCATCCCAGTGCATCTTCGTCGCCGAATCCTCGTAGCGCTTGGCCCCGGCATTGTAGGTGACGCCGGGATATTTCGAGAGATCGGCCTTGGTCGGGTCGGGCGGCAGCTCGAGATATTTGAGGTCGTCCTGGCTGTCCGGCAGCTTGCCGTCCTTGGCCGTCATGTCCTTGACGGTCTTGGCCACCTCCTCCGCCTGGTCCGGCGTCCAGCCGTTGAAGATCGCGCCGAGGCGGGCCCGCGTGTAGTCGAGATCGCTGTAGGCGCCGGTCAGCACATTGCCGGCGCTGCGGGTCAGCTCGTCGCCGCCCATCAGGTGCTCGTCGCCGGGGAAGACCGTCTGCAGGATGCCGAGCAGGCCCTCGTCCAGCAGGTCGTTGTGGTCCGCCAGCACCTCCGCCACCTTGCGGTCCTTGACGCCGTACAGCACCTGGATGGCGTCGGCATCCGCCTTGTCGTAGGTGTGCGCGGCGTTGTAGGCGCTGCGGCCCTGGACGATGCCGGCGCCCGCCACCTGCAGCACCGCCGCCACCCCGCTGACCTTCAGCGGGCCGAGGGCGGTGATCAGCCGGCCGAGAGCCGTGTCGGCGATCGCCCCGCTCGACAGGGTGGTGCTGGCGGAGGCGGCGAAGATCGCGTCGCTGACCGTGGCGGTGGCGTAGCCGGCCGTCTTCACGAAATCCTGCTTGGTGCCGGCCAGGCCGAAGCCGTTCATGACCGCGTTGCTCAGATCGGCGCCGACATACAGCACGTCGACCCCGCCGCCGCGCAGCCGATCCAGCGCGCCGAGGGACTTGCCCCAGAGCGCCTTCTGCGCCGGGCCGAGATTGCTGCCGGCGACCCGGGCCTGGGCGCCCTTCAGCCGGGTCTCCAGGCTGCCCGGCACGCTCGCATCCTTGCCGGTCAGGATCTCCCGGGCGTTCGGCAGCAGCGCCGTCTGGGCGGCGTTGAGCATCATCATCGTGTGCGGCAGGTAGTAGACGAGGTCGGCCGGCGACCCGTCGAGAGCCCCGAGATTGCGGCCGAACAGGATGGCGCTGCCGCCGCCGGAGAGGCGGGTGATGGCGTTGGTGCCGATGTTCAGCCGGTCGGCGCTCGCCATCTGCCGCTTCTCGGCGTCGGTCGGCTTCGCCCGCCCGGCGATGATGTCCTCCAGCCGCGCCTGCCCCATGCTGGCCTTCAGCCCGTTGAAGAACTTGGCGAAGTCTTCATTGGGGTTCACCGTGGCGCCGCCCTTGACGTATTTCTGCAGGGCGTCGATCTCGGCCCGGCTGGCCACGGCATCGCCGCGGAGAATCGCCTGGTAGCGATTCTCCGTCATCGCCTTGTTGATGTCCTTGACGCCGCCCTTCATGGTCTCGACTACCGCGAAGGTGGCCAGGGCGCGGGTCGCCCGCTGGACCCAGATGGTGCCCGTGGCCGCCGGATCGGTGGTCGAGGCGTTGGCGTAGGGATCGGCCTTGGTCTTGGGCAGCTCCGGCAGCCCGTCCATCGCCTCCTTCATCGACTTCGACTTGGTCAGCATGATCCCGGTGCCGAAGAGCTGCGGGACCGGCGCCTCGGTGTCGAAGCCGTCGACCTTCTTCAGGTCGCCCTTGTACAGGTCGAGCGCGAGCTGGATGCTTTCCTGCCGCTCCCATTGCGGCAGCTTCTTCTCGCCCTCCTTGGTGAGATCCCGCGCCTTCTGTTCGTTCCCCGGCAGCTTGTCGATGGCCTCCATGTCGCGCGCCAGCTGGTCCGCCGCGGGGATCGGGTCGTCGCCCTTCACCCCGCCCCAGCCGCTGAGGCCGTGATAGAGTTCGTTGTAGAGCGTGTTGATCTTGTCGTCCTGCTTGGTCGCGGCGGCGTCGAACTGCTCGATGCTGCGCCGCACCGCCCATTGGGCGTTCGAGTTCTGCGACAGGTAGTCGTTCCAGCCGAGCTCGCCCTTCCCCTCGAGCTCCGACCGCTTGTCGGCGCCAAGGGTCGCGGTCCGCGCGGCGATGGCGGTCAGCAGCGAGGTGCCGGAGCCTCCCGTGTCCTCGCGGCTCATGAAGCTGAAGAACTGCTGCTCGTGCAGCAGGTTGAGGTGGTCCCCCGGCAGGTCGCTGTTCATCTTGTCGACGATGCGGGCGGCCACGTGGTCGACGAAGGCCTTGCCGGCGCCGGCCTTGTCGCCGTCGTTGTAGAGGATGGTCTGGCAGGAGGCGCCGAGGTCGATCATGGCCTGCATCTGGGCCCGCCGGTCGTCGCCCGTGGCCTTCGATCCGGCGATCGCGTCGATCGACTGGTCGACCAGCCCCTGGACCCGCGGGTCGGAGGCCAGCAGCGACCCGCTGCCCGGCAGGCTGTCCTTGGTATCGGTCTTCTCGCGCAGCTTGGCCAGGAAGGCCTTGGCGCCGTCGGTGCCGCCCTTGCCCCAGGCGGCCTGCAGCTCCCGCACCGGGCGCTCGACCCGCAGCTCCTGGACCGCCTGCTTGGTCCCTTCCTGGACGGCGGCCAGGTACTGCTTCTCGTCGCCGCCGACATAGGCCTGGTAGATGCCCGCCCGCTTGGTCAGGGCCGTGATCTTCGCCGCCTCCGGCCCCTCCGTGCCGTCGGCGAGGGCGACGAGTTGCCGCTTGGTCTCGGCCGTCACCGCGGCATAGTCGCCGCGGTCGCCCGCCTCGGCGATCTTGCCGAGCTGGTCGGGGGTCCGGCCATCGGCCTTCCACGACCGCTCCTTCATCTCGCGCACCTGGTTCAGAGCGTCGAGGAAGACCGGGTCGTTCGGGGCGCGCTCGGCGATCGGGGCCACCAGCGGGCTGAACTCGCCGCCCTCGAGCTTGCCGTCGCCATTGGCGTCGCGGCCGAAGCTGGGCGCGCCCTGGCCCTGCGAGGCGTGGTCGACCTCCTGCGCGATGGCGACGACCAGGTCGTCCTTGGCCTTGTCCCGCTCCGCCTCGCTCTTCTTCGGATCGCTGGCGGTCGCGAGCGCCTTGCGCTGGTCCTCGAGCAGGCCGAGCCGGTCCGAATCGAGGACATAGACCTTGTCGCAGGCCTCGAGCCCCTGGTCGATGTCGGCCGGCGCGCCCGGCCGGTTGCCGAAGGCCTTCGGGTCGAGCTGGGGCGTGGCCGCCAGCTGGTCGTGCAGGGCCTTGTTGTCCTTCGGGTCGACGCCCTCCTGCGCATAGATCCGGAACGGCCACACCCCCGTCTCGACCTTGCGCTCGACGATCCCGGCCGGCGCGCTGTTCCAGGGATAGACCGGCGGCGCCTCCACCGGCTGCGCGGGAGGCGTGGCGGGCGCCTCGTCCTTGGCGCGCTGCACCGACTGGTGGAACTGGTCCGCGCCCGGGGTCCGCTTGGCGACGGCGGGGCGAGTCTGCGCGACTCCGGACAGGGCATCCCTGAAGCTCAGGCCCATGATCGCCTTCCCCCTCGGCTGTGACGCATTCTTGAAACTCTTGTGACAGGGAAGGCTACGGATGGAATTCCCATCCCGTCAACCGGAACCTAATCGATGGGGATCAGCCGCCCGGCACCACCCGGTCGCTCTCGCGCGGCATCAGCTCCAGCGGCCAGAGATCCTGCACCAGGCCGTCATAGGATTCGGCATGGCCAGGCATGGTGGCCAGCAGCGCCTCCGCCAGCTTCACGCCGAGGTCGTGCAGCGACAGCCGGAAGCAGGTCAGCGCCGGCGACAGGAAGCGGCTGGCCGGGCTGTCGATCATGCCGCCAATGATGGCGATGTCCCGCCCCGGCCGCACCCCCGCCTCGTTCAGCCGGCGGTAGACGCCGACCGCCATCCGCTCATTCGCCACCAGCAGCGCCGTCGGCAGCGGTCCCTGCTCCAGGAAGCCGGAGGCCAGGCGGTAGCCGCCGGCCTCGGTCATCTCCTCGGTCCGCACCAGCGATTCGTCGAAGGCGATGCCGTGCCGCGCCAGGGCCCGGCGCCAGCCATCCAGCAGGATATGGGCGTGCATCAGGTCATGGCCGTTGTTGGCCAGGCCGATGCGGCGGTGGCCGAAGCCGACGAAGCGGTCGACCGCGACATCCGCCGCCTGCTCGAAGTTCAGGTCCAGCCAGGGATGCTCGCCGCCGGACAGGCTGCGGCCCAGCGCGGCGAAGGGGAAGCGGCGGTCGAGCAGATAGTCGAGGCGCGGGTCGACCCGGCGGGTCCAGGGCAGCAGGATGCCGTCGGCCAGGCGCCGCTCCACCACCCGGCGCAGCTGCGCCTCCTGGTCGCCATCCGGCGTGTTCAAGAGCACGATCAGGTCCAGCCCGTGCCGGCCCAGCGCCTGCTGCACGCCGCCGAACAACCCCATGAAGAACGGCTCGCCGTACAGCTCGGCCCCGCTATAGGTCTGCAGCATGAAGGCGATCGCGTTGGTCGACCCCTGGCGCAGGGCGCGGCCGGACTGGTTCGGCGAGTAGCCGAGCTCGGCCGCCGCCTCCAGCACCCGGCGCCGGGTCTCCGAATTGACGTCGCCGCGGCCGTTGAGGGCGCGGGAGACCGTCCCGATCGAGATGTTCAGGTGCTTGGCAAGCTCGCGGATCCCCACGCGGTCCCTCCCTTCCGGCGGCGACAGAGTGCAACCGATGCGAGGCCGGCGCCACAAGCCGATTGACAGGATGAATTGTCCGATCTCATTATCCGGAACACTATCGTAAACGTTTACGGCGACACAATCGTACAAAGCGCCGAAGCGACGGGAGCGAAGCCAAGTGCGAGCCGTCCTTGCCGGATGCGGCGCCATGAGCCGGGCCTGGCTCGAAGCCGCCCGCCAGATCGAGGGGCTGGAGGTGGTCGGCCTGGCCGATCTCGACCCCGGCCGGGCCCGCGGCCGCGCCGAGGAGTTCGGGCTGGCCGGCGCCGAGACCGGCACCGATGTCCCGGCCCTGCTGGACCGGCTGCAGCCCGACATCCTGTTCGACGTGGTGGTGCCGCCCGCCCGCCGTGACGTGGTGCTGGCCGGCCTGGCCCGCGGCTGCCACGTGCTGAGCGAGAAGCCGATGGCCGACAGCCTGGCGGCCGCGCGCGAGCTGGTGCTCGCCGCCAAGGCGGCCGGGCGGGTGCATGCAGTGGTGCAGAACCGGCGCTATCACCCCGGCATCCGCCGGCTGCAGCGGGCGGCCGCGACCGGCCTGATCGGCGACATCACCGGCGTGCATTGCGACTTCTTCGTCGGGCCGCATTTCGGCGGCTTCCGCGAGGAGATGCGGCATGTGCTGCTGCTGGACATGGCGATCCACACGCTGGACGCCGCCCGCCTGGTCGCCGGCCGCCGCCCGCTGGCCGTCTACTGCCACGAGAGCAACCCGGCCGGGTCCTGGTACGCCCATGGCGCCAGCGCCAACGCCATCTTCGAGCTGGAGGGCGGCGCGGTCCTGACCTATCGCGGCAGCTGGTGCGCCGAAGGGCTGCGCACGAGCTGGGAGAGCCAATGGCGCCTGACCGGCACCAAGGGCAGCCTGAGCTGGGACGGGGCCGAAGGTTTCCACGCCGAGGTCGCGGGCGACCGCCGTGACGGCCTGTTCTTCGCGCCCGAGACCGTCGAGGTGCCGCCGTCGGCTTCGTCCGACCGCATCGGCAGCCATCTCGGCGTCATCCGCGATTTCGTCGACGCGATCCGCACGGGCACCGAGCCGGAGACGGTCGGCCACCAGAACTTCCACAGCCTCGCCATGGTCTTCGGCGCGATCGAGAGCGCGCGCCAGGGCCGCCGCGTGGCCATCCAGACGATCGAGGAACCATGACCAGCGCCAAGCCTGCCCGGACCGGGCATCAGGACATCCGCATCGGCACCATGGTGCGCGCCAATGGCGACGACCCGGCCGGATACGTCCGCCAGATCCTCGCCCATGGCTTCGAGAGCATCGAGCCGTTCTTCTGGCAGACGCTGGGCGGCAAGGACATTCCGCGCCTGGCCGGCCAGATCCGCGAGGCGATCGGCGACAGCGGCGTCACCATCGGCGCGCTCGGCATCTTCGGCAACCCGCTGGAGGACCAGGCGCAGGACCGCGAGACCCTGGCCGGGTGGGAGGCGCTGATCGACAACGCCCATCTGTTCGGCACCGACATCGTCGCCGGCTTCACCGGCCGGGTGCGCGGCCGGCCGCTGGAGGAGAGCCTGCCGCGGTTCAGGGAGGTGTTCGGCCGGCTGGCGAAGCGCGCTGCCGACAAGGGCGTGCGCCTGGCCTTCGAGAACTGCCCGATGGAGGGCAGCTGGAAGACCGGCGACTGGAACATCGCCCACAACCCGGCGGCCTGGGAGCTGATGTTCGACGCCCTGCCGGACGACAATCTCGGCCTGGAATGGGAGCCGTGCCACCAGCTGTACTACCTGATCGACCCGGTGCCGCAGATCCGGCGCTGGGCGCCGAAGATCTTCCACGTCCACGGCAAGGACGCGACGGTGCGCTGGGACGTGGTCAAGGAGCATGGCGTGCACGGGAAGGTACCCTTCGCCTTCCACCGCACCCCCGGCTTCGGCGACACCGACTGGACCCGGGTGATCACCGAGCTGCGGCTGGGCGGCTTCCGGGGGTCGATCGACATCGAGGGCTGGCACGATCCGGTCTATCGCGACGACCTGGAGATGACCGGCCAGGTCGAGGGCCTGCGCTATCTCCAGCGCTGCCGCGGCGGGGAGTTCATCGCCAATCCGCAATAGAACAACCAACACAGTGGAGGAAGCTCATGTCCAGGACCCTGCGATTGCTGTTGGGAACCGCCGCCCTTCTCGCCTCCACCGCCCTGGCCCGGGCCGAGCCGGTGACGCTGGAGGTCTGGACCCATGACGACGAGGGCGAGTTCACCTATGTGCTGGCCCGCGAGTTCGCGGCCCAGCACCCGGACATCACGGTCAACATCAAGCACGTCAACTTCGCCGATGTGGTGAACGACGTGATGAGAGCCTACGCGGCAGGATCGGCCCCCGACGTGATCGGCATCGACAACCCGGAGACGGCGATGTTCGCGGCCCGCGGCGTGCTGCTGGACCTGTCGCCCTATGTCGAGCAGTCGCAGGTGATCAAGGCCGACGCCTTCTATCCCGGCCCGCGCAACTCCTCGACCTGGGACGGCAAGCTGTTCGCCATACCGCGCGCCTCCAACACCCTCGCCCTCTACTACAACGCCGACATGTTCAAGGCGGCCGGCCTCGACCCCGACAAGCCGCCGCAGACCTGGGACGAGCTGTACCAGGCGGCGAAAAAGCTGACCGACCCGGCGAAGAACGTCTACGGCCTCGCCTTCTCCGCCATCGGCACCGAGGAGGGCACCTTCCAGTTCCTGCCCTTCATCCAGAGCGCCGGCGCCGATTACGACAGCGTCGGGTCGGATGGCTCGGTACGGGCGCTGGAGTTTTGGCAGAAGCTCTTGGACGAGAAGCTGGCCTCGCCCGACACGCTGATCCGCAGCCAGCACGATTCCGCCGGCACCTTCAACGCCGGCAGCGCCGCCATGGTCATCTCCGGTCCATGGGAGATGCCGGACATGTCGAAACAGGCGAAATTCGACTGGCGCGTCGCGCTGTTCCCGATCGAGAAGGACGGCAGCCCGCGCGCCTCGGCCCTCGGCGATTTCAACAACGTGATCTTCAAGACCTCCAAGCACCCGAAGGAGGCCTTCATGCTGCTGGAGTACATCTACTCGCAGAACCATCGGATCTGGAACGAGTTCGGCCTGCTGCCGCCGGTCCAGGACGCCAAGGCCGATTCGCCGCAATGGCCCAAGGCCTATGCCGTGTTCACCGAGCAGATGCAGTACGCCCGGCCGCGCGGCCCGAACCCGGACTGGCCGAAGATCTCCAAGGCGATCCAGACCGCGATCCAGTCGGCCCTGACGCATCAGACCGACGCGAAGACCGCGCTGCAGACCGCCCAGGCGACGATCGACCGCGTGCTGAAGAAGTGAGCTGAAGAATTGAGGCGGAGCACCGCCATCACCGCAACAACGAGTCCCCCCTCCCCCTGCGGGAGGGGGGCAGGGGGAGGGGGTTGTCGATGACGAGCACCCGAACCAGCCAACCCATGACCGATCGTTCGGTCAATTTCCAGCCGGCAGTTCCAACGGTGGGGTCCCCCTCCCCCTGCCCCCCACCCGCAAGGGGAGGGGGGACTCATTGGGGTTGCGGCCCGATCGCCCGATGACCACCCGCACCCCCAAGATCGCCGAAGCCCTGCGCGAAGGCACCGCCCGGCTGGCCGCTTCCCGCATCGACAGCGCCGCGTCCGACGCCCGCATCCTGCTGATGCATGCGCTGGGCACCGACCGCACCGGCCTCTTGTCCCG
>NZ_NHON01000121.1 GCF_002195995.1 Inquilinus limosus
CCATGATGCCGAACCCCCGGCGCCGGCGGGGGAGGGGGCGGGCCGCCCCGCCGGCGCCGGGGGTTCGGCATCATGGATCAGCGCGGCCAGGGTCGACGGCAGCAGCGGCAGGGTGACCTCGGCCGCCCCGAGCGCGTCGGCCACCGCATTGGCCAGGCACACCGGCGTCGACATGCAGTTGCCTTCGCCCACGCCCTTGGCGCCCAGCGGCGTGAAGGGGGACGGCGTCTCGATGTGCAGGATCACCGGCTCCGGCACCTCGGCCGCGGTCGGCACCAGGTAGTCGGCGAAGGTGCCGGTCAGGAAGCTGCCATCGGCGCCATAGGCGTATTCCTCCAGCAGCGCCGCGCCCAGCGCATGGGCGAAGCCGCCGCGGATCTGCCCGTCCACCATGCCCGGATGCAGGATCGTGCCGCAGTCATGCATGGTGACGTAGCGGTCGATCCGCACCTCGCCGGTGACGCGGTCGACCTCCACCCCGCAATAATCGAAGATGAAGCCGTGGCAGAGCGACGAGTTGACGTGGTCCTCGTCATCCGGCGCGGTCAGCTCCGGCGGGGTCCAGAACACCGTCTCGCGGATGGTGTGGCCGACCTCCTCGGGCAGCGCCGCGGGCGACCAGTGGCTCAGCGCCGCGACCCGGCCGAAGGATAGGGCATTGTCCGGGTTGCCCCGCGCCATCACCTTGCCGCCGGCGAAAACGATCTCCGCCTCCGGCACGTTCAGCTGCGATGCCGCGATCCGGGCCATCCGCGCCGCCAGCCGGTCGGCCGCCAGCTTGGCCGTGCCGGCGACGGCGGCGGCGAAGCGGCTGGCATAGTTGCCGGAGGCGATCGACCAGGCGTCCTTGGCCGTGTCGATCTCGGTGTTCACGGCGATGTCGGCCGGCCTCAGCCCGAACGCATCGGCCACCACCTGGCTCAGCACGGTGCGATGGCCCTGGCCCTGCGGCACGGAGGAGACGTGGACGCCGACCGCGCCCATCGGGTCGATCGCCACCGTCGCCGTGGCCTGCGCCCCGTTCTTCGGCCCGGCCTTCCGCCGCTCCTCCGGGGTCAGGACCGTGGTGATGTAGCCCATATTGGACACCGACGGCTCCACCACCGCGGCGTAGCCGATGCCGTAGAGGCGCCCCTCGGCCCGTGCCTCGTCGCGCCGCCGCCGCAGCTCCTCCAGCCCGCCCCCGGCGGCGCTGGCGGCCAGGGCGGCGGGGTAGTCGCCGGAGTCGAGCAGGGCGCCGGTGGCGGTGCGGAAGGGGAAGGCGCCGGACGGCACCAGGTTGCGGCGGATCACGTCCAGCGGGTCGAGGCCGAGCTCGACCGCGACGCGCTGCATCAGCCGCTCCAGCGCGTAATAGACCTGCGGCCCGCCGAAGCCGCGGTTCAGCCCGGTCGGGGTCTTGTTGGTGACCACCACGCGGTTGCGCACGGTGACGTTGGGGATGTCGTAGGCGCCCGTCAGGTTGCCGTGCATCCGGTACAGCGTCGCCGGCTCCGGCGCCCGCAGATGGGCGCCGCAATCCTCGACCTGGTCCCAGTCCAGCGCCAGGATGCGGCCGTCGGCCTCGACCGCGGCGGCCAGGGTGGTGGCCCGGTTGGTGGCGGAGACCGAGGCCATCAGATGCTCCAGCCGGTCCTCGACCCACTTCACCGGCCGGCCCGCCGCCCGCGCCGCCGCGGCGACCAGGACGATGTAGGGGAAGATGCCCTGCTTGACCCCGAAGCTGCCGCCGCTGTGCGGCGGTGTCCTCAGGCGCAGCCGGTTGCCCGGCACCTTCAGCGCCCGGGCGATCACGGTGTGGATGCTGAACGGACCCTGGAAATTGGCCAGCACCTCGTAGGCGCCTTCGCCGGGCTCGTATTCGGCGACCACGCCATAGGTCTCGATCGGCGTGCAGGAGTTGCGGGGGTAGCGGATCGAGACCGAGACGCGGCGGGCGGCGCGGGCGAACGCGTCCTCCGGGTCGCCGTAGCGGAAGCGCCGGTCGCTGGCGACATTGCCGCCGAGGCCGTCATGCAGCACCGGCGCGTCCGCCGCCGCCGCGGCCAGCGGGTCGACCACCGCCGGGCGCGGGGCGTAGCGCACCTCGATCAGGTCCAACGCGTCCTCGGCGCGGTAGCGATCCTCGGCCACCACCACGGCCACCGGCTCGCCGACATAGCGCACCCGGTCGGTGGCGATCGGCCAGCACTCGACCGGCGCCTTGACCCCGACCAGCAGGCTGGCGGTCAAGGCCTTGACCTCCGCCCCGGTCAGCACCGCGGCGACGCCCGGCGCGGCCCTGGCGGCCTCGATGTCGATCCCGGCGATGTCGGCATGGGCGTGAGGCGATCGCAGGATCGCGGCGTGCAGCGTGCCCGGCCGCGTGCCCAGGTCGTCGATGAAGCGGCCGCGCCCGGTTAGCAGCGCCGCGTCCTCGACCCGCTCGATCGATTGTCCCACCCAGCCCCGCGCAGGATCCCGCACAGTCTGGAGCATTCCCGTCCTTGGCTCGCTTTTGCACGGCGACATGCCGGCTTTGCGCGGACCATCGGACAGGCGGCCTCAGCCGGCCATGCCGGGGACTCTCATCACTTACCGAAGTGTCTCATTTTCATCCGCACGCGGCGGCGGGGGGCCTCAGCTCGCGAGCCGGGCCACGCTGCGGAATTCGCTGGGGGCCACGCCCGCATGGTCCCGGAAGAAGCGGGTGAAATGCGGCGGCGCGGAGAAGCCCAGCCGCTGGCTGATCTCGGTGAGGTTGGCGTCGTCGTCGACGATCGCGGCCACCGCGCTCTCCAGCCGCATGACGTTGAAATAGACCCGCGGTGACACATTCACGGAGGCGCCGAACAGGCGGAAGAAATGGGCGCGGGACAGGCCGGCGGTGTCGGCGAGGCTGGAGACGCTGGCCCCTTCCTCGCCGATGCCGTCCCGCATGGCGCCGATCGCCCGGCGGATGCGCCAGTCGATATGGGGCCGTGACGCCAGGGCGCGGACGGAGGAGGGGGCGGCCTGCCAGTCGGCGAAGCGCTCGATCACTGCGATCATCAGGTCGGACAGCAGGCGTTCATGGCTTTCCCGTGCCTCCGGCCGGCTCACCATGTCCACGGCCAGGTCGTGGGCCAGCGTGCGGATGCGGGGCGAGGTCTCGCCGCAGGGGCGGCCGAAGAAACCTGGGGTGCCGCTCGCCGCCCAACCGGTGCGAAAAGTGTCGAGCCAGTGCGGCTCCACATACAGCGCCAGAATCAGCGTCCGCGGCCGGTCGGGGTCGTGCACATAGGCATGCGGCTCCCAGCCGTTCACCAGCACGGCGGTGCGGTCGGTCAGGGGGACGATCACATCGCCCACCATGAAGCGGGTGTCGGCGCCCTCGACCTTCAGCAGCACATGGCAATGCGGATGGGCATGCCGCACCAGCGGGCGGTCCATGTCGAGCAGCGCGACGCGTCCGAAGCTTCCATGGGCGATGCGCAGCGCGGTCGACATGCCGACATTTGTCTCGAATTGTGGGCGGATGCGAGAGCATCATGGTGGCAAGGTGGCAGGGTTGGTCAAGACCAACCGTTGCCGCAATGCGATCACACGGACGTCCTCGGCCAGCTCAAGCATCATTGCCGAGCGGTCGGTAAGCGCAGAGACTGTGGATCGCCGCCTCAGGCCAGCCCCATCTCCTTCATGTCCTGGAACCGGTCGGCGATGCGCGGATGCAGCCGGCCGCCATCGGCAGCGCCGATCGCGACCAGCACCTCGTCAGGGCCAGGCGCGTCGGTGACCGTCAGGTCGGCGGTGATGAAATGCGACCGGGCGCCGGTGATGCTCTTATGCGTCATCGGCACGGTCACGGTGACGCCGGCCGGGCCGCGGATGTTGCTGAAGTTCAGATAGGTGGTGCCGCCGACGGCGTCGCGGAACACGTTGCCGAAGCGCAGCGTGTGGATCAGGGCCGAGGCGTGCTCGACCTCGCCGTTCAGCCCCACCACCGCGGCCTTGCCATAGGCCTCGATCCGGTCGGCCGGGATCAGCGCCAGCAGACGGGCCACCAGCACATCGGCCAGCGGCGGTGCCAGGGCCAGCACCTCCGGCCGCAGATCTTCGACGAAGCCGCGCCCGGCCCAGGGGTTGCGCAGAACCGCCGCGACCACGGCCATGGTCACCGGCCTGTCCCCGGCCTTGCCACCCTCGATGAAGGTCTGCTCGGTGTGGGCGGCGATCTTGCGGATCTCGGGCGTCATGGCGGGGTCCCTGCGTCGGTTGGGCCAAATGGCGTAATGCGTGTGGCGCCGGCGACGGTAGGAAGCAGCCGGGCCTCGCGTCTTCCTCCGGTTCGGAGGAAGTCGGCGCTGAATTCCCCTCGGTCCGGAGGTAGAGTGGGGCGCGGTCCCGCGCGTAAATCCGACATCGACCCCGGATATGAGCCATCTGCCCTTGGACCATCGTTCGCTGCTGCGCGCGCTGCGGGACGCCGCCAGCCTGATCAATTCGAGCGGCGACCTGGACACGATGCTCCGTCACCTGGTCTATGCCGCCTGCCATCACGGCACCTGGGCGATGGGCGCGGTGATGGCCATCGACCGCGACAACGGCTACGCCCATGTGCTGGCGAGGCACGACCCGAACCTGATCCCGAACCGGCTGGAGAACCGCTGGGCGCTGGCCACCAGCCCGGCCCTGGTGGCGCTGACCCGGAATGAGCCGGTGGTGATCGCCGACGCCCTCGCCTCCGAGGAGTTCCCGGGTTACCGGCAGGAAGCGCATCAGCGCGGCTACCGCACCGTGGTGGTGCTGCCGATGGGCTGCTGCGACGAATCCGGCCGGCCGATGGTGCTGACCGCGCAGTCGCGCAGCGTGGTCGAGGTGACGGAGGAGGACCTCGCCTTCCTCGGCACCATCGTCCATCTCGGCGCCATCGCTGTCGACAAGGCGCACCGGCTGCGGGCGGAGCACCAGGCTGCCGAGCGGCTGCAGAGCGTGCTGGCGGTCAATGCGTCGCTGATGGAGCAGGTGCTGGCCGATGGCGACGTCGCCTCTGCCGCAGCGATGATCGGCGAGGTCTTTCCCGACCCGATCGCGGTGGTCGACCTGACCGCCAACCTGGTCGTCGCCGGCCGGTCGCCGCGGCCCGAGACGCTGGACGATGCGGCCTGGCAGGCCGCCGCCCGCAGCACGCTCGGCCGGCCGCTGGTGAGGGCGGCGCGGGCGGCGGTCGACCTGCCGCGCGACGAGCCCTGGGACCTGCTGCTGGAGCATGGGGCCGGCCGGTTCAAGGTGGCGGCGCGGATCGAGCCCTTGGTGATCGACCGCGAGGCGGTCGGCGCCCTGATGGTGTTCCCGCGCTCGAACGCCGTCGGCGACCTCGACCACCTGCTGCTCGACAGCGCCAAATTCGCCCTCAGCGTCCAGCTGATGCGGGGCTTCATCCGCTTCCGGGCCGAGGCGCAGACCCTGACCGACCTGGTCTCCGAGATCGTGGAGCAGCGCTGGCGTGACCCGGCCGACATCGCGGCGCGGGCGCTGCGCCTGGGCTTCGACCTGGCCATGCCGGCCCGGCTGGTCGCGGTCGGCCTGCCGGGGCCACGCCGGCCGGGCGTCGCCGCCGGGATCGACCTGCTGCGCTCGGTCGCCCGCATCGCGCAGGAGCAGCATGCCGGCGCCGTCAGCGTGGCCCTGGACGACCTCGTCCTCTGCCGCCTGCCGGCCGAGGGCGACAGCGAGGAGCCGGCGCGGAAGCTGATGCGCCGCATCGCCGAGGAGGCGCGGCTGGTGCTGGACGACACGCCGATCCTGGTCGCCAGCAAGCTATGCGCCGGCCTGGCCGACCATCCCGCCGCCTGGGCCCAGTGCCGGCGCATGATCGACCTGGCCCGGCGCTTCAAGCGGCGCGGCGTGCTGACGGCGCAGGAGTTCGGGCCATTCCCGGTGCTGCTGTCGGCGGCGGACACGGAGGAGGTGCAGGGCTTCGTCGACGGCGCCATCGGCGCCGTGGCCAGGCACGACCGCAAGCACGGCACCGCCTATGTCGAGACGCTGTCCCGCTATCTCGACCAGGGCTGCCGCACCCAGGCCTGCGCCGATGCGATGGGGCTGCACGTGACCACGCTGCGCTACCGCCTGGCGCGGATCCAGGAGCTGTTCGGCATCGAGCTGAACACGCCGGAGCGGCGCTTCTCGCTGGAGCTCGCCATCCGCCTGCACGCCATGGTCCGGGACCGCGCCGCCCGCGACTGAGCGGTCCCCGGTTGCTCCGTCGGATAGGAGCATCCTCCCCACCGCTTCCTCCCGACCGGCGGAAGATCGGCCCGGTGGGTCCGCCTAGCCTTCCTCGAAATCGAGGAGGCTTCGCCGATGTCGGCACCACCAGACCATAGCCCGATCGACGCGGTCGAGCTGCGCCGCGCCTTCGGCACCTTCGTCACCGGCGTGACGGTCGTCACCACCTGGGACGAGACCGGCGCGCCGCGCGGCATGACCGCGAACTCCTTCACCTCGGTGTCGCTGAACCCGCCGCTGCTGCTGGTCTGCGTCGGCAAGGGCGCGGCCAGCTATCCGGCCTTTGCCGCGTCGCCCGCCTTTGCCGTCAACCTGCTGCACGAGGCCCAGGCCGAGGTGTCATCGCTGTTCGCCTCCAAGTCGGCGGACAAGTTCCGGGCGGTGTCACACGACGCCGTGCACACCGGCGCCCCGGTGCTGACCGATTGCATGACCTGGTTCGACTGCAGCGTGCACGACCGGGTCGAGGCCGGCGACCACATGGTGCTGATCGGCCGGGTCCAGGCCTTCGGCACCAGTGCCTCCGCCCCGCTCGGCTTCTGCCGGGGCCGCTACGCCGCGGTGAAGGACCCGCTGCCGGCCGGCTGGTCGCCCTCGCACCGCATGGTGGTCGGCTATCTGATCGAGGATGCCGGTCGCATCCTGCTGCGCGCCGACGGAAACGGCGGCTGGGGCCTGCCCACCGCCCGCCGCCGCCAGGCCGGCGCCGCGATCGACCTGGACCAGGCCGGTACCCTGGCCCTGCGCGCCGACGCCACCTTCCTCTATTCGGTGTTCGACGTCGGCGACGGCGACCCCGGTTTCATCATCTATCGCGGCCGACTGGAGAGGGAGACCGCAGCGCTGCCGCCGGACCTGCGCTTCTTCCCGGCCGACGACCTGCCCTTCGACGCCATCCCGGTGCGCGAGGTGCGGTCGATGCTGCGCCGCTACCTGCGCGAGCGCGGCGCCAGCCGCTTCGGCATCTACATCGACTCTCCTGACGGCGGGCGGGTCGCGATGATCGAGGGCACCCGCCCGTGGCAGCCGGCCGATGCCGGCCCGCTGCCGGCCACCGACTCCGCCACTCCCTGACCCATTTCGACGGACGAGACCATGACCCGCACCGTGCAGAGCATCGAGGGAACGCGGCTGGGCCTGTTCATCGGCGGCCGCAGCGTCGCCCCGAGATCCGGCCGCTATCTTGCGAGCTATGACCCGACCACGGCCGAGCCCTGGCACGAGGTCGCCGACGCCGGGGCCGAGGATGTCGACGACGCCGTGCGCGCCGCCCAGGCCGCCTTCGTCGACCCCGCCTGGCGCCGCATGACCCAGACCGACCGCGGCCGCCTGGTGCGCCGGCTGGCCGATCTGCTGCTGCAGCATGCCGACGACCTGGCGCGGATCGAGATGCGCGACAACGGCAAGCTGCTGCGGGAGATGCTGGCCCAGCTGCGCGCCATGCCGGACGCCTACCAGTATTTCGCCGGCATGGCCGACAAGCTGCAGGGCGACACCATCCCGGTGAACAAGCTCGACATGCTGAACATCACGCTGCGCGAGCCGATCGGCGTGGTCGGCATGATCACGCCCTGGAACTCGCCGCTGATGCTGCTGACCGGCACGCTGGCGCCGTGCCTGGCCATCGGCAACACCGTGGTGATCAAGCCGTCTGAGCACACCTCGGCCTCGACCCTGGCGCTGGCCGAGATCGTGATGGAGGCGGGGTTCCCGGCGGGTGTCGTCAACGTCGTGACCGGCAACGGCCACACCGCCGGGGAGGCCCTGACCCGCCATCCCGACCTGGCCAAGATCGTGTTCACCGGCAGCACCGCCACCGGCAAGCGCATCGCCGCCAACGCCGCGTCGCAGCTGGTGCCGTGCCAGATGGAACTGGGCGGCAAGTCCCCGCATGTCGTGTTCTCCGACGTCGACATCGACCGCGCGGTCAACGGCGTCGTCGCCGGCGTCTTCGCCGCGGCGGGGCAGACCTGCATCGCCGGGTCCCGCTGCTTCGTCGAGGCCGGGATGCATGACCGCTTCCTGGAGGCGCTGGTGGAGCGCACCCGGCGTATCCGCCTCGGCCGGCCGGAGGAGGAGGAGACCGAGATCGGCCCGCTGGCCCTGGCGGCGCAACTCGACAAGGTCGAGACCTATGTCGGCACCGGCGTCGCCGATGGCGCCCGGGTGGCGATCGGCGGCCGCCGGCCGCAGCGCGACGACCTGGCGCGCGGCTGGTACTACGAGCCGACGGTGCTGGCCGAGGCCCGCAACGACATGCGCTTCATGCGCGACGAGATCTTCGGCCCGGTGGTCGGCGTGGTGCCGTTCCGCGACGAGGACGAGCTGATCGAGCTGGCCAACGACACCCGCTACGGCCTGGCCGCCGGCATCTGGACGCAGGACATCGACCGGGCCCTGCGCTTCGCCCGCAACGTCGACGCCGGCACGGTGTGGATCAACACCTACCGCTCCGCCGCGTACATGTCGCCGAATGGCGGCTTCAAGGAGAGCGGCTATGGCCGCCGCGGCGGCTTCGAGGTGATGCGGGAGTTCTCGCGCCTCAAGAACGTGGTGATCGACCACTCCGGCGCCACCCAGGACCCCTTCGTCATCCGCCTGCGCTGACCGGCGCCCACACCTTCCGAATTGGGGAGAGCGATGAAGTTCGCCGTTTCGATCAACCTGGAGCGCTTCAGCCCGTCGCGCGACATGCAGACCGTGCTGGCCGAGGCGCTGGAACTGGTGAAAATGGCCGATGCCGGCGGTTTCGAGACCGTCTGGACCGCTGAGCACCACACCATCGAATGCACGATCGCGCCGAATCCGTTCAACACCCTGACCTGGTTCGGCCACCACACCGACCGCATCCGCCTGGGCACGGCCACGCTGGTCGCCCCGTATTGGGATCCGATCCGCCTGGCCGGCGAGGCGGCCCTGTGCGACCAGCTGACCGGCGGCCGGCTGGAATTCGGCATCGCCCGCGGCTCCTACCAGTACGAGTTCGACCGGATGGCCGGCGGCATGCCGCAGCAGGAAGGCGTGGCCTATCTGAAGGAGATCGTGCCGGCGGTGAAGGCGCTGTGGGCCGGAGACTACGCTCATGAGGGCAAGTACTGGCGCTTCCCGCTGGCGACCGCGGTGCCGAAGCCGCTGCAGCAGGGCCATCCGCCGATCTGGGTCGCGGCGCGCGACCCCGGCACCTTCGACTGGGCCGTCGGCATCGGCGCCAGCATCCTGTCGACCCCGTTGTCGGCGCCGCCGGCCGAGGTCGGGGTGCTGGGCGAGAAGTTCCGCAAGGCCGTCGCCGACCATCCGGAGGTGCCGCGGCCGCGCTTCATGATGCAGCGCCGCACCTGCGTCTATGCCCGGCCGGAGGATTGGGAGGTGCCGGTCCGCCACAGCACGGATTACGGCCGCTATTTCGAGAACCTGTTCCAGAATCTCGGCACGGTGACCAACGGCTTCCCCGAGGCGGTGCCGTATGATGTGGTGGCCAACCGTTCCAGCTACGACCCGAAGAGCATCCGCGACAACCTGATGTTCGGCACGCCGGACGAGGTGATCGAGAAGCTGATGGTCTATGAGGCGGCGGGGGTGGACCAGTACTGCCTGGGCCTGTCCTTCAACCTTCCCTTCGAGCTGCAGAAGCAGACCCTGGCGCTGTTCATCCGCGAGGTCATGCCGGTCTTCGCCGGACGCGAGGCGTCACGCGCCGCGCATTCCGCGAAGCTGGCGGTGGCGGTCTAGGCCGGGCTTGGGGAATGTCTGACACACAGATCCTCGGGCGTACTCCGATGACCTCTCCCGCTTGCGGGAGAGGTCGGAGACGCGAAGCGGCTCCGGGTGAGGGGAGTTCATCGAGGCCTGGACCAGCCCTCACCCGCCAGCGCTGCGCGCTGTCGACCTCTCCCGCGTCCGGCGGGAGAGGCAAAACAAGGCCGGTTGCGGATCAGGGTGTCAGCCGATGACCGTCGTCCTCCATCACCGGGTCGATGGCACCGGGACCCGCCCGCTGGTCCTGGTCCATGGCGTCGGGTCGTATCTCGAGGCCTGGGACGGCGTCGTCGCCGCCCTGGCGCCCGACTTCCGCATGCTGCGCTTCGACCTGCGCGGCCACGGCCGGTCGGAGCGGGTGAGGAGGCGCACCGAGATCGACGATTTCGTCGGCGACCTGCTGCACCTGGTCGATCGCGAGGGCTTCGGCCGCTTCGACCTGGCCGGCTTCTCTCTCGGCGGGCTGATCGCCCAGCGCACGGCCTTGGCCCATCCGGAGCGGGTGCGGCGGCTGGTGCTGCTCAGCACCGTCGCCGGGCGGACGGCCGAGGAACAACAGCGGGTGCGCGACCGGCTGGCGGCGCTGCAGGCGGGTGAGGCCGGGTCGCACTACGACGCCTCGCTCGGGCGCTGGCTGACTGAGGTGTTCCAGGCGGCCCATCCGGAGCTGATCCGGCGGCTGCGCGAACGCAACGCCGCCAACGACCCGGAGTGCTACGCCGCCGCCTACCGGGTGCTGGCCGAGACCGACCTGGGCGACCAGCTCCATCTGATCCAACAGCCGACGCTGATCGCGACCGGCGCGGATGACCAGGGCTCCAACCCGCGCATGGCCCGCTTCATGCACGAGCGCATCGCCGGGTCGCGGCTCGAGATCCTGCCAGGCCTGCGCCATTCGATCCTGGTCGAGGCGCCGGAGCTGGTGGCCGGGCTGATGCGCGGCTTCCTGCTGTCCGGCGACACCGAAGCGGGAGAGGCGGCATGATCGTCGAGGAGCGGATCTACCGCATCAAGCCGGGCCGGATGCAGCGCTACCTGCAGCTGGTGCGGGAGGAGGGGCTGGCGATCCAGCAGCCGATCCTCGGCCAGTTGATCGGCTATTTCCACACCGAGATCGGGCCGCTGAACCACGTCGTCCACATGTGGGGCTACGCCGACCTGAACGACCGAGCCGAGCGGCGCCGGCGCCTGGCCGCGGACCCCGCCTGGCAGGCCTTCCTGGTGAAGCTGACCGAAACCCTCGACACCACCGAGAACCGCATCCTGGTGCCGACGGATTTCTCGCCGCTGCGCTGAGGGTTGCTCCTGTTCGTAGGAGCGTCCGGCCGCGGGTTCCGCCGCAACGCCGGAAGACGAAGGCGCCGGATCTCGGCCCCAATGATCGTGGACAGAAGGCTCGCCGGCGCAACGGCGGGCCCAGGCAGACAGGGTGAGGACAGTGACGGACAGGATCCGGATCGAGCACCTGTACAAGGTCTTTTCCGACGCGCCGCAGCCGGCGCTGCAGCGGCTCGCCGCCGGCGCCAGCAAGGAGCAGGTGCTGGCCGAGACCGGGCTGGTGGTCGGGCTGAACGACGTCTCGCTCTCGGTCCCGGCCGGGGCGATCTACATGATCATGGGCCTCTCCGGCTCCGGCAAATCCACACTGGCGCGCTGCATCAACCGGCTGATCGAGCCGACCGCCGGCCGCATCCTGCTGGATGGCGACGACGTCGTGGCCGCCGATGATGGAAGGCTGCGCGAGGTGCGGCGCACCCGGGTGTCGATGGTGTTCCAGCACTTCGCCCTGCTGCCGCATCGGACGGTGCTGGAGAATGTCGAGTTTGGTCTGAAGCTGCGCGGCATCGCCGCCCGGCCGCGCCGCCAGAAGGCGGAGGAGATCCTGGCCGTGGTCGGGCTGGCGCGCTGGGGCCACCACCTGCCGGGCGCGCTCAGCGGCGGCATGCGCCAGCGCGTCGGCCTGGCCCGCGCCCTGGCCACCGATGCCGACGTGCTGATCATGGATGAGGCGTTCAGCGCCCTCGACCCGCTGATCCGCACGGAGATGCAGGACGAGCTGCTGCGGCTGCAGCGCACGCTGCACAAGACCATCCTGTTCATCACCCATGATTTCCAGGAGGCGCTGAAGCTCGGCACCCGCATCGCCATCATGGCCGACGGCGCCGTGGTGCGGGAGGGCACGCCGCAGGAGATCGTGACCGAACCGGGCAGCGACTATGTCGCCGCCTTCACCCGCGAGGTCGACCGGTCGCGGCTGTTCGACGCCCGATCGGTGATGGTCGAGGCCCGGCCGATCGTGGCCCGCGCCGACGGCACGGTCGAGCTGGCCGGCGCTTCCGGTCCCGGCCGGAGCTTCGTGGTCGACGACGCCGGCCGGCTGATCGGCAGCGTTGCCGCCGCCGACCTGCCGCGGCTGCAGCAAGGAATCACCTTGCGCAGCCTGGCCTCGGCCGACTGCGCCACGGTGCCCGGCCATGCCCGGCTGGCCGACATCGCCGGCGCCTGCAGCGGCGGCCAGCCGGTGGCCGTGATCGACGGGGACGGCCGGCTGCTCGGCCGTGTCGAGCCCGGCCGGATCCTCGCCCGCATCGCGGCGCCCGCCGCCGATGCTCCCGCCCAGCCCTGACGGAGCCCTCGGTCCATGTTCAGCGCCGACGACCTCTATGTCCTGCCGGTCGACAAATGGATCCAGGCCGGCGTCCAGTGGATGTCGCAGAATCTGCGGCCCTTCTTCCAGCTGGTGAAATGGCCGGTCGAGCACCTGCTGGGCCTGATCGAGCACACGCTGCAGGGCCTGCCGTTCCCGGTCTTCGTCATCCTGGCCGGGCTGATCGCCTGGCGGCTGTCGACCCGCGGCATCGCGCTCTTCACCGTGATCTCCCTCGTCGTCATCGCCTTCACCGGGGTATGGGCCGAGGCGGTGACGACGCTGGCGCTGATCACCACGGCGATCGTGCTGTGCGTCTGCATCAGCATCCCGATCGGCATCCTGTGCGCCCGCAGCGACACGGCCTGGGGGGTGGTCCGGCCGATCCTCGACGTGATGCAGACGACGCCGACCTTCGTCTATCTGGTGCCGATCGTGATGATGTTCGGTGTCGGCACCGTGCCGGGCGAGGTGGCGGTGATCATGGCCGCGGCGCCGCCGCTGATCCGCTTCACCAATCTCGGCATCCGCATGGTCGACCGCGAGATGGTCGAGGCCGGGCTGGCCTTCGGCGCCACCGGCCGGCAGCTGCTGTGGGAGGTGCAACTGCCGCTGGCCATGCCGACCATCCTCGGCGGCCTGAACCAGACCGTGCTGACCGCCATGGTGATGTCGGTGGTGGTCGCCATGATCGGCGCGGAAGGGCTGGGCCTCGTGGTGCTGCAGGGCCTTGGCCGGCTGGATGTCGGCCGCGCCGCGGTCGGCGGCCTCGCCATCGTGCTGCTGGCCATGACGCTGGACCGCATCACCCAGTCGGTCGCCAAGTCCAAGGGCGGCAAGGGCTCGCCGCTGCGCGCCGCGCTGCTGCGCCTGGTCGGCCGGCAGCAGGGCGCGGCGGCGCCGGTCGGCAACCAGGCGGCGCGCCCGACCTGACATCGTTCCAACCAAGCAACAAGCGAACTCGGAGGCACATCATGGTTTCCAGACTGGCCGGGCCCGCCCGCCTGCCCGTTCTCGCCCTCGCCGCGATCTTGGCCGGGGCGGCGCTGCCTGCCCTGGCGACGGACGACCTGCCGGGCGCCGGCAAGACCATCCGCATCGCCCAGGACGACAGCCTCGGCGGCAACTACGTCCAGGACCAGATCCTGCTCTCGGCGCTGGAGAAGCTGGGCTACGAGGTCGATCTCAGCACCATGAACGGCACGCTGTTCTTCCAGGCCGCGTCGCAGGGCGATGTCGACCTCGGACCGGACGTCACCCTGCCGCAGCGCGAGCCGGGCTATCGCGCGGTGGAGAAGCAGTTGGCGGTGGTGGGCGAGGGCGGCATCATTGGCGGCGGCATCAACGGCTACCTGATCGACAAGAAGACTGCCGACGCGCACGGCATCACCCGCATCGACCAGCTGAAGGACCCGAAGATCGCCGCCCTGTTCGGCGCCGACGGCAAGGCCCAGCTGATCGGCTGCGACCCGGGCTGGAGCTGCGGCGACGTGATCGAGCACCAGGTCAAGGCGTTCGGTCTGTCCGACACTGTCCACATCGTCCGCGGCAAGTACGAGGCGCTGATGGGCGAGACCGTGGCCCGGGTGCAGCGTGGCGAGCCGGCGCTGTACTACACCTGGAGCCCGTCCTGGGTGAACGATGCGCTGGTGCCGGGCAAGGATGTGGTCTGGCTGCCGACGCCCTTCGAATCCCTGCCCGAGGGCATGCCGCCGATCAAGACGGCGCTGGTGCCCGGTGTCGTCGGCTGCGCCGGCGGCCAGGACCCGTGCCGCATGGCGCTGGGCGAATGGAACTACCGCACGGTGATCAACCGCGACTTCCTGGCCCAGAACCCGGCGGTGAAGACGCTGATCGAGGTCGCCCGCTGGCCGCGCGAGACCTGGGTGTCTTGGGAGGGCTCGTTGAACAAGGTCGGCAGCAGCAACCGCGACATCCGAAAGCTGGCCGATGACTGGATCGCTGCCAATCAGGCCGAGTTCGACGGCTGGATCGAGAAGGCCAAGACGGCGCGGTAGCGATTCCCGTGTGCTGGATACCAATGCCGGCGAGCGAGTCTACGGAGCTTGTTGCGCGCCACTGATCGTGACGTCTGTCAGTTCGATGGGATTGACGTCAGCCGTCGGGCAGAGGCTACCTCCGGGCGCCTCCTACGTCCGGTTTGGGGGAGCTCCGGTTGGCATCAGTTGTCACCGCTCGCATGATGCCAACCATTTGGCGAGTGTCCGGTTCCGGCCGCCGCCGTGACGGCCGGTGACGGCACGGTCCCGCCTGGCTACATGGCTGAGCCTCTCCGATCATCCTGGATAGAAGACATTCGGGCCAGGCGGAGCGCGGCCTCTACGCCGCCCTCCAGGATTCGCTCCGCCTCGGCGGCATCTGGCACGGCCCTTGCGAGTTGGAGAGTTCCCACCATGAGGCCGAAGATGGCTGTTGCTCGGCGGTGGCTCGCTTCGGGATCAGCGTCCGGAAGCAATGCGGCCAGCGTCGATACATAGCTTCGCAGCCCTTCTTCGTAAGTCTTGGGTCGTGTCCAAGGGAGTGGTGTAGGTGACGAGGGGTCACCGTGATTTCCCGGCATGGCCGGGAAGGGTCAGGCTGTCAGATCAGGCAGGCTGACGGCGGGATGATCGCCCAAGGGGGCGACGCTTTCCAGGGTCATATAGCGGCAGCGCTGGACGGCCCATTCGTCGTTCTGCTCGAGCAGGATGGCGCCGACCAGGCGGATGATGGCGGCCTCGTCGGGGAAGATGCCG
>NZ_NHON01000122.1 GCF_002195995.1 Inquilinus limosus
GCCTCGCCGGCTTCAAGCCGGATCATCGCCGCCTGCTTCAAAGAGGAGGAAAAACTACGAGTGCGCGTCCTGGGCTTGTCGGGCATTCACCCTCCGATCGCCCATGTCACCCTAATTCTTCTGTCTCAGTCCAGGGGGGCAGTCCATTTTCAAAGGCGCCTTGCGGCGTATCGAGACGTCGCGCCGGACGGACACCGCTCCTGGCGCGCCGGCGTCTTCGCCGAGATCGCGGCGATGACGCATCCGCAAGGCTTCGGATCCGCCGGGGGCTCCCTGCCGGGATCGATCGAGCGGCTGTGCGGCCTGGCCCGGGTGAGCCGGGCTGCCTACTACCGCCACTGGGGCGAACATGCGCCGCTGGTCGAGGAGACCGCGCTGCGCGACGCCATCCAGCGCCTGGCGATCTCGCACCGCCACTATGGCTACCGAAGGATCACCGCGCTCCTGAAGCGGGAGGGCTGGGTGGCCAACCACAAGCGGGTGGCCCGCATCCTTCGGGAAGACAACCTGCTGTGCCTGAGGAAGCCGGTCTTCCGGCCGGCGACGACGGATTCGCGGCACAGTTGGCGGGTCTGGCCGAACCTGGCCCGCCACATGGCGCCGATGGACGTCAACCAGCTGTGGGTGGCCGACATCACCTATGTCAGGCTGGGCGAGGCCTTCGTCTATCTGGCGGTGATCCTGGATGCCTTCAGCCGCAAGGTGGTGGGCTGGGCGCTGGCCGATCACCTGCGGGCGGAACTGGCCATCGAGGCCCTGGAGATGGCGCTGGGCTCGCGCATCGCCATCCCCGGCGGCCTGGTCCATCACACCGACCGCGGAATCCAATACGCCTGCGCAGACTACATCGAGCGCCTGCTCGGCGCCCACATCCAGCCCTCCATGAGCCGGGCCGGATGCCCCTACGACAACGCCATGGCCGAGAGCTTCATGAAGACCCTGAAGACCGAGGAGGTCGACGCCGGCGATTACCGCGACCTAGCCCACGCCACCGCCGCCATCGGAGGCTTCATCGAAGCGGTCTACAACGCCGAGCGACTGCACTCGGCGCTGGACTATCTCTCGCCCGATGAATTTGAGAACCTGACCAACCCGTGGGCTGCTGCGCAGCAGCCCACGCCACTGCTCAACCAACACTGTCCCTGATTCTCGTGTCTCGACGATGGGGGTCACTCCACAGCAGCCCACGCCACTGCTCAACCAACACTGTCCCTGATTCTCGTGTCTCACCAATGGGGTCCACTCCACAATTTACCCTCTATCCAACAGACAATTACGAGGAGGCGAAGCCGACGAAGCAATCCAGACCGGCGGTTCAGAAGGCTCCAGCCCGGATCGTTGCATCGGCGACAAGCGGCCGGACCTTGCCCGGTCGGCGATGACCGGGCGTGACCAGGCACCAGCTTCGATAGAAGGCGGACCGACAGCAAAGGGAGCGGGAACTTGGCTGGTTAGGACAGCGAAACTGCAACCAGATGTTCTTTGCCATCACTGAGAACGCGCGACCGTGCAGCGACAGCAGTACCCGGTGCAAACATCCACCTCTCTCCCTCTGGCTGAGGGCCAACAATGCGGAACGTCGCACCATCCAGTCTCTCAGCAGCGACTAGCCGCCAGACCTCAGTACCTTCATCAACGAGGGGCATTAGAAGCGTCACTGTGGCGCTCATCATAGTCGGCCTTTCTGCGTGCAGGCGCCTCATTCCGGAGGCAATCGTGACGCAGCGGCTGTGTTCGGGCAAACAGGATGATCGCTTCTCGCCCTTCCCGGTCGGCCAAGCTGACTGACGGGCGTCCGAAACCGGCCAGCGCGTGGCGACGGACAGGGGACGCGACCGCACGCGCTCCCCTTATGGACGAGGGGCTACACGCGGGGGAGCGCTCAACCACTCACGCCAGAAGGTCTCCTGTGCCTGCACCGATGCTGGGACCACGTCGGGGCCGGTGCCGAAGGTCTCCACGATATCGGCTCCGTTCACCGACTTCCCTTTCGTCAGCCTGTAGGCCTTGAGACCGCGCCCCATGTCTCTGGCCATCCCCGACGGATACACGTTGAGGCTCGCGCCATAGCAGAACGGGATAAGTCCTTCGGGCTCAAGCTGATGACGGACCAGACAGAGGGCTTCGAAGAAATCGCTCGCCTCCGCTTCGATCGTCTTGCCGCGGTAGGCGCATGTCAGCTTGCAGGTGCCGTGGGAGCTGTCCTCGGCAAAGACGGCCTGTTCGCCGTCCTCGCCGCCGATCAGAACGATCTGGTGCCGCCTGTCCATCGTCCGCCCCCGGGGTCGCCGTCACAAGACTACATGCACGGTCGCCCGCATTCCACGGTCCAGGCCGGGCGGAGTCCACACCGAGCCGCAAGTCCTCGCAGCGGGGCAGCCCTCGGGACCGCCCCGCCGCGCTTGCAACGCCCGCCGATCAGCGGCCGACCAGACGCTGCAGATGCTCCGGATAGCGGGCGCCCTGGATCTCGACGGCGGACACCGCATCCTCGATGTCGCGCCGCTCGTCGGCCGAGAGATCCACCGCCGCGGCGCCGGCATTCTCCTCCAGCCGGTGCGGCTTGGTGGTGCCCGGGATCGGCACGATCCACGGCTTCTGCGCCAGCAGCCAGGCCAGCGCGATCTGGGCCGGGGTCACCCGCTTGCGCGCGGCGATGCCGGCCAGCAGCTCGACCAGCGCCTGGTTGGCCCGGCGCGCCTCAGCCGAGAAGCGCGGCACGATGCTGCGGAAATCGCCCTCGGCGAAGGTGGTGGCCGCGTCGATCGCGCCGGTCAGGAAGCCCTTGCCCAGCGGGCTGAACGGGACGAAGCCGATGCCCAGCTCCTCCAGCACCGGCAGCACCTCCGCCTCCGGCTCGCGCCACCACAGCGAATACTCGCTCTGCAGCGCCGCCACCGGCTGCACCGCATGGGCGCGGCGGATGCTCTGCGCCCCGGCCTCGGACAGGCCGAAATGCCGGACCTTGCCCTCGCGGATCAGGTCGCCGACCGCGCCGGCGACATCCTCCATCGGCACCTCGGGGTCGACCCGGTGCTGGTAGAACAGGTCGATCACCTCGGTGCGCAGCCGCTGCAGCGACGCCTCGGCGACCGCGCGGATATGCGCCGGCCGGCTGTCCAGCCCGGCCTGCTTCCCGGTCCCGGGGTCGATCCGGAAGCCGAACTTGGTGGCGATCACCACCTGGTCGCGCACCGGCGCCAGCGCCTCGCCCACCAGCGCCTCATTGGCGAAGGGGCCGTAGACCTCGGCGGTGTCGAAGAAGGTGACGCCGAGATCGACGGCCTTGCGGATCAGCGCGATCCCCGCCTGCGTCTCCACCGCCGGGCCATAGCCGAAGCTGAGCCCCATGCAGCCGAGCCCGAGGGCCGAGACCTCCAGGCCGCTGCGGCCCAAGGTTCGCTTCTGCATCTCTGTCTCCTGGATGTCGGGTCCGGCCGTCGCGGCGAAGGGCCGCCGCCGGTCCCGGACATCTGGGCACCATCGCGGCGCGGGATTAGATGGTAGAATCGGCATGAACCTATGAAGAGGGCTCATGAATGCCGCGGGAGAGCCTGAACGACCTCCTCGCCTTCCTCGCCGTCGCGCGCGAGCGCAGCTTCACCCGGGCGGCGGCGCAGCTCGGCGTCTCCCAATCGGCGCTGAGCCATACCATCCGCGGGCTGGAGGAGCGGCTGGGCCTGCGCCTGCTGACCCGGACCACGCGCAGCGTCGCCCCGACCGAGGCCGGGGAGCGGCTGCTGCGCAGCATCGGCCCGCGCTTCGAGGAGATCGACGCCGAGCTGGCGGCGCTGAGCGCGCTGCGCGACAAGCCCGCCGGCACCGTGCGCATCACCGCGGGCGAGCATTCGGCCGATACGATCCTGTGGCCGGCGGTGGCGAAGCTGGTGCCCGACTATCCGGACATCCGGGTCGAGATCAGCGTCGACTATGCCCTCACCGACATCGTCGCCGAGCGCTACGACGCCGGAATCCGCCTCGGCGAGCAGGTGGCGAAGGACATGGTCGCCGTGCGCATCGGCCCGGACATGCGCATGGCGGTCGTCGGCTCCCCGTCCTATTTCGCCAGGCGGCCGCCGCCGCGGACGCCGCACGACCTGACGGCCCACAGCTGCATCAACATGCGCCTCCCCACCTATGGCGGGCTGTACGCCTGGGAGTTCGAGCGTGACGGGCGCGAGCTGAAGGTGCGGGTCGAGGGGCAGCTGGTGTTCAACACCGGCGCCCCGCGGCTGAGCGCGGTGCTGGATGGCCTCGGCCTGGCGTATCTGCCCGAGGACCAGGTGCGGGGCCATGTCATGGCCGGGCGCCTCATCCATGTGCTGGCCGAGTGGTGCCCGCCCTTCCCCGGCTATCACCTGTACTATCCCAGCCGCCGGCAATGCTCCCCGGCCCTGTCGCTGCTGGTCGACGCGCTGCGCTATCGGGAGCCGCGCCGGCATTCATGAGCCAGGCCGATAACGGCATGCGGCCCCGGGCCTCTAATCGCCCGGCGGCGCCCCGCCCATCTCCGGTCGACCGCAAGACCACGGAGAAAGACCGATGACGCTGCTGGCCGCCATGCTCGTCCCCCTGCTCGCGGTGATCCCGCTGGCCGCCGCCGCCCAGGCGGAGGAGCGCAAGGTGCCGCGGGTGGCCCCGGCCGACGTCCGGGCGGTCGCCCCGGCGCTGGCCGACTACACCGACGCGGTGCTGTTCGCCGATGTCTGGGCCCGGCCCGGCCTGTCGCCGCGCGACCGAAGCCTGGTGACGATCACGGCGCTGATCGCGGCGGGGCAGACCGAGCAGCTGCCCGGCCACCTGAACCGGGGGATGGACAACGGGCTGACGCAGGCCGAGCTGACCGAGGCCATCACCCACCTCGCCTTCTATGCCGGCTGGCCGCGGGCGATGTCCGCCGTGCGCGCCGCCAAACCGGTGTTCGAGGCGCGCGGGGAGGTGCAAGCTGGCGCGGCCGACTCCGACAGCCAAGGGAGCACGAGTTTGGACATCCTTCGCCAGGGCGCCGAGCCGCCCGCCGCCGGCCCGGCCGAATACTTCACCGGCACCGTCCGCATCGCCTCGCGGTTCCAGCGCGCGGCGCCGGCCCGCATCGGCGGCGCCATCGTCAGCTTCGAGCCCGGCGCCCGCACCGCCTGGCACACCCATCCGCTGGGCCAGACGCTGATCGTCACCGCCGGCCAGGGCTGGGTGCAGCGCGAGGGCGGGCCGATCGAGCCGATCCGCCCCGGCGACGTGGTCTGGATCCCGCCCGGGGAGAAGCACTGGCACGGCGCCGCGGCGACCACCGGCATGACCCATGTCGCCGTCGCCGAATCCCTCGACGGCAGGAGCGTCGACTGGCTGGAGCAGGTGACCGACGCGCAATACGCGGAGGCCGGCCGCTGAAGAGCCGGCCGAGGCCTTCGCCGGCCCCAAGGGGTTGATCCGTTCATCGTCACCCGGTTGAAGCCGGTGCTGGACCCGAGGCGGATTCTCGGCGACGGGCGTATCCTGCCGGAAGATTCAGGCGGCCGGTGCGCACCGGCCCCTGGATTGCTTCGCTGCGCTCGCAATGACGGCGAGAATGGGCGTAGTGCAGCCTAGAGCGGCCCGTCCCGCAGCCGGCGGGCGGCGTTGAGGACACGCAAAGCGGCGCAGGCGGCGCCGTAGCCATTGTCGATGTTGCAGACCGAGAGGCCCGGCGCGCAGCTGGCCAGCATCGCGTCCAGCGCCGCCCGGCCGCCGGCGGCGACGCCGTAGCCGACCGAGGTCGGGACGCAGATCACCGGCCCGGCCACCAGCCCGCCGACCACGCTGGCCAGCGCGGCATCCATGCCGGCGACGACGATCACCACCGGATGGGCGCGGATCTCGTCCAGCCGGCCGGTCAGCCGCCACAGCCCGGCCACGCCGATATCGCTGAACAAGCTCGCCTGGTGCCCGGCATGGCGCAGCGTGCGCTCCGCCTCCCGCGCCACCGGCATGTCGGAGGTGCCGGCCGACAGGATCGCCACCTGGCCCGCGGCCTCGACCGGCCGCAGCGGGCCGAAGAAGCCGGCGCGCGACACCGGGCAATGGTCGATGCGGCCGCGATGGCCGGCCGGCAGGGCCTCCAGCTTCGCGGCGTCGAGGCGGGTCAGCAGCAGGCCCGCGCCCGCCGCCTCGGCCAGGTCCAGGATCGTGGCGATCTGGGCCGCGGATTTCTCGCCGCAATAGATCGCCTCGTCCTGGCCGATGCGGCCGCCGCGGGCGAAGTCGAGCGTGACCTCGTCCCGGCTCATCCCGGCACCCCGACGAAGGCGCTGCCGACCCGGTACGGGGCGAAGGCCAGCGGCCGCGACGCGGCGGCGTCCGGCAGCACGGCGCGGATCGACGCCTCCAGCGCCGCCGCCCCGCTTTCGCCCAGCCCGGCCAGGCTGCCGGGGTCGAGCTCCACCACCAGCCCGGCGGCGCGCACCCGGCAGCGCACCGTCCTGGGCCGCAGGCGGTCGGCGACCAGCCGCTCCACCGCGTCGATGGTGCGCAGCATCTCCGGCTCGATCGGGATCAGCGTCTCGACCCGGCTCGACAGGCAGGGCGAGGACGGCAGCTCGGCCAGGTCGCCGAGGCCGAGGTCGCGCGCCAGGGCCCGCAACCCGGCCTTGCCGATCCCGGCCTCGACATAGGGATGGCGCACGCCGTGCTCGCGCGCCGCGTCGAGGCCCGGCCGGTACTCGCCGAGGTCGTCCTGGTTGGTGCCGGAGACGATGGTGCCGGCCACCCGCCCGGCGATCGCGCCATAGAGGTTGGTCTTGCAGAAATAGCAGCGGTTCACCGGGTTCTCGCGATAGCGCGGATCGGCGAACTCGCCGGCGTCGAGCACGGTCAGGGCCCAGCCCTCGCGCCCGGCCCAGTCGCGCACCCGCGCCGTCGCCAGCGGCGGCACCGCCGGCGACACGGCATGGACCATGGTCACGGCATCAGGACGCCGGCGATGCGCCAGCACCGCCAGGGTCATGCTGTCGACGCCGCCGCTGACCGCCACGGCGATCGGCCCGAGCCCGTCCAGCAGCGCTTCAAGCCGGATTCGATCCGCGCTCATTCCTCGTCCCGCTCCACCGCATCCTCCGCCGCCCGCCGCCGGGCCCGGCGTTCCTTGTGCCCGTCGAGGTCGGCGACGTCATCCGCCTCGGCCTTGGCCGTGCGCCCGCCGGGCCGGTCGACCGCCTTCACCCGCACCGTGCGGCCTTCGGCCTCCACCTCGACCATGCGCCGCGGCAGCACCGCGCGGGCCTGGACCGAATGGCGCAGGCCGATCGTCGTGGTCTCGGCGAAGCACAGGCGCAGGATCTCGTCGCGCGCCTCCGGCCGGGCCAGCAGGCGGAGATGGGCCATCATCCGCCCCTTCTTGCCGAAGACCGGCGCCTGGACCGCATCCAGCACCGCCGGATGGGCGCGCAGCCGGTCCAGCGCCAGCGCCAGCTCCTCGCCCGACTGGTCGTCGATCTCGCACTCCACCACCAGCACCGCATCGGTGTCGAGGCCCGGCGCATCGTCTACGGGGTCGAAGCGCAGCACCCGCACGCAGTTGCTCATGCCGCGCAGGATGCGCGCACCGAAGCCGATGCCGGTGCTGCCCATGATCCGCGGCCGAAGCGACGGCCGGGCGGTGTCGCAGAGATAACGCAGGATCGCGGCACCGGTCGGGGTCACGCGCTCGCCGTCGACGCCGTCGTCGATCACGGCGAAGCCCTGCAGCAGCAGCGCGGTCGCCGGCGCCGGCACCGGTAGCGGGCCATGCGCCGTGCGCACCCGGCCGGAGCCGAGCGGGACGGCACCGACGGTCCAGCGGGTCGCCCCGGCGGCGGCGATCAGATGCGCGGCGCCGACGATGTCGGCGATCGAATCCCAGGCCCCGACCTCGTGGAAGCTGACCGCCTCCGCCGCCACGCCATGCACCCGCGCCTCGGCCTCGGCCAGGTGCCGGAAGATGGCGACGGCGTGGTCGCGCACGGCGGGGTCGAGCGCCGACGCCTCCAGCCCCTCGCGGATCCGGCGCCAGGCGACATGGTCATGATGATTCCCGTTCTTGGCCCCTGCCCCGCCCGGCCGCTCGACCAGGAAGCGCCTGCCGGCCAGCACGCCGTCATTGTGCGGCGCCAGCCGGGCGGTGACGCCGGCCAGCAGCCCGCCGGTCCGGGCCAGGCTGTCCCGCAGCCCGGCCTCATGCTCCGGGAACAGGTCGAGCAGCGCGGCGATGAACATGTCGCCCGCCAGGCCGCCGACCGGATCGAGATGCAGCTCCATGCCCGGACTGTTCCAGATTGCCGGCGGGTTCACAATGCGGCCGCCGTGGCGCCGGCCTTGCACCGCGCCGCCGGCGCTGCGATCCTGCGGGCCGCGAGGCGTGTGACCTGAAGGATGACATGAGCGGGGATTCCGCGGCTTTCGGTGCGATCCGGAAAGCCCCCAACCTCACTGCCGGCCTGGTCGAGACGCTGGAGGCGCAGATCGCGTCCGGCGACCTCGGGCCCGGCCAGCGCCTGCCGACCGAACAGGCCATCGTCACCGCCACCGGCGTCAGCCGCACCGTGGTGCGCGAGGCCCTGGCCTCGTTGCGCGCCCGCGGCCTGATCACCACCCGCCAGGGCCTCGGCGCCTTCGTGGCCGAGACCGTGCCCGCCCGCAGCTTCGCCATCGACGCGGAGAAGCTGCAGTCGATCGGCGACGTGCTGCAGGTGCTGGAGCTGCGGCTGAGCATCGAGGTCGAGGCCGCGGCCCTGGCCGCCGAGCGGCGGGACCCGGAGCAGCTGGCGCGGATCGAGGCGGCGCAGGCGGCGTTCCTGGCGGCGATCTCGGCGCCCGGAGCCGATGCCGAGACGGTCGGGCTGGGCGAGGACCTGGCGGTGCACCGCGCCATCCTGGCCGCCACCGGCAATGCCTATTTCGCCCGGGTGTTCGACGTCTTCAACGTGGTGATCCCGCGCCAGCGCATCCCGGTCGCGGCCCTGTCGCAGGGCGAGCGCGAGCGCCATCTGCGCCGGGTCGGGCAGGAGCATGAGGCGATCCTCGCCGCGATCCGCGCCGGCGACGCCGCCGCCGCCCGCCGGGCGATGCGCGTGCACCTGACCCGCGCCCGCGACCGCTACGCCGCCCTGCAATCCGAGGCGACGGCGGGCTGACGGGCCGATCCCGCCGGGCAAATGACGTGTTGCCTCTCCCGCTTGCGGGAGAGGTCGGAGACGCGAAGCGGCTCCGGGTGAGGGGGTTTCGTCGAGGCCGGGGCCAACCCTCACCCGGTCTCGCTGCGCGAGCCCGACCTCTCCCGCCAGGCGGGAGAGGCAATACGCGAAGACGCTCGACATCAGGCCCCGGCCATCTCAGCCCGCATGGTACGGGATGACGTACGGCCCCTCCGGGATGATCGCGACCGCCGGATCATTCGACCGGGCCACGCTGGCGGCGATGGCGGCGTCGAGGTCGTCCACCAGCCCCGTGCCGGTGATCCCCCGCTCGGCCGCGCCGAGGCCGGTGGTGTAGAGCTCGACCCGGCCGAGGCGCAGCGACTTGAGCTGCATCTCGGTCTGCCACTCGTCGATCTCGGCCAGCGACTTCGCCGTCAGCGTCGCCAGGAACCGCTCCGGCCCCAGCTCGACCAGCCGGGTCTGGGCGTCGCGGAACTCCGGCGACCCGAAGCCCTCGGAGCATTCCGAGGCGATGATCAGCGTGCCGCCCGGCGCCAGGATGTCGAGCGGCGTCACCATGCCCTTGATCGTCTGGTAGTAGGTCTTGTCCAGCGGATAGCCGGCCGAGGAGGTCACCACCGTCTTGAACTTGCGCCCCACCGGCACGCGGGTGGCGCCGCTGACGAAATCGACCGCCGCTGCATGGCTGGCGATGATCTCGCCGAAGGTGACGCAGACCAGGTCGCGGTCCTCGTCCAGCACCGTGTTCAGGCCGTAGACCTCGCCCAGCAGGCCGACGATCTGCAGCTGCTCCTCATGCAGCGGGTTGCCGACCAGGTTGCACTGGACCGCCAGCGGGTCCTCCATGAACCGCGCCGAGTGGAAGGTGCGGATGGTCTCGTGATGGGCGACGCCGGGGGCGATCACCTTGCGGCCGCCGGACCAGCCGGCCATGAAATGCGGCTCCACGAGGCCGGTGGCGATGCGCAGGTCGGCCTCGACGAACTGCCGGTCGATCTTCACCGGCGTGCCGCGCGTCGCGGTGCGGCCGAAATCGACATGGGCGGCGTCGTCGCGGGCGTCGTGGTTGTCGACCCGGACATGCTCCAGCACCCAGGGGTCGCCCACCAGCTCGGCCAGCTCCTCGCCCAGGTTGGGCCGGTGCAGGCCGGTTGCGACCAGGATGCTGATGCGGTCGAGCGGGATGCCGGACGCGACCATGGTCTCGACCATCGGCCGCAGGAACAGCCTGTTCGGCACCGGCCGGGTGATGTCGCAGATCAGGATGCAGGCGCTGCGCCGGCCGCGCGCCAGCTCGGCCAGAGACGGCGCGCCGATCGGCCGGTCCAGCGCCTGCCGGATCGCCGCCTGCGGGTCGGGCAGCTTCGGCAGCGCCTGCTTGCGCACCACCGTCGCCTGCACCCCCGCCGGCAGGCGGATCGGCAGATGGCCGCGGCCATAGGAGAGGGTGAGATCCGCTGCTGAGGTCACGGTGCTGCTCCGTTCGGCAAGGCCGGGATGATGGCCCCGATTTCGGAGCCCATCAATGCCGACCTGCCCGGGAGCCGCAAATTGTATGACAACCCTGCGACAAGGCTGGACCGGGACGCTGCGGCGCGGGCTCCGGGCCCGCTACTTCAGCGTGATCACGACCGCATCGCCGCCGAGGCTCAGCATCAGGCCGGTGCGCTTGGCCTTGAGGCGCATCACCACGCCCTTGTCGTTCTTCAGCCACAGCACGCCGCCGCTCTCCTCGCCGATGGCGAAGCCGTAGCGGCCCTGGACGTAGGCCCCCTCGAAATCATCGGCCTTCTTCAGGTCGTAGACATCGCCGGTGGCCTCGAGCGTCGACACGCCGATGCCGCCGATCCCCAGCCCCGAGACCATGAAGGGATAGGATCTGCCCTGGAACCGCAGGGTACCGTCGCCGGTGTTGCCGCTGCCGATGAAGGCGGCCTGGACCTGATGCATCTCGACGGTCCCGGCCGGGGTCCGGTTCTTGACCGTCTCGGTGGCGGTGCCGCCGCCCTGCCTGCCGCACGCGGCCAGCAGAAGCGCGGCCGCAAGGATGATCCGGCGACGAGTCCCCGAAGAACCGAGTGCCGTCATATGCTCCCCCCCTTCTTTATCCCGTTCTGAATTCCCGGCGAGTTGTCACTGCCGGAATGGCATTTGAAAATCCTTACATTCCCCATTCTGGACAGAAAAACACATGATGCTCAATGATTTTGAGGCGAGCACTGGCGGAGAACCTGCATATAATACTATGGAATCGAAACTATTCCGGGAACGCCGCCGCGGGCGACGCGCTCGCCGAGCGCATCGCCCGCGGCATGCGGCAGGCCTTCAATCCGCCGAGGCCGGGCGCCTCACTTGATGTCGCTCTTCCCGAGCTTCGGCCAGTTGGCAGTGGCCTTGGCGATATAGCCCTTGGGGTCCTTCGCCCAGGTGTCGCGGACGCCGAGGTCGTAGTTCAGGTACAGCCGGCCGTCGACGATCGACCACGCCTCGGGCTCGATCTTCACCAGGTAGCCGCGCGAGGTGCCGTAGGCGCAGAAGCCGCCGAAGGCCGGCATGTACTTCTCGGGGTCGGCCTCGAACAGCGCCTTGTCCTCGGCGCTGGCGAACCACCAGGTGGCGCCGTCATGCTGGGCGGCGAATTCGGGGCTGCCCAGATGCGGCTTGCCCTCCCGGAAATAGGCCACCGGGTCGTAGCCGCGGATCGCGACATTCTCGGCCGGCGCCCCCAGCGTGTTGACCGGGTGCCGGGCATCCTGCGCCTGCGCGGCCAGGGGCGAGAGGAAGGCCAGCGCGGCCAGCGCCAGCAGCGTGCGTCGGACCATGGTCGGCTCCTTTCGGGGATGCGGGGTCACTGGGCCAGCAGCGCGGCGGCGCGCAGCCGGGCCAGCTCCTCCTCCAATTCGCGGATGCGCCGGTCCTTGCGGGCCAGTTCGCGGGCGGCGGCCTCGCCGGACCGCTTCGGGTCGTCGGGGGTCATGGCAGTACCTCGCTGGTGATCGGGGTTGCGGGCAGGCCCAGCGCGCCCAGGGCGCCGTCCAGCCACTGGGCCCGCACCTCGTGCCCGCCATCGTGCAGGCACAGGGTGAGCGGGCCGCGCTCGCAGCCCTGCGCCTGGGCGCAGGCGATGCCGGCGACCGTCACCGGCGTGTCGGCGCCCAGCCGGCAGCCGGCGCGCTCCTCCAGCACCTTCAGGCTGAGGAAGGTGTCGCCCTGGTGCCAGCGGTCGCCGATGGCGCGGCCGGCCAGGGGGAAGGTGCGGTCGGCGCGGCCGTGGACATGGACCAGCGGCGGCGGCACGGCCTCGCAGTCGCCGGGCCGCGGCAGCGGGTCCCAGAACACGCCGGAGAAGGTGACGGCGCCGGCGACGCGGTTGCCGAGATGGCACGCGACAGTCCAGGCCATCGACGCGCCCTGGGAGAAGCCGCCGACCACCACCCGGTCCGGCCCGAAGCCGAAGCGGCGCTGCAGGTCGTCCAGCACCTCGCCGGTGAAGCGGGTGTCGTCGCGGTCATGGCTGGGCGAGCCGGCGAAGGACCAGGTGTGGTCGAGGCCGTCCGGCGCGGCGAAGGCGAGGCCATGGGCGCGGGCCACGGCGATCAGGTCGGCCGCCCGCATCTGGTCGGCGGCCGAGCCCTCATAGCCGTGGAAGAACAGGTAGACCCCGGCCGGCGCCCCGCCCGGCGGCAAGGCGATGCGGTACTCGCCGTCGGCGACGCGGCACGGCACGTCGCCGCCGCAGCTCTCGGTGCCGGCGGCCAGGGCGGGCTGCAGCGCCAGCCCCAGCGCGGCGCCGGCCAGGAGGAGCCGGGCCATCACGCCGCCTCCGGTATCGGCGCGCCGCCGGCGCGGGCCGGCATCGCCTTGAACCAGGCCACGGCATAGGCCACGGCGATCAGCACGGCGAAGCCGGCCAGGTTGGCGGCGGCGGTGGTGAAGGCATCCCGGCCGGTGTGGTCCAGCGCCATGCCCAGGACCTGGGCCGCGACCATGCCGCTGACGAACACCGCCAGCGTCTGCTGCCCGACCTTGGAGATCACGGCCACCGCCGCCCCCTTCAGCCGCGCCCCGCCGGGGCCGACCAGATGGGCGGCGAGATAGGCCAGCGCCAGGAAATGGACGAGGCGCAGGATGCCGAAATGGGTCTTGTCGGTCAGCGGCTCCAGCGCCCGGGCCCAGCCGCCGAAGAAGGGCGAGGCCTCGATGATGCGATAGTAGGCGAACGGAACGGTCGCGATGACGAAGACGATCGCCAGCGCCATCAGGATCCGGCTGAACCCCGGCGCCGGCAGGGTGCGGCGCATCAGGAAGAAGCCGAGATAAAACAGCAGCTGCCAGCCGAACGGATCGAAGAACCAGGGCCGGTCCGACCAGGGCTCGGCCGGCAGGTCGAGCAGATGCGCCTGGGTCAGGCCCCAGATCGCGGCCATCAGCACGAAGGGCAGCGCCTTGTGCGCCCGCTCGGCCAGGATCATCGCCGGCATCAGCGCCAGGATCACCAGATACATCGGCAGGATATCGAAGTAGTTCGGCACGTAGCCCAGCGTCAGGAACCGCGGCAGCAGGCCCATCGGGTCGGCGAAGAAATGCGGCAGGTTCAGTTCGACGATATAGCTCTCGCCGCCCGGCCGGGTGCCGGCCGCCGCCACCAGCGCGGCGATGACGACGAAGACCGCGACATGGATCCAGTAGATCTGCCAGACCCGCCGGGCGACCCGGCCGGCACCGCGGGCGAAGCCGTCGCGGTCGAACACCCGGCCGAAGGCGATGGCCGAGGCCATGCCGGACAGGAACACGAACATCTCGGTGGCGTCGGAGAAGCCGAAGCGCGCCGGGATCCACAGGATCCAGGTGTTGTCCGGGATATGCGCGGTCAGGATGATCAGCATCCCGAGGCCGCGGAAGAAGTCGAGCCGCGGGTCGCGCCGGCCGCGGCCGGCCGGGGCGCTGGACAGCGCCTCGCGCCCCGCCAGCTCAGAAGGCCTTGTCATATGCATCGGCGTCGAACCTGCAGGCGATCAGGGTGAAGCGGTCGCGGTCCCGGGCGGCGGCCAGCTCGGCCTCCAGCGCCGCGGCGCTGGTGACGGTGCGGCCATGGCCGCCGAAGGCGGTCGCGACGGCGGCGAAATCGGTGAGGCCGAGGGCGACGCCATGCGGCGCCAGCCCGGCGGAGTTCTGCTTCAGCGCGATCAGGGCCAGGCTCTGGTCCTGGAACAGCACCAGGGTGACCGGCAGGCCGAGATCGCGCAGGGTGGCGAGCTCGCCGATCCCCATCTCCAGCCCGCCATCGCCCATCACGGCGACGATTCGGCGCGCCGGGTCGGCGACCTTGGCGCCGATCGCCAGCGGCAGGGCTCCGGCCATGGTGCAGAAGCCGGCCGACTGCAGCAGCGACAACGGCCGCCGCGCCACCCATTTCTGGGACAGCAGGATGCGGTGGGCGCCGGCATCGACGGTGACCAAGTCGCCCTCCCCCACCGACCGGTTCAGCACTTCTATGATCGTGTGCGGCCCCCATTCGGCGGGGGCGGCGAAGCGCTTCGCCAGCACCGCCCGGGCCACTTGGGGCTCACCCTCCGGCCAAGTCTGCGTCAGCGTTCCGGCTTCCAAATTGCCTCTCCCGCTTGCGGGAGAGGTCGGAGCCGCGCCAGCGGCTCCGGGTGAGGGGATGTTGTCGAGGCCTGGGCCAGCCCTCACCCGGTCGTCCTGCGGACGCCCGACCTCTCCCGCCAGGCGGGAGAGGCAATTCGAGACACCGCTACCTTCCTGGCAATTGTCTGCACTGATTGCCTCGGCCAGCGCCTCGATCGCCGCGACAGGAGCCGCCAGCAGGCGGGTGCCGGCATGATGCATGGCGTGGTCGGCCGGGGCGCTGGTGATCTCGACGATCTTCGCCGGATCCGACACCGGGTCGAGCCAGCCGAGCCGCATCTCGATCGGGTCGTAGCCGACGAACAGCAGCAGGTCGGCCCGGCCGAACAGCGGCAGCAGTACCGCGTCGGCCGCCGGCGACAGGCCGGCGCCGCCCAGCGCCAGCGGATGATCCTCCGGCACCAGCCCCTTGGCCTTGTAGGTGGTGACCATCGGCGCGCCGAGCCGTTCGGCCAGGCGCAGCAGGGCCGGGCCGGCGCCGCCCTGCGCCGCCTCGAGCCCGGCCAGGATCAGCGGCCGGCGCGCCTGCGACAGGCGGTCGGCCAGCGCCGCGATCGCCGGATCC
>NZ_NHON01000123.1 GCF_002195995.1 Inquilinus limosus
GGGGTTAGGGGGAGGGGGTTGTCGATCGAAGAGAACGGAAGAGCGACCGCGGCTCTTGCGGCACGAACCCCCTCCCCCTGCCCCCCTCCCGCAAGGGGAGGGGGGACTAAGAAGTTGCGACCCGACGGCACCATCACTCCACCGTCGCGTCGACGAAGCGCATCCGCTCGTCGGAGGGCAGGTTGGCGTTCTGCACCCGCTTGCTGACGCCGTAGATGGTGTTCGAGTTGTACAGTGGCAGCTCCATCGCCTTGTCGGCGACATAGCCGGCGACCGCCTGCAGCGTCTTCTCGCGCTCCGCCGGGTCGTAGGTCTTGCGCTGCGCCTCCAGCATCGCGTCCAGCTCGGGGATGCTGTCGTAGGGGTTCCACTTCTCGCCGGTGTGGTACATCAGATAGGCGGTGTTGTCGTAGTCGAAGGTCCAGCCGCCCCAGCCTTCCTGGAACAGCGGCCCGGTCTTGCCGTTCGGCACGATATCGTTGAGGAAGACATTGCTCTCATAGGGCTTCAGCGTCGCCTTGAAGCCGACCATCTGCAGGTAGCCAGCCACCGCCTGCAGCACCTCGCGCAGGGTGGCGTTGTCGCCGCGGAAGTCGAGCTGCAGCGGCGTGCCCGGCTTCACCCCGGCCTGGGCCAAGAGCGCCTTGGCGCCGGCCGGGTCGAAGGGCAGCGGCTTGAGGTCCGGCGGATAGCCGAAGGACAGCCGGCTCTGGAAGCTGACGATCGGCTCGGCCTGGCCGGCCAGCACGGTCTTGACGATGGTGTCGCGGTCGACCGCCATGATGATCGCCTTGCGCACCTCCTCCTTCGCCGTCAGCGGGTCCTTGGTGTTGAAGCGCATGGCATAGACGGTCGGGCCCGGCACGCTGACGATCTGCAGCTTCGGGTCCTGCGAGATCACCGGCACCTGGGCGACCTCGACCTGGGTCGCGACGTCGACGCGGCCGGCCTGCAGCTCGGCCACCCGGGTCGAGGATTCGGCGATGAAGCGGTAGACCAGCTTGTCGATCTTCGGCGCCCCGCCCCAGTAATTCGGGTTGGCCTCCAGCGTCAGGCTGACCTTCGGCTCATAGGCCACGACCTTGAACGGGCCGGTGCCGATCGGCGCGCTGTTGAAGGCGTCGTCGCCCTTCTCGGCGAGGTATTTCGGCGGCACGATCATGGCGCCGTAGCCGGCCAGCTTGGTCAGCAGCACCGGGTCCGGCCGCTTCATCACGAAGTCGACCGTATGGTCGTCGACCATCACGACATGGTCGATCGAGTTGTAGTTCGACTGCTGCGGCCCCTTGGCGCCCTCGGCGCCGAGCAGCCGGTCGAAGGTGAACTTCACCGCGGCGGCGTCGAAGCCCTCGCCGTTCTGGAAGGTCACGCCCTGGCGCAGATGGAAGCGGATGCGGTTGGCGTCGTCCAGGAACTCCCAGCTCGTCGCCAGGCCGGGCACCAGCTTGAGGTCGGGCCCGCGCATCACCAGCCCGTCAAAGATCTGGCTGCCGACCGAGCCCCAGGCGACGAGGAAGGTGTCGATCGGGTCCCAGCTGCCGGGGTCCTGCCGCAGCGCCACGGTCAACGTCCCCGCCGCCTGGGCCTGCGACGCCGCGGCCGGCAGCAGCGCCGCCGCCAGGGCCAGTCCGAGAGCGTGCCTGCCGATGGTTCCTGTGAGTCGACTAAGAATGGCAGATTCACATTTTAAATTGTCATGCCCGGGCTTGACCCGGGCATCCAGAGACTGTCGAGACCTTCTGGATTGCCGGGTCAAGCCCGGCAATGACAAAATAGAAAAGGCGCTCGTTTTGATAGACGTAGCTCTCGGATCGTTTCTCAACATCATCGCCTTCCCTGTCTGCTTGTTGTGGTCGCGGCTCAAGCTTCGACCGCCGCGAAATGGTCCGGTCCGACCGGCCGCAGCCGCAGGACCGGCGGTTCGTCGCCGACCGCGCGGGTCGAGCTGGGGATCTCGCCCTCCAGCGCCGGGCGCCCGCCGGCACGCTCCGGGTCGGCCACCGGCACCGCCGCCAGCAGCCGCTTCGTGTAGGGATGCCGCGGCGTCTCGAACACCGCCCGGCGCGGCCCGATCTCGACGATCTGGCCGAGATACAGCACCGCGACCCGGTGGCTGATCTTCTCCACCACCGCCATGTCATGGGTGATGAACAGATAGGACAGCCGCTGCCGCGCCTGCAGCTCCATCAAGAGGTCGACGATCTGGGCCTGGATCGAGACGTCGAGGGCGGAGACGGATTCGTCGGCGATGATCAGCTTCGGGTCGCTGGCCAGGGCGCGGGCGATGCAGATGCGCTGGCGCTGGCCGCCGGAGAACTCATGCGGGTAGCGGCCGGCCCGGGCCGCCGGCAGGCCCACCCGCTCCATCAGCTCATGCACCCGCCTTGTCACCGCCGCGCGGCCGTCGGCCAGCCCATGGGTGACGATCGGCTCGGCGATCGAGAAGCCCACCTTCTTGCGCGGGTCCAGCGCGGCGAAGGGATCCTGGAACACGTACTGGATCTTCTGGCGCAGCCGCCGCCGCTCCGCCGCCCCCATGGCCAGCACGTCCTGCCCGTCGAAGCGGATCGTGCCCGAGGTCGGCTTCACCAGCTGCTGCAGGGTCTTGCCGATGGTCGACTTGCCGCTGCCCGATTCCCCGACCAGCGCCAGCGTCTCCCCGGGATAGAGGTCGAAGCTGACGTGATGCACCGCGTGGCAGCGATGGGTGGGCCGGCCGAACAGGTCCTTCCTCAGGTCGAACCAGGTCGACAGCCGGTCGACCGACAGCAGCGGCGCCGACGTATCGGCCGTGTCCTGCACCCCGGTCTCGCCGACGCTGCGCGGCGTGTCGCCGTCCAGCACGATCAGTGGCGTGCGCTTCGGCAGGTCCTCCCCGGCCAGGCTGCCCAGCCGCGGCACGGCCGACAGCAGCGCGCGGGTGTAGGGGTGCTGCGGCGCCCGGAAGATATCGCGCACCGGCGCCTGCTCGACCTTGCGGCCGCGCCACATCACCAGCACCTCATCCGCCATCTCCGCCACCACGCCCATGTCGTGGGTGATGAACAGCACGGCCATGCCGAGGTCGCGCTGCAGCTCGCGGATCAGGGTCAGGATCTGGGCCTGGATGGTGACGTCCAGCGCGGTCGTGGGCTCGTCGGCGATCAGCAGGCGCGGCCGGCAGCACAGCGCCATGGCGATCATCACCCGCTGGCGCATGCCGCCCGACAGCTGGTGCGGGTAGCGGTCCAGCATCGTCCCGGCATCCGGCAGCCGCACCCGGCGCAGCAGCGCCTCCGCCTCCCGCCGCGCCTCGCGCAGGCCCAGCCTCTGGTGCAGGACCAGCGCCTCGACGATCTGGTTGCCGATGGTGAAGACCGGGTTCAGCGACGTCATCGGCTCCTGGAAGATCATCGCGATGTCGTTGCCGCGGATCCCGCGCAGCCGGTCCTCCGGCGCCTGCACCAGGTCGATCGGCGCCCCCTCCTCCGGCCGGAACCGGATCGACCCGCCGGTGATGGCGCCGCCGACATGCCGCAGCAGCCGCATCACCGACAGCGCCGTGACCGATTTGCCGGAGCCGGATTCGCCGACGATGGCCAGCGTCCGGCCCGGCGTCAGGTCGAAGCCGAGCGACTGCACCGCGGCGAAGGGGCCTGCCGGCGTGTCGAAGCCGACCGAAAGGTCGCGCACCGACAGCAGGGCGCCGTCGGCGGCCGTGCCGGCGCGCGGCGCGTCGAGGGTCGCGGCGCTCACAGCGTCGTCGCCGCGCGGGCGGCCTGCTCGTAATAGCCCGAGAGGGCGCGCAGCTGGGCGCCGATCTGCGACAGCGCCTCCTCCGCCGGGCCGGTCGAGGTGGTGGCGCGGACCAGCAGCCGCTCGCGGATCTCGGCATAGCGGTCGCAGGCGGCGCGGCCGGCATCGGTGATGCGGATCAGCTTCTCCTTGCCCGCCCGGCCGGTGGCGACCAGGCCGGCGGCCGCCAGCTTGCGGAGCGCATAGGTGGCGACATGGGTGTCCTGGATGTCGAGGACGAGGCAGAGATCGGCCAGGGTCTTGGCCCGGTCGCGGTGCCGCACCGAATGCAGGATCAGCACCTCCATCGCCGACAGGCCGGGCACGCCGGCCGCCGCCATGCAGCGGACCATCCAGCGGGAGAAGGCGTGGGAGGCGAGGATCAGGCCGAATTCGAGCTCGGACAGGGCCGGCGAGGCGCCGGCGGCGAGATGGGCCGAGGACACGATGGCGCCGACGCCGCGCGGCTTGCGCCCATTGCCGGCGGGGGCGCCCCCCGTCGTTCCGTCTCGCACCATGCCACCCTGTCCGGAGTTTATTTGACGACAAATTGTCGACATATCGTCGACGTGCTGTCAATCGCGGATCGGTGACGAAACCGAGTAGGTCCAGAGGGTTCAGGAGCCGTCGTCAGGCGGCGCTGCGCGGCGCCGTCAGCGCCTCCCAGCCGATCATGGCGCTGTCGATCACGGCCTGCAGCTCCCGGCAGCTGCCGCCATTGCGGGCCTGGATGGTCAAGCCGTTCAGCACGGTGGCGAAATAGGCGGCGATGGCCTGGGTGTCGGCGCCTTGCGGCACGTCCCCCTCCGCCACGCCGCGGTCCAGCCGCGCCTTGATCTGCGCCACCGATCGCCGCCCGGCCGCCTGCAGATAGTCGCGCACCTCCGGGCTGGCCGGGATGCCGACGGCGGAGGCCAGCACGATCATGCAGCCGGGCGGCTGGCCCGGCGCGGTGTAGGCGACGGCGTTCTCGCGCAGCATCGCCTCGACCCCCGCCTGCGCCGTCGGCGCGTCCTGCAGCGAGCGGGAGGCCGAGCCGCCCGCGCCCGATTCGTAGAGCTCCAGCGCCTCGCGGAACAGCGCCTCCTTGCAGCCGAAGGCGGCGTAGAGGCTGGGCGAGTTGATGCCCATGGCGGCGGTGAGGTCGGTCATCGACGCGCCGTCATAGCCGCGCGCCCAGAACACCTCCATCGCCCGGCGCAGCGCGGCGGCCCGGTCGAAGCTGCGGGGACGGCCCCGTTCGGCCATCGCGGATCCTTTCTGTGTCAACCAATACATAAACTGCTGGACAGGCGTCGGCAAGTTGGATACGGACTTATGTATCGATCAACACATAAATGGAGAGACCCATGTCCGGACTGTCTGGAAAGATCGCGCTGGTCACCGGCGGCAGCCGCGGCATCGGCGCCGCGATCGCGGAGCGGCTGGCGCGGGACGGCGCCGATGTCGCGGTGACCTATGCCGCCTCGCCCGACAAGGCGAATGCGGTGGTCGGGCGGGTCGAGGCGGCGGGCCGGCGCGGCCTGGCGATCGCCGCCGACGGCACCGACGGCCGCGCGGTGCAGGCGGCGGTGGAGCGCACCGTGGCGGAGCTCGGCCGGATCGACATCCTGGTCAACAATGCCGGGGTCTTCCCCTACGGCCCGTTCGAGGAGGTCGGCGAGGACGAGCTGGACCGCGTCCTGGCGATCCATGTCCGCTCCAGCTTCCTGGCGGCGCAGGCGGCGGCCCGGCACATGGGCCGGGGCGGCCAGGGCGGACGCATCATCTCGATCGGGTCGTGCCTGGCCGACTATGCCGGCGCGGCGAACATGACGCTGTACATCATGACCAAGGCGGCGCTGACGGGGCTGACCCGCGGCCTGGCGCGGGATCTCGGCCCGCGCGGCATCACCGCCAACATCATCCACCCCGGCCCGACCGACACCGACATGAACCCGGCGGACGGGCCGCATGCGGACGGCCAGCGCCAGCACATCGCGCTGGGCCATTACGGCGAGGCGTCGGACATCGCCGCCATGGCCGCGCATCTGGCCGGCGAGGGAGGGCGCTGGGTGACCGGAGCGTCCATCGCCGTGGACGGCGGCGTGAACGCCTGAGCGCCACCAGCCCGAACTCTTAACCCGTCATGGCGAGCCCCGAAGGGGCGTGGCCATCCAGGGGCCGGTTCGCACTGGCCCCTGGATGGCCACGGCGCTCCGCGCCTCGCCATGGCGGATAAGGTTGCGCTGTGAGAGGCCCGTCCTTACTGCGCCGGGACCTCGGCCGGACGCTCGCGGCCCAGGGTCGCCTGGGCCAGGGCAAAGGCGATGACGGCGCAGCCGGTGATGCCCGCCACCATCGGCAGCGAGGTCCCGTCGAAGAACGGGCCGATCACCGCGATCACCACCGCGCCGGTGACGAATTGCAGCGTGCCCATCAGGGCCGAGGCGGTGCCGGCGACGGCGCCGTGATTGTCCAGCGCCAGCACCGAGGTGGTCGGGATGACGAGGCCGAGGAAGCCGTAGCCGACGAACAGCAGGGCGGCCAGCACCGCCAGCTGGTCGACCCCGGCCGCGGTCACGGCCAGCAGCACCACCATAGCGGCGGCATAGCCGGTGACGGCGATCCGCACGATCCGGCCGAGGCCGAAGCGGCCGGCCAGCCAGCCGGTGCATTGCGACACGCCGATGAAGGACACGGCGTTGATCGAGAAGAACACGCTGTAGAGTCGCGGCGACAGGCCGTAATGCTCGATCAGGATGAAGGAGGAGTTGGCGAGATAGGCGAAGAAGCTGGCGATGCCGAAGGCGCCGATGAAGGTCAGCCCCAGGAAGTGCCAGTCGGTCAGCAGCGACCGGTAGGCCCTGAGCGCGCCGAGGATGCTGCTGTCCACCCGGTGCTGCCGCGGCCGCGTCTCGGTCAGGAACAGCGTCAGCATGGCGATGCCGAGCAAGGCCAGCACCGTCACCACCCAGAACACGCCGCGCCAGCCCGCCGCCTCGATCACGAAGCTGCCGCCCAGCGGCGCCAGGATCGGCGAGACGCTGAACACCAGCATCAGGAGCGACATCAGCCGCGCCGCCTCGGTGCCGGTGTGCAGGTCGCGGACCACGGCGCGCGGGATCACCATGCCGGCGCAGGCGCCGAGGCCCTGGACGAAGCGGAAGGCGACCAGCGTCTCGATATCCGGCGCGAAGGCGCAGCCGATGCTGGCGGCGACGAAGACGGCGAGGCCGAGATACAGCGGCAGCTTGCGCCCGAACATGTCGGAGAGTGGGCCGAACACCAGCTGGCCGACGCCGAGCGAGACGAAGAAGGCCATCAGGCTGGCCTGCACCGCCTCGGTCCCCGCCCCCAGGCTGCGGCCGATCTCCGGCAGCGCCGGCAGGTACATGTCGATGGCGAAGGGCCCGATGGCGGTGAGCAGGCCGAGCACGATCGCGTAGCGAAGCAGCGACGAGGACATGAGCGGACTTCCGGGTTCGGAGGCCGGCGGACGGAAATGGTCCGGACGGAGGAGGAGAGCAGGACGCGCACCGCCTCTGCGGGCGATCGCCGCGACTCTCTGTCCAAAACTTTGGACAGACTTGTCCAAATCGTCAAGCCCCCTTAGGGTGGGGCGATGCGGGAATTGCAGCAGATCGGGCGGCCGGTGCCGCCCCGGCGCGGCCAGGTCGCCAAGCATGCCTCGGTGCTGGACGCGGCCACGGCGGTGTTCTGCCGGGACGGGTTCGCCGGCGCCAGCATCGACCTGATCGCGGCCGAGGCCGGGGTGTCGCGCCAGACCATCTACAACCACCATGGCGACAAGGAGGCGCTGTTCATCGCCGTGGTGCGGGAGATGACCGAGCGCTGCAACGCCGGGCTGTTCCAGACCCTGACCACCTTCCCCGACCGCCCCCGCGACCTGGAGGCGGAGATGGCGGCCTTCGCCGGCCGGCTGGTGCGCAACTGCCTGTACAACCGCGACGGCGGCGCGCTGCGCAAGCTGATCCAGACCGAGGGCGAGCGCTATCCCGGGCTGTTCGCGGCGTGGCGCGAGCACGGCCCCGGCACGGCCTGGGCCGCGATCGCCGCCCGCTTCGCCCGGCTGGCCCATGCCGGATACCTGCGGATCGAGGATCCGGACCTGGCGGCCCGCCAGTTCCTGGCCCTGATCCATGCCGATTTCCACATCCCCTATATGCTGGGCACCAAGCCGGCGGAGGCGGAGGTCGATGCCGGGGTCATGAACGCCGTGCGCACCTTCCTGCGCGCCTTCGGCCCGGCGGCGGCGCCCGCGCAACGGGCCCGCGCCAATTGATACCGGCTGCCGACGTCCTCACCCGTCATGGCGAACCCCGAAGGGGCGTGGCCATCCAGAGGCCAATGCGAGCGGCTTCTGGATGGCCACGTCGGCTTCGCCTCCTCGCCATGACGTGCAAGTAAGCAGGGGCCGCATCGCGATCCCCTCAGCCCTGCCCTGCGCCGATGGCTGGTGCCGAGCGAAAGATCTGACATAACATCCCCTCCGACACCGCCGACCATCCATCCCTTCCCGTCACCGATCGAGCGATCGCCATGACCGCATCCGCTCTCTTCTCCCCGCTCGCCCTCGGCCCGATCACGCTGCCCAACCGGCTCGTGATCGCGCCGATGTGCCAGTATTCCGCCGATGACGGCTGCGCCAGCGACTGGCACATCCAGCATTGGATGACCCTCGCCATGTCCGGCGCCGCGCTGGTGGTGGTGGAGGCGACCGGCGTCGAGCGCCGGGGCCGTATCACCCATGGCTGCCTCGGCCTCTATTCCGACGCCAATGAGCGGTCGATCGCCCGCGCTTTGGCCGCGGCCCGCGCCGTGGCCCTGCCCGGCACCCGCTTCGGCGTCCAGCTGGCCCATGCCGGTCGCAAGGCGTCGACCCAGCGCCCCTGGGAAGGCGGCCGCCCCCTCAGCCCCGACCAGGATCCCTGGCCGACCGTCGGCCCCTCCGCCGTGCCCTTCGACGCCAACTGGCACACGCCGGAGGCGCTGGACGAGACCGGGCTGGAGCGGGTGAAAGCCGCCTTCGTCGCCGCGGCCCGGCGCGCGGTGCGGCTGGGCTTCGATGCCATCGAGCTGCACATGGCCCACGGCTATCTGTTCCACAGCTTCCTGTCGCCGCTGTCGAACCGGCGCGACGACCGCTGGGGCGGCGACGCCGAGCGGCGGCGCGCCTTCCCGCTGGCGGTGGCGGCGGCGGTGCGCGAGGTGGTGCCGGCCGGCATCGCGCTGGGCATCCGCGTCAGCGCCTCGGAATGGGTCGAGGGCGGCTTCGAGGTCGGGGAGGCCGCGGTGCTGGCCACCGAGCTGAAGGCCCTGGGCTACACCTTCATCTGCGCCAGCTCCGGCGGCAATGCCGCCCATGCCCGCATCCCGGTCGGCCCCGGCTACCAGGTGCCGCTGGCCCGCGAGATCCGGGAGAAGAGCGGCCTGACCACCCGCGCCGTCGGCATGATCGTCGACCCGCACCAGGCCGAGGGCATCATCACCCGCGGCGATGCCGACCAGGTGGCGCTGGCCCGCGCCGTGCTGGACGATCCGCGCTGGGGCTGGCATGCCGCCGAGGCGCTGGGCGCCGAGTTGACCCTGCCGCCGCAATATGCCCGCGCCGGCGCCAGGACCTGGCCCGGCCGCAAGCTGCTGCAAGCCGCTGAATAACCGCGCGGCCCAAGAAGAAGAGACCATAGAGGAGCCCGGAACGACATGACCGACACCCTTGCCGTTCCGGGCCTGGCCGCCCCGGCCGAGATCCTGGTCGACCGCTGGGGCATTTCCCACCTGACCGCGGCCAGCCAGGACGACCTGTTCTTCCTGCAGGGCTTCAACGCCGCCCGCGACCGCTTGTGGCAGATCGACCTGTGGCGCAAGCGCGGCCTGGGCCTGCTGGCGGCCGATTTCGGCCCCGGCTACCTGGCGCAGGACATCGCCAGCCGCCACTTCCTCTATCGCGGCGACATGGCGGCGGAATGGGCCGCCTATGCCGAGGATGCGCAGGCGATCTGCACCCGCTTCGCCGCCGGCATCAACGCCTATGTCGCCCTGACGGAGCGCGAGCCGGAGCGGCTGCCGGAGGAGTTCCGGCTGTTCGGCACCCGGCCGGCGCGCTGGCAGGCGGAGGATGTCGTCCGCATCCGCAGCCACGGCCTGACCCGCAACGCCCTGTCGGAGCTGGCGCGCGCCCATGTGCTGGCGGGGGCCGACGCCGCCATCGACCGGCTGCGCAAGATGGTCGAGCCGCCGGTCGAGGTCGGGCCGGTGCCGGGCTTCGACCCCGCCGCGGTGCCGCCGGACGCGCTGCAGATGTTCCGCTTGGCCATGGCGCCGGTGACCTTCCCGCCGGACCGCCTGGCCGCGACGCTGGCGGAGGCGCCGCTGTGGCGGGTGGCCACCGATCTCGGCGAGGTGCTGCGGGCGCAGGAGTTCGAGGGGTCGAACAACTGGGCGGTGCATGGCAGCCGCACCGAGACCGGCCGCCCGATCCTGGCCACCGACCCGCACCGCACCCATGCCGTGCCGTCGCTGCGTTACCTGGTGCACCTGACCGCGCCGGGCTTCGACGCGATCGGCGCCGGGGAGCCGAGCGTGCCGGGCATCATGATGGGCCATAACGGTACCGCCGCCTTCAGCCTGACCATCTTCGGCGCCGACCAGGAGGACGTGTATCTCTACGAGACCCGGCCGGACGATCCCGATTCCTATCGCTACGGCGAGGGCTGGGAGCGGATGCGGCTGGTCGAGGAGCGCTTCGCGGTCAAGGGCGCGCCGGAGCAGGCCCGCACCCTGCGCTTCACCCGGCACGGGCCGGTGGTGCATGCAGATCCGGTGCGGCGCAGCGCCGTGGCGATCCGCTCGGTGTGGTTCGAGCCGGGCTCGGCCGCCTATCTCGCCAGCCTGTCCGGCATGCGCAGCCGCAGCCTGGACGAGTTCCGGGCGGCGATGCGGCGCTGGGGCACGCCCTCGGTGAACCAGGTCTATGCCGACACGTCCGGCACCATCGCCTGGCTGCCGGCCGGCCATGTGCCGCGGCGGCCGAACTGGCACGGGCTGGCGCCGGTGCCGGGCGACGGCAGCCATGAATGGGACGGCATGATGGACCCGGCGCTGATGCCGCTGCGCGCCGACCCGCCGGAGGGCTTCGTCGCCACCGCCAATGAGCTGAACCTGCCGCCGGATTGGCCGCATGACGACCGGCCGGTCGGCTTCGAATGGCTGGAGGCCAGCCGCGCCGTGCGCATCCGCGAGGTGCTGGCCGGGCAGGACCGCCATACCCTTGGCGACTCCCGGGCGCTGCAGGCCGACACTGCGTCGGTGCCGGCTCGGCGGATGCAGCGCCTGCTGGCGCCGCTGGAGGCACGGGACGCCGACGCCGCGCGCGGGCAAAGCCTGCTGCGCGGCTGGGACGCGCGGCTCGACGCCGGCTCGGCCGCCGCGGCGCTGTTCGAGCTGTGGTGGACGAAGCACCTGAAGCCGGGGCTGTTCGCCCGGCTGGCGCCCGACCCGGCGATCCGCCGGCTGCTGGCGCCGGGCGACGTCGCCGGCATCCTGGCAGCGCTGGAGACGCCCGATGCCCGCTTCGGCGCCGATCCGGAAGCGGCCCGCGACGCGCTGCTGCTGGAGACCCTGGCCGAGGCCGTGCGCGACGTGTCCCGGCGCCTCGGCGGCGACCCGTCAGCCTGGCGCTGGGGCGACCTGCACCAGGGCTATTTCGAGCATCCGGCCAGCGCCGTGGCGCCGGACCGTCGCGAGACGCTCGATGTCGGCCCGCTGCCGAAGGGCGGCAGCAGCTCCACCGTGATGCACGCCGCCTATCGCCCGGAGGATTTCCGGGTGACGCACGGCGCCTCGGTCCGCATCGTCATGGATGTCGGCGACTGGGACCGCAGCACCTGCATCAACACGCCCGGCCAGTCCGGCGACCCGCGCTCGCCGCACTACCGCGACCTCGCCCCGCTCTGGGCCCGCGGCGATCAGGTGCCGCTGCTGTACAGCCGCGCGGCAATCGAGAGCGCGGCGGAGCAGCGGATCCGACTGTTGCCGATGTAGGCAAGGCCGACTACATATGTCTATGTAGTCGTCTGCGTGAGATGCTCCATGGCGATCAACATCAACAATCCGGAAGCCGACGAGCTGACCCGGAAATTCGCCAAGCTGGAAGGTGTCGGCATCACGGAGGCCATCGTCATCGCGATGAAGGAAGCGATCGAGCGCCGCCGCAAGGCCGAGACGCCGTTGCAGACGGCCGAACGTCTCCGCCGGAAGCACGGGGTGAGCCTCAACGACACGGCGCGCCAGCCTCTGCCGAAACGTGCCTTCGACGATCTGTGGGACAAGCGCTGATGTTCGTGGACGCGTCCGCAATCATTGCGGTCCTGTCGCACGAGCCCGAAGCCGCCCGCATTTCGGATGCGCTGATGATGGCGGAGACGCCCTTCACATCTCCCGTGGCCGTGCTGGAAACCGCCATCTCGCTCGCCCGGCCGGACAAGTTCGATCTGCCGATCGAGGCTGTCGAGCCCATCGTGCTTGAATTCCTCGACGAGCGCGGCATCGAGATCCGCGACCTGCCGCCCGCGGCGCAAGCCACGACGCTGGCCCTGTCGGCAGCGCATCGGTACAGGGCGGGGCGTCGCGGCCTGAATCTGGGCGACTGCCTGCATTACGCCTGCGCCAAGTACCATCAGGCCCCGATCCTCGCCACGTATGACGAGTTCCGCGGCACCGACCTGGACACCGTGCCGTAGCCGGTAGCCGGTGCTGACGGCTACGGGCGCGCCGTCAATCCCGCCTTGACAGGGGTCCTGGCGCGGATGAAGATCATTTGTATACGAATGAAATACCGACCGGGAAACGGCCGGCATTCGAAACAGGATCAGGCCAGGGAGATCCCGGATGCAGCTCCGGACAGGCGCGCTTCACGGCATCGGTGCCGTGCCGTCTCCGGCAGGGGACATCCCGTCGGCCGGCCGGAACCGAGACTGACATGTCCCAGCCCGTCGAGAGAACCGAGGACGGCCGCATCCGCTGCGATGCCTGCCCGGTGATGTGCTACATCAAGCCCGGCGCCGCCGGGGCCTGCGACCGCTACGCCAACCATGACGGCACGCTGGTCCGGGTCGACCCGCATGTGGTGCTGGACCGCACCCTGCAGCAGGGCGGCAGCGTGGTGCCGTTCAACCGCGGCGGCGGCGACTGGGACGGCACGCTGGTGCGCGGGCCGGAGACCTTCGTCACCGCGATCGGCGCCGGCACCACCTATCCCGACTACAAGCCCGCCCCCTTCATCGTTTCGGCGGAGGTCGACGGGGTCGACATGGTCACCGTGGTGACCGAGGGCATCTTCAGCTATTGCGGCGTCAAGGTGAAGGTCGACACCGACCGGCATCTCGGGCCGGAGCGCAGCCTGGTGCGGGCCCAGGGCGAGCCGGTCGGCCATGTCACCACCGGCGAGTACGGGTCGCAGATGCTGTCGCTCGGCGGCGTGCACCACCTGACCGGCGGCAGCAAGAAGGAAGGCCGCGTCACCTGCGACACCCTCCTCGAGCTGAGCAACGGCCGCGCCGTCGAGCTGACCATCGACGACGGCGCCACCGTGATCGTCCAGGCCGGCCGGCCGCCGATCGTCAATGGCGGGATGGAAGAGCGGATGCGGGTCGGCTGCGGGTCCGCCACCATCGGCATGTTCGCCAAGCAGTGGCACGGCAAGGTCGACGAGGTGGTGGTGGTCGACGACCACATCACCGGCGTGCTGTCGGAGCACCAGGCCGGCAAGCTGCTGGGCATCCCCGACACCGGCATCCACATGAAGGGCCGCCGCTCCACCCCCGGCCGCTACTTCCAGGTGGCGCAGCCCGGCACCGGCTGGGGCGGCACCGACATCACCGACCCGCTGTCGATCCTGGGGCCGTTCAACCCGAAGACGGCGCGGCCGGGCCTGACCATGCTGATGGTCAGCACCACCGGCGAGCATTTCGCCTATTACGTCCTGGACGACGCGCTGAAGCCGGTGCAGCAGGAGCTGCCGGCGGCGCTGCAGCAGTCGATCGCGCGGATCGAGGAGAATTGCGAGCCGGCTTTGTGCACCGTGCTGTTCATGGGCGGCGCCGGCGGCTCGCTGCGCTCCGGCGTCACCGAGAACCCGGTGCGGCTGACCCGGTCGGTGAAGCAGGCGCTGACCTATGTCACCTGCGGCGGCGCCCCGGTCTATGTCTGGCCCGGCGGCGGCATCACCTTCATGGTCGACGTCACCCGGGTGCCGGAGAACGCCTTCGGCTATGTCCCCACCCCGGCCCTGGTGGCGCCGATCGAGTTCACCCTGCGCCTGTCCGACTATGAGGCGCTGGAGGGGCATATGGATCATGTCCGCCCCCTCTCCTCCCTCGGCGTCGACGCGGCGCGGCGCCCGGTGGCGCCCTATCGCGACAATCCCTGGCCCTTCGCGCCGGAAGGCGCGAAGCGGTCGCACGGCTGAGGCCCGCCGGTGGCCCGCCTGCCGCAGATCGCGCTGCTGCCCGACGGGCGGCGCCTGCATCTGCAGGACGGGCCGATCGACCTGATCGTCGAGGCCAGCGGGACGGCGGAGGCGGTGCGGGCGGCCTATCAGGCGGCGGCGCGGCGCTTCACCGGCCTCTTGGACGAGCTGTGCGACGAGCTGCCCTTGCTGCGCGCCCCGGCCCGGCCGGACATCTCCCCGCTGCAGGGCCCGGTCGCCCGGCGGATGCATGAGGCGGTGGCGCCCCATGCCGCCGACGGCTTCATCACCCCGATGGCGGCGGTGGCCGGCGCGGTGGCGGAGGCGGTGCTGGCGGCGATGACCGCGGCGGCGCCGCTGGCCCGGGCCTATGTCAACAATGGCGGCGACATCGCCCTGCACCTGTCACCGGGGCAGCGCTTCACCATCGGCCTCGTGGACCGGCCGGATCAACTTAGTGAAGGCCGGCCCGGCCTGTTCGGCACCACGGTGCTCACCTCTGACGACGGGATCCGCGGCATCGCCACCAGCGGCTGGCGCGGCCGCAGCTTCTCGCTCGGCATCGCCGATGCGGTCACCATCCTGGCCGCCGGCGCCGCCGAGGCCGATGCCGCCGCCACGGTGGTGGCCAATGCCGTCGACCTGCCCGGCCATCCCGCGATCACCCGCGTCCCGGCCCGCGAGCTGCAGCCCGACAGCGACCTGGGCGACCGCCCGGTGACCCGCGGCGTCGGCCCGCTCTCTCCGGTCGAGATCGACGCCGCCCTCGAGGCCGGCGCCGCCATGGCCGAAACCCTGATCGCCCGCGGCCTGATCCGCGCCGCCGCCCTGCACCTGGCGGGTGAAACAAGAACCGTGGGGCTGGGTGCGCTTGAGTCCCCCCTCCCCTCGCGGGAGGGGGCTAGGGG
>NZ_NHON01000124.1 GCF_002195995.1 Inquilinus limosus
CCCCCCTCCCGCGAGGGGAGGGGGGACTCAATGGGGTAACCGGCGGCCGGCGGCGAGGGCTGCCCGATGACCGAGCCTCTCCTGATCCTTGACCGCATCGTCAAGCGCTTCGGCCGCGCGCCGGAGGCGGTGCAGGCGGTCGACGGCGTGTCGCTCGCCATCGCGCCGGGCGAGGTGCTCGGCCTCGTCGGCGAGTCCGGCTCGGGCAAGTCGACGCTCGGCCGGCTCGCCGCCAGGCTGGCCGATCCCGACAGCGGCACGATCCGCTTCGCCGGGCAGGACGTCACCCGCCGCCAGGGCCGTGCCCTCGGGCCGCTCAGGGCGCAGATCCAGCTGGTGTTCCAGGACCCCGCCGGCTCGCTCAACCCGCGCGACACGGTCGGCACGGCGGTGGCGGACCCGCTGCGCGTCGCCGGGGTGGCGCGGGCCGAGCGGCGCGACCGCGTCGCCTGGCTGCTCGACCGGGTGGGGCTCGGCAGCGGCCTCGCCGATCGCTATCCGCACGAGCTGTCCGGCGGCCAGCGCCAACGCGTCGCCATCGCCCGGGCGCTCGCGCCGCAGCCGAAGCTGGTGATCTGCGACGAGCCGGTGTCGGCGCTCGACGTCTCGGTCCGCGCCCAGGTGCTGGACCTGCTGGCGGAGCTCAGGGCCGAGCTCGGCCTCGCCTATCTCTTCATCAGCCACGACCTGGCGGTGGTGCGCCATGTCGCCGACCGGGTGGCGGTGATGCATCTCGGCCGCATCGTCGAGAGCGGGCCGACCGGCCGGGTCTGGTCGCGGCCCGGCCATCCCTACACGCGGGCGCTGCTCTCGGCCGTGCCGCGGCTGCGCCCGGCGCCCGGCGAGCGGCGCATCCTGCTGCAGGGCGACCCGCCCAGCCCGCGCCGGCCGCCCTCCGGCTGCCGCTTCCGCACCCGCTGCCCGCTCGCCTTCGACCGCTGCGCCGTCGAGGACCCGCCGCCGGTCGACCTCGGCGGGGGGCAGGAGGCGGCGTGCCTGATCGCGGGGGAGGGTGAGCCTTGAGCGGCTACTTCGCCCGGGTGAAGGCGAGCCAGACCCCGCCTCCAATCAGGCACACGCCGCCGGTGCGAGACACCAGGCGCACATGCCGGCGCGACAGCGCGCTGCCGGCCCGGCCGGTCAGCATCGCGTACATCCCGTCGGACGCCGCCGCGACCACCAGGGCGGTGACGCCCAGCAGCAGCACCTGGCTGGACTGGTCGGTGCCGGGCTGGACGAATTGCGGGATGAAGGCGCCGAAGAACAGCAGCATCTTCGGGTTGCTCAGCGCCACCAGCAGGCCCTGCAGCACGAAGCCGCCGCGCGGCGGGCGCAGGCTGCCGGGGTCCGCCAGCGTGTCCGGCGCGCGCAGCAGCTTCCAGCCGATCCAGACCAGATATGCGGCGCCGGCCAGGCGCAGCCAGTCGAACCAGTGGCCCATCGCCTCGACCACCGCGGCCAGGCCGACCACCAGCACGCCGAGCATGACGACGAGGCCGAGCTGCCCGCCGAGGATGTTGAGCAGCCCGGCGCGGGTGCCGTGGGTCAGGCTGTTGGCGATGATCAGCGTCACCGACGGCCCCGGGATGATCGCGACCAGGATGCAGGCGGCGATATAGGCGAGATAGACCTCGATGGTCATGGGCAGTCCCCTCCGAACCGAAGCGGCCATGCTCCCATGGCCGCGGGTGTCAGGGAAGGGCTATCCCTTCGCCTTCGCCGCCGCGGCCATCGCCTGCTCGGCGATCACGCCCATCGAGGCCGCGGCGCCGCCCAGAGACCAGCCGCCGTCCACCGGCAGCACCGCGCCGGTGATGAAGCCGGCGAGGGGGGAGGAGAGGAGACGGCAGGCGGCGGCGACGTCCTCGGCCACGCCCATCCGACCCAAGGGCACACTGCGTTCGACCAAAGCGCGGGCCTGCGGCGTCGGCGCCAGCCGGGCCATGCCCTCGGTCTCGTCGATCGGGCCGGGGATGACCGAGTTGATGCGGATGCCGTCGCGGCCCCATTCCATCGCCAGCACCCGGGTCAGCATGTCGACGCCGGCCTTGGCGGCGCAGACATGGGCCTGCATCGCCATCGGCGCCTCGGCCTGCGGGGCGGAGATGTTGATCACCGAGGCGCCCGGCTTGCGCAGAAAGGGGTGAGCGGCGCGCAGCACGTGGAAGCTGCCCAGCAGGTCGATGTCGACCACCGACTTGAAGCCGTTCGCCGACATGCCCAGCGCTGGCGCCGGGAAGTTCCCCGCCGCGCCGGAGACCAGCACATCGAAGTCACCGTATGCGTCATGCGCGGCCTTCAGCGCGGCCTCGGTGGCGGCGTAGTCGCGGACGTCGGCGGCGGTGCCCATGGCCTCGGCCCCCGCCGCGCGCAGCCGGGCCACGGCCGCGTCGACCTTCTCCGGGCTGCGGCTCATCACCGCCACCCGCGCCCCGGCCCGGGCGAAGCCCAGGGCGATGCCGAGATTGATGCCGCTGGTGCCGCCGGCGACGAACACCGCCTTGCCGGCGAAGTCGATGGTCTCGGCCATGGTCCCGCTCCCTCAGTGCGCCTCGGCCCAGCTGTGGCCGATGCCGGCCTCGGCGATCAGCGGCACCTCCAGCGTCGCCGCCGACTGCATCACCGCTTGGGCCAGCTCGGCGGTGCGCTGCGCCTCGTCCTCCGGCGCCTCGAACAGCAGCTCGTCATGCACCTGCAGCAGCATCCGCGCCTTCAGCCCGGCCTCCTCCAGCGCATGCGGCAGCTTGCCCATGGCGCGCTTGATGATGTCGGCCGCGGTGCCCTGGATCGGGGCGTTGATCGCCTGCCGCTCGGCGAAGGCGCGGCGGGCCGGGTTCGGGTCCTTGATCCCCGGCACATGGCATTTGCGGCCGAACAGCGTCTCGACCCAGCCGCGCTCGCGGGCGATGCGCTTGGTCTCGTCCATCCAGGCCTTCAGCTCCGGCAGACGGTCGAGATAGGCGCGGATGAAGGCGGTGGCCTCGCCCTGCGGGATGCCCAGCTGCGCTGCCAGCCCGAAGCCGGAGATACCGTAGATGATGCCGAAATTGATGGCCTTGGCCTTGCGCCGCGTCTCCGGCGTCATCTCCGCCAGCGGCACGTTGAACACCTGGCTGGCGGTCATGGCGTGGATGTCGGTGCCGTCGAGGAAGGCCTGCTTCAGCAGCGCCACATCGGCGATCTGCGCCACCAGCCGCAGCTCGATCTGGCTGTAGTCGACCGAGACCAGCTTGTGCCCCGGCTCCGCCACGAAGGCGTAGCGGATCTTCCGCCCCTCCTCGGTGCGGATCGGGATGTTCTGCAGGTTCGGCTCGTTCGAGGACAGCCGGCCGGTGTTGGTGGCGGCCAGTGAGAAGGAGGTGTGGACCCGCCCGCTCTTCTCGTTGATCTGGCTCTGCAGCGCGTCGGTGTAGGTGCCCTTCAGCTTGGCCAGCTGGCGCCATTCCAGGATCTGGTTGGCGATGGTGTGGCCCTGGGCGGCCAGCTGCTCCAGCACGCTCGAATCGGTGGAGTAGGCGCCGGTCTTGCTGCTCTTCTTGCCGCCGGGGATGCCCAGGCGCTCGAACAGCACCTCGCCCAGCTGCTTCGGGCTGCCGACGTTGAACGGCCCCTGGGCCGAGAGGTGGATCTCCGCCTCCAGCGCCGCCATGCGCTCGGCGAACTCCATCGACAGCCGGGCCAGCGCGGCGCGGTCGACCTTGATGCCCGCCATCTCCATGTCGGAGATGACGCCGACCAGCGGCCGCTCGATGGTCTCGTAGACCGTCGCCATCCGCTCGCCCACCAGCCGCGGCTTCAGCAGCATGTGCAGGCGCAGGGTGATGTCGGCGTCCTCGGCGGCATAGGCCAGGGCCTTGTCCAGCGGCACCTTGTCGAAAGTGATGGCATTCTTGCCGGTGCCGCAGACCGAGGAATAGGGGATGGTGCGGTGCTGCAGATGCAGCTCCGACAGCTCGTCCATGCCGTGGCCATGCGCCCCGCCGTCGAGGACGTAGGAGATCAGCATGGTGTCGTCCCAGGGCGTGATCGGCAGGCCGACATCGGGCCGGCCCAGCACATGGGCGTCGTATTTCAGGTTGTGCCCGACCTTCAGCACCGACGGGTCGACCAGCACCGGGCCGAGGATGCGGCGGATCTCGGCCAGCGGGATCTGCTGCAGCGTGGTGCCGCCGAAATTCAGCCCGTCGCCCTCCGGCGGCACATGGGCCACCGGGATGTAGCAGGCCTTGCCGGGGGCCACGGCCAGCGAGATGCCGCACAGCATCGCCGCCTCGGCGTCCAGCGAGTTGGTCTCGGTGTCGATCGCCAGCACCCCTGCCTCGACCGCCGCATCGGCCCAGCGCTGCAGCGCCTCGGCGTCCTGCACCAGCTGATAGTCCTGGGCGATCGCCTCCGGTTTGCCCGGCGCCGCCAGGTCCGGCTCGTCGCCGCCGGTGGTGCCCAGCTTGTCGAATGATGCCTCGACCCGGGTGATGGTCGACCGGAACTCCATCTCCTCCAGGAAGCGCACCAGCTTCGACCGGTCCGGCGGCCGGGCGACGATGCCGTCCAGCCCGAACGGCACCGGCGCGTCGCTGCGCAGCTTCACCAGCTCGCGGCTGATCCGCGCCTGCTCGGCGTACTGGATCAGGGATTCGCGCCGCTTCGGCTGCTTGATCTCGCCGGCCCGGGCCAGCAGCGCATCGAGGTCGCCGTATTCGGTGATCAGCTGCGCCGCGGTCTTGATGCCGATGCCGGGCACGCCCGGCACGTTGTCGACGCTGTCGCCGGCCAGGGCCTGCACGTCGATCACCCGGTCCGGCGCCACGCCGAACTTCTCCATCACCTCGGCGGCGTCGATCGGCTTGTTCTTGATCGGGTCCAGCATGGTCACGCCGTCGCCGACCAGCTGCATCATGTCCTTGTCGGAGGAGACGATGACGGCGCGCGATCCCTCCTCCCGCGCCATCCGGCAATAGGTGGCGATGATGTCGTCGGCCTCGAAGCCCTCGATCTCGATGCCCGGCAGGTTGAAGGCCTCGCTGGTGGCGCGGATCAGCGGGAACTGCGGCACCAGCTCCTCCGGCGGGTCCGGCCGCTGGGCCTTGTAGGCGGGGTAGATCTCCTTGCGGAAGCTGCGCTCCGACTTGTCGTAGATCACCGCCAGGTGGTCGGCGTCGAGATCGGCCAGCAGGCGGATCAGCATGTTGGTGAAGCCGTAGACGGCGTTCACCGGCAGCCCGTCCGACTTGCGCATCATCATCGGCAGCGCGTGGAAGGCGCGGAAGATGTAGCCCGAGCCGTCGATCAGGTAATAGGTCTTCGGCGTGGTCGACATCGGCGGGCCCTCTCCGGACGGGAACAGAGCGCGACCATGCCGCGCCGGAGGGCGGGTGTCCACCCGGTCGGCGGAGGCCTAAGCGGGCTGGAACAGCTCGACCACGTTGCCGGACGGATCCTCGCACAGGATCTGCCGGCCGCCGGGGCCGGTGACGATGTCGTTGCGGAACCGCACGCCGCGGCCGCGCAGAGCGGCGACCAGGGCCGGCAGGTCATCGACCTGCAGCACGAATCGGTTCCAGCCGCCGGGCTCGGGCCTGCGTCCGTCCGGCATCGGCCGGCTGGCCGAGGCGCCGGGGCCGGCGACCCACAGCGTCAGCCCGTCCCGCTCGAGGATCGCCATGTTCGGCCCGAACTGCTGCTGCAGCCTGAACCCCAGGCTCTCCGTATAGAACGCGACCGCCTGGTCCACGTCCTGGACGATATACCGGACCGTCGGCATGACGCTGCCTCCCGGATGATCTCGGTTGAAAGGATAGCGCCGGCGACGGGGCACGGACAGGTCGCATCACAATGTGATTGCATTTACTAACTAGTTGCTATACGAAATCAGAAAGCAACGTCATCTGGAGGAACGCCGTCATGTCCAAGCTCGTTGTCCGCGCCTTCTCCCTCTCTCTCGACGGCTACGGCGCTGGGCCGGAGCAGAGCCTCAAGAACCCGCTCGGCAAGGGCGGCGAGGAGCTGCACCGGTGGTTCTTCAACACCCCGACGTTCCTGGCCATGACTGGGAAGGAGGGCGGGGAGGCCGGCATCGACGCGGATTTCGCCGCCAGCAGCTTCGAGAATGTCGGCGCCTGGATCCTCGGCCGGAACATGTTCGGGCCGGTGCGCGGCCCCTGGCCGGACGACAGCTGGAAGGGCTGGTGGGGCGACACCCCGCCCTATCATGTGCCGGTCTTCGTCCTCACCCACCATGCCCGTCCGCCGATCGAGATGAAGGGCGGCACCACCTTCCACTTCATCACCGACGGCATCGATTCGGCGCTGCGTCAGGCGCGCGAGGCGGCGGGCGGCAAGGATGTGCGGGTCGGCGGCGGCGTCGCCACCGTCCGGCAGTATCTGCGCCGCGAGCTGATCGACGAGATGCACCTGGCCCTTTCACCCGTCCTGCTGGGCAGCGGGGAGAGCCTGTTCGCCGGGATCGACCTGCCGGCCCTGGGCTATGCCGTCGGCGAGCGTGTCAGCAGCCCGAACGCCACCCATGTCACGGTGACGAAGCGCACGTGACAACGGCGCTTCAAGCCATCACCTATCTCAAGCGATGGCTTGAAGCCCTTTCTTCTGGATCACGGTCAGCAGGCGGAGAGCTGGACCGCCCGGCTTCTTGATGCCTCTTTCCCAATCCGAGACCAGATTTTTGCTGACGTTGAGATAGCGCGCAAAGACCGGTTGCGAGAGGTGCTCGCGTTCCCGGATGGCCCGGATCTCCTCGGGAGCCAAGGCGCGCACCGGGGTCAGGCAAGCCTCATCGAACTCGCGCATCGTCTGCTTGTCGATCGCCCCGACCCCGTGCAGCGCTTCCATCGTCTCGTGGATGGCCGCGAGCGCATCACTCCGATACTTCTTCGCCATCGCCTGCTATCTCCACGAACTGTTTGCGCTCGACCAACTCGGCCAGATGCTTTTCCGAAAGGCCGAGCACATGCTTGGCTGCCTTCTTGAATGCCTCTTCTTCGTCCGTGTCGATGTTGGTCCGCTCATTCTTGGCGAACCCGTAGACAAAAAAGCGCATTGTCCTTTCCGATACAAGATGATGGAGCGATAGCCGCTGGACTTTCCCTGACCGGGACGGGCGATCCGCTGCTTCAAGACACCGCCGCCGAGATCGGCGTCGATCTGGCCTTTCTCGGCACGGCTGACGGCATCCATCAAGGCGGCATCAAGAATCCTGTGCTTTCGAGCAAATCGCTCGAACCACGCGTTCTTGAAGACCCTCACCGTCGCCTCATACGTCAATAACTATCACACTGAGCGTTATATTTCAAGGTGACGCCCCGAGATCCGGACAGCTTTGGCATTGGACCGGGCCTCGGTACGACGCCTCACCCCAGCAGCGCCGCCAGCACCGCGTCCAGGCGCTGGCGGCCGGCTGTGGTGGCGGTCAGGCGGGCCGCGTCCTCGGCCAGGAAGCCGCCGGCCACCAGCCGGTCCAGCCGGCGGCGGTCGATCGCCCGGTCGAAGGACCGGCCGGATTCGTCGGCGATGCGGGACTTCAGAACGCCCTCGGCCAGGCGCAGCCCCATCATCAGCATCTCGTCGCGGCGGCTTTCGGGCGGCACCGCCTCGCGCTCATGCTCGGCATGGCCCGCAGCCTCGACCCGCTCCAGCCACACCTCCGGCGCCCGGTGGGTGCGGGTGCCCCATTTGCCGTCGTTCAGCGTCAGCCGGCCATGCGCGCCTGGACCGATTCCGACATAGTCGCCATAGCGCCAATAGGTCAGGTTGTGGCGCGATTCCTCGCCGGGCCGGGCGTGGTTCGAGATCTCGTAGCCGGGCAGGCCGGCGGCGCCCAGCACCTCCGCCGTCGCCTCGTACAGGGCGGCCTGGGTGTCCTCGTCCGGCAGCACCAGCTCGCCGCGCGAATAGAGGGTGTGGAAGCGGGTGCCCTGCTCGATCGTCAGCTGATAGGCCGAGATATGGCCGACGGCGTGGTCCAGCGCCCGGCGCAGCTCCGCCGTCCAGCCGGCCACGGTCTGGCCCGGCCGGGCATAGATCAGGTCGAAGGAGAAGCGGTCGAAATGCCGGGCGGCCAGGCCGACGGCGGCCAGCGCCTCCGCCGCCGAATGGTTGCGGCCGAGGAAACGCAGCGACGCCTCGTCCAGCGCCTGGACGCCGAGCGACACCCGGTTCACCCCGGCGGCGCGGAAGCCGGCGAAGAGATGCGATTCGACCGAGGTCGGGTTCGCCTCCAGCGTGATCTCGACATCGGGCGTCAGGCCCCAGCGCTCGGCGGCGCGGTCGATCACCGCGGCGGCGGTGGCCGGCTGCATCAGCGACGGGGTGCCGCCGCCGAAGAAGATCGAGCTCAGGGTCCGGCCCGGCGTCAGGTCGGCGAAATGGTCCAGCTCCGCCACCAGCGCCCGGCGCCAGCGCTCATGCTCTACCTGCTCCCGGACATGCGAGTTGAAGTCGCAATACGGGCATTTCGACCGGCAGAACGGCCAGTGGACATAGAGGGCGAAGCCGGGGGCGGTCATCCGCGGCTCGCTTCGTCGCCGTCCGAGCCCGGGGNCCCTCACCCTCCCGGCCCAAGCGGGCCGGGCCCCTCCCTCTCCCCGAGGAGAGGGGATTGTTACCTCTCCCCCGGGGAGAGGTCGAAATCGCGAAGCGATTTCGGGTGAGGGGGAAGGACACAGGCGTCAGCTTTCAAAACACCGCGCCACCAGCTTGCGGAAGGCGTCGGCGCGGTGGCTCATGGCGTGCTTTTCGGCCGATTCCATCTCGCCGAAGGTGCGGTCGTGGCCGTCTGGCACGAAGATCGGGTCGTAGCCGAAGCCCTTGGTGCCGCGGGCCGGCCAGACCAGCTGGCCGCGGATCTCGCCCTCCACCGTCTCGCAATGGCCATCCGGCCAGCACAGCGACAGGGCGCAGACGAAGCGGGCGCTGCGGTCCGGGGTGTCGCCCAGCTTCAGCCGCACCTGTTCCATGGCGTAGGCGAAGTCGCGGCCGCTGCCGCCATTGGACTCAGAGGGCGGCTTCTCGGCCCAGCGGGCGGAGTAGATGCCGGGATCGCCGCCCAGGCCGGTGACGGACACGCCGCTGTCATCGGCCAGCGACGGCAGGCCGGTGGCTTCGGCGACGAAGCGGGCCTTCAGCTCGGCATTGGCGATGAAGGTATCTCCCGTCTCCTCCGGCTCCGGCACGTCGTGCTCCGCGGCCGAGGTCAGGCGGGCGACGCGGCCCTCCAGCAGGGCGGCGATCTCCGGGATCTTGCCCTTGTTGTGGCTGGCGATGACCAGGCGGTCGCCGGCGAAGTGGCGGGCGGGGGAGGCGGTGTTCGTCATGATGGGCATCAGATACGCGTGCCGGAGGCTGGAATCAAAGGCGGCGTCTGGTGCACTGTGTCGCCTCCAACGCATGGCGGTGAGGGGCGAGGACGATGAAGGTCGCATTCCTGGGCATGGGCGTCATGGGCGCGCCGATGGCGGGGCATCTGGTCAAGGCGGGGCACGAGGTCACCGTCTTCAACCGCACCGCGGCGAAGGCCGAGGCCTGGGCGGAGCGTCATGGCGGGGCTTGGGCGCCGACCCCGGCCGAGGCGGCGAAGGACGCCGCGATCGTGTTCATGTGCGTCGGCAATGACGACGACATCCGCTCCGTGGCCCAGGGGCCGGACGGCGCCTTCGCCGGCATGTCCGGCAGCGCCATCCTGGTCGACCACACCACGGCCTCGGCCGACATCGCCCGCGAGCTGGAGGCCGAGGCCGACCGGCTGGGCTTCGGCTTCCTCGACGCCCCGGTCTCCGGCGGCCAGGCGGGGGCCGAGAACGGCGTGCTGACGGTGATGTGCGGCGGGCGCGACGCGGTCTTCGCCATCGCCAAGCCGGTGATCGACAGCTATGCCCGCGCCTGCACGCTGATGGGCCCGGCCGGCGCCGGCCAGCTGACCAAGATGGTCAACCAGATCTGCATCGCCGGGCTGGTCCAGGCCCTGGCCGAGGGGCTGAACTTCGCCCAGAAGGCCGGGCTCGACGGCAACCTGGTGCTCGACGTGATCTCCAAGGGCGCGGCGCAGAGCTGGCAGATGGAGAATCGCGGCCGCACCATGCTGCAGAACAAGTTCGACTTCGGCTTCGCCATCGACTGGATGCGCAAGGACCTGGGCATCTGCTTCCAGGAGGCCAAGCACAACGGCGCCCGGCTGCCGGTGACGGCGCTGGTCGACCAGTTCTACGCGGCGGTCCAGGCCAAGGCCGGCGGCCGGGTCGACACGTCGAGCCTGCTGCTTGCTCTTCAGGACTGAAGCCGGGATCACCTAAGCCGTCATCGCGAGGCGCGAAGCGCCGTGGCGATCCAGAGGGCGGTGCCGCTGGATCGCCACGCCCCTGTGGGGCTCGCGATGACGGTTCTGTTGCAATTTTCGACGCGATTCGCCCCGCTGGGTTTATTCTCCTGGCGGGGAGGATCGCGCATGGCTTCGGATCTGTTCGATCGCCAGATGGCGATGTACACCAGCTTCCACCGCGACGGCCGCAACCGGCTGACCCATTTCTTCGGCATCCCGGCGATCATCCTGGCAGTTCTGCTGGTACTGGCGACCGTGCCGCTCGGCAGCATCGGCGGCTGGCCGGCGACGCTGGCCGACCTGGTTGCCCTGCTGGTCTGGCTCTTGTGGATCGCGCTCGATCTCGGCCTCGGCCTGGCCATGGCGGTGGTGGTGATCCCGGGGCTGATCGTCGCCCATGCGGTGGTCGCCGCCGGTTCGGGCTGGGTCACCTGGACCGTCGCCGCCGTGCTGTTCGTCGGCGGCTGGGCGCTGCAACTGGTGGGCCACGCCTATGAGGGCAAGCGTCCGGCCTTCCTGTCGAACCTGTTCCAGCTGCTGATCGGGCCGATGTTCCTGATGGCCGAGACCGCCTTCGCCCTCGGCCTGCGCTCCGGCCTGAAGCACCGGGTCGAGGCCGCGGCGGACGCCTATTTCTCCAGGGCCGGCCGATAGGTCTCGAGGTCGGTGACCAGCAGGTCGTGCGCCATGTCGGCGCGGATGCGGCCGCCGAGATCGCCTTCGGCCGCCAGCGCCGCCTCGTAGGTGGAGCGCAGCGCCCGGCAGACATCGCCGGGCTTCGCGCCCGCCATCTCGTCTGCCGCCAGCACCGACCATGCCTTGATGTCGGTGCCGCGCTGCTGCGCCGCCAGGGCGAAGTCCCGATAGTCCTGGTCCTGCATCGCCCGCGCCGGCACCGGCCGGTCGCGGCCGTCGGCGATCGCGGTCAGGATCTGATGCAGCCGGGCCAGGAACAGCCGCCCGATCTCCGGCGTCGGGGCGGCCATGGCCGGGCCGCTGGAGACCAGGGCCTTGCACAGCGCCCCATCGCCCTCGCCGACCGTCCGGACGATGTCGGCCTGGGTCGCGATCACGGCCGCCAGGTCGGCATCCGGCGCCGACAGGATCCGGTCCCCGTCCCGGGCCTGGATCGTCACGAAGGTCCGGGCCACGGCCGTCTTCACCTCGTCCGGCGGCCGCTGCGCCTTGTAGGCGGCGACGACCGTGTTCATCAGCGTGTCCAGGTCGGCGGGGAAGCGGTCGGACAGCAGGTCGAGCAGGTTGGGCGCACCGGGGCCGGCCTCGGCATAGCCCTGGCGCATCGACCGCAGCAGCTCGGCGCGCAGCGCGGCATCGTCCTCGGCATGTCCGCTGCCCGCAGGCAACACCATCAGCAGCGCCGCCGCGATCCCGGCAAGAACCCATCCCATCTTCGTCCTCCTCATCCGCCCGCCCGCAACCTCAGGGCCCGACCACGCCCGGCGGCTCGGCGCCGGCGGCGCAGGACTCCAGGCCTTGGATGGCCTGCCACAGATTGCCGGCCGCGATGGTCAGGGTCTCCTCGGGCACCGGCTTGCCGCCGCGGATGGCGGTGAAGCGCAGCGTCGCCTCGTCGGCGTCGAGCGCCTGCTGCAGCGCCGGCGTCTCCTCCAGCGTGAAGCGCCAGGTCGGCAGGCCGGGCGACTCGACTGGGACCGCCACAGCGTGGGTCCCCAGCCGCAGCTCGGCCGTGCCGTCGGGGTCGAAGCGGCCGCCCGCCTGCACCAGGCCGGGGGCGGAGACCAGGATCTCGATCCGGTTCCGCTCGTCACGCCGGACCCATTCGGTCTGGCCGACCTGCCCGCCGTTCAGGCGCAGGAAGCAGACATTGCCGGGCAGCCGGTACAGCACCGGACCGCCGGCCTCGGGCGCGTAGTCGATCAGCTTCTTGGCATGGGGCAGGGCGGCCAGGCTGCGGAGCGCCGAGAGGGCATCCGCGATCGCCTCGGGGACTCCGGGGACAGGGGCGCTGATCCCCATGAACAGGGAGATGATCACCCAGTGCCAGATTGAGAACACGCCCATGCAGCCCTCCCGCCCGCGGGCCGGCAGGATTTCACGGCCGCCCTCCCGGCTCAAGCGCCGGGAGATGACAGCCGGGCTGGACTCAGTCTTCTCCCAGCGCGGCCTTCTGGATCGCCGCCAGCTCGGCCGTGCCCTTCTCGGCCAGTGCCATCAGCGCCTCGAACTCGGCCCGGGTGAAGGGCGTCTGCTCCGCCGTCGCCTGCACCTCGACCAGTCCGCCCTTGCCGGTGATGACGAAGTTGGCATCGGCCTGGGCGCTCGAATCCTCGGCATAGTCGAGGTCCAGCACCGCCTGGCCCTGGTGCAGGCCGCAGGAGATGGCGGCGACGCTGTCGATCAGCGGCAGCGCCTTGATCTTGCGGATCTGCACCAGGTGGCGCAGCGCCAGCACCAGCGCGACGTAGCCGCCGGTGATCGCCGCGGTGCGGGTGCCGCCATCGGCCTGCAGCACGTCGCAATCGACCTTGACCTGGATCTCGCCCAGCGCCTTCAGGTCGGTGACGGCGCGCAGCGACCGGCCGATCAGGCGCTGGATCTCCTGCGTCCGCCCGGTCTGCTTGCCGCGCGCGGCCTCGCGGTCGGTGCGCTGGTCGGTGGCGCGCGGCAGCATGCCGTACTCCGCCGTGACCCAGCCCTTGCCGCCGTTCTTCAGCCAGGACGGCACCCGGTCGTCGACCGAGGCGGTGCACAGCACATGGGTGTCGCCGAACTTCACCAGGCACGAGCCCTCGGCGTATTTGTTGACGTCGGTCTCGAGGTTGATGGCGCGCAGGGCGTCGAAGGCGCGTCCGGACGGTCGCATGGGGTCGCTTTCTGTTCTCGGCGAAGGACGCGCACGCTATCCTCGCGGGTCCTGCCCGTAAAGCCCGGGATCGTTGATTCGGGTGGAACGGTGCCTACATAGCGTGGCGACGGCCATGAGCATGCTGAACGAACTTTCCAGCCGATCCGGCGGCCAGGCGTTCCGGGACCTCGACGAGCGATCGCGGGAGATCTTCCGCCTGATCGTCGACGCCTATGTCCAGTCGGGCGAGCCGGTGGGCAGCCGCACGCTGTCGCGCCGGCTCGGCATGTCGCTGTCGCCGGCGACGATCCGCAACGTCATGTCCGACCTGGAGGATGCCGGGCTGCTCTACGCCCCGCACACCTCGGCCGGACGGCTGCCGACCGATGCGGGCCTGCGCCTGTTCGTGCACGGGCTGATGCAGCTCGGCGATGTCGGCGAGAGCGAGCGCGCGTCGATCGAGGCGCTGTGCGCCCAGGCCGGGCGCGGCGTGTCGGAGATGCTGGAGGAGGCGACCTCCGCCCTCTCCGGCCTGTCGGCCTGCGCCGGGCTGGTGCTGGCGCCGAAGACCGACCGGCCGCTGAAGCATATCGAGTTCGTCAACCTGTCGCCCGGCCGCGCCTTGGTGGTGCTGGTGACCGAGGACGGCATGGTCGAGAACCGGGTGCTGGAGGTGCCGCTGGGCCTGCCGGCCTCGACCTTCGTCCATGTCACCAACTACCTCAACGCCCGCATCGTCGGCCGCACCATCGGCGAGGCCCGGGCCGAGGTGCTGGGCGAGATCGAGACGCAGAAGAGCCAGCTCGACAGCCTCGCGGCCAAGGTGGTGGCGGCCGGCCTCGCCACCTGGAGCGGCGGCGGGGGCGGCACGCTGATCGTCAAGGGCCAGTCGCGCCTGCTCAACGACGTCACCGCGCTGGAGGATCTGGAGCGCATCCGCGGCCTGTTCCAGGCGCTGGAGACCAAGGAGGCGCTGCTCAAGATGCTCGACGCGGCCAATGCCGCCGAGGGCGTGCAGATCTTCATCGGTGCCGAGAACGGGCTGTTCAGCCACACCGGCTGCTCGATGATCATCGCCCCGTACAAGGGGGGCGACCAGCGCGTGGTGGGCGCCGTCGGCGTGATCGGGCCGACCCGGCTGAATTATGCGCGCATCATCCCGATGGTCGACTACACCGCGAAGATGATAGGCCGTCTCCTCAGAACCAACGAGACCACGAACCAGGTAGCATGATGCACAACAAGACGATGTCCGCCGAGCCCCGCCCCGAGGCGACGGAGCCGGAGACCGGGGCCGCCGGGCCCGAGGTCGAGGGTGTCGCCGAATCCGGGGCCGCCGGCGCCACCGACGACGCTGCCCTGGCCGCGGCGCTGGAGCGCGTCGCGGAGCTCGAGGCCGAGACCGCCAAGCTGAAGGACCAGGCGCTGCGCGCCATGGCGGAGACCGAGAACATCCGCCGCCGGTCGGAGCGCGAGCGCGAGGACACGGCGAAATACGCGATCTCCGGCTTCGCCAAGTCGCTGCTCGACGCCGCCGACAACCTGCGCCGCGCCATCGACGCGGTGCCGGGCGAGGCGGTCGAGGCCGATGCGGCGCTGAAGACCCTGGTCGACGGCGTCGCCGCCACCGAGCGCCAGCTGCTGGCCGCCTTCGAGCGCCACGGCGTGACCCGGATCGAGCCGGTCGGCGAGGCCTTCGACCCGAACTTCCACCAGGCCATGTTCGAGCTGCCGGGCACCGGCAAGCCGTCCGGCACCATCGTCCAGGTGGTCCAGCCCGGCTATGTGCTGCAGGGCCGGCTGCTGCGCCCGGCGATGGTCGGCGTGGCCCGGGGCGAATGATGCGGCGCCTCGGCCTCCTGGCCCTGCTGCTGGCGGTGGCGGTTGGCGCCGCCGCCTGCGGCGAGCGGTCGGACAAGCCGGCCAAGGGCCCCTATATGGGCGTCGGCGCCGGCGTGTCGGTCCCCTCCTGACGCATGGCGGCACCGGCCGCCATGTCGGGCAGGCGACATGAAACCGTCATCGAGCGCAGGTAGCGTCGCCGCTTCCCGCCTGATCGGGGTATTCTGAGGCTCGCTGCTCGAGGCGCGTTCGCATGGCCGGTCCGATCTATCGCCATCTGTTCGGCATCGCCGTGATCGCCGCCGTGGTGATCGTGCTGCTGTTCGTGTCGGCCGGGGCCGACGGGATCGGCGTCTGGCTGGCGGCGGGCGGCGCGGCGGTGGTGGTCGGCGTGGCCGGCCTGCTCGCCTGGCGCCTGCTGCGCGACCTGGACCTGCTGCGCCGGCATATCGAGGCCTCGACCGCCGAGGCGCCGGAGCGGCCGCCGCGGCCCGCGACCGAGATCGGCCAGATCCTGTTCCTGCATCTGCAGCGGCTGCAGCGCCATGCCCGCGGCCGCGAGCGCAGCCTGGCGGTGGAGCTGCAGACCGCGTCGGAGATCCTGGAGGCGCAGGACGACCCGATCCTGGTGCTGGCCGGCGACCGCAGCGTGCTGCGCGCCAACGAGGCCGCCGGCCGGCTGTTCGGCGACCGCCTGCTGGGCCGCGACATGGCCGAGGCGATCCGGCATCCGGAGATCGTCGCCGCGGTCGATGCCGTCCTCGCCGGCGGGCCGGTGCTGACCGTGCCGCTGAACCTGCCGGTGCCGATCGAGCGCGAGTTCGAGGTGCGGATCCAGCGCTTCGAGCGGCGCGGCGATGCCGGCGAGCGCGAATCCGGCGACCGGCCCGAGCCGGCGCTGCTGGTCACCTTCTACGACCTCACCGCCTCCAAGCGGGTCGAGCAGATGCGGGCCGATTTCGTCGCCAATGCCAGCCACGAGCTGCGCACGCCGCTGTCCAGCCTGATGGGCTTCATCGAGACGCTGCGCGGTCCGGCGAAGGACGATGAGGCGGCGCGCGAACGCTTCCTCGGCATCATGCAGCAGCAGTCCGAGCGCATGTCGCGGCTGGTCAACGATCTGCTGTCGCTGTCGCGGATCGAGCTGGACGAGCATGTGCCGCCGACCGGCCGGGTGACCGTGGGCCCGCTGCTGCAGTCGGTGGCCGACGCGCTGGAGCTGAAGGCCCAGCGCAAGGCGCAGCGGCTGGAGCTCGACCTGGCGCCGGACCTGCCCGAGGTGGTCGGGGATTCGGACCAGCTGTACCAGGTGTTCCAGAACCTGGTGTCGAACGCCATCAACTACGGCCGCCAGGGCGGCGTGGTCGGCCTGTCCGCCCGCACGGTGGCGGAGGGGCGGCGGACCAGCCTGGTGGTCAGCGTCAGCGACCAGGGCGAGGGCATCGCCCGCGAGCACCTGCCGCGGCTGACCGAGCGTTTCTACCGGGTCGACCCGGCGCGCAGCCGCGCCGTCGGCGGCACCGGCCTGGGCCTCGCCATCGTCAAGCACATCGTCAGCCGCCACCGCGGCCGGCTGGAGATCGACAGCGAGGCCGGCCGCGGCAGCGTCTTCACGGTGCACCTGCCCGCGGCGCCGGGCGGGAAGGCCGCCGGACGGGCGGTTCATAAAACTGTAACTGAACTGTCTTAAAAGCTTCGGTGGTGGCGACTTATAGCCTGCGCTCGGACACGGCACAGGCCGTCTGACCGGACGGCGCCTCAGGGGGGGCGCCGCACCATCACAGGGAGATTCCCGTGAAGCTGTTTTCACGATCCATCCTCCGCGGCGCCGCCATCGGCGCGGCGCTTGCGCTCGTGGCGGGCGCGTCCCAGGCGGCCGACATCACCGGCGCCGGCGCGACCTTCCCGGCCCCCGTCTACGCCAAGTGGGCGGACACCTATAAGAAGGAAAGCGGCGTCGGCCTGAACTATCAGGCGATCGGCTCCGGCGGCGGCATCAACCAGATCAAGGCCAAGACCGTCACCTTCGGCGCCTCCGACATGCCGCTGAAGGCCGAGGACCTGGATGCCGCCGGCCTCGTGCAGTTCCCGATGGTCATGGGCGGCGTCGTGCCGGTCGTGAACATCCCGGGCGTCGAGCCGGGCAAGCTGGTGCTCGATGGCGACACCATCGCCGAGATCTATCTGGGCGAGATCACCAAGTGGGACGACGCCAAGATCAAGAAGCTGAACCCGGACCTGACCCTGCCGAGCGCCGACATCGCCCCGGCCTACCGCGCTGACGGCTCCGGCACCACCTTCCTGTTCACCAACTACCTGTCGGCCGTGAACGCCAAGTTCAAGGACAGCGTCGGCGCCAGCACCTCGGTGCAGTGGCCGACGGGCATCGGCGGCAAGGGCAATGCCGGCGTCGCGGGCGCGGTGCAGCAGACCGAGGGCGGCATCGGCTATGTCGAATACGCCTACGTCAAGCAGAACAAGCTGACCTACGCCAAGATGGTCAACCATGACGGCAAGACCCTCGAGCCGACCCTGAAGACCTTCCAGGCCGCCGCCGCCAACGCGGATTGGGCCAACGCGAAGAACTACTTCGTCATCCTGACCAACCAGCCGGGTGCGGAGAGCTGGCCGATCACCGGCGCCAGCTTCATCCTGATGTACAAGCAGCCGCAGGACCCGGCCGCTGCCGCCACCGCGCTGCAGTTCTTCGCCTGGGCCTATGCCAAGGGCGTGTCGGACGCCGAAGGCCTCGACTACGTGCCGATGCCGAAGGCGGTCGTCGACATGGTCCACAAGACCTGGAACGACAACATCAAGGGCGCCGACGGCAAGGCGATCTGGACCGCGTCCAAGTGATCGCAGCCCGCTGTTGATCGATACGGCACCGTGCGGGTCGCTACCGACCGCACGGTGCCGCCTGCTTCCGGCACAAGGTGATTCATGGTGGATGCGACGTCGCAGAACATCGGCATGAGGATCGGCGCCCAGGTCGCCCGCCGCCAGCGCCTGGCGGACGCGGTTTTCCGCGCGGCCACGCAGTCCTTCGCCGTGCTGGTTCTGATCCTTCTCGGCGGCGCGATCGTGTCGCTGACCATCGGCGCCCTGCCGGCGCTGCAGGCCTTCGGTCCCGGCTTCTTCCTGGACCCGACCTGGCAGCCCCCGAAGGAGATCTTCGGCGGCCTGGCCCCGATCTACGGCACGCTGGTGACCTCGGTGATCGCCATGATCATCGCCGTCCCGGTCAGCTTCGGCATCGCCATCTTCCTGACCGAGCTGTGCCCGCCGATGCTCAAGCGGCCCGTCGGCATCGCCATCGAGCTCCTGGCCGGCATCCCCAGCATCATCTACGGCATCTGGGGCTTCCTGGTGCTGGGCCCGGTGCTGCAGCAGACCATCCTGCCCTTCCTCAAGGCCACGCTGGGCCAGCTGCCCGGCATCGGCTTCCTGTTCTCCGGCGTGATCTACGGCCAGGGCATCTTCACCGCGGGCATCGTCCTCGCGATCATGATCCTGCCCTTCATCACCGCCATCACCCGCGACGTGTTCGAGACGGTGCCGCCCCTGCTGAAGGAATCGGCCTACGGCCTGGGGGCGACGACCTGGGAGGTGATGTGGAAGGTGGTGCTGCCCTACAGCCGCGCCGGCGTGGTCGGCGGCGTCATGCTCGGCCTGGGCCGGGCGCTGGGCGAGACCATGGCCGTCGCCTTCGTCGTCGGCAGCGCCATCAAGATCAACGCGTCGCTGCTGGCTCCCGGCACGACGATCTCCGCGACGATCGCCAACCTGGCCAACTCCAACCCGAGCCAACTGCTGGACTCGGCCCTGCTCGCGCTCGGCCTGGCGCTGTTCGTCATCACCTTCATCGTCCTGTCGCTGGCCAAGCTTCAGCTGATGCGGCTGCAGCGCAAGGCAGGGAGCTGACCGCCATGCAGATCGCAACCGCCCGCTACGCCCGCCGCCGGGCGCTCAACGCGACGATGCTGACCATTTCGCTGGGCGCGGCCGTGTTCGGCCTGCTCTGGCTGGTCTGGATCCTGGCGACCCTCGTGATCAACGGCGTCGGGTCGCTCAGCCTGACCCTGTTCACGGAATCGACCCCGCCGCCCGGCTCCGACGGGGGCGGCCTGCTGAACGCGATCTACGGCAGCTTCATGATGACGCTGTTCGGCACGATCATCGGCACCATCGTCGGGATCATGGCCGGCACCTACCTGGCCGAGTTCGGCAAGACCAGCCGCCTCGCCGAGGTGATCCGCTTCGTCAACGACATCCTGCTCAGCGCCCCGTCGATCGTGATCGGCCTGTTCGTCTACCAGATCCTGGTCGCCGGCCTGTTCGGGCACTATTCGGGCTGGGCCGGGGCGACGGCGCTGGCGATCATCGCCATCCCGGTCGTCACCCGCACCACCGAGGACATGCTGCGGCTGGTGCCGAACAGCCTGCGCGAGGCCGCGTCGGCGCTGGGCTCGCCGCAGTGGAAGGTGGTGACGAATGTCTGCTACCGCGCGGCGCGCAACGGCATCATCACCGGCGTGCTGCTGGCGATCGCGCGCATCAGCGGCGAGACGGCGCCTCTCCTCTACACCTCGTTCAGCAGCCAGTTCTGGAGCGCCGACATGTCCCAGGCGATCGCGAACCTGCCGGTGACGATCTACCAGATGACGCTGAACAGCACGGATCCGCGCTCGGTGGAGCTGGCCTGGAGCGGGGCGCTCCTGATCACCGCGACGATCCTTCTTCTCAACATCATTGCCCGGGCGCTCTCCTCGCTCGGCAGCAAGCAGGGCTGACGGTCATGACAGGCAACGGTGCTCAGGTGACGACGCTCGACATCAATGTCGAGCGCCCCAAGGACCTCGGCCGCGACCTCCGCGAGAAGATCGCGGTCCGCAACCTGTCCTTCTTCTACGAGGACCATGAGGCGCTGAAGAAGATCAACCTGCCGCTGTACGAGCGCTGCGTGACCGCCTTCATCGGTCCGTCGGGCTGCGGCAAGTCGACCCTGCTGCGGATCCTGAACCGGATGTACGACCTGTACCCGAAGCAGCGCGCGGTCGGCGAGGTGCTGCTGGACGGTGAGAACATCCTCGGGCCGAAGCAGGACGTGAACCTGCTGCGCGCCCGGGTCGGCATGGTGTTCCAGAAGCCGACGCCGTTCCCGATGTCGATCTACGACAACGTCGCCTTCGGCATCCGGCTGTACGAAAAGCTGGACCAGGCCGAGATGGACAGCCGGATCGAGGCGGCGCTGCGCCGCGCCGCGCTGTGGGACGAGGTCAAGGACAAGCTGCGGAAGAGCGGCACCAGCCTCTCCGGCGGCCAGCAGCAGCGCCTGTGCATCGCCCGCACCATCGCGATGCGGCCCGACGTGCTGCTGCTCGACGAGCCGACCTCGGCGCTCGACCCGATCTCGACCGCGAAGATCGAGGAGCTGATCGACGAGCTGAAGACCGACTACACGATCGCCATCGTCACCCACAACATGCAGCAGGCGGCCCGCGCCGCCGACTTCACCGCCTTCATGTATCTTGGCGAGCTGGTCGAGTTCGGCGAGACCTCGGAGCTGTTCACCAGCCCGAAGAATGAGCGGACGCACAGCTACATCACCGGCCGCTTCGGCTGAGCACCGGGTCAGGAAGGGTCCGCGTCATGGCTAACGAACACATCGTCAAATCCTTCGACCAGGAGCTCGAGGCCCTGCGCCGCACCATCGTGCAGATGGGCGGCCTGGCCGAAAGCCAGCTCGAGCTCGCCATCCAGGCGGTGGTGCGCCGCGACGCGGACCTCGCCGGCCGGGTGATGCGCAGCGACGAACAGATGGACGCGTATGAGAACGCGGTCGACGCCGCCGTGGTCCAGATCCTGGCGCTGCGCCAGCCCTTCGCGGGCGACCTGCGCGAGGTGGTCTCGGCGCTCCGCATCGCCTCGGACCTGGAGCGGATCGGCGACTACGCCGCCAACATCGCCAAGCGGTCGCTGGCCCTGGCCCAGGTGCCGGTGGTCCGTCCGGTGACGACGCTGCCGCGCATGGGCCGGATGGTGCAGCAGATCATCAAGGACGTGCTCGACGCCTATACCGAGCGTGACCTGGACAAGGCACTGGCGGCCTGGCGCCAGGACGAGTCGGTCGACGACCTCTACACCAGCCTGTTCCGCGAGACCCTCACCTACATGATGGAGGATCCGCGCAACATCACCCCCTGCACCCATCTGCTGTTCATCGCCAAGAACATCGAGCGGATCGGCGACCACGCCACCAACATCGCCGAGCTGATCCACTTCCAGCTCACGGGCAAGCCGGTCAAGGATGCGCGGCCGAAGGGCGACTCCACCTCCTTCACCGTCGTCACCCCCGAGGCCAAGCCGGAGGACAATGCATGAGGGCCGGCATCCAGCCGCTGGTTCTGGTGGTCGAGGACGAGGTCGATCTCGTCACTCTCCTGACATACAACCTCGAGCGCGAAGGGTTCCGCGTCCTCGCCGCCTATGACGGCGAGGAAGCGCTGCTGCTGGCCAGCGAGCAGCGGCCGGACCTGGTGCTGCTCGACTGGATGCTGCCGCATCTCTCCGGCATCGAGGTCTGCCGCCAGCTGCGCCGCGGCGCCAAGACCAGGGACATCCCGGTGATCATGCTGACCGCGCGGGGCGAGGAGGGGGACCGCGTCCGCGGCCTCGATTCCGGCGCCGACGACTATGTCGCCAAGCCGTTCTCGACGCCGGAGCTGATGGCCCGGATCAAGGCGGTGCTGCGCCGCACCTCGCCGTCCAGCGCCGGCGACGTCCTCAGCTACGCCGATCTCAGCATGGATCTCGGCGGCCACCGCGTCCGCCGCGGCAACCGCGACGTCCATCTCGGCCCGACCGAGTTCCGCCTGCTGCGCCATTTCATGCAGCATCCGGGCCGGGTGTTCAGCCGCGAGCAGCTGCTCGACATCGTCTGGGGCCACGACGTCTATGTCGAGCCGCGGACCGTCGACGTGCATATCCGGCGCCTGCGCAAGGCGCTGAACGACGAGAGCGAGACCGACCTGATCCGCACCGTCCGCTCCGCCGGCTATTCGCTGGACGTCCAGGCCCAGGTCTAGCCCGCGCGTCGCGGAACCCTCTGCGAAAACTGGCGTTTGTCCTGACAAACGGCACGGAGATGTCGCATGAGCAAGGATTCCTGGCTGTATCTGCGGTTGTGGCTCCGCTCGCCGCTGAAGGTGGCGTCCTGGGCACCCTCCGGCCCCGCCGTGGCCAAGGCTTTCGCCCGGCATGTCGACCCGCGCTGCAGCGACCCGGTGCTCGAGCTCGGCGCCGGCTCCGGCAGCCTGACCGAAGGGCTGCTGGCGACCGGGCTGCCGCCGGAGAAGCTGGTCCTGGTCGAGAAGATGCCGGAGTTCTGCACCGTGCTGCGCCAGCGTTTCCCCGGCGTCACGGTGCTGGAGGGCGACGTGGCCGAGATCGGCCCGATGCTGGATGCGGCGGGCATCCGCCGGCTGTCCCTGGTGGCGTCCAGCCTGCCGATCATCTGGTTCCCGCTCGACCTGCAGCGCCGCATCATCGACGCCGCCTTCGCCCGCATGGGCCGGTCGGGGCGCTTCCTGCAGCTGACCAACCAGATCCTGTCGCCGCTGCCGCGGCGCAAGCTGGGGCTGCAGGGCCGCATGGTCGACTTCGTCTGGCGCAACCTGCCGCCGCTCGGCGCCTGGAGCTACCGCCGCCCCGCGGGCCTCGCCGACGCGGTGTGAGAGGCAGGAGCCCTCCTCCGCATTCCAACACCGTCATTGCGAGCGCAGCGAAGCAATCCAGGGCCAGCGCGAACCGGCCCCTGGATTGCTTCGTCGGCTTCGCCTCCTCGCAATGACGGTGTGACGCCGGCCCCAAAGAAAAAGCCCGCGCCACCCTTCGGCGGCGCGGGCTTCTGTCTGTCGAAGGTCCTCAGTTGCCCGGCGCGCTCGGCACGAACCAGCCGGTGGGCAGGCCGTTGGCCTGGCGGCGCGGCTCGCTGGCGTCGGCGACCTGCTGCGCCTGGGCGCGACCGGCCTTGGCCGAGGCCAGGCGGACCGGCGGGGCGTCGGGGATCGGTGCCATCCGGGTCGGCGCCACGGCGGCGCGGGCAGCCGGAGCCGGCACGGCCGCGACCTGGGTCGGGGCGGCCTGAACCTTGGCCGGCGCATCCGGGATCGGCGCCATCCGCACCGGCGCCGGGCGGGCGACCGGGGCGGCGGCGGCGACCTGGGTGCTGCCGTCGGGGATCGGGGCCATGCGCAC
>NZ_NHON01000125.1 GCF_002195995.1 Inquilinus limosus
CCACCCGCTTCAGCGGATTGATCGCGTCGACCATGCGCAGCAGCGACGCGCTCCAGGACGAGATGCCGATCACCTCGCCCGGGTCCAGCGTCGTCTCCAGGAAATGCGCCGCGGCGCTGGCCGTGCTGCATGGCGAGCGCTGCACCATCGCCCTCGGCCGGGCCGCGCCCGGTGCGGCGCCCATCGTGGTCGGCGGCCGCACGCCGGTGAACTGGACCCTGGCCGGCCGCCTCTTGGTGGCCGAGCTGCCGGAACGCCGGCTGCGCTGGCTCCTGGCCGCGCATGCCCGGCCGCGGCGCGATTCCGCCCGGCCGCTGACCCTGCCGGAGCTGGTGGCCGCGATCCGGGCCGAGGGCGGGCAGCGCGTCGCCGCCACGGCCGGCGAGACCTGCCCCGACATCGGCGAGGCGGCGCGGCCGGTCCGCGGCGCCGCCGGCCCGGTCCGCGGCGNTGCGCTCGCTGGCCCGGCGATAGGCGGCGACGTGGCTTTCGAAATCCGGCACATGGGCGCGGATCATGAAGGGATCGGTCATGGCAGGGCGGCCTCGGTGACGGAGAGGGAGTCAGTCGAACAGACAGCGGCGCTGGAAGCGCTGGACCTGCCGGGCGCCGCTGTCTGTTCGACTGACTCCCTCTCCGTCACCGAGGCCGCCCTGCCATGACCGATCCCTTCATGATCCGCGCCCATGTGCCGGATTTCGAAAGCCACGTCGCCGCCTATCGCCGGGCCAGCGAGCGCACAAGGCAGTCGCTGCGCGGCGTGCGCGACCTGGCCTATGGCGACCATCCGGACGAAGACGCTGGACCTGTACCTGCCGGCGGAGGGGCAGGGGCCGTTCCCGGTCCATGCCTTCATCCATGGCGGCTATTGGCGCGCCTTCTCCAAGCTCGACTTCGCCTTCGTCGCCGACGCGGTCACCGCCCATGGCGCGATCGCCGCCATCATCGACTATTCGCTGATGCCGAAGGCCCGGATGGCGACGCTGGTCGGCCAGGTCCGCCGGGCCGTGGCGTGGCTGGCGGCGAATGCCGGCCGGTGGGGCGGCGATCCGGCGGCGCTCAGCGCCAGCGGCGCCTCCGCCGGCGCCCATCTCGCCAGCCTCCTGGCCTGCCGTGGGGCGGGGGAGGCGGCGGCGCCGGCCGCGCCGGCCGCGCCGGCCGCGCCGGTCGCACCGGTGCGGTCGCTGCTGCTGGTCAGCGGCATCTACGACCTCGACCCGATCACGCGCAGCTTCCTGCAGCCGGAGATCAGGCTGACGGCGGAAGAGGTGGCGGCCTGGTCGCCGCTGGCGGCGACGCCGGTGCCGGGGCCGGTGGTGGATGTCGTGGCCGGGGCCGACGAGACGCCGCCCTTCCTGGCCCAGGGCCAAGCCTTCGCGGAGCGCCTGACCGCGGCGGGCGTCGAGGCCGGCTTCGACGCCCTGCCCGGAGAGAACCATATGAGCATTGCCACAGCGCTGGGCACGCCGGGTTCGGCCCTGGCGCAGCGCCTCGGGCGGACGATCGCGGCCTCGCGGCGCGCGATGTGATCCGCACGGTCGTCGCACCCGTTGCGACCGTCGCCGGCGGGTGAGACCATCGCCCGATGGACGACGATTGGCGTGTCACGCTCGAGCAGAATATGGTCGGCCGCCGTTGCTCGGTCGAGCGCCGCGAAGCGGATTGGGCGATCAATCTGGATGGCGGGGCGAATGTCTCCCTGCCGATCCCATGGCGGATCATCGCCGAGGGAAGGATCGCATTCGCCGACGAGGATGACGGCCAACGCTTCGGCCTGCCATCTCCGGTCGATGGGGAAGCCGAGGCGAACCGGCTGCTCGCCGGCAAGGCGATCACCAGGGTCACGGTCCATCAGGAGACGGCCGATCTCACGCTCGACTTCGAAGCAGGCGTTCGGCTGGAGGCGTTCAGCAACTCCTCGGGCTATGAAGGCTGGAAGATCATCCTGCCACGGGGGAGCGGCGGCCTGTGGATCATCGCCCTCGGCGGCGGGGGTGTGGCCGTCTTCGACAATCTCTTCTAGACGCTCTTCGCCGCCAGCACGTTCTACTTCGCCGGTCGTGCCGCCGCCTTGCTGAAGGCGCTTCGCGGTAAGCGGTCGCCCACGGGGCGCTCACCGCTGCCCGATCAGCTCCTTCAGTCCGTTGGCGATCTGCTGCTGCAGGAACGGCTTGCTCCAGACCGGGCGGCCGCGGTGCAGCAGCTCGATCTCCGCCTCCGTCCGGCCGGTGACGAAGGCGAAGGGGATGTCGCGCTCCTCCAGCACATCGGCGGCGGCATAGACCTCCGTCCGGCCCAGCCCGATGTCGAGCAGCGCGGCATCCAGCCGCTCCGAGCTGGCGATCCGGACCGCATCGTGCAGCGTGCTGACCGGGCCGACCACCTCGACCCCGGCAGAGGCGGCGATGTCCGCCAGCATCGCGGCGAGCCAGGCGTCATCCTCGACGATCAGGACGCGGGGCAAGGGCTCTCGGCTCTCCATCTCGCCAGCTCTCCCTTCGGTCGACGGTCTCCCTACCAACACCTGAAAGCGGGAATCTTATCCATGGGCGGTTTATCGGATGTGTGTGGCACCCGATCGAAACCGGCGGAAAGCCTCACGACATGATCAGGCCGCCATCGACATTGATGGTCTGGCCGGTGATGTAGGCGGCGTCGTCGCTGGCCAGGAAGGCCACCAGCCCGGCCACGTCCTCGCCGCTGCCGGCGCGGCCCATCGGGATGCCGCGCACCCATTCCGCCATCAGCTCGCCCGGCTTGTAGTCGCCCAAGAGCTTGCCCCAGGCGGCGTCGTTGTAGGCCCACATGTCGGTGTCGATGATGCCGGGGCAGAAGGCGTTCACGGTGATGCCCTCCTTTGCCACCTCCTTGGCCAGGCTCTGGGTCACCCCGACCACGCCGAACTTCGACGCGGCGTAATGCGGCGTGAAGACGAAGCCCTGCCGCGCCTGGCCCGACGCGGTGTTGATCAGCCTTCCGCCGCGCCCGTGCCTGCGGATCCGGCGGATCGCCTCCTGGCAGCACAGGAAGACGCCCTTGGTGTTGACCGCCAGCACCTTGTCCCACTCGGCCTCGGTCATGTCCTCGATCCGGGCGATGGTGATGACGCCGGCATTCTGGATCGAGATGTCGACCTTGCCGAACTGCCGCTCCGCCTCGTCATAGAGCGCCGCGACCTGGGCCGGGTCGGTGATGTCGGCGACGAAGGACGCGGTGCGGCCGCCCTCGGCCGCGATCCGGGCCGCGGCGTCGGCGACGCTCGGCTCGTTCGCGGCCAGCAGCACGGACGCACCCTCGGCGGCGAAGCGGCGGGCGATGGCGGCGCCGATGCCGCGGCTGGCGCCGGTGATGACGACGGTCTTGTCGGTGAAGCGGGGCATGGGGTCTCTCCCGGATGTGTGTTCTAGCGGGCGAAGTCGCCGTCGGACTGGGCCAGCAGCTTCTCCGCCGTGAAGCGGTCGGTGATCAGGATGTTGATGTGGCGGCCCAGAAGCGCGCCGCGGATCGCCGCCACCTTGCGGGCGCCGCCGGCGACGCCGACGATGCGCGGGATGGTGCCGATCTCGTCCAGCGCCATCGAGATCACGCGCTCGTCCAGCGGCGTCTGCACCGGGGCGCCATAGGCGCCGAAGAAGCGCAGGCAGATGTCGCCGACGCCGCCGCTTTCGGCCACGGCCTCCAGCTCCGCGCCAGTGAAGACGTTGCCGCTGTTGGCCAGCATCTTCGACGGCTCGACCGCGCCGATGCCGACCAGCGCCAGGGTGATGCGCCGCCACTGCTCCATCGTCGCCCGGACATAGGGGTCGGCCAGGAGGGCGCGCTTGGCCGAGGCCGAGCCGGCGACGCCGGGGGCGGGGAGGAGCTGGGGCTGCGACCCGGTCAGCTGGGCCAGGCGGGTGGTCAGGTGGGTGGCGTGGCCCTGCACCGCGGGGTTGCCCATGCCGCCCAGCATCTGTACCACCCGCTCGGCCGCCACCCGCTTCAGCGGATTGATCGCGTCGACCATGCGCAGCAGCGACGCGCTCCAGGACGAGATGCCGATCACCTCGCCCGGGTCCAGCGTCGTCTCCAGGAAATGCGCCGCGGCGTCGCCGATGCCGGCCAGGATCGAATCCTCGCGGTCCTCGCCGCATTCGGCGACGATCGCCTCGGCCAGGCCGAAGCGGTCGCGCAGCCCCGTCTCCAGATCGACATAGGTGCCGCGCGGCGCGTTGATGGTGATGCGGACGATCGACTCGTCCTCGGCCCGCTTCAGCAGGCGCGAGATCGTGGCCTGCGAGATGTGCAGACGCTGCGAGATATCGGACTGCTTCAGCCGGTCGACATAGTACATCTGCGCCACCCGGGTGATCAGGCGAAGCTCGTTGATGCGGCTCATCGGAAGGCTGCCTCGATCGTCTGGCGCCGGCTTGGCCGACTCGAAAATTTATGCATCACAGTTTGATTATTCAGACGCTAGCTGTTGTCCGGTCAAGGGGGCTGTGCGGTAAGCGAAACCTTTTCACCATCCACTCTCGCCGTCATTGCGAGGAGGCGAAGCCGACGAAGCAATCCAGGGGCCGGTTCGCACTGGCCCCTGGATTGCTTCGCTGCGCTCGCAATGACGGTGTCGGGAACTCTGAAAGGGCTTCACGGCAAGAGGCAAGCGTCGGGACGGCATCACCCTTTCAGCCATTGCCCGGATGGTCCGGCCGAGCGGCTTGACGCGCTTCCGACTCATGGATAGCATGAATTTAAATCTGAGTATGAATAATTATTCAAACCGGAGGAGCGGTGCTCGACCCCAAGCCCTCATTCGTTCCCGACACGGTCCTCGACCCGGCGCGCATCGCCGCGGCGGACGGGGCCGAGCGGACGCGCCTCCTGGCCGGGGCGGCGGCGGAGATCCGCGCCTCCGTGCTGCGCATGATCGGGCAGGCCGGCCTCGGCCATGTCGGCGGCGACCTGTCGGTGACCGACATCCTGGCGACGCTGTTCTTCGGCGTGCTCGACCTCGACCCTGCGAATCCGACGCGGCCCGACCGCGACCGCTTCATCCTCAGCAAGGGCCATTGCGCCGCGGCGCTGTACAGCACGCTGGCGCTGCGCGGCCTTATCCCGGCCGATCTGCTGGGCAGCTTCATGAAGCCGCTGTCGGTGCTGAACGGCCACCCGAACCGGCGCAAGGTGCCGGGGGTGGAGGCGAACACCGGCCCGCTGGGCCACGGCCTGCCGATCGGCCTCGGCTCCGCCATCGCGGCGCGGCTGAGCAGCACCCCCTGGCGCACCTTCGTCGTCCTCGGCGACGGCGAGCTGCAGGAGGGCAGCAACTGGGAGGCGGCGATGTCCGCCGGCCATCGCCGCCTGGACAATCTCACGGCCATCGTCGACCGCAACCGGCTGCAGCAGGGCGCCCGCACCGAGGACACCAACCGGCTGGAGCCGCTGGCCGACAAGTGGCGGGCCTTCGGCTGGGAGACGGTCGAGCTGGACGGCCACGACCACGCCGCGCTGTGGGACGCCTTCACCGTCGCGCCGGCCGGCAGGCCGCGCTGCGTCATCGCCCGCACGATCAAGGGGAAGGGCGTGTCCTTCATGGAAGACCGCGTCGAGTGGCACCACAAGGTGCCGTCGCCGGCGCAGATCGAGCAGGCCCTGGCGGAGATCGCCCGATGAGTGCGGATGTCGTCGCCAAGCCCGGCACCTTCGACTGCCGCAAGGCCTTCGCCGAGACCCTGGCCGAGCTGGCGCGGACCGACCGGCGCATCGTCGCCGTGTGCAACGACTCCGTCGGCTCCAGCAACCTGACCGGCTTCGCCGCCGAGTTTCCGGACCGGCTGGTCAATGTCGGCATCGCCGAGCAGGCCATGGTCGGGGTCGCCGCCGGCCTGGCCAATGGCGGCTTCGTGCCCTTCGTCTGCGCCGCCTCGCCCTTCCTGACCGGCCGGGCGCTGGAGCAGATCAAGGCCGACGCGGCCTACAGCCAGTATCCGATGGTGCTGTGCGGCATGAGCCCGGGCATGGCCTATGGCGAGCTGGGGCCGACCCATCATTCGATCGAGGACCTGGCCTGGACCCGGGCGATCGCCGAGCTGACGGTGATGGTGCCGGCCGACCCGGCCCAGACCCGCGCGGCGGTGCGCTGGGCCGTCGATGCGGGCCGCCCGGTGTTCCTGCGCATCGGCCGCTTTCCGGTGCCGGAGGTGACGCCGGCCGGTTCCAGTTTTAACGGCGGCGCGACGCAGCAATTGCGCGACGGCGGCGACGTCACGCTGGTGGCGACCGGGACCATGGTGTCGCGGGCGCTCGAGGCGGCGGAGCTTCTGGCCGGGCAGGGGGTTGAGGCCCGTGTGCTGAACGTATCCACCCTCAAGCCGCTCGACCCCGAGCCGCTGCTGCGCGCCGCGGCCGAGACCGGCCGCATCGTCACCGTCGAGGAGGCGGTGGTGCAGGGCGGCCTCGGCGGTGCGGTGGCGGAGGTCGTGGTGCAGGGCCGGCCGGTGCCGATGCGCATCCTCGGCGTCACCGGCTTCGCCCCGACCGGCAGCGCCGCCTTCCTGCTGGACCATTTCGGGCTGAACGCGGCCGGCATCGCCGCCGCCGCCCGCGAGCTGGTGGCCTGACCATGGGCTTCGTCCTCGCCATCGACCAGGGCACCAGCTCCACCAAGGCGCTGCTGGTCGATGCCGCGGGCGCGGTGGTGGCGCGGGGTTCCGCGCCGCTGGGCGAGACGCATCCGAAGCCGGGCTGGGTCGAGCAGGACCCGGCGGCGATCTGGGACAGCGTGCGCGCCGCGGTGGCCGCCTGCCTGCAGGGCCGGGATCCGAAGTCGGTCGCCGCGGTCGGCTTCAGCACCCAGCGCGAATCCCTGCTGATGTGGGATCGCCGCACCGGCCGGGCGCTGTCGCCGCTGATCAGCTGGCAGGACCAGCGTACCGGCGCGCTGTGCGAGGCGCTGCGGTCGCCCGATGCCGAGCGGCTGGTGCGCGAGCGCAGCGGCCTGCCGATGGACCCGATGTTCTCGGCGGCCAAGGCCAAATGGCTGCTCGACACGCTCGACCCGGACCGGGTCCGGGCGAAATCCGGCGAGATCTGTCTGGGTACGGTCGATGCCTGGCTGCTCAGCCGCTTCGGCGGCGAGGCGGTGACCGAGGCCGGCAACGCCTCGCGCACCCAGCTGCTGGATGTCCGCCGCGCCGCCTGGGACCCCGACCTGATGGACCTGTTCGGCGTGCCGGAGGCGGCGCTGCCACGCGTGGTGTCCTCGACCGGCCCGTTCCCGTCGGTCCGCGGCCTCGACCCGCTGCCGGACGGCGTGCCGGTGGCGGCGGTGCTGGGCGATTCCCATGCGGCGCTGTTCGCCCATGGCGCCTTCGCCCCCGGCCAGATCAAGGCCACCATGGGCACCGGCTCCTCCGTCATGGGGCTGATCGACCGGGCCGAGGCGCTGGATCCCGGCCTGTGCCTCACCATCGCCTGGTCGGTCGATGGCCGTCCGGCGCTGGCGGCGGAAGGCAATATCCGCTCGGCCGGGTCGACCCTGCGCTGGGCGGCGGAGCTGCTGGGCCTGTCGACCCAGGATCTGGCGGACCTCGCGGCGGACGCTTCCAGCGACGGCGTGTTCCTGGTGCCCGGCTTCAACGGCCTCGGCGCGCCATGGTGGGATTTGAACGCGGTCGGCCTCCTGGCCGGCTTCACCCTCGGCAGCGGCCGGGCGGCGGTCGCCCGCGCGGCGCTGGAATCGATCCCGCACCAGATCGCCGACGTGGTCGAGGCGATCGACCGTAGCGTCGGGCAGGTGCGGGCGCTGCATGTCGATGGCGGGCCGACCCGCAACCCGGTGCTGCTGCAGGCGCTGGCCGACCTGGCGGGCTGCGAGGTGCTGCGGTCGGACACGGCCGAGCTGTCGGCGCTGGGCGCGGCGCATCTCGCAGGGCTCGGCGCCGGGGTCTGGAGCTGGGACGGCCTCGCGGCGCTGCCGCGCGACCGCCACGGCTTCGCCCCGGCGATGCCGGCGGATCGGCGCCGGGCCGAGCGGGACGGCTGGCGGCGGGCGGTGCGGCGCGCCTCCGGCATGCCGCCGGAGGCGGCGGGGCGCTGATCTGCCCCGCCGGGTGACACGAAAAGGGATGTAGGGAATGGAAGCGCGCATCGACCGACCGGCCAACAGGACGTTCCTGCCGCGGTTCAGCCTGACCAGCGGCGCCCAGGGCCCGCTGATCGGCCTGATCCTGCTGTGCGTGATCTTCTCTTTCACCTCCGACCATTTCCTGTCGATCCGCAACGGCCTGAACGTGCTGGACCAGGTCACCGTGCTGGGCATCCTCGCCATCGGCATGACGGCGGTGATCGTGATCGGCGGCATCGACCTGTCGGTCGGGTCGGTCCTGGCGCTGTCGATGATGGTGATGGGCTGGCTGGCGCGCGACATGGAGCTGCCGATGGCCCTGGCCATCCTGCTCGGCATCGGCGCCGGCGCGGTTTGCGGCCTGGCCTCCGGCCTGCTGATCACCATGGCGCGGCTGCCCGCCTTCATCGCCACGCTGACCATGATGTCGGTGGCCCGCGGCCTGGCCAACATCCTGACCGACGGCACCCAGATCGTCGGCTATCCCGACTGGTTCACGGCGCTCGCCACCGTGCGCAATTTCGGCTTCCTGTCGCTGACCGTGGCGCTGTTCCTGGTGCTGGTCGTGGTCAGCTGGCTCTACCTGACCTTCCGGCCCAGCGGCCGCAACCTCTACGCCATCGGCGGCAGCCGCGAGGTGGCCCGCCTGGCCGGCATCCATGTCGGCCGGGTGACGATCGCGGTCTACGCCGCGGCCGGGGCGCTGGCCGGCGTCGCCGGCATGGCGCTGGCCTCGCGCCTCGACTCCTCGCAGCCCAGCGCCGGCCTGGGCTACGAGCTCGACACCATCGCCGCGGTCGTGATCGGCGGCGCCAGCCTGTCGGGCGGCGTCGGCAGCATCGGCGGCACGGTGGTCGGCGTCCTGATCATCGGCGTGCTGCGCAACGGGCTGAACCTGCTCGGCGTCTCGCCCTTCGTGCAGCAGGTGGTGATCGGCCTGGTGATCGCCGCCGCCGTCACCTTCGACACCCTCGGCCGGCGCAACAACCGCTGACCGGGACAAAGACGGAAAGACCGTCGCAACAGGAGAGGATGACCCCATGAAGACCCGTATCGCCGTCGCCGCGCTGGCCTTGCTGGCCGGCACCGCCCTCGGCAGCCCCGCCTGGGCCAAGGACAAGGTGATCGGCCTGGCCGTCGCCAACCTGCAGGCCGACTTCTTCAACCAGATCAAGCAGTCGGTCGAGGCCTCGGCCAAGGAACAGGGGATCAAGGTCGTCACCGTCGACGCCAAGGGCGATTCCGCCACCCAGGTCAGCCAGATCCAGGACCTGATCACCCAGCAGATCGACGCGCTGATCTACATCCCGGCCGGCGCCACCGCCGCCAGCGTGCCGGTCAAGGCCGCCAAGGCGGCCGGCATCCCGGTGGTCGCGGTCGACCGCAACCCGGCCGACGCGCCGGGCGACACCTTCATCGCCACCGACAGCGTCGCCGCCGCCCGCACGCTGGGCGAGTACGTCTGCAAAGTCACCGGCGGCAAGGGCAATGTCGCCATCGTCCAGGGCCAGCTCGGCACCACGCCGGAGCAGGACCGCGACAAGGGCTTCACCGAGGCGCTGGCCAAGTGCCCGGACCTCAAGGTGGTGGCCAAGCAGGCCAGCACCATGTGGATGCAGGATGAGGGCTTCAACATCGCCCAGGACATGCTGCAGCGCGACCCGGACATCTCGGTGTTCTTCGGCCGGGCCGACGCGCTGGCGCTGGGCGCGGCCCAGGCGGTGAAGGTGGCCAATCTCGACCACAAGACCTGGATCTTCGGCTTCGACGGCGATGTCGCCGGGCTGAAGGCCGTGCAGGCCGGCACGCTGGACGCGACCATGACCCAGACCACCCAGCAGATGGGCCGTCTGGCGCTGCAATCGGCGCTGGAGCTGGCGGACGGCAAGACCGTGCCGGCGGAGCAGCTGCAGGCGGCGACGCTGACGACCAAGGACAACGTCGCCGGCTTCATCGAGAAGCACCCGTAATGGCTAGTGCGGCGACCGTTCGCGCCGCCGTGGCGGAGGGCCCCGAGGGGCTCTCCATCCGCGGCATCGGCAAGGCCTATGGCGCCGTCACCGTGCTGGAGGGCGTCGACCTCGACATCCGTCCGGGCGAGGTGCTGGCGCTCCTGGGCGAGAACGGCGCCGGCAAGTCCACCCTGTCCTCGATCATCTCCGGCCTGGTGCCGCCCAGCGCCGGCACGATGGCCTGGCAGGGGCGGCCCTATGCCCCGGCCGCGCCGGGGGAGGCGATCGCCGCCGGCATCGGCCTGATCCATCAGGAGATGAAGCTGCTGCCGGACCTGACGATCGCGGAGAACGTGTTCGTCGGCCGGCTGCCGAGCAAGGGCGGCCGGATCGACCGGGCGGAGATGAACCGCCGTGCCGGCGAGCAACTGCGGCGCCTGGGCCTCGACATCGCGCCGACCAGGCTGGTGCGCGAGCTGCGGGTGGCCGCCCAGCAGCAGGTCGAGATCGCCAAGGCCCTGACCCTGAACTCGCGCCTGCTGATCCTGGACGAGCCGACCGCCGCGCTGGGCGGGGAGGAGACCGAGCGGCTGTTCCAGCAGATCGAGCGGCTGAAGCGCGACGGCGTCTCCTTCATCTATATCAGCCACCGGCTGGACGAGATCGCCCGCATCGCCGACCGCGTCGCGGTGCTGCGCGACGGGCGGCTGGTCGCCACCCATGACACGGCGCAGGTGCCGGTGAAGGTGCTGGTCGAGCAGATGGTCGGCCGCAGCGTCGACCGGATGTTCCCGTCCGTCTCGGTGCCGGGGCAGCAGGCGCGGCTGGAGGTCTCCGGCCTCACCTCGGCCGACGGCGCCTTCCGCGACATCAGCTTCGCCGTGCGGGCGGGCGAGGTGTTCGGCATCGCCGGCATCGTCGGCGCCGGCCGGACCGAGCTGGTGCGCGGCGTCGTCGGCGCCGACCCGGTGGCGTCGGGCACGGTGGCGGTGGACGGCAGGCCGGTCGACCTGCGCGGCCCGTCCGACGCGATCCGCGCCGGCGTGATGCTGGTGCCGGAGGACCGCAAGCTGCAGGGCGTGGTGCTGGACCACACCATCGCCGACAACATCGCCTATGCCAATTTCGACCGCATCGCCCCGGGCGGCTGGATCAGCCCCAGCCGGGTGCGCGGCTTCGCCGCCGACCTGATCGCGCGGATGGGGGTGAAGGGCACCCCCGGCCAGCGCGCCGGCAACCTGTCGGGCGGCAACCAGCAGAAGGTCGTGATCGCGAAATGGATCGCGCGCGACCCCAAGGTGTTCATCCTGGACGAGCCGACCCGCGGCATCGATGTCGGCGCCCGGGCCGCGATCTATGACGTGATCGCCGGCCTCGCCGCCTCCGGCATGGCGGTGGTGGTGGTCAGCTCCGACCTCGACGAGGTGCTGGGCCTGTCGCACCGGATCATGGTGCTGGCCCGCGGCCGCAACCAGGGCATCCTCGACCGCGATCAGGCCAGCCGCGTCGCGGTGATGGAACTCGCAACCCGCTGAAGCAAGGGAACATCCGACCGTGCAGCTCTTCCGGCTCGATGATCAGATCGCCTTCGTCACCGGCGCCGGCAGCGGTATCGGCCAGCGCATCGCCATCGGCCTGGCCGAGGCCGGCGCGGACGTCGCCCTGTTCGACCTGGCGGCGTCGGAAGCGGGCCTCGCCGACACCGCCGGCCGCATCCGGGCGCTGGGCCGCCGGGCGCTGACCCTGACCGGCGACGTGACCCAGGCCGCCGACCTCGCCAAGGCGGTCGACGCGGTCGAGGCCCAGCTCGGCGAACTGACAGTCGCGGTGAACTGCGCCGGCATCGCCAACGCCACGGCGGCGGAGGACCTGCCGGAGGCGCAATGGCAGCGCACCATCGACGTCAACCTGACCGGGGTCTTCCTGTCGGCGCAGGCCGAGGCGCGGGTGATGCTGCCGCGCCAGCGCGGCTCGATCGTCAACATCGCCTCGATGTCCGGCTCGATCGTCAATCGCGGCCTGCTGCAGGCGCATTACAACACCTCCAAGGCCGGGGTGATTCACCTGACCAAGAGCCTGGCGATGGAATGGGCCGATCGCGGCCTTCGCGTGAACGCGATCAGCCCCGGCTACACGCTGACCCCGATGAACCTGCGGCCCGAGGTGGCCGAGCAGCGCAAGATCTTCGAGCGCGACACGCCGCTGGGCCGGATGGCGACGGTGGACGAGCTGGTCGGCCCGGCCGTGTTCCTGGCCAGCGCCGCCTCGTCCTTCTGCACCGGCGTCGACCTGATCGTCGACGGCGGCTTCGTCTGCTGGTGAGGGGAGGCCGCTCCCAGGCATTCGATCACGCCTTCATAACGCTCACCCTTCGCCGTCATTGCGAGGAGGCGAAGCCGACGAAGCAATCCATCGGCCCGCACGAGCTGCTCCATGGATTGCTTCGCTGCGCTCGCAATGACAGTGTTTAGAATCGCAAGCGGGAGCGCCAAAACCCCGCTCTATTTCACCGCGCCCGCGGTCAGGCCGCGGATGATGTAGCGCTCGAGGAAGATGCCGATGACGGCCAGCGGCGCGATCGCCGCGGTCGACAGCGCCGCCATCGACCACCAGTTGATGCCCTGGGACCCGGTCTGGCTGGCCACCATCACCGGCAGGGTCTTGGCGTCGCTGCTGGTCAGGAGGGCGGCGAAGAAATACTCGTTCCAGCACAGCACCACCGACAGGATGAAGGCCGCCACCATGCCCGGCAGGGCCAGCGGCAGCACGATGCGCAGGAAGGCCTGCCACACCGTCGCACCGTCGACCCGCGCCGCCTCCTCCAGCTCGATCGGAATGGTGGCGAACTGGTCGCGCATGATCCAGATCACGATCGGCAGCACCATCAGCGCATAGACCAGGATCAGCCCGATCCGTGTGTCCAGCAGCGCCAGTTCCTTGTAGAGCACCAGGAACGGCATCGCCAAAACCACCGGCGGCAGGATCAGCTGCGACAGGAACCAGAACGAGATGTCCTTGTTGCGCCACGGCCCGAATTTGTAGCGGAAGCGGCTGAGGCCGTAGGCGGCCAGCGAGCCGATGGCGACCGCCAGCAGCGATGCGCCGACCGAGGCGATGACGCTGTTCTCGAAGCGCAGCAGGAATTCCTCCCGCACCGTCGAGGTGGCGCCGATCGTGTCCGGCGACAGGCCCAGCGACCGCCAGCCGCGCCAGTCCGGCTGGTAGTCGATGAAGGGGATCAGGTGCCCCTGGGTGACGTCGACCGCGGTCTTGAACGAGGTCGTCACCGTCCAGTAGATCGGGAACAGCGAGATGAAGGCCCACAGCAGCGCCGCGCCATACAGCAGCGTGCGGCCGGAGACGCGCTTGACGCGCCAGGTCGCGGCGCCGCTCATGTCAGCCGCCGCATCCAGCGGCTGACCAGGCTCAAGAGGCCGGTCACGAAGATGATGATCATGATGAAATAGACCTGCGCCAGCATGGTGCCGTAGCCGACATTCGACCGGTCCCGGTACTCGCGGTAGATGAAGCTCGACACCGTGTCGGTGGCGCCGCCAGGCCCGCCCGAGGTGACGTTGATGACGATGTCGGCCAGCTTCAGCTCGAAGATGATCCGCAGGATCACCGCGGTGACGCTGACCGGCAGCATCAGCGGGAAGGTGATCTTCCAGAGCGACTGCCAGGCCTTGGCGCCGTCGATCCGCGCCGCCTCCAGGATGTCGTTCGGGATGGCCTGCAGCCCGGCCAGCAGCAGGATCATGATGAACGGGATCGAGACCCAGCCATCCATCGCCATGATGCTGATCCGCGCCATCCAGGGCGAGGCGAAGAAGGCCGGGTTCTCCCAGCCCAGGAACCGGGCCAGCGACGCCGCCGGGCCGAAGCGGTACTCCATGATCGACTTGCCGATCATCCAGCTGACCGCCACCGGGCTCAGCATGAACGGCATCAGGAAGGCGACGCGGAAGAACTTGCGGGCGCGGATCTCGGCGTTCAGCAGCAGGGCCAGGCCGAAGGCGATGGCGTATTGCACCAGCACCGCCAGCACGTACCAGACCATGTTGCCGAGCGCGTTCCAGTAATACGGGTCGGCCCACAGCGCGCGCAGGTTGTCGAGGCCGTTGAGCTGCCGTCCGGCGAAGGAGCTGAGGTTCCAGTCGGTGAAGGCGATGTAGAGGCCGAAGATGGTGGGGAAGATCACCATCGACACGGTAAACAGCACGGCGGGCAGCAGGAACAGCGCCCGGTGCCCGGCCTCGCCCCGGATCATCACCTGCCCGGCGCCGAGCGCCACGGCCCAGGCGAGGTAGGTGTAGAGCAGGGGCCGCCAGCTCTCGAAGCCGAGGACGATGGTGCCGGCCGAATCCAGCCCCTGCAGCAGCGCCATCGCTGCCAGGCCGAGGGTGGCCAGCCCGATCAGCCATCGCCCCGCGGTCTTGCGGCCGGAGGGGATGTGCGACGAGACGGGCTTGATGCTGTGGTCGCCGGCGAGCGCGCCGGCGCCGATCTCCGCTTCGCTCATGCTGGTCCGGGAATGGCTGTGCGGGAACAGACAAAGAATGTCCCCCCTCCCCCTGCGGGAGGGGGGTAGGG
>NZ_NHON01000126.1 GCF_002195995.1 Inquilinus limosus
GCCGCGGTCGCCGCCATGGTCGAGCAGGCCGTCGACGACCTCGCCGAACCCGGCGTCGCCGCCGACATCAAGGCCGGGCTGGCGGTCCGGCTGAAGGAGCCCGATGTCGAGGCGCTGCTCGACACCGAGAGCTTCGGCACCGCCGTGATCCGCCTCTGCCGCTCCCTCGGCTTCGACATCGAGAACGACCCCGAGAGCTATCTCGAAGAGGACGACGCCGATGACGCCGCCGCCGAGGCCTCGCCCGACAGCAGCTGAGGGCAACGAGGCGATGTCGCGCTTGAGCGGACCTGCCCAGCTATCCTCCCCCTCCCTTGCGCCGCGGCATCGACACATCGGGTGGCGGCAGCGAACGGCGGGTTCACGAACAGATTGCCTCTCCCGCTTGCGGGAGAGGTCGGACATTCGAAGGATGTCCGGGTGAGGGTCAGCGGTCTCGCCAAGTGCACAGACCTCGCCGTCAGCAGGCGCACGATCCGTCCTGTCCTGAAGCGATGATCCTGATACCGCCGCCGCAAAGCCCTCACCCGGAGCCGCTTCGCGTCTCCGACCTCTCCCGCAAGCGGGAGAGGCAACGCGCACCATCCTTGATCGATGTGGTATCCGCTCAAGCAGCCGCGACCGTCTCCGACACCGAGAGCTCCCGGCCCGCCAGGTCGGTGGCGCGGATGCGGTAGAAGCCGCCATCGGCGGCGTGGAGATACGCGCTGGACAGCAGCCGGACGGGATTCACCGGCGCGAACGGACCCGCCTCGGCCGTGCTCCACAACACGTCGAACAGGCGCACACCCTCCCCGGCCGGCGGATCCCAGAACAGCAGCTGGTTCGGGCCGTTCAAGCCGCGGTCGCGCCGCACCCGGATGTTCGTCGCCGGGGCGGACGCCGGGGCGTCGGCCTGCGCCGTGCCCTCCCGCTCCAGCACCACCAGCGCCACCGAGGGCAGCAGCAGATCGAGGTCCAGCGGCAGCCGGCCGTCGGCGCCGATCTCGACCGTCCGCACGGTCAGCGCCGGCTCCTGCGCCCGGCGCATCGCCGCCAGCTGCGCCGGGTTCGGCGTGCTCAGCGCCGCCAGCTGCTCGGCATGCGGCAGCGTTCGCGCCTGGTCCTCCCACACCGAGAACGGGTCGCCCTTGTCCTGCGCGATCTCGAACAGGCCGAGCGTGTAGCGGCCGGGGTCCAGGCCCGCCACCTCCAGCGCCACCGGGCTGACGCCGGACCGCCAGATCCGGTCGACGCTGTTGTAGAGCAGGATGGCGGCGCCGCCGGCGGTCGGCGTGGCCATGGCGCCGAGCCCGGTGCGGTCGGGGTCGAGATCGCCCGGCGCGTCGACCCGGCTGTCGCCGAGCAGGGCCAGCAGCTCCATCACCGTCAGCCCCGGCTTCTTGACGAAGTCGAAGGGCTCCGGGTTGGCGCGCCGGTCGGCCAGGGCCGCCAGGTCGGTGACCCAGTCGCGCTGCGCCGCGTCGAACGGACGGGCGCCGAAGAAGGCCAGATGGGTGCGCTGGCCCCAGCGGCCAAGGAAGCCGTTGTCGTTGCTGAGGATGTCGTAGTCCACGCCCTCGGCCTCGACCAGCAGACGCTGGTGCTGGTCGATCACCTTGGCGATCAGCCCGGCGAAATACGGCATGGCATGCCAGGAGTGGTAGTGCTCCCAGCCGATCTGCGGGTCGCATTCGTTGTTGATGAAGGGCAGGCCGGCGAAGCGCGGATGGTGCTCGCGGATGTAGCCGACGGCCTCCATCTCGTGCCGGCAGATCCCGGCCGTGTCCGGCGTCAGGTCCTCCGGATGCTTCACCGCCCCCTTCTCATGCACCGAGATGAAGTCGAGCCGCACCCCGGTCTCGCCGGTGAAGAAGTTGGTGCCGGTGTCGCAATGGGCCAGGAAGCTGCGGAAGATCGGCGGCACCCGCCGCGCCACGCCCGGCCCGCCCAGCCGCAGCGCCGGGTCGACCGCCTTCAGCCCTTCCGAGCAGGCGTCGTAGTAGTTGGCGAAGCCGGTCTCGCCGCCCAGCTTCCACCAGATGTCCGGCTCGTTCCAGGTCTCGAAATACCAGCTCCGCACCTCCTCCGCGCCATAGCGCTCGACGCAGCGCCGGGCCAGGGCCTCGACCAGGTCGCGCCAGTGCCGGACCTGTGAGTCCACGTTCAGGTCGGTGTAGAGCTTGCCGGGGTTGCCCATCAGCTCGAAGAAGGGCTTCAGCCGGTGGCTGACGATCGCGTCCAGCGCCTGGTCCAGCAGCGTCCAGTCATAGGCGCCGAGCCGGTCCGCCTTCACCAGGTCGAGCATGTAGTGGACCCGCAGATACTCGATGCCGCGGTTCGGCACGGCGCCGAGATGGGCCAGCGCCTGCTGCATCTCCGGCTCCAGCAGCAGTTCCGCCGGCGAGAAGCCGGTGCTGCGCCAGAAGCGCTTCCACGGGCGGGCGGGGCCGGCGAGGTCGACCCGGATCGGGGTGGCGGTCACGAGCGTCTCCTTGGTCTCCGCTCTCGGGAGCGGATGGGGTCACAAATCCTTTGGCTCCGTCGCGTGGTCTCTCAGAACGTCATCCCCGATCGTCATTGCGAGGAGGCGAAGCCGACGAAGCAATCCATCGCCCCGCACGAGCTGCACCATGGATTGCTTCGCTGCGCTCGCAATGACGACAAAGAAAATCGAGAGAAGATCCTGCCTGTGGCGACTACACAGCGGCCAGCAGGCCGCCATCGACATAGATGATCTGGCCGTTGACGAAGTCGGAGGCGGCGGAGGCCAGGAACACCGCGGCGCCGCCCAGCTCGTCCGGATGGCCCCAACGCGCCGCCGGGGTGCGGCGCTTGACGAAGCTGTCGAACTCCGGGTCGTCCATCAGCGCGCGGTTCAGCTCGGTGGCGAAATAGCCGGGGCCGATGCCGTTGACCTGGATGTTGTGCCGCGCGAACTCGACCGCGAGGTTGCGGGTCAGCATGCGCAGCGCGCCCTTGGCCGAGGCGTAGGGGGCGATGGTCGGCCGGCCCAGCTCGCTCATCAGCGAGCAGATGTTGATGATCTTGCCGGCCTGGCGCTCGACCATCCCCGGCAGCACCGCCTTGGCGGCGACGACGCTGCCGATCAGGTGGACGTCGAGGATCATCCGCCAGTCCTCGAGCGCGAAGTCCAGGAACGGCTTGCGCAGCTGGATGCCGGCGTTGTTGACCAGGATGTCGACCGATCCCACCACCTGCACCGCCTGGCCGATGGCGGCCGTGGCGGCGTCGGCATCGGTCAGGTCGAAGCGGGCCGGATGGGCGTCGATGCCCTCGTCGCGCAGCTTGACGACCGCCTGGTTCAAAGGCCCGTCGTCGCGGCCGTTCAGGATCACCGTGGCACCGTGCCGGCCCAGCGCGGCGGCCACCGAGAAGCCGAGGCCGCGCGAGGAGCCGGTGACGAGGGCGCGCTTGCCGGTCAGGTCGAACAGGGTCATCGGAACTTCTCCCGCATCGCCTGGATGCCGGGGATCCGGTCCATCAGATCGGCGTGCGCGGGATCGAAATACTGCACCAGGCCGCGCTCCGTCTTCCCCGCCATCACCGTGAAGATGTAGGCCCGGTGGCCGGGCGAGGTGACGGTGGGGTGGTAGCCGCGGTCGACCGTGAAGGTGTCGCCGTCGCGGGTCAGCCAGGCCTGCGGCTCGCCGCTGTCCTCATAGATCAGCTGGGCGCCGAAGCCGGAAGGCGGGTCGTAGCGGAAATGGTACAGCTCGTCATGCGCGGTCTCGCGCGGCCCGTCCTGGCCCGGCACGTCGGTGTCGTGCTTGTGCGGCGGATAGCCGTTCCAGCTGCCGTCATCGGCGTAGAGCTCGCTGACCAGCAGGCGCCCCGCCCGCCCCTGCCCGTTCTGGCCGAGGATGTGGAAGATCCGGCGCCGGCTGTGCGTCTCCGGCGAGCCGACCTCGACCATCACCACCTCCTCCGGCGGGATGCGGAAGGCGGGGTGGCGCTCGGTCGTCACGCCACCGCCGATCGCCACCTCGGCCGGCTTGTCGCGGGCCACGATGCGGATGGCGCTGCCGACCGGGGCGTAGACCGAATCCGCCGGGCCGGACCAGATGTCGGCGCGCCGGCCGACCGCGGCGAAGGCCTCGCCGTCGACGGTGATGTCGACGGTGCCGGACAGCACGGCGAGGATCGCCTCATGCTCCGGCAGCCGGGTCTCGAACACCTCGCCGGGGCCGAGCCTGACCAGGTTGAAATGCACGCTGGCCATGCGGGCGTCGTGATGGAGGATCGGCCGGTTGCCGTTGTCGTGGCGGCGGATGATGTCAGGCATGGGCATGCTGCGGGTTCGGGTCGGAGAGGACGCCGCGGAGGTCGAGCTCCTCGGCGTGGTGGCAGGCGGCGACCTGGCCGCCGAAGCTCTTCAGCGGCGGCGCCGTGGTGCGGCAGATGTCGGTGGCGAAGCGGCAGCGCGGATGGAAGGCGCAGCCGGAGGGACGGTTGGCGGGGTCCGCCACCTCGCCCTTCAGCTGGATGCGCCGGCGCTGCCGCTGGCGCCGCGGGTCCGGCACCGGCAGGGCCGACAAGAGCGCCTCGGTGTAGGGGTGGCGCGGCCGGGCGTAGAGCGCGTCGATCGGCGCGCTCTCGACGATCTGGCCGACATACATCACCACCACGCGGTCGCAGATGTACTGGATGACGCTGAGGTCGTGGCTGACGAACAGATAGGTCAGGCCGAACTCCTCCTGCAGGTCCTTCAGCAGGTTCAGGGTCTGGGCCCGGACGCTGACGTCGAGCGCCGACACCGCCTCGTCCAGGATCACCAGCCGCGGCCTTGTGGCCAGCGCCCGGGCGATGCCGATGCGCTGGCGCTCGCCGCCGGAGAAGGCGTGCGGGTAGCGATGGGCGTATTCGGGGCGCAGGCCGACCCGCTCCATCAGCCCGGCGACGATGCCGGGGATCTCGCGGCCGGTGGCCAGGCCGTTGACGCGCAGCACCTCGCCGACCAGGTCGACCACGGTCATGCGCGGGTCCAGCGAGGCCTGCGGGTCCTGGAACACGAAGCGCAGATCGGTGCAGTAGGGCCGCCGCTGCGCCTCGGTCAGCGCCGCAAGGTCGACCACCCGGCCCTGCGGATTGCGATAGGCGATGGTGCCGCCGGTCGGCTTGTGGGCGCCGAGGATGCAGCGGGTGACGGTGGACTTGCCGCAGCCGGATTCGCCGACCAGCCCCAGCGTCTCGCCGCGGCGGATGTCGAAGGACACGCCGTCGACCGCGCGGACCGGGTTGGCCAAGCCGGACCTGAAGAGGCGCTGGCGCGGCGCGAACTCCATCTTCAGGTCGCGCAGCTCGACCAGGTTCTCGGGCGCGAGCTCAGGCATGCTGGACGCTCCTCGCTTCCAGGGCGGCCGGCTGCTCCAGCAGCACGCAGCGCGCGCCGCGGCCGGGGCCCAGCGCCGTCTCCGGCGGGTCGTGCCGGTCGCACAGCCCGGCCACCGCCTGGTCGCAGCGCGGGTGGAACGGGCAGCCGGTCGGGCGGGCGAAGGCCGACGGCACCAGGCCGCGGATCGCCGCCAACCGGTGCACGCGCTGCCGCGACAGCGTCGGCACCGACCGCAGCAGCGCCCGGGTATAGGGGTGCTGCGGCTGGTAGAAGATGTCCTCGACCGGCCCGCGCTCGACCACCCGGCCGAGATACATCACCGCCACCTGGTCGGCGACGTCGGCGACCACGCCGAGATCATGGGTGATGAACAGGATCGACAGGCCATGCTCGGCCTGCAGCTTCTTGAACAGATCGAGGATGTTGGCCTGGGTGGTGACGTCCAGCGCCGTCGTCGGCTCGTCGGCGATGATCAGGCGCGGGCCGCAGGACAGGGCCAGGGCGATGCAGACGCGCTGGCGCATGCCGCCGGAGAACTCGAAGGGATAGCTGTCCAGCCGCTCGGCCGGCTTCGGGATGCCGACATCGGCCAGGCATTCCAGCGCCCGCTCGCGCGCCGCCTTGCGGCTGAGGCCCATATGCTGGCGGATCACGGCGCTGAGCTGCTGGCCGATCGTATGCACCGGCGACAGCGCCGCCATCGGCTCCTGCGACACCAGCCCGATCTCCGCCCCGCGGATGGCGCGGATCGCCGGGCCGCGCGGCGGCAACGTGGCGATGTCGACCACCGGGCCGGCCGCGGTGCGGAAGGCGATGCGGCCGCCGGCGATCCTCATCCGCTCCGGCATCAGGTTCATCAGCGCCCGGCCGGTCATGCTCTTGCCCGAGCCGGATTCGCCGACGATGCACAGGGTCCTGCCCGCCTCCATCTCGAAGCTGACGCCGTCGACCGGGCTGATCAGCCCGTCATCGGTGCCGATCTGCACCCGCAGGTCCTCGACCCGCAGCAGCGGCTCATCGGCGACCGTGGCGGCGCGGCGCGGGTCAGTTGTAGGGGTCGGCGGCATCGCGGATCCCATCCCCCAGGAAGTTCAGCGCCAGCACGGCGACGACGACGGCGATGCCCGGGATGAACAGCCAGGGCGCGGTGGTGACGGCCAGCAGGTTCTGCGCGTCCTTCAGCAGCACGCCCCAGCTGATCACCGGCGGCTTCAGCCCGATGCCGAGGAAGCTGAGCGCGGTCTCGGCCAGGATCATCGACGGGATCGCCAGCGTCACCGAGGCGATGATGTGGCTGGTGAAGGACGGCACCATGTGCCGCCAGATCACCCGCTGGCGCGAGCAGCCGTCCAGCCGCGCGGCCAGCACGAAATCCTCGGTCCTGAGCGACAGGAAGCGGCCGCGGACGACGCGCGCCAGCTCGGTCCAGCCCAGGAGCGACAGGATCACGGTGATCCAGAAATAGACCATCAGCGGGTCGATGTTGGTCGGGATCGCGGCGGCGAAGCCCATCCACAGCGGGATGGTCGGGATCGACTTCAGGAAGTCGATGCTCCGCTGCACCACCTCGTCGACCCAGCCGCCGTAATAGCCGGAGATGCCGCCGAACAGGATGCCGAGGAACAGGCTGATCGCGACCCCGACCAAGCCGATCGACATCGACACGCGGGCGCCGTGGATGGTCAAGGACAGCACGTCGCGGCCCAGCCGGTCGGCGCCCCACAGATAGAACGGCGCCTTCGGGTCGACCGGGCCGATCAAATGCCGGTCCCACGGGATCAGACCCAGCAGGTGGTAAGGCTCGCCCTTGACGAACAGCCCGACCGGGATCACCGCCTTGGGGTCGCTGACATAGACACGCTGCACCGTCAGCGGGTCGACCGTGCTCTTGATGCCGTTGACATAGGCCAGGGCGAAGTTGCCCTGCGCGTCGTGGCCGAAGAACTTCAGCATCTGCGGCGGCGCGTAGGTGTAGCGCGAGTTGTAGGTCTCCGGCCCGTACGGTGCGACGAATTCGGCGAAGGCGGCGACGAGGTAGATCGCGATCACCACCAGCCCGCTCCACCATGCCAGGCGGTGGCGGCGGAAGCGGCGGTAGATCAGCGCCCATTGCCCCTTCTCCGCCGTGGTGGCGCGGCGCGGGGCCGGGATCGCGGTGGGGTCAGCGACGGTCATGAGCCCTCCCTCAGCCGTGCCGCACGCGCGGGTCGAGCCAGGCCAGCAGCAGGTCGGAGATGAAGCTGCCGAGGATGGTCAGCGCGCTGAGCAGCAGGATGAAGGACCCGGCCAGGTACATGTCCTGGCTCAAGAGCGCGCCGAGCAGCAGCGGCCCCGCCGTCGGCAGGCTGAGCACGACGCCGACGATGACGGTGCCCGACACCAGCTCCGGCAGGATCCAGCCGATGGTGGAGACGAAGGGGTTCAGCGCCACCCGCACCGGATAGCGCAGCAGCACAATCCGCTCCGGCAGCCCGGCGGCGCGGGCGGTGGTGACATAGGGCTTGTTCAGCTCGTCCAGCAGATTGGCGCGCATGATCCGGACCAGCGAGGCGGTGCCGTGCACGGCCAGGACGAAGACCGGCAGGTACAGATGCGCCGCCAGGTCGGCGACCTTGCCCCAGCTCCACGGCGCGTTGATGTATTCGGCCGAGAAGAACCCGCCGACATCGGCGCCGAAGCTGCGCGACAGCACGAACATCAGCACCAGGGCCAGGAGGAAGCTGGGGATGGCGAGGCCGAGGAAGCTGAGGAAGGTGACGACGTAGTCGAGCGAGGAGTAGCGCCGCACCGCGCTGTAGATGCCGATCGGCAGCGACACCGCCCAGGTCACGACCAGGGTGATGAAGGACAAGAGCAGGGTCATGCCCATGCGGTCCCACAGCAGCGACGACACCGGCCGGTTCCAGTCGAAGGACTGGCCGAAATCGCCCGCGAAGACGATGTTCGAGATCCAGCGCCAATACTGCACGTACCAGGGCTGGCCGAGGCCGTACTGGGCCCGCATCGATTCCAGCATCGCCGTGTCGACCGACCCGCCCTGCTCGGAATAGCGGGCGACGTAGCTGGTCAGGAAGTCGCCCGGCGGCAGCTGGATGACGATGAACACGACCACCGAGACCGCGGCCAGCGTCACGGCCATGTAGATCAGGCGGCGCAGCAGGAAGCGAAGCATTACAGCACCTGATGTTCGCAACCACCGTCATGGCGAGCCCCGCAGGGGCGTGGCCATCCAGGGCAGCTCGCACCGGCCCCTGGATGGCCACGGCGCTTCGCGCCTCGCCATGACGGCATGGGATGCATCGCTACGAGCCTCTCACTCGTAGAAGTAGGTTTCCGGGTTCGACGGCCCCGGCGTCATGTAGAAGACGGTGTCCGGCAGCTGCTCCGGCACGTTCTTCATGTTGGTCTTCACCACGCCGACATTGTCCGGCGCCATCACCGTGCCGATCACCCAGAACTGGTCGCGGGTGATGGCCAGCAGCTTCTTCATCACGTCGATCTGGCGGGCCGTGGTCGGCTGCGCCTTCAGCTGCTCATACAGCTCCTGCTGCTCCCGCGCCGGGCCGGTCGGCTCGATCCCGTTCGGGTCCTTCGGGCTCTGGTACCAGATGCCCCAGGCCGAGGCGAAGGCCGACTGGTTCTCGTAGGGGAAGTACCATTTCGGGTCGAGCAGCCCGAGGAAGTCGTAGCCGCCGCCGCCCAGCCAGACCAGGCCCTGCTGGTCGTTGGCCAGCTGCCGGGCGAAGGCGAAGGAGGATTCGATCGCCTTGACCTGCATGTCGATGCCGACATCGCGCCAGTACTTGCGGATCAGCTCCAGCGCATCCACATGGTATTTGCGCGAGGCCAGGGCATCGATGGCGAAGGAGATGCGCTTGCCGTCGGGGCCGAGGCGGAAGCCGTCGCCGTCCTTCTTGTCGAAGCCGGCGGCGTCGAGCAGCTGGTTGGCCTTGGCCGGGTCGTATTCGGTGTACTGGGTGGCCATGGCCTCGTCATACAGCGCCGTGTCCGGCCGCGGCGCCGCCTGGTAGGGCCGTGACAGCCCGGCATAAATCAGCTCGTTCAGCTCGTCGCGGTTGATGGCGTAGGACAGGGCGATGCGGAAATCGCGGTTCTGGAACACCTTCTGCAGGTTCGGGTCCTTCACCGTCTCGTTCAGGCAGATCAGCATCGAGTTGGAATAGGCCGGCCGGGCCCGGAACAGGCGGTAGCCGCCCTGCTCCCGGTGCTGCGCCAGCACCGCCTGGTTCTCGATGCCATCGAGGCCATAGGCCTGCATGTCGAGGTCGCCGTTGATGGCCTTCAGCACCAGCCCCTGGGTGTCGCCGACCACGTCGTAGGTGACACGGTCGATATAGGGCAGCTGGTTGCCCTCCGGATCGACCTTGAAGAAGTACGGGTTGCGCTCGGCCACCACCTGGCTGGTGCCGCTGTAGCCGACGGTCAGCACCCAGGGGTCGAGCACCGGCCGGCCGACATCGCGCCAGCGGCTGCCGTTCTGGTAGACGGTCCGGTTCTGGAACAGCGTCGTCCAGTTCGGCACGCCGGCCGCCTTGACCAGCGTGTCGATGCCGTCCGGGTTGTACTTCTTGTGGAACTGCTTGAGGTAGTGGCTCGGCGACGCGGCCAGGATCTCGGAGCCGAGCTGCGTCGCCATCGCCGGCAGGAACAGGCCGTTCGGCGCGGCGAAGGTGAAGCGGACGGTCTCGGCGTCGACCTTCTCCGCCGTCACCGGCTTGCCGCCGGCCCGCAGCCAGCGCGGCACCGACGGCGTCAGCTCCTGGTTCATCAGCACGTCCTGGTACCAGAACATGATGTCGTCGGCGGTGAAGGGCGCGCCGTCCGACCACTTCATCCCCTTGCGCAGGTGGAAGGTGAAGACGGTGGCGTCGTCGTTGACGTCGACGGACTCGGCGGCGTCCGGCACCACGTCGGTCCATTCCGGGTTCCAGCGCACCAGTCGGGTGTAGCCGATGGTGCGGTCCATCAGGCTGTCGCCGCCGCCGACCACCCCCTGCCGCCAGGTGCCGCCGTACTTGCCGACCTTCTCCAGCGGCTTGACCACCAGCGGGTGCTCGGGCAGCCGCTGCGCCACCGGCGGCAGCTTGCCGGCCGACACCTCGGCGGCCAGGGCCGGCGCCTCGTGATAGTCGGCGGCCATCACCGCCCCGGCGAACAGCAGCATCGGGATCAAGGCCGCGCCCCACAGCGCGCGCGTTCCGGCGCCCATCCTGAGTCCTCCCTCTGAGTTGGTCTTCGACCTTATATTCGACTCAATATCGTTAACGTTAACGTTCGTCAATGGCGCTTGCGATCCAAGGAAATTCTACGTATTGAATGGTTTGAATGCCCATCCTCGCCAGAGACAAGCGAGAGTGACAGTTAGCGATAACACATCTCACGGCCTGAAGCCTCTGCCCCGCGGCGCCACCCTCGCGGATGTGGCGGCGGCGGCCGGCGTGTCGACCATGACGGCGTCGCGGGTGATGAACGGCCGCGGCGGCGCCAGCGAGGAGACACGGGCCCGGGTGCTGGCCGCGGCCGCCAGCCTGGCCTACCGGCCGAACACCTTCGCCAAGGGGCTGAAGGGCGACCGCTCCTACACCATCGGCATCGTGGTGCCGGACATCGGCAACCCGTTCTTCCCCGAGGTGATCAAGGGCGCCGAGCTGGCGGCCCGGGCCCGCGGCTTCACCCTCCTGACCTGCAACGTGGTCGAGGATCCGGAGCGCGAGGCCGAGGTGCTGGCGACGCTGCTGGACCGCCGGGTCGACGGCGTCATCGTCTGCAGCGCCCGGCTGGAGGACAAGCGGCTGCAGCAGGCGATCGAGCCGCACCGGGCGGCGGTGCTGATCAACCGGCCGATGCCGCGCCGCGTGGCGGGCACGATCGAGATCGACTTCCGCACCGGCCTGGCCGAGGCGACGCGGCGGCTGATCGCCCGCGGCCGCCGGCGCATCGCCTATATCGGCGGCCCGCCGACCTCCTACAGCGGCCGGATGCGCCGCGCCGGCATCCTCGACGCCCTGGCCGAGCACGGGCTGGAGCTGGTGGCGGAGGAGGCGACGACGCCGGACCTGGAGGGCGGCGTCGACGCCGCGCGCCGCCTGGCTGGCAGCGGGACGACGGTCGATGCGGTGATCTGCTACAACGACCTGATCGCGATCGGCGCCCTGTCGGTGCTCCGCGACGCCGGGCTGGCGGTGCCGGGCGACATCGCGCTGCTGGGCTGCGACGACATCCTGGCCGCCCGGCTGGTGAACCCGCCGCTATCGACCATCCATGTCGCCAAGCAGGATCTCGGCGACGCCGCCATGCGCATGCTGATCGACCGGATCGAGGGCCGCAGCCTGCAGCATTCGATCGTGATCGAGCCGGAGCTGGTGGAGCGCGGCACGACGTGAGAGCGGGCCGTCCCGAAAATCAGCAGGGTCCTTCCCTCACCGTCATTGCGAGGAGGCGAAGCTGACGAAGCAATCCAGGGGCCGGTGCGCATCGGCCCCTGGATTGCTTCGCTGCGCTCGCAATGACGGCGTTTGAACCCTGGATAGATCTCTTGAGCGAGAGAGCGTCCGCTCTATTCGACTGCCTTTGCCGGCTACACCCCGTCCGGATCAGCCAACGTGCGGTCCAGGGCGTCGACCAGGATCTCGGCGTGCTCGCGGCCGAAGACCAGGGGCGGGCGCAGCTTCAGCACGTTGCCGTTGCAGCCGCAGCTGCTGACCAGCACCTTCCGGCGGCGCAGACCGTTGACCACGCGCGCCGCCAGCGCGCCGTCCGGCTCGCGCGTCGCGCGGTCGCGCACCAGCTCGACCCCGACGAACAGCCCGGCGCCGCGAACATCGCCGATGGCTGGATGGCGGTTGGCCAGCGCCCGCAGCGCCTCGGCCAGGAAGGCACCGGTGTCGCGGGCATTGGCGACCAGGCCTTCGCTTTCGATCACGTCCAGCACGGCCATGCCGACCGCGGCCGAGACCGGGTTGCCGCCGAAAGTGTTGAAGTAGCGGGTGCGGCGGCCGAACTCGGCCAGCACCTCCGGCCGCGCCGCCATCCCGGCGATCGGGTGGCCGTCGCCCATCGGCTTGCCCATGGTGACCATGTCGGGGACGAAGCCGTGCCGGGCGAAGCCCCACATCCCGCCGGTGCGGCCGAAGCCGGGCTGCACCTCGTCGGCGATCACCAGCCCGCCCGCCGCCCGCATCGTCGCCGCGGCCGGGGCCAGGAATCCGGCCGGATCGGTGAAAACGCCGTCGCTGGAGAAGATGGTGTCGACCAGCAGCGCCGCCGGCACGATGCCCGCCCGCCGCATGTCCTCGATCGCCGCGGTCACCCGGGCGGCGAAGGCCGCGCCGGCATCGCCGTCGCCGCGATACGCATCCGGCGGCGCGACCAGGCGGACATGGTCGCCGATCCGCACCGCGCTGCCCAGCGAGGGCGACATCTCCGCCAGGGCCACGGTCACGCCGTGATAGGCCCAGTCGGTGACGATCACGCCGGTGCCGCCGGTGACGGCGCGCGCCACCCGTAGGGCCAGGTCGTTCGCCTCGCTGCCGGTGCAGGTGAACATCACATGGCCGATCTCCGGCGGGAAGGTCGCCAGCAGCCGCTCGGCATAGTCGAGCACGCCCTCCGACAGATAGCGGGTGTGGGTGTTCAGCACCGCCGCCTGCCGCGCCAGGGCGCCGACCACATGCGGGTGGCAATGCCCGACCGAGGCGACGTTGTTGTAGGCGTCGAGATAGCGTTCGCCGTCCGCGCCGTGCAGCCAGACGCCCTCGCCGCGCACGACATGCAGCGGCTCGTCATAGAACAGGCGGTAGGCCGGCCCCAGCAGCCGGTCGCGGCGGGCGCGCAAGGCGGCGGTACGGTCGTCAGCCATGGCTGTCCCCTCCGCAGATCCGGTGCAGGCGGTCGGCGGCTTGCTGCCGGTCGAGGCCGGCGAGGCGATGCAGTCGCGCCCAGGCGGTCTGGTTGTTGCGCAGGATATAGGCCCGGTTCTCCGGATGGCGGCGGACGCGCCAGGCGCCGACGATCACGATCATCATCAGCCGGGTCGCCATCAGGTCGCCGAGCAGGCCGATCTCCTCCGGCCGCAGCGGCATCGCCGCGTGGTAGCCGGCGATCAGATCCCCGGCCGGGCCCAGCGGGTCGTCGTCATCCGCCAGGTGATAGGCGGCGGCGACCGCGACATCGGTGGCCAGCACGGTGCGCACCGCGTCGCCGAAATCGATCAGGCCGGTGACCGTGTCGGCGTCGGCGGGGTCGACCAGGATGTTGCTGGGGTTGGCGTCGGCATGGACCATCTGCCGGCGCAACCCGGCCAGGGCCGGCGACACCACCCCGTCGAACCGGTCGAGATACGCCGTGGCGAGCGCCCGCCGGTCCGGATCCTCGATGTCGCCCAGCAGGTCGCGCAGCCGGGCCGCGCCGGCCATGTCCCAGATCAGCTCATGCGCCTCGGCCGGGTGGCGGAAATCGCTCAGCGCCGCGGCGATGCGGCCGGCCACCTCGCCGATCCGCCGGCGCAGCAGCGGCGAGCGCGCTGTGACCGACGCCAGCGGCACGCCCTCCAGGAAAGACAGCAGCCGCGCCACCCGCCGGGTGCCGTCGCGCTCCTGCTCGATCTCCGCCGCGCCGTCCCGCGCCGGCAGGATCCGCGGCACCGGCAGAGCCGGATCCACCCGCTCCAGATGCTGCAGGATCGCGGTCTGCAGGTGGGTGACCTGCCGCTCCTCGGCCGGGTCGGAGACCTTCAGCAGCACGCGCCGCCCGGCCGCGCTCTCGATCCGGAAGTTCTGGTCGCGCTCGCTGCTCAGGGCCTCGGCGCGCCCTTCGATGCCGTAATGGGCACGGACCAGCGCCTCGGCGTCCGGCGGCGAGAGATGCCCTGCCGCCATCAGCCGGAGAAACCGTCGAAGAAGCGCGCCAGCAGCCGGCCCAGCACGTCGACCGCATAGCCGCCCTCCTGGATGATCGCGGCCGGCTTGCCCAGCCCCCGGATCGCCGCGCCGGCGCGAGCGAAGCCATCCTCGGTCACCTGCAGCGCCGCCAGCGGCTCGTCCTTCGAGGCGTCGAAGCCGAGGCTGACCACCACCGCGTCGACCCCGGCCCGCTCGACGGCGGCGACCGCCCGGTCGACCGCGGCCAGCCAGCCCTCGTCCCCGGTGCCGAGGGCCAGCGGCAGGTTGAGATT
>NZ_NHON01000127.1 GCF_002195995.1 Inquilinus limosus
CTTCAACCGCCCGAACAACACGCAGCCGAAGATCCTGCGACAAGGGTCCTGCCATTCATGCCGGCCTCCGATCCAGCACAAAGCTTGAATCACAGTTCACCCAAAATGGGAACTCCTCTCGAATCAGCCTTAGCGGCTAACGCTCTAGAGTTGGTCGCCGCCCTTCAATTTCTGCCGGCTCGACGAGCCGGCGTCCGCGAGAACCTGGAATTGCCTCAGGATTTCTGCGTTTTGCCGCTGAAGATCCGAGATGGCGGACGCCGAGGCGGCCTGAAGCTCTTCGATACGGTCCCGAAGAGCCAGAACCAAATCCTCCTGACTCTGGCTGCGTTGCTGCAACAGGCCTGCCAAGTTCTGCCAGGACAAGCTCATTTGCTCGCTTTGCGCCCCCTGGCGGCGGATCTCGCGCCATAACTTCGGCAGACGCCCGAGCATATACAGCCATCGCAGGGCCGGACCGAGGATCGGCACTCGGCTGACAGACTGCCATCGGCGCAGCCGCTTGAGGCCCGAGATCTTGACGCCGTGCTTCCGTCCCTCCGACGACCATCGCAGGCTGATCAGAATATCCGTCTTCGACGCTCGACCGGATCTGAGACGCTGAAGATATCGCGCCAGCCCCTGCGGGTCGGGCTCACGACGCAACAATCCCTGATAGGCCCCGCGAATGAACGCGTCGTCACCAAGCCGGAGAAACTCATCAAGCGCATATTTCTTCTTGGCCGAAATAGCCGGTGGCGCCGCGGCTGACGGCGACCATGCCCCAGCGGCACCCGAATGAACGGAAGCCAGCCCACCGGCTTGAGTCGAGGCAACTGGGGATTGCCGCCGCCGGCGCTCGACCTCCACATTGACGCGGTTGATGATTTCGTTGATCGGGGGCAGATGAGCCGGAGATGGAGACGCCATCACAGCCCCCCCTGTCCGACTACGCCTCGACCGGACACCTCCGCTCCCTCTCCACGGCCTTCTGCATGAATTCGCGCCAGGAAATTGCGTGCGATGACGGACCACCCGTACTGCTCTTCGACAAGAAGCCGGGCCGCGGCGACGCGTCTGGCCAAACCGGCCGTGCCGACTTCATCTTTCAGCTGGGCCAAGGCGCGAGGAAACTGGGAGATCCTGCTCAACTGAAGGTGAACGCCGTCGACGACAGCGATCCCTCGCGCGCCATGCGGGGTTGAGATCACGGGGATTCCGCTCGCGAAATAGTCAAGCATCTTCAGGTTGGTCCCCGACCCCGTCATCATCGGGTTGATCGCGCAATCGACCGCGCCCAGCACCACGTCCTTCGTTTCGTCGTCGACCTCACCCATGAAGCCCACATTCTCCGGCACGGCGCGGCCCGCGAAGTAGCCCGCCACGCTCCCAAGAAGCAAGAATCGCATATCGGGGCACTGGGGCGCAAACCGGAGGATTTCCTCGACGGCATCGTTGTTCGGTTGGTGCCGACTGCCCATGAAAAGTACCGTGAAGCAATCTCCAATGCCCAGCCGGCCTTTGTTGGCGGCACGAGATTTCAGCCCTGTAAAGTAAACGGATTCGAGATCGACCCCGTTCGGAACCTCGACAAACTTCGTGCCCGGCACACCGAACTTGCGCTCGAACACCTCCTGATCGGCTCTGGCACAGACAATTATGAGCTTCGCAGCATCACAGCACTCTCGCTCGACTCTTTCCGTATCCGCGAGAAGGGCTCGGGCGGTCGCGGTATCCGGCAGCATGGCTCGCTTGAGATCGATCTCGACGTTATGAGCCTCGTACCAGATCGGCTGTCTGCTCACCTCCCGGATCAAGGGAAACAGATAGGGGTGGGACGCGATGACGACCTCCGCCTCGGCCAGGGAGGCAGACAGTGCTTCCCGGTATTCCGGCGTGAGATGTGCGAGCCGCGGCATCGCCATATCGGTCACGGGCAGCCCTCCGACGTCGCGCGTCAGCGCGAGCTCCGCATCTCGGTGCGCGCTCGATTTCGGGATCCGGATTTCCCTGAGCCCTGGCGCCACCAGCCGGTCGGACGGAAGGTCGTTCGCGTTCGTGATGCACACGACATCGACATCGTAGCTTTGCGCCAGATGCCGATAGAGGTGGAACACCCGGCTCTGCCCTCCTCCTCGGGGGGGAAAGATGGGAAATGTCACAGCCACACAGAGTTTCGGCCGGTGGGCCTTCTGCGGCGTTGACTGGGCCGGTGGAATGAGAAGGGGGTCGACCGTCGCTTTCCAGGTGATCCGACTGATGCGCTGCTTCGCCGCCATCCCCATCTGAACCGCGAGGTCGGGGGACCGCGCCAGCATCGTCATTGCCTTGGCAAGCTCCCTCGGATCGGCCTTCGTCGAATAGCCGGTCCGGCCCGATTCGATCAATTCGTTCGGCCCGCCGGAATCATCGGTGGTAATCACCGGCTTGCCGCATGTCATCGCCTCGACTGTAATCAGGCCATAATCTTCATCTTTCGGCACGAATATGACAGCGCGCGCCCCCGCATAGAGATCGGCGAGCTCCGCGTCTCTCACAAAACCGAGAAATTCGATCCTCGAATCATTGCCGGCAAGATCTCGCAGCCGAGCCTCTTCCGGCCCGGTGCCGGCAATCTTCAGCTGCATGTGTATATTTGCCTGCCGCATCGCATTGATTATCAAGTCGATGCGTTTAGGCTTGTCGAGACGACTGCATGTGAAGAAATAATCGTAGCTGCCTGTATGCAGGCATTCGAGAGACGTGGGATGATGGATGGTTTCAACGGCCGCATCGGCCGGGAAATAGTCCTTGCGGTTGACGACGGTCTCGGAAATAGCGGCGAACTTTTTGACGGCGTCGCGGGATAGGCCGATTCCATCCAGCCAGTGGACGGCCTCCCGGGCGAAAGGCCCTGGAAATGCCAGCGCCTCTCCTCCTCGGTCTATAACGGCACGGATCCTGCCGAAGAATTCAGGCAGCGCATCCCGCCGCCCGCGCCATTTCTGCATGAACCGCTGCAGCGACTCGACCTCTACATCTCCGTAGTCCGGCAGTGGATCAAATCGGCCCCGAGGATACGTGTCATACAGCCCCCGCAACCTATGCTGCAGATAGCAGACATGATTATCATGCCTTATCATCCATGCCGGATACTTGGTCGAAATGACCAAATCAAAATGGCTCAGATCCAGGAAAGAAAAATTTTCATAGCTCGAAACAAGTTCCGGGAATGTGCGTTCGGGGCTCGGTATCTTAATGAGCTCCGCATCGTGCGGAGTTTCTTTATTGATGTAGCTCAACAGGCCAAGCCATAGGTTCTCGGCTCCGCCGATAGTGAATGGAACCGAGCTTGGCGCAACAATGGCGACCTTCATCTATCCCCCGAGACCTTGCATTCACCGCGCCCAGGCAGCACAGGCACATCCCGAGACCAGCCAGGCGATAGCACGTGGACGACGTGATGATACACGCTTCGACACGCCGCCTATCTTGGCGCCGCTCTGAGGTAACGCGGGTCTACGGCACGAGCGGGGCGGCCGCCCTCCGACGCATCAGCCATCGCTGCTCCGTAGACATCGCGGGCCACGTCGGACCAACGCCGGAGTTCCGCCTGCCGAATCCGATGCTCCCTCGCCGAGACATAGTCCGATGCCTGAAACGCCCGCAGGACAGCTTGCTGCAAGCTGTCATCGTCTTTCGGATCGACATACTCGGCCAGATCCCCCCCAACTTGCGGCATCGAGGACGTCTTCGAGGCGATGCAGAACTTGCCGAACCACAGGCTTTCGCCGATCGGCAGGCCCCAGCCCTCGTATAAGCTCGGGAACACGGTGAAGAGGCAGCGCTGGTAAAGGAAGGCAAGCTCCGCGTCCGTCGGCGTCTCGGCCACCGCGACCGTGCCGCCGAGATTGCCGGTCCTCGCCAGGAGATCGAACAGTTCCTCGGTACGCCAGCCGTGCTGGCCGGCCAGCACCAGGCGAGGCAGATGCGGGCCCAGCTCCGACCGCAGCCGGTCCCAGGCCCGGACCAGGGCGTAGGCGTTCTTGCGCACCTCGATGGTGCCGACGCAGAGCACGAACGGCGTCTCGGCGATCGCACGCACGGCCGGAGCCACCACGGCATCATCCGCCGCGTCGCCGGCGAACTCGTGGGCCAGCGGGGTGACCCTGGTCGGAATGCCGCTTCCCGCGGCCGGGAGGACCTCCCGGAGATCCGCCTCAGTCTGGTCAGACACGCAGAGGAAGCTCGACACATAATCCGGCGCACGGTCGAGAAACCGACGGAACTCGACCTCGTGCCCCGGCTTCGCCAGCTCCGGCAGCTTCACCGGAATGACGTCGTGGATCAGCTGGAACACCGCATTGCCCGCCGCTTTCCGTCCGGCGAGGAAGGCGATGTAGGGGTCGTTCCGCAGCGTCGGCACCGGTACGAAGATCCGGTCCGACGGGGTCAGCGTCGGCTGCGACAGGCGTCGGCCGAAACCCGACGCGACTCCGAGCCGCCAGCGCAACCGGCCAAGCTTTGCCGCCAGCCGGCGCAGCGGGGCCTTGTCCGCCCCTCCGGCGTCATAGGGAATCGCCATGTCGCGGACGAATTCGGCATGGCGGGCCTCGAAACGATAGTCGGGGCCGAGAAACGACAGATCGATCTCCACGACCCGGCGCAGCTTCGGATGCCAGGCGATGCCGCGGATCACATCCGCCCCATGCGTCGCCACCAGATGGCCCACCACGCGCAGCACCACGCGCTGCACGCCCGTGACGGTGGTGTGGCCGCGCGCATGGGGCGGATGTGATCCGCGGCATCGCCTGGCATCCGAAGCTGCGCCGGGTCGTGGAGATCGATCTGTCGTTTCTCGGCCCCGACTATCGTTTCGAGGCCCGCCATNATCGATCTCCACGACCCGGCGCAGCTTCGGATGCCAGGCGATGCCGCGGATCACATCCGCCCCATGCGTCGCCACCAGATGGCCCACCACGCGCAGCACCACGCGCTGCACGCCCGTGACGGTGGTGTGGCCGCGCGCATGGGCCAGGATCGGGGTGATGTCGCAGAACAGACGCGGCAGCCGCTCACCCGCCGCTGGGCCCCGAGCCCCCATCCTACCCCACCACCGCCACCGCGGGCTGCGCCTCGGCCTCGGCCTGCTCGTCCTCGGCCGTCTGCATCGCCCACAGCCGAGCATAGAGGCCGCCGTGCTTCAGCAGCTCGGCATGGCTGCCGGTTTCGACCACCTGGCCCTGATCCATGACGTAGATCAGGTCGGCGCCGCGCACGGTCGACAGGCGATGCGCGATCATCAGCGTGGTGCGGCCGACCATCAGGCGGGTCAGCGCGTCCTGCACCTGGCGCTCGCTTTCGGTGTCGAGGGCCGAAGTGGCCTCGTCGAGCAGCAGGATCGGCGCGTTCTTCAGCATGGCGCGGGCGATCGACAGGCGTTGCCGCTGGCCGCCGGAGAGGCGCACCCCGTGCTCGCCGATCTGGGTATCGTAGCCCTGCGGCAGGCTGAGGATGAAATCGTGCGCCGCCGCCCCGCGAGCCGCCGCCTCGATCTCCTCCTGGCCCGCCCCCGGACGGGCATAGGCGATGTTGTCGCGCACCGTGGCGTCGAACAGCGTGGTCTCCTGGCTGACCAGGCCGATCTGCTCGCGCAGGGAGTGCTGGGTGACCTCGCGGATGTCGTAGCCGTCGATCCGGACCGCGCCCGAGGTCGGGTCATAGAAGCGCGGGATCAGGTTCAGCAGCGTCGACTTCCCGGCGCCGGACGGCCCCACCAGCGCCACTGTCTTGCCGGCCGGGATCTCGACCGAGATGCCGCGCAGCGCCGGGATGGCCGGGCCATAGGAGAAGTGCACGTCTTCGAGCCGGATCGCGCCGGTCGCCCGGTCCAGCACCGCGGCGCCGGGCCGGTCGGTGATGGTCGGCTGCTTGTCGATCATGGCGAAGATGCCCTCCGCCGCGGTCATCCCCTGCTGCACCGACCCCCAGGTGTTCACGATCCGCTTCAGCGGATCGTAGGTCGAGATCAGCGCGAAGATGAAGGCGGTGAACTCGCCGGTGGTGCGGTTGCCGCTGATCACCTGCGATCCGCCGTAGAAGATCACCCCGGCGATGGCGATCCCGGACAGCACCTCCATGAACGGGGTGTTGTAGGATTTGATCCGCGTCATCCGCTGCGACAGCCGCGAGACCGCCTGGACGAAGGTCTCGGTCGACTTGATGGTCCGCTGCTCGGCGTTGTAGGCCTTGACGTGGCGGATGCCCTGGAACACCTGGGTCAGGTAGCTGGTCAGCTCGCCCATGCCGAACTGGGACTTGCGGGTCACCTTGCGCAGGTCGCGCCCGACCTTGATCACTGGTATCGCCGAAAGCGGGAAGGTGATGGAGGCGACCAGCGCCAGCCGCCAGTCCATGTAGAACATCGCCACCAGGAGGCCGATCAGGGTGGTGGCATCGCGCCCGATCGATGCGGCGCTGGTCGAGACCGCGCTCATCACCGCCTGGACGTTGTAGATGAACTGGCTGACCAGATGGCCGGAGGCGGTGGCGTGGAAGCTGGCCAGGTCGTCCCAGATCTTCTGGCTGAACATGCGCATCTGCAGCTCGGCGACGATGCGCCGGCCGATGCTGTTCATCACCACGGTGAAGCCGTAGGTCGCCCCGCCGCGCACGAAGAAGATGACGACCACGATGATCGAGATCGGCATCAGCAGCTCGGCATTCTTCGCGGTGAAGATGCCGTCGAGTGTGTGCTGCAGGGTGAAGGGGATCGCGGAGGTCGCAACCGCGGTCGCGCCGAGGCACAGGAAGGCCATCACGAAACGCCCTAGATGGCCCCTCATGTGCTCGCGCAGCATCCGCTTCGCGATCTGCCAGTCCGTCATTTGGCCAGTCCGCGGTCCGATGGCCGCCTGCGATCTCTTGCTCATGGGGTGCTCATATAGCGCCGTCCGGCCGATCCGCCAAATGACAGTCGTGTCAGATGCGGAATGCGGACAGGGCGCCGCAGCCCGCCGCGGGCCGGTCGGCACGGCTGCGGCGGGCGGGCGCCCTGTGCTGTCTCGGAGCCGTAGCCGGCCCTCGACGGGCGGCCGCGGCCAGGTCTTGAAGCTTCAGCGGCGATAGGTGCCGCGGGCGATGGCGTCGAAATCGGCCGGGCCGATGCCCAGCTCGTCCATCTCGCGCCGGTCGAGCTTCAGCAGCTCGCTGTAGACCCGGTTGTACTCGCGGCGCTCGGCGACGCGGCGGGCGACGGCCGCGCGGAGGCGGGCGAAGGCGCCGGCGGGACGGGTGGCGGCGGGGGCGAAGTCCAGAACGTCGATATGCATACTTACCTCATCTGCCGGCGAGACCGGCCTCTCTGTGTTCTCCTGGTGCATCCCTAATGTAGGACGTCCGCGCCGCGCCAGGATCGGGCTTTTTGCAGCGCAGCAATGGTAAGCATGCATGACATGAAGTTGACATGATCGGCCGCGATCAGCCGCCGATTAGCACGAAATCCGAACGTGAAACTCAGAGATCCACAGACAGCATGGCGCAGTTTGTTGACCTGACCGGAGTGGCGCTATATTTAAGGGGCAACGGACCGGCCCACCGCCAACGGGCCCGCGGCGATTTGATGGGAAGCAGCTTGCGCCCGCGTCACCAACCGCTAAAGCGCCACGATGCAGGTCGTGGTTCCCTCGGCGAGACGAGGCAGGACACGACGATGACCAGGACGGCCCCCCACAGCCCTTTCGCGCACCGGACGCTTGCCACAGGGCGGGCGACCGCGGCGTCGATGCGCTGTCGCCGCGCCTGATCCGGGCCATCGCCCGCGGCCGCCCTGCCCCGCCGGCCGGCCCTGTCCCGCCCCGCACCGTTCCACTGCTCCGGCACCGTCCATGATCCGTCTCGATTCCATCTCCAAGACCTTCACCCGCTCGGGCCAGGCCCAGGTGACGGCGCTGGCCGACGTCTCCCTGACCATCGAGCGCGGTGAGATCTTCGGCGTGATCGGGCCCAGTGGCGCCGGCAAGTCGACGCTGATCCGCCTGATCAACCTGCTGGAGCGGCCGACCACCGGCACCGTCACGGTCGACGGCACTGAGCTGACCGCCCTGCCGGAGACGGCGCTGAGGGCCGAGCGGCGGAAGATCGGCATGATCTTCCAACATTTCGCCCTGCTGTCCTCCCGCACCGTGTTCGACAACGTTGCCCTGCCGCTGGAGCTGGCCGGGCTGGACCGCCGCAGCATCGCGGCGCGGGTCGACCGCCTGCTGGAGCTGGTCGGGCTGACCGACAAGCGCGACCGCTATCCGGCCGAGCTGTCGGGCGGGCAGAAGCAGCGCGTCGGCATCGCCCGGGCCCTGGCCAGCGAGCCGAACGTGCTGCTGTGCGACGAGGCGACCTCTGCCCTCGACCCCGAGACCACGGCCTCGATCCTGCAGCTGCTGGCGAAGATCAACCGCGAGCTGGGCCTGACCATCGTGCTGATCACCCATGAGATGGCGGTGATCAAGGCGATCTGCCACCGCGTCGCGGTGCTGGAGCAGGGCCGCGTGATCGAGGAGGCGCGGGTGTTCGACCTGTTCACCCGGCCGCAGACCCCCACATCCCGCGCCTTCGTCGCCAGCGTCACCGGCGCCGAGTTGCCGGAGGCGCTGGCCGCCCGTCTGTCCAACACGCCACTGTCCGAGGCGCCGCTGGCCGGCGGCGAGACCGTGCTGCGGCTGGTCTTCGCCGGATCGCAGGCCGGCACCACTGCGCTGGGCCAGCTGGCCCGGCGGTTGGGCATCGACGCGGCGCTGCTGCACGGCCGGGTCGACAGCGTGCAGGGCGCGCCCTTCGGCACCCTGATCGTGGCGATCCCCGGCGGGCCCGAGGCGGCGCGGCCGGCGATCGACTTCCTTTCCTCCCTCAAGCTTTCCGTCGAGGTCCTGGGCCATGTCCCCGCAACTCTTCGCGCTGCTGGCTGACGCCGCCTGGGCGACGCTGTACATGGTCGCGGTCTCGGCCGCGATCGGCACGCTGCTGGGTGGCCCGATCGGCATCTGGCTGGCGACCAGCGGCAAGGGCGAGCTGTTCGCGGCGCCGGCGGCCAACCGCATCGCCGGGCTGGTGGTGAACGCCACCCGCTCCACCCCCTTCATCATCCTGGTGGTGGCGATCATCCCGTTCACCCGGCTGGTCGCCGGCACCTCGATCGGCACCACGGCGGCGATCGTGCCGCTGACCATCGCCTGCGTGCCCTTCATCGCCCGGATCATCGAGGCGGCGGTGCGCGAGGTCGACCAGAGCCTGGTCGAGGCGGCGAAGGCGATGGGTGCTTCGCCGCTGCAGATCGTGCGCAAGGTGCTGGTGCCCGAGGCGATGCCGGCGATCGTGCTGGGCCTGACCCTGACCGTGGTCAGCCTGATCGGCTATTCCGCCATGGTCGGCGCGGTCGGCGGCGGGGGGCTGGGCGACCTCGGCATCCGCTACGGCTACCAGCGCTTCATGCCGGAGATGATGGCCGCGGTGGTGGTCGTGCTGATCCTGTTCGTGCAGGCGGTGCAGATGGCCGGCGACCGGCTGGCCCGCCGGGTCAACAAGCGGCAGCGCCAGGCCTGAGCCGAACCAATCCGTTTCGAGGGGAAGAGAATGAGGCTGAAGACGATTCTGGCCGCGGTGGCGTTCGCCCTGGCCGTGGGAAGCGCCGGGGCGGCGTCCGCCGAGACCATCCGGATCGGCGTCACGCCGGGGCCGCATGCCGAGATCCTGGAGCAGGTGAAGCCGATCGCCCATGCGAAGGGCCTGGACATCGAGATCGTCGAGTTCTCGGACTATGTCGTGCCCAATGCGGCGCTCGACACCGGTGAGCTCGACGCCAACTCGTTCCAGCACGAGCCGTATCTCGTGAACGAGATCGATAAGCGCGGCTACAAGCTCAGCAAGGTGGCCAACACCGTCACCTTCCCGATCGGCATCTACTCGAGGAAGATCAAGGCGATCGGCGAGCTGCGCGACGGCGCCAGGGTCGGCATCCCGAACGACCCGACCAATGGCGGCCGCGTCCTGCTGTTGCTGCAGTCGGCCGGGCTGCTCAAGCTGGCCGACGGTGTCGGGCTGAAGCCGACCGTGCTCGATATCACCGGCAACCCGAAGAACCTCCAGATCATCGAGCTGGACGCGGCACAGCTGCCGCGGTCGCTGGACGACACCGACATCTCGGCGATCAACACCAACTACGCGGTCGAGGCCGGGCTGGACCCGGGCAAGGACGCGATCCTGCGCGAGGCGGCCGACAGCCCCTATGTCAACATCATCGCGGTGCAGACCGCACGCAAGGACGAGCCCTGGGTCAAGACCCTGGTTGAGAGCTACCACACCGACGCGATCAAGCAGTTCCTGGCGGAACGGTTCAAGGGCGCCGTGGTCGCGGGCTGGTAAGCGCGCCGACCATTGGACGAACGAAGGGCGTGCGGCCGCTGGGTCGCGCGCCCTTCTGCTGTGGGGGATCAGCCCTCGCCGGGGCCGCTGTCGAGGGAGTGGCGGCCGCCGCCCGTGCCGGCGATGAACAGGAGCCCGCCGAGCACGGCCAGGTTGCTCATGAAGATCGCGAAATCGAGCTCGAACCGGCTCGGCGCCGACTCCCAGAACGGGTGGAAGAGCACGGTGGCGACGATGGTGAAACCGGCCAGGGCCAACGCCGCCAGCCGGGTGTGCCAGCCGAGCAGCAGGAAGGCGCCGGCGACGATCTGCAGCGCCGCGGCGGCGCCGAGCAGCAGCTCCGGCTGCGGCAGGCCGCGGCCCTGCACCATCGCCACCATCGAGGCCCATTCCGGGATCTTGGAGAGGCCGGCGGCGAAGAACACCAGCGCCAGGCAGAGTCGGCCGGCGAGCTGGATGAGGTCGAGCCCGGAATTCCGCTCGGTGTTGTGTACGACCATGGTTGAGGACATGAAACGGTTCGCTTGTGCTGTCGTTATGGGGCCAAGCTAAGCCGATCATTGTGGCCGCGCCGTGTCGGCCATCACACCGGCGGCGCGGCGGACCAGCCGGCTCTCGCGCGCCAGGTCGGTCAGCAGCCGGATCAGCGGCCCCTGCCGCCGCGTGCCGGTCTTGTCGAAGACCGAGCGCAGCTGGGTGCGCAGCGTCTCGCGGCTCAGCTCCAGCCGCTCCGCGATCTCGGACAGGGAGAAGCCCTCATGCAGGGCGGCGGCAAGCCGCACCTCGGCGCGGCTGAGGCCGAACAACGCCGGCAATATGTCGCCGAAATCGTCGCGGCCGCCGCCGCCGGGGGCCAGGAACAGCGCCGCCGCGGCCTGCGGCGCGGCGAGCGCGGCCGGGCGGCAGTCCGGCAGGCGGCAGGCGCTGGCGATCAGCGGCACCCCGGCAGCCAGCAGCTTGACCCCACCGGACCGCGGCCCGGGCTCCAGCGTCGCCGCGATCAGCCCGCGCAGCGCCGCGGCCTCGCCAGGATCGGCGGACCGCAGCCGGCGGCCGCGCAGCTGCAGCCGGCCGCTCTCGATCAGCCGGTCGGCCAAGGCGTTGACATGGACCACCCGCCCGTCGGCGCCGAGCAGCACCACCGCCCGGTCGAAGCGGTCAAGCACGTCCTCGGCGGCCCGGGCCCGGCCGGCCAGCCCCTCGATCCGCTGCATCAGCGCCAGGGACCGGCGGATATGCGGCACCACTAGGTCGAAGCGCCGCACCTCTTCCGGCGTGAAGGGGCCGGCCCGGCGGGGGCGGCGCACGCTTATCCCGGCGACGCCGGCGAAGGCCGGATCGATCGCCCCCATGGTCCAGCGGCAATTGCTTTCGTCCAGGAAGGCGCCGAAATCCTGGCGGTCGAGCCAGGCCGGGTCGACGACATGATGGCAGGGCTGCACGGTCGGCGGCAGGCGCCGCCAGGCCGGCAGGCGTGGGTCCTGCAGCGCGTAATCGCGCAGGTACCGGGCGTGCGCCGCGGCGTCGTAGCCGACGGCGACGTTGAAGAACGGCGCCGGGGCGCCGGCTTCGAACACCAGGATCTGCGCCACGTCGCCGCCGGCCCAGCGGCAGATCTCGGTGAGGGCCTGCTGCCACGCGGCGGGATCGGTGCCGGCATCGTAGACGCGGCCGATCAGATCGCTGAGAGGATCGATTGTGTCCATGCGGCCTCCGCCGCGTTCCGGCTGCCATCCCACTCGAGGCCTGCCCGGCCGGGACGGCAAGACCGGGTGGCCGCCGCCGGCCGCGACAGACTCACCCGGCCGCCGCGATCTCCCCGATCCGCCGGTTCACCTCCGCCGCCGCCTCGATCGGCAGCATGTGGCCCTGGCCGGGGATCAGGTGCACGGCCACCGCGGACGGCAGGAAGCCGGCGTGGTCCACCGGCAGGATCGCGTCGTCCGTGCCCCACAGCACCTGCATCGGCCCCTTCAGCTCCGCCAGCCGGTCGCGCAGCACCAGGCGCTGGCGGCCGGGGGCGAAGCACTGGTCGGCCAGGCGGCGCAGCGTCGCGCGCACGCCCGGGCCGCGCAGCGCCGTCAGCACCAGCTCGCCCAGCGCCGGCGTGACCAGGCCGGGATCGGCATAGAGCGGCCGCAGCGCCGCCGCCAGCGTCGCCGGGTCGTCGGCGGCCAGCAGCCGGTCGATGAAGCCGGTGTCGGCCTCCGGCCCCAGCCCGGCGGAGGCGATGAGGGTCAGCGAGGCGGCGCGGCCGGGATCGGACAGCGCCGCCTGCAGCGCCACCGCCCCGCCCAGGGAATGGCCGGCCAGATGGGCGCGGCCGATGCCGGCGGCGTCGAGGAAGGCCAGCAGCGCCTCGGCCAGGCCCGGCACGCCGCCGGCGCCGAGATCCTGCGACGAGCCGCCATGGCCGGGCAGGTCGAGGGCGTAGACCGGGTGGCGGGCCGAGAGCGGCACCTGGTTGGCGGCCCAGGTCAGCAGCTCGCCGCCGAAGCCGTGTACCATGACGATCGGCGTGGGGACGATCGGGGCGCCCTGCCCCGCGCCCATGCGGCGGTAGCGGATCGCCCGGCCGTCGGCCAGGGTCGCGATCTCGGTGCGGACGCCGCCGGCCGTGGCCGGGTGGAACGATCGGCTCACTCCTCGATGCCGGCGAGGCGGAACTGCAGCTTGTGCACGGCATTGGCCTGCAGCTCGCCATAGCCGGCGACCAGGGCGGCGCGATACAGCTCGGCCGTCAGGGCGGTGCCGGGCATCGGCACGCCGCTGGTGCGGCCGAGATCGAGCATCAGCCCGATATCCTTGGCCATGTTCTTGAGGTGGAAGGCCGGCGAGAAGTCGTTGGCGAGCGTCTTGCGCGCGGCGCCGCGGATGACGCCGGAGGAGCCGCCGAAGCGGTCGAGCACCTCGATGATCCCCTCCGCCGCCAGCCCGTTCTTGCGGGCCAGCGCCAGGCCTTCGCCCAGCGCCGCGGTCTGCGCCGCCGACAGCAGGTTGCCGATCAACTTCATCACCGCGCCGGCGCCGCTGGGGCCGAGATGATGCACGCCGCCGGACACCGCCTCGAGGATCGGGCGCGCCGCCTGCAGCGCCGCAGCGTCGCCGCCGACGATGAAGCCGATGCTGCCGTCCCAGGCCTGGTCCTTGCTGCCATAGACCGGGGCGTCGAGATAGGCGTGGCCGGCCCGGGCCGCCGCCTCCGCCAGGCTGCGCGACACCGCCGGGTCGGTGGTGGTGCTGTCGATCACCACGGCACCCTTGGCCGCATGGGCGAAAGCGCCGTCGGGGCCGAGCAGCACGGCGCGCTGGGCGTCCGGGCCGGTGACGCAGAGCATCACCCGGTCGCGGCCGGACGCCGCCGCCGCCACCGAGCCGGCACGGACGAATCCGGGATGGCCCGTGATCTCCTCCGGCAGCTCGGCCGTGCTGCGGTTCCAGGCATGCACGCGATGCCCCGCCTTCAGCAGGTTGCGCACCATGCCCCGGCCCATCAGGCCGAGGCCGAGATAGGCGATCTCCGCCATGCTCCAGATCCTCCCGTCGCGCGGGGCCGGTCCGGCGCCCGCCGCTCATTTATCCTACAATTGACGGATCGTACAAAGATCGAGCCGGAAGGCCAGCCTGCAGAAGGAACGGCAGGGCTGCGGAGCCCTGCACAAGCCTGCGGGAGCCTCGGCGCGGCCTGCCACCCGCCGCCTGGCGAAGCCCTTACCGCGTCATCCTCCCCTCCCCTTGCGGTACGGTATCTACAGATCGAGTGGCGGTAGCGAGTGGCGGGTCTACGAACAGATGACCTCTCCCGCTTGCGGGAGAGGTCGGACATCCGAAGGATGGCCGGGTGAGGGCCAGCGGTCTCGCCAAGCACACGAATCTCGCCGTGAGCGAGCGCAGGATGTGTCCTATCCGGAAGCGACGATCCTGGCATCGCCGCCGCAAAGCCCTCACCCGGAGCCGCTTCGCGTCTCCGACCTCTCCCGCAAGCGGGAGAGGCAACGCGCGCTGCCCTCGATAGATGTGTGGAATGCCCCCCTTGCGGGAGGGGGTAGGGTGTTCTCTCTGTGAGAGCCGGCGACCGCCGCCCAGGCCCCCCGGCCAGCCCGCCGCGCGAA
>NZ_NHON01000128.1:0-11049 GCF_002195995.1 Inquilinus limosus
CCGCCACACCCCCCGCCATTCTCGGCCGTCACCGACCGGGGATGCCATGACCACGCTCGACGCCGCCTTTCTCGCCCGCCTCGACGCGCTGCTCGGACTGGGCGGGATCGCAAGGGCCGACGCCCTGGCCGGCATCGATCCCGGCTACCACCCCGACAATCTCGCCGCCGGGATCCAGGCCTCGCCCCGCACGGTGGAGGAGGCATCGGCGGTGCTGGCCTTGTGCCACGAGGCCGGCGTCCCCGTCGTGACCCATGGCGGCCGCACCGGGCTGGTCGGCGGCGGCGCCTCTCGGCCCGGCCAGATCATCCTCAGCACCCGCCGGCTCGATCGGGTCCTCGAGATCGACACTTCCGCTCGTCTGGCTGTGGTCGAGGCCGGGGTGACGCTGCAGCAGCTGCAGGAGGCGGCGGCCGAGCATGGCCTGACGCCCGGCATCGACCTCGCCGCCCGCGGCTCCGCCACCATCGGCGGGCTGATCGCCACCAATGCCGGCGGCATCGAGGCGTTCCGCCGCGGCACCATGCGCCACCGCATGTTCGGGCTGGAGTTCCTGCGCGCCGATGGCACCGTGATTTCCGATATGGTGCGGGTGCTGAAGAACAACACCGGCTACGACCTCAAGGACCTGATCGCCGGGTCTGAGGGCACGCTCGGCATCGTCACCCGCGCCGTGATCCGGCTGGAGCGGCTGGTGGCCCCGGCGGCGACGGCACTGGTCGGCTGCGCCTCGGCCGAGGCGGCGCTCGTCGCGGCGGCGCGGCTGCGCGACCGCTTCCCCGGCCGGCTGCGGGCGTTGGAGATTCTGTGGCACGCCTATGCCGAGACCGTGGCGCAGGAGCATGGCGTGGCCTTGTCCGGCCTCGGCCTCGACCCGGCGCCGGTCTATCTGCTGACCGAGGCGGAGCAGGACCCGGACATCGACATCGCCGCGGCGATGGAGGCGGAGATCGGGGCGCTGTGGGAGGAGGGGCCGGTCACCGGTGCCGCCCTGGCGCAGAACGAGCGGCAGCGCGAGATGTTCTGGCGCATCCGCGACGATTCCGACGCGGTCAGCCGGCCCTGCCCGGACGCCAAGACCTTCGATGTCTCGGTGCCGCTGTCGGCGCTGCCGGCCTATGTCAAACGCATCCGCGCCGACCTGGCGGCCACCTTCTCGCCGGCGATGCGGGTCTATGTCTTCGGCCATCTCGCCGACGGCAACCTGCATGTCATGGTCGGCGACCGGCCGGAGGGATCGGAGGCGCGGATCGAGGCGATCCTCTATGACGGGCTGGCCGAGGCCGGCGGCTCCTTCTCGGCCGAGCACGGCATCGGGCTGGAGAAGCAGGATGCCTTTCGCCTGTACGGCGATCCGGCGCGGCGAGCGGCGATGGCGGCGATCAAGGCGGCGCTGGACCCGAAGGGGATCCTGAGCCCGGGGAAGATTTTGGGGTAGGGGAGGCGCTGCCGGCCTCGCGCCCCTTTCGCCGTCATGGCGAGGAGCGCAGCGACGTGGCCATCCAGTGGGCGGTGCCGCTGGATGGCCACGCCCCTGCGGGGCTCGCCATGACGGTACTCATTCTCGCGAGACCGTGTTGGGCGCACCCGCTCACCCCAGCGGCCGGGCCTTGAGCCACAGGAACAGCGGCAGGCGCGACCATTGTCGCAGCCGGTCATCGCCGTCCGGGTGGTCCGGCTGCGGCTCGCGGATCGAGGTGATGGCCAGGCCGGCGGCCTCCAGCGCCGCCGCATAGGCCTCCAGCGGCTGCGACCAGCCGGCGAAGTCCATGCGCAGCCCGTCGCGCTCCTCGCTGCCCTCGAAGCGCTCGCGGCCGTAATAGCTGCCCTCGAAGACGAAGGGCGCGTCCGGCTCCGGCCCGGCGAAGCGGCCGCGGTCGCGGAACGGGTGGACCAGTGAGATCACCAGCGTGCCGCCCGGCCGCAGCACGCGCCGGACCTCTCGCAGCGCGCCCGGCACGTCCTCGACATCCATCAGCACATTGTAGGCGACCACCAGGTCGAAGCGGCCGTCCTCGAAGGGCAGGGCGGCGGCGTCGGCCACGGCGTAGTCCTGCGCCGACCCGGCCTCGGCCGCGATCTCCACCAGCTCGGCCACGGTGTCGGCCGCGGTGACGCGCCAGCCCAGCGCCGTCAGCTCGCGCGACACCCGGCCCTCGCCGCAGCCGAGGTCCAGCGCCTCGCCAGAGCCATGGCCGATCCAGGCCACCAGCGCGTCGCGATAGGCCCAGAAGGCGTCATGGCCGGGCTTCCGCGCCCAGGCCGTCCAGTCGCGGGCGACGCGGGCCCAGTGCTCCCGGTCGGCGGCGTTTTTGGTCATTGGTCTCTTCTCCTTCAGGAGTAACGCTCTCGCATTGCCTCTCCCGGAAGCGAGACTTTTTCGGAATTCTCAGAACCGTCATTGCGAGCGCAGCGAAGCAATCCAGGGGCCGGTGCGCACCGGCCCCTGGATTGCTTCGTCGGCTTCGCCTCCTCGCAATGACGGCGAGGGATGGGTTGTGAAAAGGCCTCTCCGCGCGGGAGAGGCAACGCACAGGGCTACTTGACCTTGGAGAACGCCGTCGGCTTCAGGATGGCATTGGTGATGTGCGAGACGATCGGGCCGTCGCGCTCGGTCCCGGCGCGCTTCTCCAGCCAGTCCGGATCGGTGGCGAAGGCGGTCCATTTCTGCTCGCGCTCGGCCAGCGACTCCCATTCCAGCAGATAGTACAGGGCCTGGTTGCTCTCGCCGATCTCGACCGTCCAGAAGCCGGCCTGGCGGATGCCGAAGCGCTCCCAGATCTTCAGGGTGATGGTGTCGAAGCGGTTCAGCAGCGCCGGCAGCTTGCCCGGCATGCAATGATAGACGCGCAGCTCGTGAATCATCTCGATCTCCTCCCGCAGGGGAGAGGACTCTGGCCTCGCAGCGGCCCGATTGCAATCGTCCGGCAAAAGCCGCCGCCGGCCGCTGCTCAGTCCTTGTCGGCGAAGGGGTTCTTCGGCTGGCGCAGCATCATCCGAATCGGCACGCCGGTCAGGGCGAAGCTCTCGCGCAGCCCGTTCACCAGATAGCGCAGATAGCTGTCCGGGAACTCCTCGGCCTGGGACACGAACAGGGCGAAGGTCGGCGGCCGGGCCTTGACCTGGGTGATGTAGCGGATCTTCAGGCGGCGGCCGCGCACCAGCGGCGGCGGGTGCGCCTCCAGCATCGCCGGCAGCCAGCGGTTCAGCGGGCCGGTGCGCACCCGGCGGTTCCACACCTTGTGGATGTCCAGCACCGCATCCATCAGCCTGTCCAGCTTCTGGCCGCGGAGGGCGGAGATGGTGACGGTCGGCACGCCGCGCACCTGGGGCATCGAGGTCTGCAGCTTGTCGCTCAGCTGCCGCAGCGCGGCCGCGTGGTCCTCGACCGCATCCCATTTGTTGACCGCGATCACCAGCGCGCGGCCTTCCTCGATCACGTGCCGGGCGATGGTCAGGTCCTGCTTGTCCAGGATCGCCGCGGCATCCAGCAGCAGCACGCAGACATGGGCGAGGCGGATGGTCTCCAGCGTCTCGCCGACCGACATGAACTCGATCTTGTCGTCGTGCTTGTCGATCCGCGCCTTGCGCCGCATCCCGGCGGTGTCGACCAGATGGATGGCCTGGCCGCGCCAGCTCCAGTCGACGCCGATGGCGTCGCGGGTGATGCCGGCCTCGGGTCCGGTCAGCACTCGCTCCTCGCGCAGCAGCGCGTTCATCAGGGTCGACTTGCCGGCATTGGGCCGGCCGATGATGGCCAGGCGGATCGGCCGGGCCAGGTCGCGCTCCGGGTCGACCGTGTCGTCCTCGCCCTCATCCTCGAGAACGATGTCGTCATCCTCATCGGCGGCGTCGGCCGCATCCTCGTCCTCGGCCGGCATCAGCGGCCGCAGCGCGTCGACCAGGTCGACCAGCCCCTCGCCATGGGCGGCGGAGATGCCGATCGGCTCGCCCAGCCCCAGCGACCAGGCCTCGTGCAGCCCGGCCTCGGCGGCGCGGCCCTCGCATTTGTTGGCCAGCAGCAGCACCTTGCCGCCCTGGCGGCGCAGCCACTGGGCGAAATGCTTGTCCAGCGGCGTCACCCCGGCGCGGGCGTCGATCAGCATCAGCGCGACATCGGCCTCGCGCAGCGCCGCCTCGGTCTGCTGCCGCATCCGGGCCTCGAGGCTGTCGTCGAACGCCTCCTCCAGGCCGGCGGTGTCGATCACGCGGAAGCTCAGATCGGCCAGCCGGCCGTCGCCGAACCGGCGGTCGCGCGTCACCCCCGGCGTGTCGTCGACCAGCGCCGTGCGCTTGCCCACCAGGCGGTTGAACAGGGTCGACTTGCCGACATTGGGCCGGCCGATGATGGCGAGGGTGAAGGGCATGCGCTCGGGACTGCTCAGCGATAGGCGGTCAGGGTGCCGCCCGTGCTGACAATATACAGCGTTCCGTCGGCGACCACCGGGGCGATCCGCGTCGGGTCGGTCTCGAAATGCCCGGTGACCTCGCCGGTCTTGGGCGAGATCAGCACGCCGTCGCCGGTCGAGCTGGCCAGGACCAGGGTGTCGCCGGCCAGGACCGGTCCGGTCCAGGTGATCGGGCCTTCCTTGTCCTCGGGGTCGGTCCAGCGGTCCAGCTCGCGCACCCAGCGCACCTTGCCGGTGTTGCGGGCCAGCGCCACGACCACGCCGTCGATCGAGACCAGATAGACCGTGTCGCCGGCCACCCAGGGCATCTGCGTGCCGCTGATCGGCTGCTCCCACACCGTCACGCCCGAGCGCATGTCGATGCCGACCGCCTGGTTGCCGTGGCTGACCGCGACCACCAGGTCGCCGTCGATCGCCGGCATCGCGGTGATGTCGGCCAGGCCGGCCAGGGCGCCGGCGGTGCGGGCGGCACCGCCGCCGACGGCCGCCGACCAGGCCGGCCGGCCGTTCTCGATGCGCAGGCCGTACAGCTCGCCCGACGAATAGGGCACCACCACCACGCCGTTGTCGACCGCGGCGCTGCCGCCGCCGAGCAGGGCCGAAGGCTCGGTGATGCCGGCATGGTTCCACACCTCGGTGCCGGTCTTGGCGTCCAGCACCTCGGTCTGGTTGTCGACGGTGATGGCGACCAAGCGGCCCTGGGTCACGGTCGGCGCGCCGCGCACCGGCCCTGCCAGCTTGGTGCGCCAGATCAGGCCGCCATTCTTCGGGTCGACCGCCACGGCCTCGCCGAAGCCGGTGGTGGCGTACACGGTGCCGTCGGCATAGGCGGCGCCGCCGCCGATCGGCACGCTGTCCTGCTCCGGATCCGCCACCCGCACCCGCCAGTTCGAACGGCCGTTGGCGGCGTCGAACGAGTTCAGGCGGCCGGAGGCGTCGGTGATGTAGACCTTGCCCTCGGCGATCACCGGGCCGGTCAGCAGCGCGGTGCTGCTGCTGTCGCCGCTGCCGATGCTGCTGCTCCAGGCCCGCTGGAACGGGATCTTCAGCGCCAGGTTGCCGTTGACGTGGTTGACCGCGCCGCCCGGGTTGCGCCAGTCGGGGTCGGTGCGCACCGCCGGCAGCACGCTCGGCTGCCCGGCATCGGCCGCGGGCTCCAGCCCTTCGGTGCGGCTGATGACGGAGATCCGCTCGCCCGGCAGAGGCGTCTTGGCGTCCTTGAACCAGCTGCAGGCGCTGAGGACCGCGGCGAGCGCAAGGATGGAGATCCGGGGCAGCAGATGGCGTCGCCGCATGGGGTGGTCCCTCAATTGCTCGAAGTGCTGAGGAGCTGTTCGGCCCGGCTGCGCACGCCGGGGGACGAGGCCGGGTCCTTGGACAGCGCCTCGAAGATCTCGCGGGCCTTGGCCGTGTCCTTCTGGCGCAGGGCCAGCAGGCCCTGCAGCTCGCGCGCCTCGGCGCGCCAGGGGGCGCCGTCGGCGGCCAGCGGCGCCAGCTCGCCGGTCAGCGCCGCGGGATCGCCGTCATCGATCCGGGCCATGACCGAGTAGAGACGGGCGAGGTCGCGCACCACCGAATTGACGCCGCTGTCGCCGGCAATCTGCTGGTAGATCTTGCCGGCCTCGTCCCGCTTGCCGGCGTCGAGATTGGCGCGGGCCTCCAGCAGGCGGGCCAGGGCGGCGCGGTCGGCGCTGCTGTCGGCGGCGACGGCGGCATAGACGGAAGCGGCGTTCTTCGGGTCGGTGGCGGCCTGCTGCTGCGCGTCGACCAGCGCCCGGGTCTGCGACTGCGCCTGGCTCTGGCTGTAGCTGCGCCAGCCGACGACGGCGGCGGTGCCGACGACGATGGCGACCGCGCCGGCGATGATCAGCTTGCCATGGCGGTTCCAGATCGCCTTGACGCGATCCTCGCGCAGGGCTTCATCGACTTCGCGGAAAATATCGGTCATCACCAGGTTCCGAACAGGGCGCCGCCTCGGCCAGGGCAGCGCGGCCGAGCCGCCTTACCTAGACGATTGGTTCCGGGAAGACAATCCAAGGGTGTGGCAGCGATATGGCGATGTGCGCCGATGCGGCATCCGGACATCGCTGCGACCTTGGGCTGCGACCCCGGCGCGCGCCGTCTGGACGCGGGCCCGGATTTGTCCAACACTTGGCTTCACCGACTCAACGGTGTCGAGGCATTCCGTCCGGCGCATGTCGCAGGTTCTCGATCTCTCCCAGATTCGGCGCGGCCGTGGGCGCGTCTATTTCAACCGCGGTGAGCTCGGCCAGCTCCTCGGCCTCTATTTCGATCGCGTCGCCGCCGGCGAATGGCGCGACTACGCGATCGACCATGGCGTCGGCATCGCCGTGTTCAGCGTGTTCCGGCACAGCCACGACCGGCCGCTCTACGGCATCGCCAAGACGGTGGGCGCGCAGGGGACGGAATACAGCGTCTATGAAGGCAGGCACCGGCTGAGCCGCAGCCGGGTCCTGGCCGAGGTGCTGGAGCTGTTCGAGCGCAAGCTGACGCTGGTCCGCGACTGACCCCGAATCCCCCTTTCCCGATCCAGGCGTCATCATGACCGACTTCGCCCTCTATCCCAGCCTGCAGGACCGTGCCGTGCTGATCACCGGCGGCGGCTCCGGCATCGGCGCCGCCCTGGTTGAGCATTTCGCGCGGCAGAAGAGCCGGGTGGTGTTCTGTGACATCGACGCGGAATCCTCACAGGCGCTGGTCGAAAGGCTGGCGGGGGAGGGGCTGAAGGCCCCGGCCTTCCTGCCCTGCGACCTGCGCGACATCGACGCGCTGCGGGCCATGGTGCGGGCGGCGGAGGCGGCGGCCGGCCCGATCCGGGTCCTGGTCAACAACGCCGGCCACGACCAGCGCCACGGCATCGACGAGGTGACGCCGGACTACTGGGACGACCGGCTGGCGGTGAACCTGAAGCACCAGTTCTTCATGGTGCAGGCGGTGCGGCAGGGTATGCGCGACGCCGGCGGCGGCTCGGTGATCAATTTCGGCTCGATCTCCTGGCGCGCCGGGATGGGCGGCATGCCCGCCTACACCACGGCCAAGGCCGGGATCGAGGGCCTGACCCGCAGCCTGGCCCGGGACCTGGGCGCCGAGGGCATCCGGGTCAACTGCGTGCTGCCCGGCGCGGTGCGGACCGAGCGGCAGGTCAAGCTGTGGTACACGCCGGACTACGTCGAGCGGATCATGGCGTCGCAATGTCTCAAGGGCTTCGTCGAGCCGGACGACATCGCCCGCATGGTCGCCTTCCTGGCCTCGGACGACGCCCGGATGTGCACCAGCCAGATGTATGTCGTGGACGGCGGCTGGATCTGAGCGGCCGCTGCACCCGATTCTGGCACCATCGATCACCCCCGTCTGGATCTAACGGCGACGGCCGAAAACCCGCATTGTGCCGCTGTCCCGGGATCGGCCCGGGCCGTTGCGATGCCCCGGAAGGACGGGGGAAGGGGAGGCGTGATGCGAGCGACCCGGCCTGGGCCTCGGCTCAGGCGCTCAGCAGCGCGGTCTCGATCCGGGCGTTCGGCGCGATCGCGCGGATGCCGTCGGCCAGCTCGCGGCCGACCGCCTCCAGCGCCGCGATCGGCATCGGCTCCAGCCGCTCGATCACGAACCACATCTCGGTCGTCGGCAGGTCGAGGCGGGTGCGCGGGCCCTGGCGCCAGTTCCAGCGGCGGCAGGTGACGCCGTGATCATCGCGCCACACCACCTCGCCCGGCTCGGGATGCTCGACCGCGGGCTCGCCATTCGCGAATGTCTCGAAGATCTCGTCGCCCGCCGCCCGCACCAGCCGCGGCGGCCCCCGATAGGCGGCCAGATCCTCGCCGCCGATCGGCACCGCCCAGCGCACGCTGAGCGCGTTGTAGAGATCGACCATGCGGTTGATCGGCGGCAGCCCGCCGTCGCGCTGGGCCCGCTTGCGCAGCGCCTCGGCCGAACAGGGCGTGCGCTGCGGCTTGGCGCCGAAGCTGCGATAGGCCTCGCGCCAGGCCTCCAGATGCGCCGCCGCCCAGTCGGGATCCGTCGCAGCAGCGTCGCAGGCCTCGGCCAGCCGGGCTGCGCTCTCGGCGTCGCTCGGGCCGTTGCGGGCGCCGCGCGCCACCAGGCTCAGGGCCACGAAATCCGGGCGCAGCGCCCGGACGGCAGGATCGATGACGGGCGGTGCGGACAGCATCGGCTTGGTTCGTTAAAATGACCGAAGAGTTCACTTTGTTGAATAGGGCAAGATGACCGAGCAGGTCAACACGGAGGGCGCCAGGGCCCCTGACGAGGCCGCGATCGCGGGCGCGGTGGGGCGCCATGTCGCCGGGCAGCGCCGGGCGCGGCGCCTGTCGCTGGATGCGCTCGCCCGGCTGTCCGGCGTCAGCAAGGGCATGCTGGTGCAGATCGAGAATGCCCGCTCCAACCCCTCGATCGCCACGCTGTGCCGGGTCGCCGCGGCGCTCGGCGTCTCGGTGGCGGAGCTGGTGGATCTGGGCGGCGCGGATGCGGTGCGCCTGGTCGGGCCGGAGGAGGCGGCGCGGCTCTGGGCCGGTCCGGAGGGCGGCGCCGCGGTGCTGCTGGTCGGCAGCGATGGGCCGGACATGCTGGAGCTGTGGCGCTGGGAGCTGAAGCCGAAGGAGCGCCATGTCTCCGACCCGCATCCGCCGGGCACGCGCGAGCTGCTGCACGTCACCGCCGGCACGCTGCTGCTGGAGGTCGACGGGCGGCCGCATGAGGTGCCGGCCGGCACCTCGGCCCTGCTGCACAGCGACCGGCCGCACGCCTATGCCTGCAAGGGCGCGCGGCCGGTCCGCTTCACCATGGCGGTGATGGAGCCGCATGTGGTGCGTCGGCTCTGACCGCATCGCACTTGCGGCCAACCAAACATCGTCATTGCGAGCGTAGCGAAGCAATCCAGGGGCCGATGCGAGCGGCCCTGGATTGCTTCGTCGGCTTCGCCTCCTCGCAATGACGGTTCTTTCCTGGAACAATCATCGCGAACTTGGTGCCTTACCGGTCCATCCCGGCCAGCAGGACGTATTTCAGCTCCACGAACTCCTCGATGCCGTGATGCGAGCCCTCGCGGCCGAGGCCGGATTCCTTGACCCCGCCGAAGGGCGCGACCTCGGTGGCGACGACGCCGGCATTGACGCCGACGATGCCGTAATCCAGCGCCTCCGCCACCCGGAACACCCGGCCCAGGTCGCGGGCGTAGAAATAGGCGGCCAGGCCGAAGGGCGTGGCATTGGCCTGGGCCACCACATCCGCCTCGTCGCGGAAGCGGTAGACCGGGGCCAGCGGACCGAAGGTCTCCTCCTGCGTCACCACCATCTCGGTGGTGGCGCCGGACAGCACGGTCGGCTCGAAGAAGGTGCCGCCCAGGGCATGCCGGTGGCCACCGGTGACGACGGTGGCGCCCTTGGCCGTGGCGTCGGCGATGTGACGCTCGATCTTCTCCACCGCCTCCTCGGTGATCAGCGGGCCCTGGACCACGCCGGCCTCGACGCCGTTGCCGACCTTCATCGCCTTCACCTTGGCGGCGAAGCGGGCGACGAAATCGTCATAGACCGCGTCCTGGACATAGATCCGGTTGGCGCAGACGCAGGTCTGGCCCATGTTGCGGAACTTCGAGGCCAGCGCGCCCTCGACCGCGGCGTCGATATCGGCGTCGTCGAAGACGATGAAGGGCGCGTTGCCACCCAGCTCCAGCCCGACCTTCTTCACCGTGTCCGCGGCCTGGCGCATCAAGAGCTTGCCGACCTCGGTCGACCCGGTGAAGCCGACGAACTTCACCGCCGGGTGGCCGGTCAGGACCTTGCCGATCTTCGGCGCGTCGCCGGTGATCACGTTCAGCACGCCGGCCGGCACGCCGGCGCGCACCGCGAGCTCGGCCAGGGCCAGGGCGGTCAGCGGCGTCTCCGGCGCCGGCTTGATCACGGCGGTGCAGCCGGCGGCCAGCGCCGGCGAGACCTTGCGGGTGATCATCGCCGCCGGGAAGTTCCAGGGCGTGATCGCCGCGACCACGCCGATCGGCTGCTTCATCACCACGATCCGCGCATCGGCGCGGTGGCTCGGGATGGTCTCGCCGTAGATGCGCTTGGCCTCCTCGGCATAGAACTCGACGAAGGAGGCGGCGTAGTCGACCTCGCCGCGCGCCTCGGCCAGCGGCTTGCCCTGCTCGCTGGTCATGATCAGGGCGATGTCCTCGCGGTTCGCGATGATCAGGTCGAACCAGCGGCGCAGGATGGTGGAGCGCTCCTTGGCGGTCTTCTTCGCCCAGGGGCCGAAGGCGGCCTCGGCGGCCTCGACCGCGTCGGTGGCCTCGGCCTCGCCGAAGCGGGGCACGCGGCCCAGCGTCTCGCCGGTCGCCGGGTTGGTCACCGGGTCGACGGCCTCGCCGATCCAGGAGCCGCCGATCAGGGCCTGGCTCTTCAGCAGGGTCGGGTCGTTCAGGGTCAGCATAGGGACCTCACGGGGTCACGGAACGGAATGCTCTCGGATGGCGAGGCCGCACGCCCCCTCACCCGAAATCGCTGACGCGATTTCGACCTCTCCCCAAGGAGAGGTGAAGGGACGGCGCTCGCTTCCCTCTCCTCGGGGAGAGGGAGGGGCCCGCCGCGTTGGCGGCGGGAGGGTGAGGGGG
>NZ_NHON01000128.1:11067-13357 GCF_002195995.1 Inquilinus limosus
GGCGGCGGGAGGGTGAGGGGGACGGCCGTGCCGGCGTTTACGCGACCGCCAGCGCCGTCTCCAGCACGTCCAGGCCCTCGTCGACGATGGCGTCGCTGGCGGTCAACGGCACCAGGATGCGGATGACATTGGCGTTGACGCCGCAGGACAGCAGCACCAGGCCGTTCTCATAGGCCTTCTGGGTCACCCGCTTGGTGGCGTCGGCATCGGCGTCGTTGGTGCCGCGCGACTTGACGATCTCGAAGGCGACCATGCCGCCGAGGCCGCGGATCGCCGCGACCGGCAGCAGGTCGTTGCGCCGCGACAGCGTCTCCAGCCGCGCCTTGATCCGGGCGCCGATGGCGTTGGAGCGGTCGAGCAGCTTCTCTTCCTTGAACACCTCCAGCACCGCCAGCGCCGCGGCGCAGGCCAGCGGGTTGCCGGCATAGGTGCCGCCCAGCCCGCCGGGGTCGGCCGCGTCCATGATCGGCGCCCGGCCGATCACGCCGGACAGCGGGAAGCCGCCGGCCAGGCTCTTGGCGACGCAGATCAGGTCGGCCTCGACGTCGTAATGCTCCATCGCGAACATCTTGCCGGTGCGGCCGAAGCCGGTCTGCACCTCGTCGGCGATCAGCACGATGCCGTGCTCGTCGCAGATCCGGCGCAGGGCGCGCATCAGCTCGGCCGGCACCTCGTAGAAGCCGCCCTCGCCCTGCACCGGCTCGAGGATGATCGCGGCGACGCGCGACGGGTCGACATCGGCCTTGAACAGGAAGTTCAGGTGGCGCAGCGAATCCTCGACCGTGACGCCGTGATGGGCGACCGGGAACGGCACATGCCAGACATCGGGCAGGGTGGGCCCGAGGCCCTTCTTGTAGGGCACGACCTTGCCGGTCATGGCCGAGGCCAGGATGGTGCGGCCGTGGAAGGCGCCGGTGAAGGCGATGATGCCGGACCGGCCGGTGGCGGCACGGGAGATCTTGATGGCGTTCTCGGTCGCCTCGGCGCCGGTGGTGAAGAACACCGACTTCAGCGGGCCGGAGATCGGGGCCAGCGCATTCAGCTTCTCGGCCAGCTCGATATACGGCTCGTACATCAGCACCTGGAAGCAGGTGTGGGTGAAGTTCTCCATCTGCGCCTGGACGGCGGCGATCACCTTCGGGTGGCAGTGGCCGGTGTTGACCACGGCGATGCCGCCGGCGAAGTCGACATAGCGCTTGCCCTCGACGTCCCAGACCTCGGCGTTCAGCGCGCGGGCGGCGGAGATCGGCGTGGTGTGCCCGACCCCGCGGACGACGGCGGCGTTGCGGCGCTGAAGCAACTCGGCATTGGTGGTCATGGGCATCCTCTTGGGTTCGGGCCTTGCGCTAGAGAATCGGTGCGGCAGGGCCGCTGCACAATCGCCTAGTTTGAACGCGTCTGGTGCGTTCTATGCACCATTGCCGTTCGGCGTCGCGAACAGCGCCCGCAGCCAATCGCGCAACGTGGCCAGGCCGGGCTCGTCCCAGCGCGCCGCCTCGGACAGGAAATAGTAGCCGCCGAGGCGGATGTCGGACGGCACCATCTCCACCAGCAGGCCTGCGGCCAGGTCCTCCCCGGCCAGAACGGCGTTGGCCAGGGCGACGCCCTGGCCCAGCCGGGCGGCCTCGATCGCCAGATGGGCGTGCCACAGCCGCGGGCCGCGCAGCTGGGGCACCTCGGCCACCCCGGCGCGGCGCAGCCAGCGCTGCCACTGCTCGGTGGATTCCTCGTGGATCAGCGGCACCCGCAGCAGGTCGGCCGGCGCCGCGACATCGGCGTGGCGGGCACGGAAGGCGGCGCTGGCCACCGGGAAGACACGCGGGCTGGACAGCAGCTCGGCCCGCACCCCGTCGCGCGGCTCGGCGGTCTCCAGATAGATGATCTCGGCATCGGCCTCGTCGCGGGCGAAGTCGGGCCGGGCCAGGGTCGGCAGCAGGGTGATCTCGTGCTCGGGCAGCAGCGCCTCCAGCTCCGGCAGCAGCGGCAGCACGCGGCGCGAGGCGACGCCGGGGGCGCACCAGATCGCCAGGGTGCGGCGGCGCGGCGCCGACAGCTCGGCGGTGGCGCGCTCGACCAGGTCCAGCGCCTGGCCGATCTGGGCCAGGTAGCGCTGCCCCTCCGGCGTCAGCGCCAGGCCGCGCCCGGCGGGGCGCAGCAGCCGGGCGCCCAGCCGCTGCTCCAGGTTGCGGACATGGCGCGACACCACGGTGTGGCTGACCGCCAGCTCCTCCCCCGCGGCGCGGACGCTGCCGAGGCGGCCGACGGCCTCGAAGGCGCGGAGCGCGAGGAG
>NZ_NHON01000129.1 GCF_002195995.1 Inquilinus limosus
GCTCCACCGCCCGCACCACTCGCTCACGGAGATCCATCGAGCACGGTTTACCCATCCAGGCTGGCCTCCTCCCAGCCAGCATGATGAATCACATTCCCTCGCCCCTGGGAATCCCCTTCCGATTCTAACCAACCTCATTCCGCTCTAGTCGACATTGGCTCCACCGCCCGCACCACTCGCTCACGGAGATCCATCGAGCACGGTTTACCCATCCAGGCTGGCCTCCTCCCAGCCAGCATGATGAATCACATTCCCTCGCCCCTGGGAATCCCCTTCCGATTCTAACCAACCTCATTCCGCTCTAGTCGACATTGTAGCGGCCGCAGCTGTTCACGGAGTAGTCGACGATGACGTCCCTGGCGTCGGTGACCAGGACCACGGTGCATCTCAGCGCGGTCGTCTGGTAGTAGCCGATCGGCTGGTACTGGTCCTGGATGATGGGCGACTGCGAGCCGCCGACGTTGGTCTGCATGCCGACGATCTGCTGGCCGACATATTCGGAACCGGTCTGGACGAATTCCTGGCTGGTGTCGGCGGTCAGGTCGTCCCAGACATGCTCGGTGCGGGCACCGCCCTTCTCGTCCGGCTGGGCGGGGCGCGTCGCGTGCTCCTGCCCCCACTCCGCATAGGCGGCCTGGATGTTCTGCCCCATCAGCCCGCTGGCCGTCTGCCGCAGGCTGTTGCCCCACGCCCCGCACCCGACCAGGGACACGCACAGGACGGCGAGGACGACCCCTCTCCGCACGCCCGCCAGGCGGTCGTTTCGATCGTTCTGCTCCACTGAATTCCACCGTTTCATTGTTATTGTCCGCTTCTGCCGGTGGATTATGGCGGATTCGCGGAGTTCCGGTGGAGATCCAGGTTTCTGGTCGCTGGCAGAAAAGAGCCCGGCGCAACGGCCGGGCTCGCGGTGCATCGGGCGGGGCCTGCCAGGCCCCTCGGGCGTCAGGCGATATGCAGCCGGACGTCGACATTGTTGCGGGTGGCGTTGGAATACGGGCAGACGTGGTGCGCCTTCTCCACCAGCGCCTGCGCCTGGGCCTTGTCCAGGCCGGGCAGCGAGATGGTCAGGTCGACATCGATGCCGAAGCCGCCCGGGATCTCGCCGATGCCGACCTCGGCCTTGACCGAGGCGTCGGGCGAGATCTGCACCTTCTCCTTGCCGGCGACGAAGCGGATCGCGCCGAGGAAGCAGGCGGAGTAGCCGGAGGCGAACAGCTGCTCCGGATTGGTGGCGCCGCCCTTGCCGCCCATCTCCTTCGGCACGGCCAGCGGCAGGTCGATGATGCCGTCGGACGACTTCGAGCGCCCGTCGCGGCCGCCGGTCGAGGTCGAGGTGGCCTTGTAGAGGATCTTCTCAGGCTTGCTCATGGGATGCTCCTGGTTTGGGCCGCACCGGCGATGCGGCCAGGGATGACGGTACAGACATGGGGCGGCAGCCTGAAGCTGCCACCGGGTCGCGGTGCCTCTATGGATCGAAGCGCCGGGGATCGACCGCGGCGAAGCTGTCACCGCGGCTGAAATCATCGAAGCGGACCACCAGCGGCGCCGGCGACGGGTCGCGGTAGGGCCCGAACTTGAAATACTGGTCGCGGGCGGCGGGGGAGCCGACCGGCCCGCGCACGGTGACGACCGGCCGGCCATTCGCCCACACCTCGACCAGGTCGTCGGGGCCGCCGGCGACGCGCAGATGCACCACCATGTCGACCCAGGCGCCGAAGGGCGAGGGCAGGGGCGCCATGCGGTCGATGGCCAGGCCGCGGGCGCATTCGGCGGCCGAGGCGGGCGGCAGCTCGCCATCCAGCTCGCCATCCAGTTCGGGGCCGCCGCCATGCAGGAAGCTGCGGCTGCCGGCGGGGAAGTCCGAGAAGTCGTAGCCGTCCTGCCAGGCGACCAGCACCCGGCATTGCTGGCCGGGCGATGCCGTCGCCTGCTCCAGCGTCAGATGGAAGGCGCCGCCCTTGAAGCGCTGGGCCAGGAACGGGCTTTGGCTGCCGCTCTGCTTCCACTGGCCGACCACCAGCCGGTTGCCGCCGGCCCCGGCGTCCGGGCTGTCGATGCGGAAGCTGAAGCCGAACCAGCTGTCGGTGCCGGCGGGCTGGACCGATTGCAGCCACAGCTCGGCGCGCTGGTCGTCCTCGGGGTTGAACACGGCGCCCGGCGCCGTGTCCAGGCAGCCGCTGCGCCGGCGCGCCAGCTCGGCCTTCGGGATGGCGGGCGGCATCGTGGCGTCCGGCAGCAGCGCCATGCCGGCGGCGTAGCGGCCGGAGCGCACCACCGTCTCCTCGATGAAGAAGCGGTTCTCGGCGCGCGGGCAGGGGGCCCAGACCCGCGGGTCGATGCGGCCCGATTCGAAGCCATCGGCGATGTCGGCACCCGCGGGTGCGGCAAAGGCCGGCGCGGCGACGAGGATCAGGACGGCCGGCAGCCAAAGCTGCCGCAATGGGGCTGATGGCATGCTCACCGCCGGGGTGTCGGGCCGCGGCAGGATAGGCGGCCGGCCCGGCGCAGCCAAGCGGCACCGGCCCGAGAGACCGTTTGGAAATGCGCTGGCGTGAGCCGGCTGGCGGTGGTTTCGAGAACCGGAGTGCGGCGGGCGTTGGCCCGTGAGCACCGGAAGCTTCGAGTCCGCCGTCAGACGGCCTCGCCAGTAGCATTTACAAATGGTCTCTCACTTGTCGAACCGCCGGGGATCGACCTCCTCGAAGCTGTGGCCCAGGCCGAAATTGTCGAGATGGGCCACCACCGGGGTCTCGCCGGGGTCGCGGTATGGGCCGATCTTGAAGTACTGCCGGCCGCTGTCGCGATAGCCCAGCCGGCCGCGCACGGTGACGATCTTCTCGCCGTTGGCCCAGATTTCGATCAGGTCGTCCGGCTGCGCGTCGACCTTGATATGCACCACCATGTCGACCCAGGCGCCGTAGGGCGAGGGCAGCGACGCCCGGCGATCGATGGTCAGGTCGCTGCCGCAATCGGTCGTGTAGTCGGGCGCCAGCTTGTTGCCGGCCGGGTCGAAGCCGTCATGCAGGAAGCTGCGATGCGGCGGGAACTCCGAGACATCGAAGCCGTCCTCCCACGCCACCAGCACCCGGCATTGCTGCAGCCGGGCCGGGCCGTCCTGCTCCACCGTCAGGTAGAACTTCCGGTTGCGGAAGCGCTGCCCCAGGAACGGGCTGTACTGGCCGGCCTGCTTCCATTGCCCGACCAGCAGGCGCCGGTTGTCGGCCGCGGGCGCCGGCGCGGCGTCGATGCGGAAGCTGAAGCCGTACCAGAGGTCGGTGCCCTTCGGCTCGGTCTCGCGCAGCCACAGCTCGGCCCGCTGGTCGCTGCCGGCCATGAAATCCATGTCCGTGTCGGAATCGATGCAGCCGCTGCGCGTGTGCGGGCCGTTCACCGCCTCGATCGCCGGCGGCAGGTCCGGCGTCGGCAGCAGCGCCATGCCGGCCGAATACCGGCCGGAGCGGGCCATCATGTCGTCGATGAAGAAGCGGCCTTCCGGCCGCCGGCAGGGCGACCAGATCTGCGGCGGGATGCGCCCGCCCTCGAACCCGTCGGACATCGGGTCGGTCACCGGGGGATCGGAGATCGGGTCGGCTGCGGCCGGTGCGGCGGCCAGCAGGAGGGCGATGGCCGGCAGGGACCACCGCAGCAGGGCAGGAAGCATAGGATCAGTCAGAATGCCGAATCGGGAAGCGAACCGGCAGGATAGGTCAACGCGGCGGGCGGGTGGCACCCAGAAGGCGCGGCAGGTCGCCGCGCCAGGCCACCAGCGAGAACACCAGCGCCGCCACCAGCACGAACAGCGCCGTCACCGCCGCCATCACCGGGGTGTAGCCGTAGCGCAGGGCGTTGAAGATCTTGATCGGCAGCGTCTCCACCGTCGACCCGGCCACCATGTAGGCGATGATGTACTCGTTCAGGCTCAGCACGAAGGCGAAGGCGTAGCCGGAGATGATGTAGGGCCGCACCGAGGGCAGCACGATGGTGCGGAACACCGTGCGCTCATCGGCGCCCAGCGTGCGCGCCGCCTCCACCGCCGCCCGGTCGATCGAGGCCAGGCCCAGCGCGATGTTCACCAGCGGCAGGGTGACGAAGAAGATGCCGTGCGAGACGATGGTGGCGGCGATGTGCCCGTACAGCCCGACCATCTGCCAGAAGATCAGGAAGCCCAGCGCCGACACCACCGGCGGCAGGATGAAGGGCGCGATGCCGAGGGTGTAGAGGGCGCGGCCCCAGCGCGGGTTCCAGCGCCACAGATACCAGGCCATCGGCAGCGCGATCGACACCGACAGGGCGGCGGCCAGCACGGCGATGGTGACGCTGTTGCCCAGCGCGCCCAGCCAGTCCGGGTCCTGCAGCATCTCGCCGTACCAGGCGAGGGACAGGCCCTGCGGCGGGAACAGCAGGCGCTTCTTCTCGTTCAGCGACACGCCGATGATGACGATGATCGGCGCCAGGAGGACGGCTCCGATCAGGCCCATATAGAGGCGGGAGAGGACGCGGCCCATATCAGCGCTTCCTTCCCTGGCCCAGCAGCAGGGTCAGCCCGATCAGGGCCAGGCTGACCAGCACCAGGAACACCGCCAAAGCCGCGGCGAAGGGGATGTTGGACTGGTAGATCGCCTGGTCGGTGATCAGCACCGACAGGGTCCAGTGCTCCGGCTTGCCCAGCACCTGGGGCAGCACGTAGCAGCCCAGGGTGAAGACGAAGACCAGGATGGCGGTGGCCAGGATCGCCTGGCGCAGCGACGGCAGCACCACGGTGAAGAAGCCGCGCAAAGGCGAGGCGCCGAGCGTGCGCGCCGCCTCGGTGATCTCGGGGTCCAGCCGGTTCACCGCCGGGTACAGCATCAGCACCGAATAGGGGAAGCCGATGAAGCACAGGCCCATCAGCAGGGCGCCGAAGCTGGGCGTCCAGGCCTCGGGCGAGTCCAGGAGGCCCAGGCTGACCAGCAGGTTGGACAGGCCGGCCGACCGCGACAGCAGGATCGACCAGGCGAAGCCCATGATCACCTCGGACAGCGACAGGATCGACAGGATGCCGACCAGCCAGGCCACCTGCGCCGGCCGCCGGGTGCGGCTGAGGAACCAGGTGAAAGGCACCGCCGCGGTGACGCAGACCACCGCGGCCAGGCCGCAGATCATCAGCGAGAAGCCCAGCACCCGGGTGAACAGCGGCGTCCAGAACCGGGCGTAGTTGTCCAGCTCGAAGGCCGGCTCGTACAGCCCGCCCTCGACCCGGTGGTAGAAGCTGAACGCCACCATGATCACGAAGGGGATCAGGAAGAACACGCCCAGCATCGCCGCCGGCCACAGCGCCGGCATGCGGGCGAGGAGGCCGCGGGGGGCGGAGGAGGCCGTCGGTCTCATCGTGGCGGCACTCATGGTCATGCCGCCTCGATATCGGTCTGTGGGAAGTCGTCGCCCTTGTACAGCAGCGGCAGCCGTGCCTGGCGGGCGCAGGCATAGGCGAAGCAGTCACCGTAGTTCAGCGCCGCCGGATGGCGGGACTTGCCGTAGCGCGCATAGGCGTCGATGGCGAAGGCCCGGGTTTCCGCCGCGACCGGGATCACGGCGATGTCGGCGAGGATGAGGAAATCCTCGACCCCCTGCTGCGCCGACGGCACCGAAAGGCCGAGGATGCGGGCGATGGCGACCACCGTCTCCCACACCGCCAGGGGCGAGGTGACGCGGCGGTTGGCATTCTGCAGGCGGGCGAGGAGCTCGCGCGCGTCGATCTCCTCGGTCAGGATCGCCGTCAGCGCGGAGGCATCGACGAACATCAGCGCTCCTCGTAGAGGCTGTCGATGAACGGCTTGTCCGCCGGGCGGGCGGCCTGACGGTCGCCGCTGGCGCGCAAAGCGCGGGCGAATTCGATGCCTCGCTCGACCAGGGTCGGATGGGCACGGGCACGTTCCAGCTCGTGCTGCAGGGCACGGCGAACCGCCTCGGTCTTGCTGATCTTGTGCAACGCGGCCAGGCGTTCCGCCAGCTCGCCGACCTCGGCATCCTTGACATACAGGGCCATCGGATATCCTCCAGAATATCCAAATATAGTCTTCGTATATCCCCAGGCAAGCGCGGCAGCGGCGCCGGTCATGCCGCCAGCACCACGCAGGAGTCGGGCGGCAGCTCGACCGTCACGGTCTGGCCGGCCGAAATCGGCGGCAGGTCCTTGCGCGCGGCGGCGGCCACCAGCCTCGTGCCGGCGCAGTCGACCGTGACCTCGACCGCGTTGCCCAGGTCGCGCACGAAATCGACCGTGCCCGACACACGGTTCGGGCCCGCCTCGCCGGCCGGGCGCAGCTGCACCTCCTCCGGCCGCACCAGCAGGGTGGCGCCGGCGCCGGGCTGCAGGCCGCCCAGCCCCTCGCTCGCGGTCAGCACGGCGTCACCCAGCCGCAGCCCGCCGCCATCGACCCGCACCGGCAGCAGGTTGCCGGTGCCGATGAAGTCGGCGACGAAGGCGTTGGCCGGGCGGCGGTAGATCTCCAGCGGCGCGCCGGCCTGCTGGATCCGGCCCTGGCCCATCACCACGATGACATCGGCCATGGTCATGGCCTCGCGCTGGTCATGGGTGACCAGGATGGTGGTGACGCCCAGGCGCTGCTGCAGCTGGCGCAGCTCGATCTGCATCGCCTCGCGCAGCTTGGCGTCCAGCGCCGACAGCGGCTCGTCCAGCAGGAACAGGCTGGGGTCGATCGCCAGGGCGCGGGCGATGGCGACGCGCTGGCGCTGGCCGCCGGACAGCTGCGAGACATGGCGGTCGGCCACGCCCGGCAGCTGCACCATGGCCAGCAGCTCCTCCGCCCGCCTGCGCTGCGTCGCCTTGTCGGCGCCGCGGATGCGCAGGGCATAGGCGATGTTCTCGCCCACCGTCAGATGCTCGAACAAGGCCAGCGACTGGAACACCATGCCGAAATTGCGCTGGTGCGTCGGCACCGGGGTGACGTCGCGGCCGTCCAGCAGCAGCTGCCCCTTGGTCGGGGATTCGAGGCCGGCGATGATGCGCAGAAGCGTGGTCTTGCCGCAGCCGGAGGGGCCGAGGAAGCAGACCAGCTTGCCGGCCGGGACGGCGAGGTTGACATCGGTGACGGCGGTGACCCGGCCGTAATCCTTGGCGATGCCTTGGAGGCGGAGCTCGTGCATGCGGCGCGGGTCCTGTCTCTGAATGGAAGGCCCCGGCCGCGGGCTCCGCAGCCGGGGCGCGCTCTCGAAATCAGCCGGTGATCATGCCCGTCCACTTCTCCGCGACCCAGTCGCCGCGTTCGGTGTACAGCTTGTAGTCCGGGATGATCGGCTTGATGTCGCTGGACACGGCGGCGAATTCCTCCGCCGACAGGGTCAGCTGCTCGCGCGGCACGATCGGCGCGGTGCCGACCTTGCGCGACAGCACTTCCTGCTGGGTCGGCTGGCACATGTAGTCGATGAAGACCTGCGCCTCCTCCAGCTTCTTCGACGCCTTGCTGACGGCCCAGGAGCCGCGGTCGGACACGCCGCCCTCCTTCGGGAAGGTCGAGCGCACCGGGAAGCCGTCCTTGATCGCGAGGCCGGTGACGTCGTGGTAGTACTCGCCCATCGGGATCTCGCCCGATTGCAGGGCGTTCTGGAACTGGCCCTCGTCGCGGTACCACAGCGACACGTTCGGCTTCAGCTCGGCCAGCTTGGCCAGCACCTTCTCGACGCCCTCATTGGTCGCCAGGATGTCGGTGTTGCCGCCGAAGAAGGTGTGGGCGGCGATCTCCAGCAGGAAGGAGTTGCTGGCCAGCGCCATCAGCCCCAGCTTGCCCTCGTTGCCCTTGTCCCACAGCGCGGCCCAGCTGGCCGGCGCGTCCTTGTAGGTCTCGGTGTTGGTCACCAGGGTGATGAACCAGGCCACCGCCGCGACGCCGGCGATGCGGCCGTCATCGTATTTGTTGATGAATTCGGGGAAGACCTTCGCGACGTTCGGCATCTTGGCCGGGTCCAGCGCCTGCCACAGGCCGGACTTGATGCCGCGCAGCATCGCCACCTGGGCCATCATCGACACGTCGGCCGGGGCCTCGCCGGCATTGGCCGCGGTCTGCAGCTGCACCAGCCAGGCCTCGCCGGTCGGCTCGCCGACGCCCTCGACCTTGATGCCGGTGGCCTTGGTGAACTCCGGGAAGACATGCTTGCCGAAGCTCTCCTCGAAATAGCCGCCATAGGTGCCGATCTTGATGCTGCGCTCCTGCGCATGCACGAAGGGCGCGCGGCCGACCGTGGCCAGGGCGGCGCCGGCGGCGGACAGCTTCAGCAGGGTCCGCCGGCTGGGGGAGAAGCGATAGATCTCGCGGGTCATGAAACCTCCTCGTGCTTTCTTATGATCCGAGTGCGGCGGTCAGCCGCCCGGCGACGATCGGCGCCGCGTCGCTGCCGACATTGGCGAAGGCGACGCGCAGGAACCGGTCCTGCCCCGGCCCGAACATGCTGCCCGGCAGGGTCAGCAGATTGTGCTCCAACGCCAGGCCGCGGGCCACGGCGACGGCCTCGCGCCCGGCGAAGGGATGCTCCAGATAGGCGAAGAAGGCGCCCAGGCTGACCAGCCGCCAGCCCTCCAGCTGCGACAGGGCGGCGCGGAACACGGTCGCCCGCTCGCGCATCGCCGCGGTGTTGCCCCGCACCCAGCCGCCCAGCTGCTCCAGCCCGAACAGCGCCGCCTCCTGCCCGATGCGCGGGGCGCAGATGGCGACGCAGTCCATCGCCTTCTCCACCTGCGCCATCAGCGCCGGCCCGGCGGTCAGCGACCCGACGCGGTGCCCGGTGATCGCGAAGACCTTGGAGAAGCTGTACAGGTGCACGACCGTCGAGCCCCAGTCCGGATCCTCGAACAGGTCGTGCGGCCGGTCGTCGGTCGGCAGGAAGTCGATATAGGTCTCGTCCAGCACCAGGGCGATGCCGCGGCGCTTCGCCAGTTCGTAGAAGGCGCGCAGCGTCGCGGCCGGGGTGATCGCGCCGGTCGGGTTGTTCGGCGTCACCAGCACGATGGCGCGGGTGCGGTCGGTGATCAGGCGCGCCACCTCCTCGACATCCGGCACGCCGCCGGCATCGGGGCGGAAGGCCGGGTGCAGCGCCTCGATGCCCGTCGCGTCCAGCCACATGCGATGGTTGAAGTAGTAGGGCAGGGGCAGCACCACCTGGTCGCCGGGCTTGGCCAGCGCCGCCATGGCCAGGCAGAAGGCCTGGTTGCAGCCGGCGGTGATCGCCACGTTCTCCGCGCCGATGGCGCCGCCGTAGAAGCGGGCGAAGCGGGCCGCCAGCGCCGCGCGCAGGTCGGGCACGCCCAGGATGGCGGTGTAGCGGTGCATCGCCGGGTCGCGCAGCCGCTCGGCCAGATGCGCCGTCAGCGCCTCCGGCGGGGCATGGCCCGGCACCGCCTGGGCCAGGTCGATCAGCGGCCGGTCGGCCGGAAAGCTGCGGCCCTCGACCCAGCGCTGGGCCTCGGCGATCGGCGGCGCCGCGACCGCGGCGAGGAAGGGGTTGAGCGTGATCATGCGCGCTGATTATACCGGATCGCGCTTCAGCGGCATGGTCATGCAGTGGATGCTGCCGCCGCCGGCCGCCAGCAGGTCGAGCTCCGGCTCCAGCACGGTCAGCCCCTCGGCCCGCAGCGCGGCGTTCACCCGGGCGCTGTGCTTCGGCGACAGCACCCGGTCGCGGCCCAGCGCCAGCAGGTTGCAGCCCATCTGCATCACCTCCTTGTAGGTGACGGGGATCAGCTTGATCCCGTGGGCCTTCAGCCAGTCCAGCAGGCCGTCATCCATCACTTCGGTGCAGGCCACGGCCAGGCCGTCGGCGGCCATGCAGAAGATCACGTCGAGATGCAGGAAATGCTCAGGGAAGGGCTCGACCCGCGCCTCCCAGCCCTCGGCCTCGAACCAGCGGGCGAATTGCCGGGCGCCGGCCTCGTTGGTGCGCTCGCCGGAGGTGCCGATCAGCACCAGCCCGGGGCGGATGATGTGGATGTCGCCGCCTTCGAGCGTGCCGTCGGTCGAATAGCGCCAGACGCCGCCATGCTGCTGGTAGAACTCGATGACGGAGGCGTATTCGCCGCGCCGCTGCGGCCGGAACAGCTGGGTCACCACCGGGCCCCAGGGCGTCACCTGGCTCGAATCCCGGGTGTAGACCTGATAGGGCAGGTGCGGCTCGGTCTTCAGATAGTGGCAGGTGACGCCGGCGCTCTCCAGCGCATCGACCATCTGCCGGTACTGGCCCTGCACCCGCTGGTGGTCATAGGCCGACCCGGCCTCCAGCGTGGCCCGGGCGATGCTGTTGGTCGCCTGCCAGGCATAGTGTTCCGGCGTCGCCAGCAGCACGTCGCGCAGCACGCCGGTCTCGGAATCCAGGGTCCAGGTCACGTGAGGCCTCGCCGTTTCGTTGCCGGAAGGATGACAAATGTCGCGCGGCTGAAAAATAGCGGCGGCACGACGTTCACTTCGCGGATTCTCGATGTAATCTCGTCACCATGAAGAACGTATCTCCATGAAAAACGTATCCGACGTCGAGCTTCGCCTGCTGCGCATCTTCGTCGCCGTGGCCGATGCCGGCGGCTTCGCGGCGGCGCAGGCGGCGCTGAATCTCGGCGCCTCGACCGTCTCGACCCAGATGGCGCATCTGGAGCGGCGGCTCGGCGCCCGGCTGTGCGAGCGCGGGCGCTCCGGCTTCCGGCTGACCGAGAAGGGGCGGGCGGTCTATGGCGCGGCGCGGCGCCTGCTGGACGCGGTGGAGGGCTTCCGGACCGAGGCCCTGGCTCTGGACGCCCGGCTGGCGGGTGACCTGCATATCGGCCTGGTCGACGCCACGGCCGGAGATCCGGGATCGCCCGTGATCGAGGGGCTCCGTCGCTTCGGCATCCGCGACCACCGGGTGCATCTGCATCTGGCGATCGACACGCCGGCGCGGCTGGAGCAGCGGCTCTTGGACGGGCAGCTGGACCTGGTCGTCAGCGCCTTCCCGCGCCACATCGCCGGGCTGGTCTACACGCCGCTCTACCGCGAAAAGCAGGTGTGCTACTGCGGCGCCGGGCACCGGCTGTTCGGCGCGCCGGACAGTCCGGACCTGCTGGCCGAGATGCGGCGCGAGCGGCTGATCACACGCGGCTATTGGAATCTCGGCGACCTGGCGCGGCTGGGCCTGTCCGAGGCCTCGGCCTCGGCCACGGTCGACTGCATGGAGGCGCAGGCGATCCTGATCCTGTCCGGCGGCTATATCGGCTTCCTGCCGACCCATTACGCGGCGCCTTGGCAGGCGGCGGGCCGGCTGTACCAGCTGCTGCCGGGCCTTCTGGGGTATGACGCGCCGTTCGAGATCGTGACCCGCAAGGGGGCCACCGTCTCCCGCGCGGCGCAGTTGCTGATCCAGGACCTGCAGGCGTCGCGGCCCTCTGTCGCGGAGGCCGCGCCGCGCGCTTAAGCCCGCGCCGTTCCGGCCCGCGAAGGCGGCCGGAAAGGGGACATTTGTTTAATGTTTCGTACACTTGTCAATTTGTCTGATAAATCCGATAGTGCCGCCGCCGGCAAGAGTCCGGACAGAATATTGCGGGAGGATCGGTTCATGCGTGGTGTGAAAAACTGGGCGCTGGCGGCGCTCCTGTGCGGCGTCGCCGCGGTGCCGGCTCATGCGGCGGACGGCGTCGCCACCGGCGACACCTCGGGCAAGAAGATCGCGCTCAGCAACAACTACGCCGGCAATTCCTGGCGCCAGGCGATGCTGAAGAGCTGGGACGAGGTCGGCAAGGCGGCGGTCGCGCAGAAGATGGTGGCCGAGGCCCCAGCCTTCACCACCGCCGACAATTCGCCGACCGACCAGGCGGCGCAGATCCAGAACATGATCCTGCAGGGCTATGACGCGATCGTGATCGACGCGGCCTCGCCGACCGCGGTCAACGGCGCGGTGAAGGAGGCCTGCGACGCCGGCATCGTCGTCGTCTCCTTCGACGGCATCGTCACCGAGCCCTGCGCCTGGCGCATCGCCATCGATTTCGAGGGTATGGGCAAGGCCCAGATGGACTACCTGTCCGGCCGGATGAAGGGCGGCAAGCTGCTGGAGATCCGCGGCCTCGCCGGCGTGTTCGTCGACGACGAGATCCACAAGGGCATTGAGGCCGGGGTGAAGGCCAATCCCGCCTTCTCCATCGCCGGCTCGGTGCATGGCGACTGGACCCAGACCGTGGCCCAGCGCGAGGTCGCCGGCATCCTGCCGACGCTGCCGCAGATCGATGCAGTGGTGACCCAGGGCGGTGACGGCTACGGCGCGGCCCAGGCCTTCCAGGCCGCCGGGCGCAAGGTGCCCCTGATCATCATGGGCAACCGCTACGAGGAGCTGAAATGGTGGAAGGAGCAGACCGCCAGCGGCTATGAGACGATGAGCCTGTCGATCGCCCCCGGCTCGGCCCAGGTCGCCTTCTGGGTGGCGCAGCAGATCCTGGCCGGCAAGGACGTGCCGAAGGACCTGCGGCTGCCGACCGTGGTGGTGGAGCAGGCCAAGCTCGATTACTGGCTGGCCCACACGCCCGAGGGCGGCGTCACCAACGCCACCTACCCGCAGGATTGGACCGTGAAGCTGATCGACGCCATCGTTGCTGGGAAAGAGCTGCCGTCGACACCGACGGAGGGGTGAGCGGGCTGTCCTGACTATGGCTCCGAATGCGGCCTTCATAGTCCCCCCTCCCCTTGCGGGAGGGGGTTGGGGGAGGGGGTTCGTGCCGCTGGAGCGATGCCATGTCGTGCATCGGCTCCTCGATGCGACCCCAACC
>NZ_NHON01000130.1 GCF_002195995.1 Inquilinus limosus
CGTCATCAACTCAGTTGGGGTTGAGGTCTGAGTTTGGCGTTGGCGATGATGAGGAGCTTGCGCATGACGGCGACGATGGCGACGAGGGGTTTTTTGCCGTTGGCGAGGAGTTTGAGGAAGAAGGGCCTGAGAGTGGGGTGGTGATTTCTGGCGGCGAGGGCGGCCATGAAGAGAGCGCGTTTGAGCTCGGATCTGCCGCCTTTGGTGTGGCGATAGGCATCGGAGCGCCCGCTTTGTCGAGAGTGAGGGGCGAGGCCGGCGAGGGCTGCGGCCTGTCGCCGGTCGAGGGAGCCGAGTTCAGGCATGAGGGCGAGGAGATCGGCGGCGGTCTTGAAGCCGATGCCGGGGATGGAGGTGAGGATGTCAGCGTCGCGTTTGAGGGGTTGTGAGGCCTTCAGGATGGCGGCGATCCTGAGCTCGATGGCCTTGATCTGCCGGGCGATGCAGGCGAGGAGGTCATCGAGGTAGGCCCGGACGGGTTCGGCGGCGGGAGCTTGGCGGCGGTTGGAGAAGGCGGTGCGCTGGCGGACGAGGTCGTGCCGGGTGAGGACGAGGGCCTGGAGGGTGGCGCGATCGGGGTCGGGAGGCAGCCAGCGCGGGAGCTGGGGGTCGCGTTCCCTGGCATAGCGGGCGATGGCCTTGGCATCGAGGGCGTCGGTTTTGCCCAGCGTGCCGAAGGAGCGGATGAAGGCCTTGATCTTGCGGGCGTCGGCGCGGTGGGCCGGGACGTTGGCGGCGAGGAGAGCCTCGAGCAGGGCAGCTTCATAGCCGCCGGTGGCTTCGCAGACGACCAGGCAGGAGCTGTCCAGTCCGGCGGCGAAGCGGGCGAGGCTCTCGGGCTGGTTGGCGATGGTCCGGGTCCGTCCGGTGGCGTCGTCGAAGACGACGATGGCGGACTTGCCGACATCGCAGCCGATGAAGCGGGACGCCGGGTTGGAGACAGAGGTCATGGGAGGGTATCCTCCAGCAGCTTGTGATTGTCTGCGGGCGTTCGCCGGTTGGACGAAGAGGCCCCTTCAACTCATCAAGCGTTGCAAGGGAAGCGGAAAGACGACCCGGATGACGGCGGGCGTCGAGCCCCATTGCGAGACGGTCTGTCTTTCCGCGCTCTGGTCCGGGTGGCCACCCGGACCAGAGCATCCCACTCTCGCGGGATGATCCTTTCTACCCTCTATCCAACAGACAATTGCGAGCGCAGCGAAGCAATCCAGGGGCCGGTGCGCACCGGCCCCTGGATTGCTTCGNGTCTTTCCGCGCTCTGGTCCGGGTGGCCACCCGGACCAGAGCATCCCACTCTCGCGGGATGATCCTTTCTACCCTCTATCCAACAGACAATTGCGAGCGCAGCGAAGCAATCCAGGGGCCGGTGCGCACCGGCCCCTGGATTGCTTCGTCGGCTTCGCCTCCTCGCAATGACGGTAAGGGGGTTGGACGTTGTCAAAAGGTCCCCGAGCGCGAAAGGCCTCCATCTGCTTACGGCAATGCAATGTGACTCGGCCCCTGCGCCGTGCCAGGACTGGCCGCATGCTGGCTCTCCAGACCCCCGCGATGCCCCGCCAGTTCGCCCGCTATGCCGGCGTCGGCGCGGCCGCGACGGCGATGCACTACGCCCTGCTGGTCGGGCTGGTCGAATCGGGCGGCGCCGCGCCGCTGCCGGCGACGCTGGCGGGCTATGTCGCCGGCGGCCTGATCTCCTACGGGCTGAACCGGCGTCTGACCTTCACCGGCGGCCGGCCGCATCGCGAGGCGGGCTGGCGCTTCGCTGCGGTCGCCGCCTCCGGCTTCGCCTGGACGGCGCTGCTGATGGCGCTGCTGGTCGACCGGCTCGGCGTGCCTTACCTGCCAGCCCAGGCCGCGACCACGCTGGTCATGCTGGTCTGGGGCTTCCTGGCGAACCGGCTGTGGACCTTCGCCCGGCCGCAGGGGGCCTAGGAGCGCTTCAGCTTCGCCAGCGGATGGGCCGAGGCCACCAGGCTCTGCAGCCGGTCGCCCAGCACATGGGTGTAGATCTGGGTCGTGGCGATGTCGGCATGGCCCAGCATGGTCTGGACCGAGCGCAGGTCGGCGCCATGCGACAGCAGATGGGTGGCGAAGGCGTGGCGCAGCACATGCGGGCTGACCCGGCCGGGCTCGATCCCCGCCTCGACCGCCAAGTCCTTCAAGAGCTGGCCGAATCGCTGCCGGGTCAGGCAGCCGCCGCGGGCGGTGCGCGACGGGAACAGGAAGCCGCGGTCGCGGCCCTTGACGAAGAAGACGCCGCGATGCGGCAGGTACGCCGCGATGGCGTCGCGCGCGGGCTCCGACAGCGGCACCAGCCGTTCCTTGTCGCCCTTGCCGCGCACGATCAACGCCCTTCCGTCCCGCGCCAGGGCCGAGAGCGGCAGCCCGACCAGCTCGGACACGCGCAGGCCGCCGCCATAGAGGATCTCGAGCAGGGCCAGCAGGCGCAGCCCCTCGGCCAGCCGCTCCGGATCGGCGAACAGGCCCGAGACCGCGCCGATCATCTCCTCGACCTCGTCCTCGGACAGGAGCTTCGGCAGCGGCCGGCCCAGCGCCGGCGAGTCGAGCGCGCCGGACGGATCGTCCTGGCGCCGGCCCTCCGACACCAGGAAGCGGTAGAACTGCCGCATCGCCGACAGGCGCCGGGCCGCGGTGCGGGCGCCCGTGCGCCCGCCCTTCGCTCCCTCGCGCCGCGCCAGATCGCCGAGATAGGCGCGCAGATCGTCGGTGCCGGCGCGGTCGACGGCGCCGCCGCGGGCCTCGAGGAAGCGGTTCAGGTCGAGCAGGTCGCGGCCATAGGCCTCGCGGGTGTTGGCGGCCGCGCCGCGCTCCGCCACCAGCATGTCGAGGAAGGCTTCGACCGCGGGTGGGGGCAGGAGCCGCGGCGCCGGCGGCCGGCCGCGGCGGCGCTTCGGGGCGGCGGCCTCGGCCACTCTGCTACTTGAACGTGTCGTTCGGGATCGTCTTCTCGACCGTCTGGGTCGGCGGCCGGAAATCGATCACCGTCAGCGCGACGCCGCCGCCGACGATGACCAGCAGCACGGCGATCGCCAGCACCCGGCTGAGGCCGCCGCCCCCGCCGCCACCACCACCACCGGACCCTTGCGAAAAGCGGGACTTCGAACGACGACGAGCCAAGACGGACCCCTGACAGGTGTGAAACCAGGCCGATGCGCGGGCCAGGGCTGGAGAAAGCAGATGCGGCGGGCCCGGCGCAACCCTATCTTAGGCCGTCGGCAGGACGGCGGCAAACCGCCAGCCCTGCCAGCCACGCCCGAATCGGGCCCGGAAGAGGATCGATGATCACCACGCTGCACCGCCCCCTGCCCCGCACCCTCGTCCTGGTCGGCCTGATGGGCGCCGGCAAGACCGCGGTGGGCAAGCGCGTGGCCGCGCGGCTGGGGCTGGGCTTCGTCGACGCCGACCACGAGATCGAGACCGCGGCCGGCTGCACCATCCCGGACATCTTCGCGCGCTATGGCGAGCCCGCCTTCCGCGACCTGGAGCGGCGGGTGATCGCCCGGCTGATGCGCGACCCGGTGCAGGTGCTGTCGACCGGCGGCGGCGCCTTCATGGACCCGCAGACCCGGGATGTCATCGCCGAGCTCGGCCTGTCGGTCTGGCTGAAGGCGGATCTGGCGGTGCTGGCCGCCCGCACCGCCAAGCGCAGCAACCGGCCGCTGCTGCGGGGCGGCGACCCGAAGACGCTGCTGGCCGAGCTGATGGAGCGGCGGCACCCGATCTACGCCCTGGCCGACCTGACGGTGGAGAGCCGCGACGGGCCGGTCGAGGAGACGGTCGACCGCGTTCTGGCGGCGATCGACGCGCATCTGGCCGCGACCGCGGCCGCGGAAGAAACAGCGCCCGCGGGGCGAACGGATTGACATGACACGAGAGACCATCCGCGTCGGGCTGGGCCCGCGCAGCTACGACATCGTCATCGGCCCCGGCGCCCTGGCCGAGGCCGGCGCCCGCATCACCGCGCTGGGCCGCGGCAAGCGGGTGATCGTGGTCGCCGACGCCCGGGTGGCCGGGCTGCACGGCGCGGCGCTGGAGGCGTCGCTGGCCGCCGCCGGCATCACGGCCGAGACCCTGACCGTGCCGCCGGGCGAGGCCACCAAGTCGATGGCCGTCCTGGCCGACCTGCTGGACCGGATCCTGGCGCTGGGCGTGGAGCGGCGGACGCTGCTGGTGGCGCTCGGCGGCGGCGTGGTCGGCGACCTGGCCGGTTTCGCCGCGGCGACGGCGCTGCGCGGCCTCGACTTCGTGCAGATCCCGACGACCCTCCTGGCCCAGGTCGACAGCTCGGTCGGCGGCAAGACCGGGGTCAACAGCAAGCACGGCAAGAACCTGATCGGCGCCTTCCACCAGCCGCTGCTGGTGCTGGCCGACACCGCGCTGCTGGCCACCCTGCCGGCGCGGGAGCTGCGCGCCGGCTATGCCGAGGTGGCGAAATACGGCGCGCTGGGCGATGCCGATTTCTTCGCTTGGCTCGAGGAGCACGGCCCGACGCTGCTGGCCGGCGACGGCGACGCCATGATCAGGGCCGTCAAGCGCAGCTGCGAGATGAAGGCCGAGATCGTCGGCCAGGACGAGCGCGAGGCGGCGCAGCGTGCCTTGCTGAATCTCGGCCACACCTTCGGCCATGCGCTGGAGGCCGAGACCGGCTATGGCGACGCGCTGCTGCATGGCGAGGCGGTGGCGATCGGCATGGTCATGGCCTTCGACCTGTCCGTCCGCCTCGGCCTGTGCCCGGCGGCGGACCGCGACCGGCTGGCCCGGCACCTCGAGGCGGTGGGACTGCCGACCCGCCCGGCCCGCGACCGCGCCTGGTCGGTCGGCGCGCTGCTGCACCACATGACCCGCGACAAGAAGGTCAAGGACGGACGCATGACCTTCATCCTGGTGCGCGGCATCGGCCAGGCCTTCGTCACCAGCGAGGTGCCGGCCGAGCCGGTGGCCGCGGTGCTGGCCGACGCCATCGCCGCCTGATCCCCGCCCCCGCAGGCCGCCATGTCCGACGACCTCGTCCTCCTGCTCTATCTTGCCGGCATCGTCGCACTGCTCCTGGCCTCGGCCTTCTTCTCGGGGTCGGAGACGGCGCTGACCGCGGCCAGCCGGGCGCGGATGCACCAGCTGGAGAGGCACGGGCTACAGCGGGCCGGCATCGTCAACCGGCTGCGCGAGCAGAAGGAGCGGCTGATCGGCGCGCTGCTGCTGGGCAACACACTGGTCAACATCCTGGCCTCGTCGCTGGCGACCAGCCTGCTGGTGTCGGTGCTGGGCGCCCCGGCGGTGCCGGTGGCCACGGTGGTGATGACCGCGCTGATCCTGATCTTCAGCGAGGTGCTGCCCAAGACCTATGCCATCAACCACGCCGACCGCGCGGCGCTGGGCATCGCCCCGGCTGTCCAGGCGGTGGTGCGGCTGCTGGGCCCGGTGGTGCGGCTGGTGAACTGGCTGGTGCGCGGCGTGCTGCGGCTGTTCGGCGCCGATCCCAGCCGGGTCGGGCTGGCCGACTATGTCGACGAGCTGCGCGGGGCCATCGAGCTGCATCGCGGCAGCGAGGCCGAGGTGGCGCAGGAGCGGCAGATGCTGCGCTCGATCCTCGACCTCGGCGACGTCTACGTCTCCGAGATCATGACCCATCGCCGCAGCGTCGAGGCGATCGATGCCGAGCTGACGCCGCGCGAGGTGGTGTCGGCGATGCTGAACAGCCCGCACACCCGCATGCCGCTGTGCCAAGGCGGCCTGGAGAACATCGTCGGCGTGCTGCACGCCAAGGACGTGCTGCGGGCGCTGCAGGCCGCCGGCGGCGACCCGGACCGGCTGGACATCCGCCGCATCGCCACCCGGCCCTGGTTCATCCCGGACACCACCAGCCTGCTGGAGCAGCTGCACGCCTTCCGCACCCGGCGCGAGCATTTCGCCATCGTCGTCGACGAATACGGCGACCTGAAGGGCGTGGTGACGCTGGAGGACATCCTGGAGGAGATCGTCGGCGACATCGTCGACGAGCACGATCTGCCGGTGGCCGGCGTCCGCCCGCAATCCAATGGCACCTTCCTGGTCGACGGCACGGTGACCATCCGTGACCTGAACCGCCGCTTCGAATGGCGGCTGCCGGACGACGAGGCCTCGACCATCGCCGGGCTGGTGCTGCACGAGGCGCGGCACCTGCCGGAGGTCGGCCAGGCCTTCACCTTCCACGGCTTCCGCTTCGAGATCCTGCGGCGCCAGCGCAACCAGATCACTGCCGTGCGGGTCACGCCGCCGGCGGAAGTCGAGCCCGAGGAAGGCTGACCCGATGCCCCTCTCCGCCCCCGCCGCGCGCGAGCCGATCCACACCCGCCGGGTGACCTGCGAAGGCTTCCGCCGCGCCGACGGGCTGTGGGACATCGAAGGCCATCTGGTCGACACCAAGGCCTATGAGTTCCGCAACGCGTTCCGCGGCGCCATCACGCCGGGCACGCCGATCCACCAGATGCGGATCCGGCTGACGGTCGATGACGGCCTGGCCATCGTCGCGGTCGAGGCGGAGACCGAGCACGGCCCCTACGCCCTGTGCCCGGAGATCGCGCCGGCCTTCCAGGCGCTGGTGGGCTTGAGCATCGGCCCCGGCTTCACCCGCGCGGTGAAGGAGCGGGTGGGCGGTGCCAGGGGCTGCACCCATCTGGTCGAGCTCTTGGGCCCAATGGCGACGACGGCGTTCCAGACCGTGTTCCCGATCCTGTCGCGCGAGCGCGCCGGGGAGGCCGATCCAGCGAAGCGGCCGGTGCTGCTGGACAGCTGCCACGTTTTCGCCGCGGACGGCGACCATGCTCGCCGCCACTGGCCGGCCTTCTACACCGGGCCGCGCTGACCCGGGCGCGACGATCCGCGCGGTGCCATGCGCGGCGGTCCGACGTTAACCCGGCAGCACCGATCCCGGCCGCCCCGAGGAGAGAGATGATCCGACGCCTGACCCTGGCCGCCGCCCTGCTCGCCACCCTCGCCGCCGCCCCGACCGCGGTCGCCGACCCGATGCTGGCGGATTTCGACTACCCGTTCCCGGTGCAGCATTTCGACTTCAAGTCCCAGGGCCAGGACCTGTCGATGGCCTATATGGACGTGCAGCCGGACAAGCCGAACGGCCGCACCGTGGTGCTGCTGCACGGCAAGAACTTCTGCGGCGCCACCTGGGACGGGGTGATGCGGCCGCTGCTGCAGGCGGGGTACCGAGTCGTCGCGCCGGACCAGATCGGCTTCTGCAAATCGACCAAGCCGCAGGCCTACCAGTTCGGGCTGCACCAGCTGGCCGCCAACACCAAGGCGCTGCTGGACAGCCTGGGCATCCAGCGCCCGGTGGTGATGGGCCATTCGATGGGCGGCATGCTGGCGATGCGCTATGCCCTGGCCTTCCCCGACGCGCTGTCCGGCCTGGTGCTGGTGAACCCGATCGGGCTGGAGGACTGGAAGGCCGCGGGCGTGCCGCAGCAGACCGTCGACCAATGGTTCGAGGGCGAGCTGAAGACCAGTGCCGACAGCATCAAGGCCTATCAGCAGGCCACCTACTACGCCGGCGAATGGAAGCCGGACTACGACCGCTGGGTGCAGATGCTGGCCGGCATGTACCAGGGCGACGGCGGCCGGCAGGTGGCCTGGGACCAGGCGCTGACCTCGGACATGGTGTTCAACCAGCCGGTGGTCTACGAGCTGGAGCGCATCCGCGCCCCGACCGCACTGATGATCGGCGAGCGCGACACCACCGCGATCGGCAAGGCGCTGGCCCCGCCGGAGGTGGCGCAGCGCCTGGGCAACTATGCCGAGCTGGGCCGCGCCGCCGCCCAGCGCATCCCCGGCGCCAACCTGATCCGCTTCCCCGGCGAAGGCCACGCGCCGCAGATCCAGTCGCCCGACCAGTTCAACAAGGCGCTGCTGGGCGCGCTGGGCCGCTTCCCGCCGCCCTGAGCGGACGGAGCCGGTCGCTCCCGACCGGCGGCGGCCCCTGCGATCGGGCAACCATCCCAAGCCTTTGCGGGAAGATTGCCCTGGCGGCCCCCGACGGTGACGGCGACGCTGACAGGCCCAGGCCGGCGGTCCGCAGGCAGCGGCAGGCTCGGCCGTCCCGAACGGGAGCGTCGGATGTCCCCGCGGCTGCCCATCATCATCTATCTCTGGTTCGCGCTCGACCTCCTGCTCGCGCTCTTTCCCCCGCTGCACTGGGCGGCCGGAGGCAACGCCACCGTGCTCGGCGCGCCCGCAATCCTGGTCTACCTGTTCGGCACCAGCGTCTTCATCGCCGCGAGCGTGGTGGCCGCCTATTTCAGCGACCCCGCGATCCGCGCCACCGACCCGGATGGGCGGTGAGCCATGGGCATCGTCATCACCTTCGGCGTCCTGGCCGCCTTCTTCGCCGCGGTGGTCCTGATCCTGCAGCGGTCCTATGTGGCGGACCGGAACTTCAGCGACTTCACCGTCGCCGGCCGCTCCTTCGGCGGCTTCTACCAGGCGATGGCCTTCCTCAACACCTATCTTCCCGGCACGGTCTTCATCAGCTCCGTCGGCTTCGTCGCCGGCTCGGGGGCGGTCGGCATCGGCATCCTGTCGATCATGCTGGCCCCGCTGGTGATGTATCTGATGGCCGACCGCGTCTGGGTCTGGGGAGCGGCCTACGACCTCAGGACCCAGCCCGATCTGATGGCCCTGCGGTTCGATTCCCGCGCGATCCGGATCATCGCCGCCCTGATCGGCGTCGCCGGCCTGTTCCCCTGGATGGTGCTGGGCATGCAGTCGCTCGGGGCCGTGTTCCACGCCCTGTCGCTCGGCCATCTCGACTTCACCACCTCGGTCGTGCTCGGCGTCGCCGTCATGACGGTGCGCCAGGCCTGGACCATTCGCATGGGCATGCGCGGCATCGTCATCTCGGACCTGTTCCAGGGCATCGTCGCCTACGGCGTCGGCAGCGTCCTCGTCATCGCCGTCATCGCCTGGCTCCATGCCGGGGGCGCCAGCCTCGCCGCGGTGCCGCCCGGGCGCCTGGCGCTGCCCGGCCCCGGGACGCCGATGCCGCTCCTGTTCTTCTCGCTGACCCTGCTGCCGCTGCTGTGCAGCCTCTGCTGGCCGGACCTCTTCGTCCGCCTCTACACGGGCTCGGGCATCCGCAGCGTCAAGCGCTCCTCCGCCTATTGCGCGCCGATCGCCCTGGTGTTCATGTCCGGCCTCTATTTCATGGCGATGCTGGCGTTGGGCCGGCCGGATGTGGCCGCGGCACCGGACGAAGCGTGGTTCACGCTGACCCTCGCGGCCGGAGGCCCCTGGCTGCTGGCGCTGGCGGGCACCGTGGTGTTCGCCGCGTCCATGGGCAACATCGATGCGACGGTGCAATCGAGCGGCGCCCAGATCGCCAACGACGTGCTCGCCGCCCTGCGCCGAGACGGCCGGCCGATGAGCCAGCGGGCGCTCATCGTCGCCTCGCAGATCGCGATGGCGGCCATCACCTTCGGCGCGGCGTTCATCGCCTGCCTGCCGCTGCCGAGCCTGTTCACCGTCGCCCTGTTCGCCTTCCAGCTCATGGTGCAGATCTCGGTGCCGCTCTATTTCGGCATCTTCACCAGGTTCGGCAATCGCGAGGGCGCCATCGCATCGATGCTCTCGGGCATCGCCGTCGCGGGCACGCTGCAGGTGCTGTGGCCGGTCGGGGTTCCCTGGGCCTATGGGCTGACCGCCGGCACCGTCGCGCTGGTCCTCAATGTCACGGTGTATGTCGCGGCCGGGCTTCTGCTGCCGAAGACGGCGGGCGAGCGCGCCCGGCTCGACGCCCTGTTCGCGACCGCGGCGGATGCCGGGAACGCGATCCGCCGCGACCGGGCGCCCGGCCGCCCCTCGCCATCGGCGACGGCATGAGGAGACGCCGGCCGCGATTGTCGGACGCAGCCCCAGGAGACAACCGATGAGTGACCTCTACGGCCCGAGCCATCGCCGCCTCCAGGACCAGCACGGCACGCGCCGCCTCGCCGACCGGCTGGCGGAGCTGGCCTATACCGATGTCCCGCCGACCGAGCGCGCCTTCATTGAGGGTGCATCGATGTTCTTCCTGGCGACCGTCGACCAGCTCGGCCGGCCCACCGTCTCCTACAAGGGCGGGCCGCGCGGCTTCGTCCGGGTCCTCGACGACGGCAGCCTCGCCTTCCCGACCTATGACGGCAACGGCATGTTCCTGTCCCTCGGGAACATCCAGGCCGATCCGCGGATCGGCATGCTGTTCATCGATTTCGAGCGGCCGCGGCGGCTGCGCGTCCAGGGCGTGGCGACGATGCGGGACGAGGATCCGCTCCTGGCATCCTATCCCGGCGCGCGATCCATCGTCCGGGTCGTGCCGGAGCGGCTGTTCCTGAATTGCGGGCGCTACATCCACCGCTCGAACGGCACCGTCCCGTCGCCCCATCTTCCCGACCAGCACGGCCGCCAGCCCTTCCCGAACTGGAAGCGGGTCGACGTCTTCGAGGGCGCCCTGTCGCCGGGCGATGCCGAGCAGGTGGCCAGGCTCGGGTCCTTCACCGCCGACGACTATCCGGGCGAGGACGACGGACAGCCCTGATCCCACCTCGTGAGGCGCGCCGGAACGGCGCATGTTACTTGCAACATGCAAGCTGCTGCGGTAGTAACCGGCGCCATGCAGCGCACCAGCTTCGCCGCCATGGACTGCCCGATCGCCCGCTCCCTCGACGCGCTGGGGGAGTGGTGGAGCCTGCTGATCCTGCGCGACGCCTTCATCGGCCTGACCCGCTTCGACGAGTTCCAGCAGAGCCTGGGCATCGCCCCGAACATGCTGGCCCGGCGGCTGAAGCGGCTGGTCGAGGCCGGCCTGTTGGAGCGCCATGCCTATTCGCAGCGGCCGCTGCGCCATGAGTACCGGCTGACCGCCGCCGGCCGGGAGGTGTTCCCGGTGCTGGCGGCGCTGGGCGCCTGGGGCAGCCGGCACGCCACCGGCGGCAAGGTGCTGGTGCAGGTCGCCGGCCGCGCCGACGGCCAGCCGATGGAGCCGGTTCTGATCGACCGGCGCAGCGGCACGCCGATCACCCCGGAGACGGCGGCGTTCCGCCCGGGCCCCGACGCCCGGCCCGCCTATCGGGAACGGGTCGCCCTGCTGCTGGAGCGTCGGAACGGCCGCAACGCGGACTCTGTTCCGGTATGAGGAGAGCCTGAGATGCGTCGCATCGTCGTCACCGGAATGGGCGCCGTGTCGCCCCTCGCCAACGGCGTCGAGGCCAGCTGGCGCCGGCTGCTGGACGGCCGGTCCGGCCTGCGCCGCCTGCCGGAGGAGATGGTGGCCGACCTGGCCGCCAAGGTCGGCGGCGTGGTGCCATCGATCGCCGAAGATCCGGAGGCCGGCTTCGACCCCGACGTGGCGGTGCCGCCGAAGGACCAGAAGAAGATGGACCGCTTCATCCAGTTCGCCATGGCGGCGGCGGAGGAGGCGGTGGCCCAGTCCGGCTGGCGGCCGGCCGACGACCGGGCGCGGCAGCGCACCGCCACCGTGATCGCCTCGGGCGTCGGCGGCTTCCCCTCGATCGTCGAGGCGGTGCGGACCACCGACCAGAAGGGCGTGCGCCGGCTGTCGCCCTTCACCGTGCCGGCCTTCCTGGTCAACCTGGCCGCCGGCCAGGTCTCGATCCGCCACGGCTTCAAGGGCCCGATGGGCGCGCCGGTGACCGCGTGCGCCGCCGGGGTGCAGGGCATCGGCGACGCCGCCCGGATGATCCGCGCCGGCGAGGTCGACGTGGCGCTGTGCGGCGGCACCGAGGCCTGCATCGACCGCGTCAGCCTGGGCGGCTTCGCCGCCGCCCGCGCCCTGTCGACCGGCTTCACCGAGACGCCGGAGCGCGCCTCCCGCCCCTTCGACCAGGCCCGCGACGGTTTCGTCATGGGCGAGGGCGCCGGGCTGATGGTGATCGAGGCGCTGGACCACGCCCTGGCCCGCGGCGCCCGGCCGATCGCAGAGCTGATCGGCTACGGCACCACCGCCGACGCATATCACATGACCGCCGGGCCGGAGGATGGCGACGGCGCCCGCCGGGCGATGGAGATCGCTCTGGCGCAAGGCGGGATCGAGCCCGGCGACGTGCAGCACCTGAACGCCCACGCTACCTCGACCCCGGTCGGCGACAAGGGCGAGATGGCGGCGATCAGGACCCTGTTCGGCACCGGCGGGACGGTGGCCGTGAGCGCCACCAAATCGGCCACCGGCCACCTGCTGGGCGCGGCCGGCGGGCTGGAGGCGATCTTCACCGTGCTGGCGCTGCGCGACCAGGTGATGCCGCCGACGCTGAACCTGGAGAATCCGGACCCGGACGCGGAGGGCATCGACCTGGTGGCGCTGCAGGCGCGGCCCGGCCGGATCGAGCACGCCCTGTCGAACGGCTTCGGCTTCGGCGGCGTCAACGCCAGCGTGCTGTTCCGGCGCTGGCAGGGGTAGCGGACTGACACACCACCGCTCCGGCTGACGCGAGCTCTTCACGGCACCATCCCCTCGCCGTTATTGCGAGGAGGCGCAGCCGACGAAGCAATCCATCGGCCCGCAAGAGCGGCTGCATGGATTGCTTCGCTGCGCTCGCAATGACGG
>NZ_NHON01000131.1 GCF_002195995.1 Inquilinus limosus
CGGCAGGGGGGCGGTGGGCAGGGCGTCGTCGGGGCGAAGGGCGGTGCGGGGCATCGGTCGGGCCTCCTGGTCGCTGTGATGACAGCAGGATGGCGCCCGCGGTTCCGGCCGGCACTCCGCCGCCGGCAGGGGGGCGGTGGGCAGGGCGTCGTCGGGGCGAAGGGCGGTGCGGGGCATCGGTCGGGCCTCCTGGTCGCTGTGATGACAGCAGGATGGCGCCCGCGGTTCCGGCCGGCACTCCGCCGCTTGCGGTCAAATTGCGGCAGGGCCCGTCCCCACCGGCCGGATGGCACAGGAGAATGGCCGGATTGCGGAGGGACGGGCTTCGTTCCGCCCCGGAAACGACGCGCGGCCGGCCGATACCGGCGGCGAGACCGGCCGTGGGGCCGGGGATCCAGGGGAGAGTGAGATGTTCAAGCGTCTGATCGCCTGCACCCTGTTGCTGGGGACGGCGCTGGCGACGCCGGCCTGGGCCGCCCAGGGCCAGGGAACCGGCCAGGACCGGCCGCGGGTCGAGGTCGCCTTCGTGCTCGACACCACCGGGTCGATGGCGGGGCTGATCGACGGCGCCAAGCGCAAGATCTGGTCGATCGCCACCAGCATCGTCGAGACCAACCCGAAGGCCGAGATCCGGATGGCGTTGGTGATCTACCGCGACCGCGGTGACGACTATGTCGCCCGGACCTACGACCTGACCACCGACATCCAGGGCCTGTACGGCGACCTGCTGCAGCTGCGCGCCGATGGCGGCGGCGACTGGCCGGAATCGGTGAACGAGGCGCTGCACGCCTCGGTGCACAAGCTGCGCTGGAGCCGGGACCAGGCGACGCGGAAGATCGTCTTCGTGGTCGGTGACGCGCCGCCGCATATGGACTACGCCAACGCCCCGCAATACCCGGAGGTGGTGGCCGCCGCCCGCCGCGACGGCATCGTGGTCAATGCGGTGCAGGCGGGGGATGCCGGCGACACGCGGCAGATCTGGCAGGACATCGCCCGGCAGGGCGCCGGCCGCTATATTCCGATCCCGCAGGATGGCGGCCAGATGGTGGTGATCGAGACGCCCTTCGACGGCGACATCATCCTGCTGCAGCGCCGGATCGATGCCACGGTGATCCCCTATGGCTCCGCCCGGCAGCAGGACAGCGTGCAGGGCAAGATCGAGCAGCGCGCGGCGGCCCCCGCCTCGGTGCAGGCCGAGAACTCGATCTTCTACAACAAGCGCGCTGGCCGCAGCGAGGTGGTGACGGGCGCCGGCGACCTGGTGGCCGACATCGCCGCCGGCGCGACGTCGCTGTCGGCAGTGCCGGAGGACGAGCTGCCGGAGGTGCTGAAGGGCAAGTCCGCCGCCGAGCGCCAGGCCTATGTCGAGCGGCAGCGGACCGAGCGCGCGGCGCTGGCGGCGCAGATGGCGGAGCTGGTCGGGAAGCGCGACGCCTATATCGCCGAGCAGTCGAAGCAGAGCGCCGCGGCCTCGACCGACAGCTTCGACCGGGCGGTAGAGGACACGCTGCGGACGCAGCTGCAGTAAGGCGGCGCCGGCCACTTCCATACCGTCATTGCGAGGAGGCGAAGCCGACGAAGCAATCCAGGGGCCACGCCAAACGGCCCTGGATTGCTTCGCTGCGCTCGCAATGACGGAAGGGGTTGCTCGGCCGGTCTCTCGTAGTCGTTATCCCCGCGGCACCGGCGTGTAGGTCACCATCCGCAAGTCCGGCGCGCCCTCGACCACGAAGGTGGCGTGGGCGAATTCCAGCAGGCCCAGCGTGTCGTGGCGGATGCGCTTGATGCCCTCGCTGCGCTCCGACACGTCCTGGCCGGGCCACCAGCGGCGGAACTCCGGGCTGGCGGCCTGCAGCGTCTCGACCAGCTCGGTGAAGGCCGGGTCGCCGCCGGCCCGGCCGTGGTCCAGCCGGAACTTGGCCAGGACGCGGCGGGCGGCGCCCTCCCAGTCCGGGATCATCCGGCGCCAGCGCGGGTCGGTGAACATCATCCACAGGCTGTTGCGCTCGGCCGGCTGGATCAGGGCGTAGTCGCCGAAGAGATCGCTGTTGGCTGCGTTCCAGGCGACGATGTCCCAGCGCGCGGTCTTGATGTAGGCGGGGTTCGGCAGGCTGTCCAACAGCGCCTGCAGGATCGGCGACACCGTCCGCGGGCCGGGCGCGGCATGCGGCGGCGGCCGGTGCTGCGCCAGGGCGTAGAGATGCGACCGCTCGGCCGGGTCCAGCCGCAGCGCCCGGCACACCCGCTCGAGGAAATCGGCGGAGACCTGGATGGCGCGGCCCTGCTCGAACCAGGTGTACCAGGTGACGCCGACCCCGGCGAGCTGCGCCACCTCCTCGCGCCGCAGCCCCGGGGTGCGGCGGCGGGATCCGGCGGGCAGGCCGACCTCGTCCGGCGCGGTGCGGGCGCGGCGGTCGCGCACGAAGTCGGACAAGGCGCGGCGGTCCGCGGTGCGTTCCAGGCTGGTGACGGCCATAGGCTATTGCTGCCACTAATAGGATAAGAACTTATCTTTTCCTATTATAGGGCGCCTCCCATTCTCTGTCTCGGGCGGACGGATCCGCCCCGATGGAGATCCCGCATGACCGATGTGACCTGCGCCGCCGGGGCCGCCCGGCGGCCGACCGTGGCGCGTCCCTGGCTCGGCCTCGCCGTGATGCTGGCCGGGCCGTTCATGACCGTGATGGACGTGATGATCGTCAACGTGGCGATTCCGAGCATCCGCCTTGGCCTCGGTGCCAGCTACGCCGAGGCCGAGCTGGTGGTGGCCGGCTACAGCCTGGCCTATGCGGTGGCGCTGATCACCGGCGGACGCCTGGGCGACCTGCAGGGGCGGCGGCGGATGTTCGTTGCCGGCCTCATCGGTTTTGCCCTGACTTCGGCGCTGTGCGGCTTGGCGCAGTCGGCCGAGACGCTGATCCTGGCCCGGCTGCTGCAGGGCGTCGCGGCGGCGCTGCTGTTCCCGCAGGTGTTCTCGCTGATCCGGGTCACCTTCCCGGACCCGCAGGACTGCGCCAAGGCCTTCGCCGCGCTCGGCGTGGTGCTGGGGCTGGCCGCGGTGGCCGGGCAGGTGCTGGGCGGCATCCTGGTGGCCGCGGACCTCTGGGGCCTCGGCTGGCGGCCGATCTTCCTGGTCAACATCCCGATCGGCCTCGTGGCGGCCATCGCGGCGCCGCGGCTGATCCCGGCCGACCAGGTGGTGCCCGGCCAGCGGCTGGACTTGGTGGGCGTGGCCCTCAGCGCGCTCGGCCTCGGCCTGCTGCTGTACCCGCTGATCGAGGGGCGCGAGGCCGGCTGGCCGGCCTGGTCGCTGGCCATGCTTGCCGCCGCGCTGCCGGTGCTGGCGCTGTTCGGCTGGCACCAGCACGGCCGGTCGCGCCGCGGCACCTCGCCGCTGCTGCAGACGGCGCTGTTCCGCGACCGCGCCTTCGCCGCCGGGGTGCTGCTGGTGCTGGTGTTCTACTCGACCATGAACTCGGTCTACCTGGCCTATGCCTTCCTGGCGCAGCTCGGGCTCGGCCGGTCGGCGCTGGCGGCGGGGCTAGTGTTCTCCCCGGCCGCGGTGTCGTTCATGATCGCCTCGATCGCCGCCGGCCGGGTGGCGCCGGGGCATCGCCGCGCGGTGCTGATGGCCGGGGCCGCGATCGCGGCGCTGGGCGAGTTCGTCGCCGCCGCCACGGCCCTCGTCGCCGCACCGCTGCAGGCGGAGGCGCTGATCCCGGCGCTGCTGCTTCTGGGCACCGGCCAGGGCCTCCTGATGACGCCGCTGCTGAACACCGTGCTGGGCGGCATCCGCGACGGCCATATCGGCTCGGCCTCCGGCATGCTCAGCACCGTGCAGCAGGTCGGCGGCGCCTTCGGCGTGGCCCTGGCCGGGATCCTGTTCGCCGCGGTGCTGGACGGCGCCCGCGCCGCCGGGCTCGGCGAGGCCGTGGCCTATGCCCATGCCTTCGCCGCGGCGGCCGGCTATGGCGGGATGGCGACCCTGGCCGTCCTCGGCCTGCTCTTCGCCCTGCCGAAGGGGGAGGCTGCTTGAGCTAGATGGGGCGGAGCCACCCCCTCACCCGAAATCGCTGGCGCGATTTCGACCTCTCCCCAAGGAGAGGTATAGGGGGCACAGCTCCATTCCCCTCTCCTCGGGGAGAGGGAGGGGCCCGCCGCTTGCGGCGGGGGGAGGGGGCTGGCACCGTCCGCGAAATCCGGCGCCTCTCTCAAATTGCACCGCGGGGATGGTGACGATTCCGCGCTTTGGGCCGGCGGCCGGCTGTGGCATGACTGGCCCGTCCTCCCCTTTGAGCACAGCCGCCGCCATGCAGCCCTTCACCACGCTCACCGCCGTCGCAGCGCCGCTGCCGATCGTCAATGTCGACACCGACATGATCATCCCGAAGCAGTTCCTGAAGACGATCAAGCGCACCGGCCTTGCCGCCGGCCTGTTCTACGAGCTGCGCACCGACGAGCAGGGCAACCCGAAGGATTTCGTGCTCGACCGGCCGGCCTATCAGAAGGCGCAGGTGCTGGTCGCCGGCGACAATTTCGGCTGCGGCTCGTCGCGCGAGCACGCGCCCTGGGCGCTCTTGGATTTCGGCATCCGCTGCGTCATCGCGCCCAGCTTCGCCGACATCTTCTACAACAACTGCTTCAAGAACGGCATCCTGCCGATCGCCCTGCCGCAGGAGCAGGTCGACCTCTTGATGAAGGACGCCGAGAACGGCGCCAACTCGACCGTCACGGTCGACCTGGAGGCGCAGGAGATCACCCGGCCGGACGGCCAGAAGATCCGCTTCGACCTCGACCCGTTCCGCAAGCACTGCCTGATCAACGGCCTCGACGACATCGGCCTGACGCTGCAGCAGACGAGCGAGATCGACAGCTTCGAGGCCAAGCGCAAGACGGCCCAGCCCTGGCTGGCCGCATAGAGCCGCTTCGTCCCATCTTCCTCAAACCCCGCTGAAGGTCGTTTTCCATGGCTGCCAACAAGAAGCTCCTCGTCCTGGCCGGTGACGGCATCGGCCCGGAGGTGATGGGCGAGGTCAAGCGCGCCGCCGAGTGGCTGGGCAGCCATCGCGCCGTCGGCTTCGACATCGACGAGCAGCTGGTCGGCGGCTGCTCGATCGACGCCAACGGCGTGCCGGTCACCGACGCGACCATGGAAAAGGCGCTGGCGGTCGACGCCGTGCTGCTGGGCGCGGTCGGCGGGCCGAAATGGGACGGCGTCGACTTCTCGATCCGGCCGGAAGCGGGCCTGCTGCGCCTGCGCAAGGACCTGGAGCTGTTCGCCAATCTCCGCCCGGCGCTGGTCTATCCGGCCCTGGCCGACGCCTCGTCGCTGAAGCGCGAGATTGTCGAGGGGCTGGACATCCTGATCGTGCGCGAGCTGACCGGCGGCGTCTATTTCGGCGAGCCGCGCGGCATCACCGACCTCGGCAATGGCGAGCGCCGCGGCATCAACACCCAGGTCTACACGACGTCGGAGATCCGCCGCGTCGCCGCCGTGGCGTTCGAGCTGGCGCGCAAGCGCGGCAACCGGCTGTGCTCGGTCGAGAAGATGAACGTCATGGAATCGGGCCGGCTGTGGCGCGAGGAGGTGACGAAGCTGCACCAGGAGCAGTACTCGGACGTCGAACTCAGCCACATGCTGGCCGACAACTGCGCCATGCAGCTGGTGCGCAATCCCAAGCAGTTCGACGTCATCGTCACCGACAACCTGTTCGGCGACATGCTGTCGGACGAGGCGGCGATGCTGACCGGGTCCCTGGGCATGCTGCCCTCGGCCTCGCTCGGGGCCCCCGACGCCACCGGCCGCCGCAAGGCGCTGTACGAGCCGGTGCACGGCTCGGCCCCGGACATCGCCGGCCAGGGCAAGGCCAACCCGATCGCCACGCTGCTCAGCTTCGGCATGATGCTGCGCTACAGCTTCGACCTCGGCGCCGAGGCCGACCTGATCGAGGGTGCGGTGTCCGACGTGCTCGACCGCGGCATCCGCACCGCCGATATCGCCGGCACCGGCGCCGTCCAGGTGGTGTCGACCGGCGACATGGGCACGGCCATCCTCGAAGCGATGGCGGCCCGCTCGCGGTAATCATTTCTCAGGTATTTGTGCGGTGCAGCAAGGGCGGGGCCGTCGGCTCCGCCCTTTTTGTCTGGCGTTTGCCAGTCTCCGCGCAGAACCGAATCAATTTTACGCGATTCGCCCCGGCTGCCGGCGTGGAGAAACGCCGACTGTTCTTCCGGCCACCATTTTCTGCAGCGGGTTGACGTAGCGTCCGGCTGGGGTTTGACCTGCCCCAGGGATTCAATCTCATCGAGACCTTGAACAGTGCTTGACGGCGCTGCTGTCTTGGGCGTGACGTGATGTTACAAACGCAACGTTGCGCAACATGTCGGTCGACGACCGGGGGGGACATGTCGAGATGAAGCAGGGGATCATCGGGACCGTTTCGCGTCTGGCATTGGGGGTGGCGGCACTGTCCGCCGCGGCGGGGCTCGGGGCCGGATCGGCGAGCGCCGCCGGATTCTTCATCCAGGAGCAGAGCGTGACCGGCCTGGGCCGGGCCTTCGCCGGCGGGGCGGCCGCGGCCGACGACGCCAGCACCGTGTTCTCCAACCCCGCCGGCATGACCTTCCTGAAGCAGGGCGAGATCCAGGTCGGCGGCAGCCTGCTGTTGCCGGATTCCCGGCTGAAGGACGACGGCTCGACCATCGATTATCCGGGCTTCCGCACGCCGCTCGGCATCCTCAACCCACCGCCCGGCGCGATCTCCGGCGAGAGCAAGAGCAACAACCCCTACGACCCGACCCTGGTGCCGCACGGCTATGTCGCGGTGCCGGTGCCGTCGACCGACAACCGCCTCTGGGTCGGCTTCGGCCTCGGCGCCCCGTTCGGGCTGGAGAGCCAGTACAACAGCAACTGGTTCGGCCGCTACGACGCCACCAAGACCGAGCTGAATGTCTACAACTTCTCGCCCACCGTGGCCTATCGGGTGAATGATTGGCTGTCGATCGGCGGCGGCATCGACATCTCCTATGCCTGGGCCAAGCTCGAGAGCAAGGTGCCGAACCCGGTCGGCAAGCTGGTGCCCAGCTTCGCCGATGACGGCGACCTGTCGATCAAGGGCGACAGCTGGGCGGTCGGCTACAACATCGGCGCCATCGTGCAGCCGGTGGAGGGCACCCGTCTCGGCGTCCATTTCCGCTCCGGCGTCGACCATATGCTGGACGGGCGGGCCAGCCTGAAGGGCATCGGCTTCCCGCCGCTGCCGGGCCTGCCGCAGACCGCCGATTTCGCCACCGACGGCCGGGCCAAGCTGAACCTGCCGCCGATGCTGTCCTTCGGCATCCGGCAGGAGATCACGCCGCAGGTCGCGCTGCTGGGCGGCGTCACCTGGTACGGCTGGTCCTCGTTCAAGGAGATCCGGGTCAAGCGCGCCGATGGCGGCGACGATTTGGTGAACGAGCAGCGCTACCAGGACACGGTCGGGGTCTCGATCGGCGGCGAATACTATTGGAACGACGATCTCACGTTGCGCGCCGGCTTCCAGTACGACCCGACGCCGACCAAGTCCGGCTTCCGCTCCAGCCGCACGCCGGACGGCGACCGCTACTGGCTGTCGGCGGGCCTCAGCTACGACGTCATGGAGAACATGTCGGTCGACTTCGCCTACACCCATATCTTCATCGACGCCCGCAAGATGGACGCCGAGCGCGACTTCTACACCGGCACGCCGCTGCAGACGAACGTGTCCTACAACGCCGACAACAGCAGCAGCGTCGACATCGTGGCGTTGGGGCTGCGGTACCGGTTCTGAGCCTTCGTCCCTCGGATCGAGCCCGCCGCCGGGAGACTGGCGGCGGGCTTTTCCATTCGCGGCGGTCGCGCGCCGCGATGTTGGCAAAGGGCGCAGGGCGTGTGAAAACGCAACCGACGGCGACTGCAGCGCAATCTCCCACCGGAAGCGGCTGCCACCGCAGCATGAAAGATTCTGGATGGCGGCCCGCACCGCAACGGAATTGCCGGCAAGAACGACGGCGCAGCGTTTTCACACAGCCTTCGTTCTTGGCTTAGGATTCCGCTGCCGTCTGCAAACGTCTGTAGGATACGGATCAGCAAATTTTCTGAAATCGCGTCACATCAGCTTTTCCTGCGCGGCCTGATAGACGGTCCTGACGATCGGCTGGAAGCCAAGGCTGCGGGCAAGCGAACCATCCATATGGAGATGCCAGGGGCTTGCGAGCGGTTCGGCGGACGACTCCATAGTCTCGCCCACCAACGCCGCGAGCTCATAGATGGAAGTCGGGGCTTCGTCGGCGATATTGACGATACGTCCGTCCATCGCGCCGCCCAAGGCAAGCTGCATGGCCGTGGCAATATCGCGGTGGTGGATCGTGCTCATCTTTTGAGCCGGATGCCACTTGGCTGCGACGACTTGCTTGGGAAGCCACTCCAGATGGCCGTCCTTGTCGCCGTAGACAAAGGGAAGCCGCAGGATTGCCCAGTTGAGTCCGCTTCCGCGCAACTCCTTCTCCGCCGCCACCTTGCTCGCCGGATATGCGAGCTCTGGATCGACCGGGTCGTCCTCGCGGCCTGGGTGCGGGTTGTCCCTGTCATAGACATGGCCGGTGCTTGCCATGATGAAGCGCGCCTCGGGCGCATGCGCTTTCGCAGCAGCGATGAGGCCGCGCGTGCCGTCGAGATTGCTCTTCCAGATTAAATCAGTGTCATGGGAGCGGAACACCGACGCGAGATGGATGATCGCCGAAACCCCCGCCATCGCAGAGACGAGCGACGCCGGATCGAGGATGTCGCCCGTCACGGCCGCCACACCTGCCGGGGCCTCTTTCCCAGGGCGGATGAGCGCGCGACAGTCCATCCCGGCTTCCACGAGACGCGGCAGAAGGCGTGTGCCTACAAGGCCGGTCGCGCCGGTCAACAAGACAGTCATGTGCTTTTTTCTTTCCTTGAAAGCGCTTCGAGCCGCTCGGTCGCGCTGCGGAGCACCCTCACCGTCGCGGCGAGATCGGACTCGTCGAGTCCGCCAAACGCGATCTGGCGGATGAAGCTCAAATCGGGAATTTCATCCCACAACCTGGTGCCGGCCGGCGTCATCTGGAGCCGCTTCTGGCGCTGGTCCACATGATCCAGCACCTGTTCAATGAGGCCCTTGCGGACCAGCGTGCCTACAATCGCGCTCAACGTCGCGCGTTCGACCTGAAGCCTGCGCAGCAGCTCGCGCTGCATCGTCGGCCCCTCGCGGGCCAACTGGTGCAGCACGTACCATTGCGTGGCACCCAGATCGTAAGGGCGAAGGCTCGCCTCCATGGCAACGCGTCCGGCGAGGTAACAGCGTTTCGCCCATGTCCCCACGGACTCGCACTCGGGATGGTCAAGATTGTCTGGCACCTAACAATAATGTTAGGGAGCAGACATTTTGTCAACCGCGATGCCGTGTGCGAGTGCAGTGGTGTCCGTGGCGAGGGCATCGGACGACCGTTTCGGGTCGCGAGCGGCTGTCCCATCGGGCCTTGGAACGATGGCGCCTAAGACTGCACCCCCGCCCGGCGCAGCTCGTCCTTCAGCCGGCCGGTCACCCACAGCCCGTACATGCGGAAGTCGCTCAGCAGCGACCACAGCGGGTGGGTGAAGGTGGCCGGGCGGTTGTGCTCGACGAAGAAATGGCCGATCCAGGCGAAGAGATAGCCTGACGCCAGCGCCGCCAGGAGCCACCACCAGCTGCCCGTGACCACCAGCAGCACCAGGCAGAGGATCGCCAGGCTGGTGCCGAGGAAGTGCAGCGCCCGGGTCCGCGATTGCGCATGCTCACGCAGGTAGTGGGGCCAGAAGGCGGAATAGCTCGGCAGGCGGTCGGCCATGGCGCTTCCTCCTCGGTGTCCAGCCGTCAGCCGGCACTTGACGGCATGATCGCCGCGCACTCTACGCATGGCTGTGTCCTTGCGCGCGGATCGGCATACATTCTACCGAGTGCGTCCCCTGCAGCAATCGAACAGCCGGATTTACAGACATGGGCTATCGGGTCGCGGTCATCGGTGCCACCGGCAATGTCGGTCGCGAGATGCTTTCCATCCTGTCCGAGCGGGAGTTCCCGGTCGACGAGGTCGTGGCGCTGGCGTCGGAGCGCTCGGTCGGCCGCCAGGTCTCCTTCGGCGAGGATGATGTCCTCGATGTCCAGGACCTCGCCAAGTTCGACTTCAAGGGCATCGACATCGTCCTGTCCTCGCCGGGCGCCAAGGTCTCGGCGGTGCACAGCCCGCGCGCGGCCAAGGCCGGGGCGGTGGTGATCGACAACACCTCGCAGTTCCGGATGGACCCGGACGTGCCGCTGGTGGTGCCCGAGGTCAACCCGCAGGCGATCGCCCAGTTCAGCAAGAAGGGCATCATCGCCAACCCGAACTGCTCCACCATCCAGATGGTGGTGGCGCTGAAGCCGCTGCACGCGCTGGCCAAGATCCGCCGCGTCGTGGTCTCGACCTACCAGTCCGTCTCCGGCGGCGGCAAGGAGGCGATGGACGAGCTGTTCAACCAGACCCGCGCCGTCTACGTGAACGATCCGATCGTGAAGGAGAAGTTCACCAAGCAGATCGCCTTCAACGTCATCCCGCATATCGACGTCTTCATGGATGACGGGTCGACGAAGGAGGAGTGGAAGATGATGGCCGAGACCAAGAAGATCCTCGACCCCGCCATCAAGGTCGTCGCCCATTGCGTGCGGGTGCCGGTCTTCATCGGCCATTCCGAGATGGTGAACATCGAGTGCGAGAACCCGATCTCGGCCGACGAGGCGCGCGCCGCGCTGAAGCGCGCGCCGGGGATCTCGGTGGTCGACCACCGCGCCGATGAGGGCTATGTCACCCCGGTGGAATGCGCCGGCGAGGACCTGGTCTATGTCAGCCGCATCCGCGAGGACGTCACGGTCGAGAACGGCCTGTCCTTCTGGGTGGTCGCCGACAATCTGCGCAAGGGCGCGGCGCTGAACGCGGTCCAGATCGCCGAAGTCCTGGTCAAGGACGGCCATCTGCGCAAGGCCGCCTGATACGTCCGATCATTGCAGCGGAGGGGGATCCCGGCCGGGATCCCCCTCCGCTGTGCTGTCGGCGGCATTTCCTAATCGATTTTGATTTGATGCCCGATTCGATGTAGACAATTTTATCTAATGTTCATAGATAGGGATAACGTCACCCCTATTTTCGCGACCGCGCATGGTCCATCTGACCGCCCACGAACTGGAACTGTCCGCCCGGGTGCTGCTGCGTCGGCACGGTCAGGCCGCGCCGGAGGAGGCGCGTCGCCAAGCCGAGACCTGCGCGCCCGGCGGCGAGCGGCACTGGGTGGCGACCTGGCTGGTGATCGCGGAGCTCTGCGAGGAGCTGCTGGCGGGTTCGGCCGGCCCGCTCACCCATCCGGCAGGGTGAAGACGGCGCAGGGCGCGGCGATGCCGCGCAGCGGATGCTCGCCCAGCGGCACCAGCGGCGTCGTGGTTTCGGCGGCCACCGCGCCGGAGACCAGCACCGCCCGGCCCAAAGGCCGGCACAGCCCCTCCAGCCGGCTGACCAGGTTCACCGCCGGGCCGATGGCGGTGAAGTCCAGCCGGTCGGCGGCGCCGATATTGCCCCACAGCACCTCGCCCAGATGCAGCGCCGCGCCGAAGGGCAGGGGCGGCCGTCCCTGGGCCTGGCGCGCGGTGTCGAGATGGGCCATGCCGGCGCGGGCGGCGGCGACCGCGCGCAGCGCCGCGTCGCAGGCCCCGCGGGCCGCGCCGGCCTCGACAGGTGATCCGGTGACCGGGAAGATCGCCAGCAGCCCGTCGCCCATGAACTTCAGCACCTCGCCGCCGAAGGCGTGCACCGCCCCGGCGATGCGGTCGAACCAGGAATCCAGCGTGGCGATCACCTCGGCCGGCTCGGTCTCCTCGGACAGGGCGGTGAAGTCGCGCAGATCGGCGCACAGCAGCACGGCGCGGATGGTCTCGCCGGCGCCGCGGCGCAGCGCGCCGGCCTGCACCCGGGCGGCGCTGCGCCGGCCGAGATAGGCCTCCAGCAGGGCGGCCAGCCCGGCCCGCGAGGCCAGGGCCGACAGCGGCGCCGCGGCGAAGCGCGCGGCCTGGCGCAGCCGGCCCGTCTCGTCGGGATCGAACGGCCGGGACCCGGCCCCAGCCCCGACAGCCAGTCTCGGCCGCCCCGGCCGTTGCCGACGACCTGGAGTTCACCC
>NZ_NHON01000132.1 GCF_002195995.1 Inquilinus limosus
CCCCCACCCCGCCGATGATCAGCGCAGCCAGGGCCCCTGTGGCCCCCGCCTCGTCCACCCGGCCGCGCAGCATGTCGCGCGAGATCGCCTCCGCCGCGCCGATCAGCCCGACGCAGCGGAGGTGCAGCGCGTCGGGCGGCAGGGCCGAATAGGGCGCCAGCGCGTCCCGGTAGAAGGCGACGTAGCGGTCGAGCAGCCGCTGGTGGAACGCCTCCATCTCGCCGTCGCCGCTGAGCGCCGCGGTGATCGCCAGCGCCTCCGGCCCGGCGGTGAGGTAGCAGGCCATATAGGCGCGGCTCATCACCCGGGCGACGTCCGCCAGCCGCCGCGGCGTGCGCTCCAGCGCCTGCAGCAGGGCCGCCACCTGGCGGTCGTCGATGCGCTCATAGAGGGCGATCAGCAGGCCGGACCGGGTGCCGAAATGCTCATAGGCGATCGGCTTGCTGACGCCGGCACGCTCCGCAACATGCGCGAGGGTCAGCGCATCCGTCCCCTCTGCGCGCACGATCGCGAGCGCCGTGTCCAGCAGCTGGTCGCGCCGCTCCGCCCTGGGCAGCTTCTTCGCAGGCGTGGGGCTCATCTCCTGATCCGCGCTCCTCAGCCGAGGCCGCAGCCCGGCCTTGAAATTACCATTGGTAACTTACTATCTGTAAGTTACTGCGGCCGACGACGAGGCCTGGCCGCGCTGACTCAGGAACATGGCGATGCCCGCGACCCAGCACAAACCCGTTCTCATCATCGGCGGATCCGGCGTCGTCGGCGCCCGCGCCGCCCGCACGCTGCGTCGGCTGCAGCCGGAGCTGCCGATCACCATCGGCGGCCGCGACCTCGGCAGAGCCGAGGCGGTGGCCCGCGAGATCGGCGGCGCCGACGCCGCCGCGATCGACCTGGACCGGCCGGATCTGGGCCAGCCGGGCCGGGAGTTCGGCGCCGTCGCCGTCTTCGTCAAGGACGCGACCCTGAACTCGCTGCGCGCCGCCCAGGCCCGCGGCGTGCCCTATGTCAGCACCTCCAGCGGCGTGTTCGAGATCGGGCCGGAGGTGGCGCAGGCGATCCACCGGCCGACCGCGCCGGTGCTGCTGGCCAGCCATTGGCTGGCCGGCGCCGCGGTGTTCCCCGCCCTGCATTTCGGCCGAGCGTACCGGCGGATCGACGAGATCCGGATCGGCGTGCTGCTGGACGAGCAGGATATGGGCGGGCCGGCCGCCGCCGCCGATTATGACCGCATCGTCGGCGCCACCTCGCGGGTCCAGGTGCTGCAGGACGGGCAATGGCGCTGGATCGGCGGCGAGGACGCGGCCGCCCCCTATCGCAGCGTCGACGGGGTCGTGCTGCCGGCCCAGGCCTATTCGCCGATGGATGTGGTCAGCCTCGCCGCCGCCACCGGCGCCCGCTGGATCCGCCTCGACCTCGCCTATGCCCAATCGGCCAGCCGCCGGCGCGGCGAGCCCTTCTCGACCGAGATCGCGATCGAGATGGCGGGCGAGCGCCCCGACGGCACCGCCGGGCGCAGCCGGCATGAGCTGGTGCACCCCGAGGGCCAGGCGCCGCTGACGGCGCTGGGCATCGCCTCGGCGGTCGAGCGCCTGCTCGGCCTGGCCGGCGGCGGGCCGGTGGCGCCGGGGCTGCACCTGCCGGAAACCCTGCTCGACCCTGCGGAGATGGTGCGGCGGCTGGAGGCGTTCGGCACCCGCATCCGCGAGGTCCCGCCGGCGGATTAGGACCCGGGTCGCAGCCGCGCCGGGCCCGCCGCAGAGGACCGGCTCGGCCGCATTGCAAAGCACCACGCGCGCAGGGTATAGGCTGGGTTGTTCATATCCGGGGGCCGGCGCGGTTTCGAACCGGCCCTCAAGGTTTCGATACGACTGGCCGTCCGGTTCAACAGCGCTGGTGATTCATGTATCGCACTTTTGATGACAACCTTGTCGACCTGAACGGCAAGGTCCTTTTCGTGACAGGCGGCACCGGTTCCTTCGGGCGCAAATTCGTCTCCACCATCCTGCAGCGATACAAGCCGCGGAAGCTGATCATCTTCTCGCGCGACGAGCTGAAGCAGTACGACATGCAGAACGCCGTGCGGGCGGCCTATCCGGCCGAGGTGCACAGCTGCATGCGCTTCTTCATCGGCGATGTGCGCGACCGCGAGCGGCTGGCGCTGGCCACCCGCGGCGTCGACTACATCATCCACGCGGCGGCGCTGAAGCAGGTCCCGGCGGCGGAGCACAACCCGTCGGAATGCATCCACACCAACATCATGGGCGCCGAGAACGTGGTCTGGGCGGCCTTGCAGAACCGGGTGAAGAAGGTCATCGCCCTGTCGACCGACAAGGCGTGCAACCCGGTCAACCTGTACGGCGCCACCAAGCTGGCCTCGGACAAGACCTTCGTCGCCGCCAACAACCTGTCGGGCGACATCGGCACCCGCTTCGCCGTCGTGCGCTACGGCAACGTCGTCGGCTCGCGCGGCAGCGTGGTGCCGTTCTTCCGCCAGCTGCTGGAGCAGAAGGCGGATTCGCTGCCGATCACCGACGACCGCATGACCCGGTTCTGGATCACGCTGCAGCAGGGCGTGAACTTCGTGCTGTCGAATTTCGAGCTGATGCGCGGCGGCGAGATCTTCGTGCCGAAGATCCCGAGCATGAAGATCACCGAGCTGGCCCACGCCCTGGCGCCCAACCTGCCGCACCGCATCGTCGGCATCCGCCCGGGCGAGAAGCTGCACGAGGCGATGATCGCGGTCGACGACGCGCATGCGACGGTGGAGCTGGCCGACCGCTACGTGATCGAGCCGCAATTCGGCGAATACACCCGCACCTCCTTCACCGAGGATGCGGGCGGCAAGCCGGTGCCCGACCGCTTCAGCTACTGCAGCGACAACAACACCGAATGGCTGGACGACCGCGAGCTGCTGGAGATCCTGGAGCGGCACGCGAACTGACGGCCCGCCGGGGCCGTCCCCCCGTTCCCTTCCTTGGGGCCCGCTTCCTTGGGGCCCGCGCGGTTCGGAGGCGATCACCGTGACCTTCCTGCCCTATGGCCGCCAGTATATCGACCAGGACGACATCGACGCCGTCGCCCGGGCGCTGCAGGCCGACTACCTGACCACCGGCCCGACGGTGGGCGAGTTCGAGCGCGCCTTCTGCGCCGCCACCGGCTCGCCCTTCGCCGCCGCCTGCTCGAACGGCACGGCGGCGCTGCACCTGGCGACGCTGGCGCTGGGCCTCGGGCCCGGCGATGTCTGCGTCGTCCCGGCGGTGACCTTCCTGGCCACCGCCAACTGCGCCCGCTTCGTCGGCGCCGACGTGGTCTTCGCCGATGTCGACCCGGAGACCGGGCTGATGCGGCCGGAGGATCTGGAGACGGCGATCGCCCGGATCCCGCAGATCCATCCCGAAGGCCGGTTCGCCGCGGTGCTGCCGGTGCATCTGGCCGGCCAGACCGTGCCGCTGGCGCCGATCGCCGAGATCGCCCGCCGCCACGGCGCCTATGTGATCGAGGATGCCTGCCACGCGCTGGGCACCGAGTACGAGACGGCGGAGGGCCGGGTCCAGGTCGGCGCCTGCACCCATTCCGACCTGGCCTGCTTCTCCTTCCACCCGGTGAAGACGATCGCGCTGGGCGAAGGCGGCATGGTCACCTCGGCCGATCCGGCGCTGCAGCAGAAGCTGGCGCGGCAGCGGTCGCACGGCATGACCCGCGACCCGGATGCCTTCGTCAACACCGAGCTGGCGGTCGACCCTGCCCAGGCCGGGGTGAACCCCTGGTACTACGAGATGCAGGAGATCGGCTTCAACTACCGGCTGACCGACATCCAGGCGGCGCTGGGCATCAGCCAGCTGCGCAAGCTGGACTGGTTCAAGGCCCGGCGCCGGGCCCTGGCGGCGTTGTACGACGCGGCGCTGGCGCCGCTGGCCCCGGCGCTGCGGCCGATCGCCAAGGCGCCGGGCTGCGACCCGGTGCTGCATCTCTACGAGGTGCTGATCGACTTCGCCGCGCTCGGCCAGACCCGCGGCCAGGTGGTGCGCGCCCTGCACGCCAAGGGCATCGGCACCCAGGTGCACTACATCCCGGTGAACCGGCAGCCCTATTACGAGGACCTCTACGGCCGCCGGCCCCTGCCCGGCGCCGAATCCTTCTATGCCAGCTGCCTGTCGCTGCCGCTGTACCCGGCGATGCAGGACGGCGATGTCGAGCGCGTGGTCGGCGCGCTGCGCGAGGTGATCGGCTGAGGCGCCTTCGGAGAGGCCGGCTCACCCCCTCACCCGAAATCGCTGTCGCGATTTCGACCTCTCCCCAAGGAGAGGTACCGGAGAGCGCGGCACTTATTTCCCTCTCCTCGGGGAGAGGGAGGGGCCCGTCGCGTTGGCGACGGGAGGGTGAGGGGGTTGGATGCGCCCCTTACAAGAAGCCGTGCAATCATAGCGCGGCAGCGGACGGGGTGCGTCCTTCGCGAGCGATGAGCGCCGTCTCTCTCTCTCTCTCTCTCTCTCTCTCTCTCTCTCCCGGGCGGGCCGTCTTGATCCCGCCGGTGCGCCCTTACTCGGCGCCGGCCGGCGCGGGGATTGCCTCTGGTTCGTGACCTGAGCCGATTCCCGCTTCCGGCGAGACGGCCTCCGCCGGCTTCACCCGGAACCAGGCGGCGTAGAGCGCCGGCAGGAACAGCAGGATGAGCACGGTGCCGATGGCCGTGCCGCCGATCAGCGTGTAGGCCATCGAGCCCCAGAACACCGAATGGGTGAGCGGGACGAAGGCCAGCACGGCGGCGAGCGCCGTCAGGATGACGGGGCGGGCGCGCTGCACCGTGGCCTCGACCACGGCGTGATAGTCGTCGAGCCCGGCATCTTGGTTCTCCTTGATCTGCCCGATCAGGATCAGCGTGTTGCGCATCAGGATGCCGGCGAGCCCGATCAGCCCCAGGATGGCGTTGAAGCCGAAGGGCTGGTTGAAGGCGAGCAGCACCGGCACGGCGCCGACCAGGCCCAGCGGGGCGGTCAGCATCACCATGGCGGTCGCCGAGAAGGAGCGGACCTGCAGCATGATGAAGACCAGCATCAGCGCGATCATGATCGGGAACACGGCGGCGAGCGCGACATTCGCCTTGCCCGCCTCCTCGATCGAGCCGCCCGTCTCGATGCGGTAGCCCGCGGGCAACGAGGCGATCAGCGGCTGCAGCGCCTGCAGGACGCGCATCGAGACTTCGGGCGGCTGGGTGGCCTCGCCGATGTCGGAGCGGATGGTGATCGTCGGGGTGCGGTCGCGCCGCTTCAGGATCGGGTCCTCCATGCGGACCTCGGCATGGCCGATCTGGTCGAGCGGGATCAGCCGCCCGTCTCGGCTGGTGAGCGAGAAATCGCTCAGGCGGGCGGGGTCGAGCCGTTCGCCGCCGGCGCTGCGGGCCACCACGTCGACGGTGCGGATGTTCTCGCGCACCTGGGTGACCGTGACGCCGGTCAGCAGGAACTGCAGCTGCTGCGCCGCTTCCGCCGGCGACAGGCCGATCAGGCGCAGCCGGTCCTGGTCGAGGACGTAGCGCAGGGTCGGCACGCGGTTGCCCCAGTCGCGATTGGCCTGCCGCACGTCGGGCACGCCCCGCATGACGGCGAGGGCCTGATCGGAGATCCGGCGCAGCTCGCCGGCATCCGGCCCCGTGATCCGGAACTCGACCGGGAACGGCGTGTAGGGCCCGAACACCAGCTGGGTGACGCGCAGATAGGCCTCGGGCGCGAGCCCTTCGGCCACGGCCGTGCGCAGCCTATGCTTCAGGGCTTCGCGAGCCTCCGCGTCGGGGGTCAGGATGACGATCTTGGCGAAGGCGGGGTCGGGCAGCTCCGGCGACAGGGCCAGGAAGAAGCGCGGCGCGCCCTGGCCGACATAGCTGGTGACGATCTTCGCCTCCGGCTGGTCCGCCAGCCAGCGCTCGACCGTCTCGACCGTCTTCTCCGTCGTCTCGATGCTGGTGCCCTCCGGCATGCGCACCTCGACCAGCACCTCGGGACGGTCGGAGGTCGGGAAGAATTGCTGCTTCACCGCGCCCATGCCGATGACGGAGAGCGCGAAGACCACGCCCACCGCGCCGCAGGTGAGGAATTTGCGGCGCACGGCGAAGCCGATGACCCGGCGCAGACGCCGGTAGTTCGGCGTGTCGTAGATGGCGTGGTGCCCGCCTTCGACCGGCTTGATCTCGGGCAGCAGCTTCACGCCCAGATAGGGCGTGAAGACGACGGCGACGATCCAGGAGGCGATCAGGGCGAAGCCGACGATCCAGAAGATGTTGCCGGCATACTCGCCGGCGGTCGAGCGCGCGAAGCCGACCGGCATCAGCCCGACCACCGTCACCAGCGTCCCCGACAGCATCGGCGCCGCGGTATGGCTCCAGGCATAGGCCGCGGCCGCGATCCGGCCCATCCCCTCCTCCATCTTCACCACCATCACCTCGATGGCGATGATGGCGTCGTCGACCAGCAGCCCGAGCGCGAGGATCAGGGCGCCGAGGGTGATGCGGTCGAAGAAGCGGCCGGTCTCCAGCATGATGAGGAAGACGACGGCGAGGGTGAGGGGAACCGCGGCCGCGACCACGATGCCGACCCGCCAGCCGAGGCTGAGCAGGCTGACCAGCAGCACGACCCCGAGCGCCATGGCGAATTTCAGCATGAACTCGTCGACCGATTCCGTGATGTTCACGGCCTGGTCGGTCACCTTGGTCAGGCTGAGCCCGAGCGGCAGGCTGCCTGCGATCCTCGCCGTCTCCGCCTCCAGCGCGCGGCCGAGGTCGAGGCCGTTCCAGCCGTCCTGCATCACCGCGGACAGCATCAGCGCCGGCTCGCCCTGATGGCGCATGATGAAGGTCGCCGGGTCCTCGTATCCGCGCCGGACATCGGCGATGTCGGAGAGCTTGAGGGTGCGGCCGCCGGCGGCGACGGGCGTGTCGGCGATCTTCTGCAGGTCGTCATAGGCGCCGTCGAGACGGATGAAGACCTGCGGCCCCTCGGTGTCGATCGACCCCGCCGGCGTCACCGCGTTCTGCCGCTGCAGGGCGGCGAAGATATCCTGCGCCGAGACGCCGAGCGTGACCAGCCTGGCATAGGAGAACTCGACGAAGATCCGTTCCGGCCGCTCGCCGAGAATGTCGATCTTCTTGACCCCGGGCACATGCAGGAGTTGCTGGCGGATCGCCTCGGCCTGGCGGACCAGCGCCCGCATCGGCATGCCCTTGGCCTTCAGCGCATAAAGCGCGAAGCTGACATCCGAATACTCGTCGTTGACGAACGGGCCCATGGCGCCCACGGGCAGTTCCCGGGCCTCGTCGCCCAGCTTCTTGCGGGCCTGGTAGAACTGCTCCTGCACCGCGGCCGGCGGCGTGCTGTCCTTCAGGGTGAGGGTCATGAAGGCGAGCCCGGGCCGCGTCATGGTCTCGACCCGGTCGTACCATTGCAGCTCCTGCAGGCGCTTCTCGAGCGGCTCGGCGACCAGATCCTGCATCTCCTGCGCCGTCGCGCCCGGCCAGGCGGTGGTGACGGTCAGCACCTTCACGGTGAAGGCGGGATCCTCGGCCCGGCCGAGCTTGAGGAAGGCGACGGCGCCGGCGATCGCGATGGCGATGATGAAGAACAGCGTCACCGAACGCTCGCGGACGGCGAGCGCGGAGAGGTTGAAGCTCATGGCGCATCCGCCTTTGCGACCAGCGTGCGGACGGCCTCGCCGTCATGGAGGAGATGGGCCCCCAGGGCCGCGATCCGCTCGCCGGGCTCGAGGCCGGACACGATCGCGGTCTCACCGCCCAGCCGGCGGATCGTCACCGGCCTGAAGCCGACGGTGGACGCGGCCTGGTCGACCACCCAGACGCCGGTCCTGCCGCCGTCGTTCAGGACCGCGCCGATCGGGATCTCGACGAGGTCGGCGGCATCGGCATCCGCGACCCACAGCGTCACCGTCGCGCCCAACGGCGCCGACGCCGCGTCGCCGTCCAGCACGTAGCGTGCCTCGTAGGTCCGGGTCTGCGGATCGGCCGAATCCGACAATTGCCGCAGGCGGGCGGGCCAGCGCCGCCGGTCGAGCCCGTAGACGGTCGCCTCGGCCTGCGCGCCCAGGATCGGCCTGACGGCTTCGGGAAGGGCGACGATGGCCTCGCGCGGCCCGGCATGGGCGAGCCGCACCACCACCTGTCCGGCCGAAACGACCTGGCCGGGCTCGCCGAGCGTTTCGACGACGACGCCGTCCGCATCGGCGATGAGGGTGGAATAGCCGGCCTCGTTCGCCGCGACCCGGGCCTCGGCTTCGGCCGCGGCGAGCTGTGCCTCGGCGGAGTCCAGCGCGGCCCTGGCCTGCTCGTAACGCTGCTTCGTCGCCCATCCCTTCGCCAGCAGGTCGGCATATCTCGCATTGTCCGCACGGGCCTGCACCGCGACCGCGCGGGCGGCGACCGCCGCGTTCTGCCTGGCCGCCAGGGCGAGGCGCAGATCCGTCTCGTCGATGCGCATCAGCGGCTGGCCGGCCGCGACGCGCTCGCCGACATCGACCAGGCGTTCGACGATCTTGCCGGGCACGCGGAAGCCGAGATTGCTCTGCACCCGCGCCGCGATCGAGCCGGTGAATCCCCGCTCGGCATGGCCGACGGTCCTGGCCTCGGCGACCGCGACGACCGGCGGAGCGCTGCGCGGATCGTCCTCCGCCCGCCGCTCCCCGGTCGCTCCGGACGCCACGACGGCGCCCGCCGCGCCGATCGCCAGCAGCGGCAGAGCCACGAACAGCAGGAGGCGCGTCTTGGTCATGAGCGGGTTTCCGACAAGGGGGACAGGCGTTCCGGAAAACCCGGGCGGGTCCGCGCCCGGAGATCAGTGTATATGCACGTATATGCCGAGCCCGGGAGCCTCGTGGCCATCGCTCACCCCCTGCCCGTGACCTGAAAGCGCTCCAGCGAGGACGTCAGCTGCGCCAGATGATCCGGCGGGAGGCCGGCCGTCACCGCCCGCTGGGCCTGATGCCAGCCCTCCTTGGCGCTGGCGAGGATCTCCTCGCCGGCGTCCGTCAAAGTGATGCGCCGCGCCCGCGCATCATGCTCGTCGGCGGTCACGCGCAGAAGCCCGCGCCGGGCGAGCGGCTTCAGGTTCTTGGTCAGGGTCGTACGGTCCATCCCGAGCACCTCCGCCACGTCCCCGATGGTCGGGGATCGAAGCTGCCGAAGCGCGAGGAGGACGGAGAACTGCCAGTTGTTGATCCCGAGCGACCGGAACGCTTCGTCGAACCGGCGGCCGACGATCCGCCCCGCCCGCTGGATGCGCTGGCACAGGCAGGTGCGGGCGATCAGGTCGGCGGTTTCGTCGTCAAGAGAGCGCGAATGTGACATGCCGACCAAAATAGGTGCATATGAACCTATCGTCAAGGAGGTGTTCTCGCGAACCGGCCGGATCGACGTCCTGATGTTCGACAGGAGCCTGCGCAAGCAGATGCGGCTGCCGACCCGGCCCCCCTAGCGACCGAAGGCGCGAGCGGCTTCCTTCCGCTCCGCCCCGGCCCGTCCTACAGGAACCCGTGCAGCCACAGCGCCGCGGCGTAGAGGGCGATCCCCAGCCCCAGGCGCCAGACGGCCAGCTCGCCCAGCCTCAGCTCGCCGCGGCCGGCCAGGATGGCGGCGAAGGGCAGGCGCGAGGTGCGGCGGGCGAAGTCGTCCCAGGCCGGGCCCAGCCGCGCCGCCCGCTTGCGGTCGATCGAGGCCATGCCGTTCAGCGCCGTGACCAGGATGGCGCCGAACAGCAGCACCCCGGCCCGGTGGCCGTTCACGGTCAGATGCGCGAGCGCCCAGAGGGCGAAGGCCCACAGCATCGGATGGCGGGTGATCCGGGTGATGCCCGCGACCGGAAGCTCCGGCCCCAGCCGCTCCGCCGCCACCTGGGTCGGGTTGCCGGGCCCGAGGCTGTAGGCCAGCAGCACGAAGCCCAGGAACACCAGCACCGCCGGCACCCAGAAGGGCGCCGGAGCCCAGAGCGGCTCGTACGGCGCGCCGCGATAGGCCAGGGCCAGCCAGACCAGCCCGGCGGCGCTGAGCACCGAGAACACGCCGCTATAGCCCATCTCCCCCAGCCGGCCGGCCAGCGCCGGGCGCAGCGGGCCGGCGACGACGAGATGCAGCACCACCCAGAACAGCGCGGCGAGAGCGAGCGACAGCATCGTTGCGACCTTTACAGCAGAACCGATCCGGCCGATGTTGACATCAGCAACATAGAATTGGATGTGGACCGTGTCAACATCGGAGCCGGAGGCCCCCGGGCAGCCCTACCATCACGGCGACCTGCGCCGGGCGCTGGTGGCGGCGGCGCGGGCGCTGCTGGAGGAAGCGGGGCCGGAGGCGCTGAGCCTGCGCGATGTCGCCCGCCGCGTCGGCGTCTCGCACAACGCGCCGTACCGGCACTTCCCGACCCGGCAGGCGCTGCTGGCGGCGGTGGCGGCGGAGGGGTTCGCGGCCCTGTCCGACTGCATCGCGAAGGCGCCGCCGGGGCCCGGGATGGCGGCGGGGTTCCGCGGCTATCTCGGCTTCGCGCGCGAGCAGCCGGGGCTGTACCGGCTGATGTTCGACGGCGGGCTGCAGAAATCGGCCGACCCGGCGCTGTGGACGGTCGGCGAGCGCGCCTATGACGGGCTGCGCCGGGCCGTGCACAGCCTGGCGCCGGGGGCGGACCGCGCCGCGGTGGTGGCCGCCTGGGCCCAGCTGCACGGGCTGGCGCTGCTGGTCATCTCCGGCCAGCTGGCCGACGATCTGGTGCGCGACGGCGGGCTGGACGCGCTGGCCGGCCGCGCCGCGGCGATCCTGGAGGCCGGGCTGCGCGGCGCCGGCGGTCCCGATCAGGCTGGCCGTGAAACGGCCTGACCAGAAATAGAACAGAAATTCTGAATTGCGTTCCGGTTAAAAATCCTGTTCAATTCTCGTGATCAACCGACTTCGGCGGCGGACCCGGGCTGAGGCCTCCTCCGGCGCCGATGAATCGGGCGACGAAACCGAGGGAGGACCAGGAATGCTTCGGACATTGCTGTGCGGCGCGGCCATGAGCGCCGCCATGGTGCTGGGCCTGGCGGCCGCGCCCCAGGCGGCGCAGGCGGCCAATGAGCGCTTCGTTCTGATCAGCCACGCCCCCGATTCCGACAGCTGGTGGAACACCATCAAGACCGCGATCCGCGAGGCGGGCCAGCAGGTCGGCGCCAAGGTGGACTACCAGAACCCGTCGACCGGCGACCTCGCCGACATGGCCCGCATCGTGCAGCAGGCCACCGCGTCGAAGCCCGACGGCATCATCATCACCATCGCCGATTTCGACGTGCTGAAGGGCCCGATCACCGACGCGGTGAAGAAGGGCATCCCGGTCATCACCATCAATTCCGGCACGGCGGAGCAGAGCAAGGCGCTGGGCGCGCTGATGCATATCGGCCAGCCGGAATACGACGCCGGCAAGGGCGCGGGCGAGAAGGCCAAGGCCGCCGGCGTCACCAAGTTCCTCTGCGTCAACCACTACATCACCAACCCGGCCTCGGTGGAGCGCTGCCAGGGCTTCGCCGATGCCCTCGGCGTCAAGCTGGGCGACCAGATGGTCGATTCGGGCATGGACCCGGGCGAGGTGCAGACCAAGGTCTCGGCCTATCTGCGCGCCCATCCGGACACCAACGGCATCCTGACGCTGGGGCCGAACTCGGCCGAGCCGACGATCCAGGTGCTGCAGGCCAACAAGCAGGCCGGCAAGATCTTCTTCGCCACCTTCGACCTGAGCCCGGCGATCGCCGCCGGCATCAAGGACGGCACGGTGACCTTCGCCATCGACCAGCAGCCCTACCTGCAGGGCTACCTGCCGGTGGTGCTGCTGGCGAACTACGTCCGCTACGGCGTGATCCCCAGCAACAACATCAACTCCGGCCCCGGCTTCATCACCAAGGACAACATCGCCCAGGTCGAGAAGCTGGCCGGCGAATACCGGTAGGCGAGCACGGGAGCGCCGCCCCGGCGCTTCCATCCCAGTGAGTCCCCCCTCCCCTCGCGGGAGGGGGTTGGGGGAGGGGGTTCGCACCGGTCGAGCGGTCTCGGCAAGATCGGTCCCCTTCATCGACAGCCCCCTCCCCCTAC
>NZ_NHON01000133.1 GCF_002195995.1 Inquilinus limosus
CGCGCCGGCCTGCCGGTTCTGGCGACGCCGGGCCTGTACACCGGCGACGACGATCTGCGCCACGCGCTGGCGGTGCTGTCCGACCTGGGCGAGCCGGACGCGCCCTTCGACAAGATCTGCTACATCGGCTGCGGCGTGACCACCGGTATCGGCGCCGTGATCAACACGGCGAAGGTGGAGGAGGGGGCGACCGCGATCGTGTTCGGGCTCGGCGGCATCGGGCTGAACGTGATCCAGGGTCTGCGGCTGGCCGGGGCCGACATGATCATCGGCGTCGACCTGAACAACTCGAAGAAGGAATGGGGCGAGCGCTTCGGCATGACCCATTTCGTGAACCCGAGCGAGGTCGAGGGCGATCTGGTGCCGTATCTGGTGAACCTGACCAAGCGCGGCGCGGACCAGATCGGCGGGGCGGACTACACCTTCGACTGCACCGGCAACACCAAGGTGATGCGGGCGGCGCTGGAGGCCTCGCATCGCGGCTGGGGCCAGAGCATCGTGATCGGCGTGGCGGGGGCGGGGCAGGAGATCTCGACCCGGCCGTTCCAGCTGGTGACGGGGCGGGTGTGGAAAGGCACGGCCTTCGGCGGGGCGCGCGGGCGCACCGACGTGCCGAAGATCGTGGACTGGTACATGTCGGGCAAGATCGAGATCGACCCGATGATCACGCACAAGCTGCCSCTGGAGCGGATCAAYGAGGGCTTCGACCTGATGCATGAGGGCAAGTCGATCCGCACGGTCGTGGAGTTCTGATGTCGGGCGAGATCACCACCCGGAGCAAGCACCGGGCCTTCGCGGGCGAGGTCGGGTTCTACAGCCACGCCTCGTCCGAGATCGGCGGCGAGATGCGCTTCGCGGTCTATGTGCCGCCGCAGGCCGCCGAGCGCCCGGTGCCGGTGCTGACCTACCTCGCCGGTCTGACCTGCACCGAGGAGACCTTCATCATCAAGGCGGGCGCCCTGCAGCATGCGGCGGAGTTCGGGCTGATGCTGGTGGCGCCGGACACCTCTCCGCGCGACCGGCGGCATCCGGGCGACGACGAGAGCTGGGATTTCGGGCTCGGGGCCGGGTTCTACCTGGACGCGACGCAAGAGCCCTGGCGCGACGGCTACCGGATGCACGCCTATGTGACGCAGGAGCTGCCGGAGGTGATCGGCAAGCACTTCCCGGCGCGGCGCTCGGCGATGGGGATCTTCGGCCATTCGATGGGCGGTCACGGGGCGCTGGTGGCGGCCTTGCGCAACCCGGGCCTGTACCGCTCCGTCTCGGCCTTCGCGCCGATCGCGGCGCCGTCGCAATGCCCCTGGGGGCAGAAGGCGTTCGGCAACTATCTGGGGCCGGACCAGTCGACATGGGCGCAATGGGACGCGACGGCACTGGTGCAGGGCGGGGCGCGCTGCCCCGACCTGCTGATCGACCAGGGCGAGGCGGACCCGTTCCTGGAGCGCGAGCTGCATCCGCATCTGCTGGAGGCGGCGTGCAAAGCGGCCGGACAGCCGCTGGCGCTGCGCCGCCACGCCGGCTACGATCACGGCTACTACTTCATCTCCACCTTCATCGCCGACCACATCCGGCATCACGCCGGGGTGCTGAACGGATAGGCCGGTCTGCCCCCTCACCCGAAACCGCTGCGCGGTTTCGACCTCTCCCCAAGGAGAGGTAAATGGGCCAAGGCTCCTATTCCCCTCTCCTTGGGGAGAGGGAGGGGCCCGACACCGCAGGCGGCGGGAGGGTGAGGGGGAGAGCCGGCCCAGGAGGCTTGACCCGGCCGGCCCTCAGGCCAAGGCCTGCCAGAACGCCCGCAGCACCCGGAACGATCGCTCGTCGCCCAGCATCGCCCGGTCCATCCGGTTCATCGCATAGGCGAAGCTGGTGCGGGCATCGAGGTCGATCACGGCCAGCGACCCGCCGCCCCCACCCCAGAACACCGTGTTCGGATTGGGCGGCGCGACCGGAAGCAGCGGGCAGGGTGCCAGGGCGAAGCCCAGCCCGAAGCAGACCCCGATCCCCCGCATCACCAGGTCCGGGCCCTCGATCTGCGGCTCCAGCACCCGGCGGCTGCCGGCCTCGGACAGGATGCGCCTGCCCCGGGCGACCCCGCCATTCGCCAGAACGGCGTGGATCCCGGCGATTGAGCGGGCGTTGCCATGGCCGTTGACCGAGGGGATCTCGGCGCCGCGCCAGGCCCGGGTCCGGGTCTGCGCCACATCCATGCGCCAGGCGCGGCGGCCGTCCGCCTGCATGTCGCGGAAGGCGATCGACGGGATCTCCGCCATCTCCACCGCCCCGGCTTCGGGCGCCGGGCCGGGGGGCTGGGCGAGTTCGGCGACGCGGTGGTCCTCGCTCTCCGGCAGGCCGATCCGGAAATCGGCGTCCAGCGGCCCGGCGATCTCCTGCCGGAACACGGTGCCGGGCGACCGGCCGGTGACGCGGCGCACCACTTCGCCGACCAGGAAGCCATGGGTGTAGGCGTGGTAGCCGGAGGCGGTACCCGGCTCCCACAGCGGCGCCTGGGCGGCCAGCAGCCGGGTGGCCTTGCCCCAGTCGGTGGCGTCGTCCGGGCCGAAGGGCTCGCGCCAGCCCGGCAGCCCGGCGCTGTGGCTCAGCAGCTGGGCGGTGGTGACGTGCTCCTTGCCGTTGGCCGCGAACTCCGGCCAGGACTCGGCGACCGGCGCGGCGAGGTCGAGATCGCCGCGGTCGGCCAGCAGCAGCGCGGTCAGCGCCGTCATGGTCTTGGTGGTGGAGAAGACGTTGACGATGGTGCCGCGCTGCCAGGGCTGAGTCCGCGCCGCGTCGGCCCAGCCGCCCCAGAGGTCGATCACCGTCTCGCCATCGACCGTGGCGCAGACGGAAGCGCCGATCTCCCTGTCCTCGCTGAAGTTGCTGGCGAAAGCCTCGCGCGCGGCGGCGAAGCGTGCATCGGCGAAGCCGTGAACCAGGTCCTATGCCAAGCGTGGGCTCCCTTGCGGTTCGGGGGCCGGACATTCGGCGTGGCGCTTGGTTTTGGCAATTCTTGAAGAAAAGAAGTTCGTCCTCACATCAATGCCGGGAGGGCGATTGCGCGCCACCTCCTTCCCCCGGTCCATTCGCTTAAGCCACCCCCGCCGTCATTGCGAGGAGGCGAAGCCGACGAAGCAATCCAGAGCCGCTCGCATTGGCCCCTGGATTGCTTCGCTGCGCTCGCAATGACGGCATGGGAATGCTGAAAGGCTCTTCAGGGATGGGCTTTCGCCGCCGGCAGACCGCCGCTCAACCCAGCCCCACCACCCACCGCCCCAGCGTCTCGACCGTCACCCAGCCTTCGCCGGCGCCGGCGCCGCTGAGATGGCAGTAGGGCGCGTCCGGCTCGCCCAGGTCGGACAGCACCGCCAGCGCGTGGCGCAGATCGTCGTCGCCGGTGTACAGGCCCGGCGTCGCCAGAACCGGCAGGCCGGCGCGGCGGGCGGACAGAACGCCGTTGCGCGAATCCTCGATGGCGATGCAGCCGGCCGGATCCAGCCCCATCGCCTCCAGCACCGCCTGGTACACGTCCGGCGCCGGCTTCTTCCGCGGCACCGCGTCGCCCGCGACCATCACCTCGAACAGGGCCGGCCCCTCCGGCCCCAGCGCAGCCGCCAGCAGCGCGGCGACATTGGCCGGCGTCGTGGTGGTGGCGATCGCCAGCCGCACACCCGCCGCCCGCGCCTCGGCCAGCAGACGGGCGACGCCCGGGCGCAGCCCCACCGCTCCGCCGGCCACCAGCGCGGTGTAGCGCTCGGTCTTCGCCCGGTGCAGCGCCGTCACGTCGCAGCGCGGCGGGGCGGGGAGGCCGGCCAGGAAATGCCCGATCCGCTCCTTGCCGCCGGTGACCGCCAGCAGCTCGCGATACAGCTCCCGGCTCCAATGCCAGTCGAGGCCGGCGGCGCGGAAGGCGGCGTTGAAAGATTGGCGGTGCACCTCCTCGGTCTCGGCCAGCGTGCCGTCGACATCGAACAGGATGGCGCGCAGGGCCACGGCTACACCGCCTCGGCGAGGCCGAGGCACTCGGGCAGGGCGGTGAAATCGGCGAGGATCCCATCGGCTTCCAGCGACCCGGCGTCGCCATAGCCGAAGGGCACCGCCAGAACCCGCACGCCGGCGGCCCGCGCGGCGGCGATGTCGACATGGTGGTCGCCGACATAGACCGTGTCCTCGGGGCGGGCGCCGAGCGCCGCGATGCAGGCCAGCAGCGGCTCCGGATCCGGCTTCATGCCGTGGCCGCTGTCGCCGCCGATCAGTGCCCCGACATGCGGCGCGAAGCCCAGCGCCCGCAGCACCGAGCGGGCGGTCCAGGCCGCCTTGTTGGTGCAGACGCCGACGGCGATCCTGGCCGACGCCAGCGCCGCCACCGCCTCGACCGCGCCGGGATAGGCGGTGGTCCGCGCCACCGGCGCCGCGGCGTAGTGGTTGAGGAAGCGCCGGGTCATCCACACCGCCCGGCCCGGGTCGCGGGTCCGGCTCGGGTCGCCGGCCCGGCCCGGGTCGCAGCCGCGCAGCCGCAGCGCGCCGCGCACCAGCCCGGCCGCCCCATGGCCCATCAGGCGACGCACCTCGGCCTCCGAGAGCGGGTGGATCCCCGCCTCGCGGAACAGCGGAGCCAGGGCGGCGGCGACGTCGGCGACGCTGTCGACCAGGGTGCCGTCGAGGTCGAACACGACCGCGCGGATGCGGGGCGCGCGGGCGCTCATGCGGCGGCCGACCGGCCGGCCCCTCCCGCGGCTCCGTTCCGGATCGCGGCGATGTTGGACTGATAGGCCGCCGGCCCGCCGCGGAACACGGCGGAGCCCGCGACCAGCGTGTCCGCCCCGGCCGCGGCCACCACGGCCGCCGTCTCCGGCGTCACCCCGCCATCGACCTCCAGGCGGATCGGCCGGTCGCCGATCATGGCGCGGATCCGGCGGATCTTCTCCGCCATCGCCGGGATGAAGGCCTGGCCGCCGAAGCCGGGATTGACCGTCATCACCAGGATCAGGTCGACCCGGTCCAGAACATGCGCCACCGCATCCTCCGGCGTCGCCGGGCACAGCGCCACCCCGGCCTGCTTGCCGAGCGACCGGATGTGCTGCAGCGACCGGTCGAGATGCGGCCCGGCCTCGGCATGCACGGTGATGACATCGGCCCCCGCCTTGGCGAAGGCGTCGAGATAGGGGTCGGCCGGGGCGATCATCAGATGCACGTCGAACACCCGGTCGCTGTGCGGCCGCAGCGCCTTCACCACATCCGGCCCGATCGTCAGGTTGGGCACGAAATGCCCGTCCATCACGTCGATATGGATCCAGTCGGCGCCGGCCGCGACCACCGCGCGCACCTCCTCGCCCAGCCGGGCGAAATCGGCGGAGAGGATCGAAGGGGCGATAATCGTGCTCACAGCTTGGCCTCCTGGTCCGGCGGCTCGGCCGAGAACACCCGGCTGGCGCGGATGTCGGCCTCGGCCAAAGTGACGAAATCCTCGACCGACAGGTCGGGCGGCATGTCGCGCACCAGCCGGTTGGCCTGGCGCAGCCGGGCGCGGTCCAGCGCGTTGCGGATCGACCGTCCGTTGGCGAAATGCGGCAGCCGGATGCGGCGGGCGACATAGTCGCGGAACGCCTGCAGCGCCTCCGGGCTGAAGCGGTAGTTCTGCCGCGCCAGCATGCCCTCGCCGATCGCGATCAGCTCGGCCTCGGAGAAGTCCGGGAACTCGACGTGATGGGCGATGCGCGAGCGGAAGCCGGGGTTGCTGGTGAAGAACTTCTCCATCCGGTCGCCATAGCCGGCGACGATCACCACCAGATCCTCGCGCTGGTTCTCCATCACCTGCAGCAGGATCTCGATCGCCTCCTGGCCGTAGTCGCGCTCGTTCTCCGGCCGATACAGGTAGTAGGCCTCGTCGATGAACAGCACCCCGCCCATCGCCCTTTTGAGGATCTCCTTGGTCTTCGGCGCGGTGTGGCCGATGTACTGGCCGACCAGGTCGTCGCGGGTGACCGAGACCAGGTGCCCGCGCCGGACGTAGCCGAGCCGGTGCAGGATGTCGGCCATGCGGAGGGCGACGGTGGTCTTGCCGGTGCCGGGATTGCCGGTGAAGCTCATATGCAGGGTCGGCGCCTCGGCGCCGAGGCCGAGGCGGCGGCGGATGCGCTCGACCAGCAGCAGCGCCGCGATCTCGCGGATCCGGGTCTTCACCGGGACGAGGCCGACCAGCTCGCGGTCCAGTGCCGCGAACACCTCGTCGATCCGGGTCTCCTCGAACTCCCGGGCGAGGTCGATGCGGGTGTCGGCCGGCGGCACGGCGAGGGCGGCTTCGGTCATGGCGGGGCCTCTTGGACAGAAGGACGGCTTTGGTGTGCCTCTCCCGCTTGCGGGAGAGGTCGGAGACGCGCAGCGGCTCCGGGTGAGGGGATTTTGTCGAGGCCAGGGCCAGCCCTCACCCGGTCGCCCTCCGGGCGCCCGACCTCTCCCGCCAGGCGGGAGAGGCAATCCGAGCGGGCTGGTTCAGCCCGCCGCGGCTGGCAGCAGCCGCGTCGTGTAGCGGATGCTCCGTCCCTCGGCCTCCTGGCGCTCCAGCGCGAAGCGGGCCTCCTCCGGCGGGCGGTTGACCAGGAAGGAGATCCGCACCGACTCCCAGCCGGGGCTGGCGTCGAAGCCGGAGATGCGGATGTAGCGGTCGCCATAGGCCTTGCGGCACGAGGCCAGCTCGGTCATCACCGCGGCGGCGTCGCGGATGTCGAACATCGGCAGGTCCCACATCTCCCAATAGGTGTTGCGGGGGTGCGGGTCGTCGGTGAACTCGATGTTCACCGCCCAGCCCTGGTCGATGCAGTACTGCACCTGGGCGGCGATCTGCCGGTCGGTCAGGTCGGGCAGGAAGGAGAAGCATCCCTGGGTGATGCGCATGGCGGCCTCCTCAGCTGGCGGCGGTGACGGCCGGGACGAAGTCCGGCGTGTCGGTCGAGGCGTAGTCGAAGGTGACGTCCTTCCAGACGTCCAGCGCCTGGCGCAGCGGCTGGCAGTGGCGGGCGGCGTCGGCCAGGATCTGCGGCCCCTCCACCTTGGTGTCGCGGCCCTCGTTGCGGGCCAGGATCATCGCCTCGAGCGCGACCCGGTTGGCGGTGGCGCCGGCCTGGATGCCCATCGGGTGGCCGATGGTGCCGCCGCCGAACTGCAGCACCGTGTCCTCGCCGAGATAGTCCAGCAGCTGGTGCATCTGCCCGGCATGGATGCCGCCGGACGCCACCGGCATCACCTTGCGCAGGCTGGCCCAGTCCTGCTCGAAGAACACGCCGTTCTCCAGCTTGGCCGGCAGATGGTCCTCGCGCAGGATGTCGTAGAAGCCGCGCGTCGTGTTCGGGTCGCCCTCCAGCTTGCCGACCACGGTGCCGGCATGGATGTGGTCGACGCCGGCGAGGCGCATCCATTTGGCGATCACCCGGAACGACACGCCGTGGCTCTTCTGCCGCGTATAGGTGCCGTGGCCGGCGCGGTGCAGGTGCAGGATCATGTCGTTGCGCCGCGCCCATTTCGACATCGACTGGATCGCGGTGTAGCCGATCACCAGGTCGATCATGACGATGACGCTGCCGAGCGACTTGGCGAACTCCGCCCGCTCGTACATGTCCTCCATGGTCGCGGCGGTGACGTTGAGATAGGTGCCCTTGACCTCGCCGGTCACCGCCTGGGCGCGGTTCACCGCCTCCATGCAGTACAGGAAGCGGTCGCGCCAGTGCATGAAGGGCTGGGAGTTGATGTTCTCGTCGTCCTTGGTGAAGTCGAGCCCGCCCTTCAGCGCCTCGTAGACGACGCGGCCGTAGTTCCGGCCCGACAGGCCGAGCTTCGGCTTCACCGTGGCGCCGAGCAGCGGCCGGCCGAACTTGTCCAGCCGCTCGCGCTCGACCACGATGCCGGTCGGCGGCCCGTCGAAGGTCTTCACATAGGCGACCGGCAGCCGCATGTCCTCCAGCCGCAGCGCCTTCAGGGGCTTGAAGCCGAAGACGTTGCCGATGATCGACGCGGTCAGGTTGGCGATCGACCCCGGCTCGAACAGGTCGAGGTCATAGGCGATATAGGCGAAGTACTGGCCCGGCTGGTTCGGCACCGGGTCGACGCGGTAGGCCTTGGCCCGGTACTTCTCGCAGGCGGTCAGCCGGTCGGTCCAGACCACGGTCCAGGTGGCCGTGGAGCTCTCGCCCGCCACCGCCGCCGCCGCCTCGACCGGGTCGACGCCGTCCTGCGGCGTGATCCGGAACAGCGCCAGCACGTCGGTGTCCTTCGGCTGGTAGTCGGGCTCCCAATAGCCCATCTTCCGGTATTCCAGCACGCCGGCCTTGTAGCGGTCCTTGCCGGTGACGGTTGCGGCCTTGGTGTCGAGGGTCGTGACATTCGTGCTCATGGCTCTCTCCTCTCAGGCTGCGGCGCCGACCGCGATGCGCGGGTCGAGCGCGCCGGAGCGGTAGCGTTTCGCCATCTCGGGCAGGGGCAGGGGGGTGATCTTCGACGCCTGGCCGGCGGTGCCGAACTGCTCGTAGCGTTCGCGGCACAGCGCCTCGAGCGCGGCCATCGACGGCTGCAGGAACTTGCGCGGGTCGAACTCGCCCGGCTTCTCCACCGCCACGCGGCGGATCTCGGCGGCCATGGCCAGGCGGCAATCGGTGTCGATGTTGACCTTGCGCACGCCGTAGCGGATGCCGCGCTGGATCTCCTCCACCGGCACGCCCCAGGTCTTCGGCATCTCGCCGCCGAAGCGGTTGAACTGCTCCTGCAGCGCCTCGGGGACGGAGGAGGAGCCGTGCATCACCAGGTGGATCTCGGGCAGCCGCTCATGGATCGCCTGGACCACATGCATCGCCAGGATCTCGCCGTCCGGCCGGCGCGAGAACTTGTAGGCGCCGTGCGAGGTGCCCATGGCGATGGCCAGCGCATCGACCCGGGTCTCGCGCACGAACTGCACCGCCTGGTCCGGGTCGGTCAGCAGCTGGTCATGGCCCAGCGCGCCCTCGGCGCCGTGCCCGTCCTCGGCCTCGCCCTGTCCGGTCTCCAGGCTGCCGAGCACGCCGAGCTCGCCCTCCACCGACACGCCGACGGCGTGGGCCGCGGCGGTGATCCGGCCGGTGATGCCGACATTGTAGTCCCAGCTGGCCGGGGTCTTGGCGTCGGCCTCCAGCGATCCGTCCATCATCACGCTGGTGAAGCCGTGCTGGATGGCCGACAGGCAGGTGCCGTCGTCATTGCCGTGGTCCTGGTGCAGGCAGATCGGGATGCCGGGATGCATCGCCTCCGCCGCCTCCACCATCTTCGCCAGCATCAGGTCGCCGGCATAGGAGCGGGCGCCGCGGCTGGCCTGCAGGATCACCGGCGCGTCGACCTTCTGCGCCGCGGCCATGATCGCCAGGATCTGCTCCATGTTGTTGATGTTGAAGGCAGGCACGCCGTAGCCATGCTCGGCGGCGTGGTCCAGCAGCTGTCTGAGAGTGATACGGGCCATCGGGGCCTCCTCAGGGACGGTCGGTGAAGCTCGGTCGTCGGGGCCGGTGCCGCCCCCTCACCCGAAATCGCTGCCGCGATTTCGACCTCTCCCCGGGGGAGAGGTGATGAGAGCCCGGCTCGTATTCCCCTCTCCTCGGGGAGAGGGAGGGACCCGCCGCGTTGGCGGCGGGAGGGTGAGGGGGGAGAGCGGGCCCATCCGCCTCACACCGCGTGCACGCCCTGGGCGGCCTTGACCATGTGGAAGGCGACCAGGAGCTGGGTGAGGGCGAGGGGGTGGCTGACCGCTCGGCCGGCGGCGCCGTCGTAGCGGCCGAGGTCGTCGCGCAGGTGGCTGGCCTCGGGGATATGCTCCCAGAGATACTCCTCCACCCGCTCGGCCCGGCGGTCGGAGATCGAGCCGCGGATCTCCAGCACGTCGACCGGCTTGCCCTCGTCGCGGGTCAGCTCGAAGCCGACGCTGCCGTCGCCCACCGCCTCGATCAGCCGGGAGAAGTTCGGGTGCGGCAGGGTCGGGCGCAGGATATGGGCGACGTCGAGCCTATGGTCGGTCTCCGGCGCCCCGGCCGAGGAGTTGGCGCCGGGCGGCCGCTGGAAGCGGATGACGATGTCGGCGAACAGCCGCTGCGGCCGGATGAAGGTCGGGCTGTCATATTCCCGCTTCTTCAGCGATTCCAGCACCTGCTCGGCGGTGTAGCCGCGCTTGCTGGTGTCGCGATGCACCTTCCAGCGGACGCGCAGCTCCTCCTCGGGGTCGAGGTAGATCTTGACGTCGTAGCAGTCGCGCATCGCCCTTGTGGCGTAGCCGAGCAGCCCTTCTGCGACCACGAACTCCTTCGGCTCGATATATTCCGGCCGGTCCAGCGTGCCCTGGTCGTGGTTGTAGATCGGCTTCAGGATCGGCTGGCCCTGGCGCAGCAGGTGCAGATGCTGCTCCAGGATGTCGACATAGTTGCCGGCGGGGTCGAGGGCCGAGACCCCGTTCGCCGCCCGCTCGCGCCGGTCGTAGCGGTGATAGTCGTCGGTGCAGATCAGGGTGCAGCGCTGCGGCCCCAGGATCTCGGCGATGCCGCGCGACAGCGTGGTCTTGCCGGCGGCGCTGTCGCCGACGATCCCGAGGATGATCGGCCGGTCGAAGGAAGGCTTGGACATTCTGAACTCCCGTCTCGGGTCGTGATCGGCGAGCCTCGGGCGCGGCTCGGCATGGCGGATGGCGGGCTGGCTCCAGCTGCGGCCGGCGGGCTCGGGTGGATCGGCCGGCGCCGCCCCCTCACCCGAAATCGCCGCCGCGATTTCGACCTCTCCCCGGGGGAGAGGTGACCCACCCCTCTCCTTGGGGAGAGGGAGGGGCCCGACGCCGAAGGCGGCGGGAGGGTGAGGGGGTGTCTCCGGCCCGGACGCGGGCTGCGGCCCCGACAGGCCCCGCGTCACGGCCTGGCCTCCTGCGCCTGGCCGGGGCCCGGCCCCAGCAGGGCGGTCTCGACATAGGTGGTCAGCACCTGCCACTGCCGGTCGGGCGCCGTGAGCATCAGCGACTGGGTGCGGGTGCTGGGGCCGCGGCGCGACACGCCCTCGAACAGCATGCCGGTGGTGATGCCGGTGGCGGCGAACCACACCTTGTCGCTGCGCACCAGCTCCTCCACCCCCCACCAGCGGCGGGTGTCCAGCCCGGCATGGGCCACGGCGGCGCGCTCATGCTCCAGCTGCGGGTCCAGCCGGCCCAGGAACTCGCCGCCCAGGGCGCGGATGGCGCAGGCCGCCAGCACCCCTTCGGGCGTGCCGCCGGTGCCCATCAGGCAGTCGACCTCGCCGCCCGGCATGGCGGCGACGATGGCGCCGGCCACGTCGCCGGCGGGGTACAGGGCGACGCGGGCGCCGGCGGCGTGGATCTCCTCCACCAGCCGGCGGTGGCGCGGCTTCTCCAGCACATAGACCGAGAGGTCGGAGACGGGCTTGCCCAGCGCCTGGGCCAGCACCTTCAGCTTGTCGCGGGTCGGGGCCAGCGGGTCGATGCGGCCCTTCACGGCGGGCGGGCCGGCGAACTTCTCCATGTAGAAGGCGGGGCCGGGGTCGAACATGGCGCCCTGCGGCGTCATCGCCACGGCGGCCAGGGCGTTGGTCTGGCCGTTGGCCAGGTGGCTGGTGCCGTCCACGGGGTCGACCGCGATGTCGACGGCCAGGCCGCCGCCATGACCGAGGCGCTCGCCCTTGTATAGCTGCGGCGCCTCGTCCTTCTCGCCCTCGCCGATGACGATGCGGCCATCGATGTCGAGATGGTTGAGGACGGTGCGCATGGCGTCGACCGCGGCGGCGTCGCCCTCGTCCTTGCGGCCGCGGCCGATCCAGTCGAAGGCGGCGCGGGCGGCCGCCTCGGTGACGCGGCGCAGCGCGTAGATGAACCCGTCCTCGGCGATGGCGGCACCGGTCATGCGCATCTCCACCCGTTCCCCGCCGGCTGGCCGCTGGGGCCGGGGCGGGGGTTCAAAGGGGAGTCTGTCGCTCCCCGGGACGGTCAGGGTG